>JAIOAX010000041.1 GCA_019873645.1 Chloroflexota bacterium | reverse complement strand
GGCGTTGGGCCGGGCCGAAATCACCTTGACCGAAATTCACAGTCCTACGCATACGGAGTGGTACCTGACGCCTTTGCCGCCCTGGTTAACGCAAATCCTGACCTATTTGATCTCTACCCCGCACGAGCAACGTCCATGTGCCCTTCTGCACCGCCCGATTATCCTGGTTGAAGATGGTGACGTACAGCGTTACCAGGCCGCCATGGTAACCGGGCATGGGATGCTTTTTGTGGACTTTGAGAGCCACCCAGATGGCGTCGCCGACCTTAACCGGCGCGCGATACTTCCAATCCAACCCCACAAAGGCATCAATGGTGCCGCTCAAGTACCCCAGACTGTTGGCTAAGCCGGTACCGATAGAGAGTACCAGCGCTCCCTGGACAATCAGTTCTCCAAAAGGGCTTGAGGAGGCGTAGTTGGCGTCGGTATGCAGGGGATTGTAATCGCCGGAAAGCCGGGTGAAGGTCTCGAAATCTTCCTGAGTGATGGTACGGTGCGCGGTCTCGAAAGTCATGTCCGGTTGCAGGTCTTCATAGTATAGCTTCGGCGTGGACATTGAGAACCTCCGGGCAATATCAGAGTGCGGCTTGCAATTGTTCAAACAAGGTTTCGTATTCTAACACGGTACGTTCGGTGGAGAAACGCGCCGCGATTTCCTCACGCGGACGGATGTAGGCGCTGCGCCGGTCGAGGACTTTGAGTATGGCTTCGGCCAGACCTGCGGCATCGCCGATGGGGGCGATCTCGCCCATACCGGTTTGCAGGATAGGTTGGCGCACACCGGGCAGATCACTGGCGACACACGGAACCCCGCACAACATCGCCTCTACTTGCACCAGGCCAAACGATTCGGTCGAGTTGAGGCTTGGCACAACCAGCACATCCAGGTTGGGATAGAAGGCGGCCATCTGCACCGGATCCAACACACCCAGAAACTCCCATTGATCCGCGTCTTCATAGCGACGGATCAACGGCTCAAGTTTGCGGGCATATGCCTCTTCGGCCAGCACGTTTTTATACTGTCCGGCGAAGAGGATGCGCGCATGCGGGTAACGCTCCAGGATGCGTGGGAAGGCCTTGAGCAGCACTTCCACGCCTTTCTCCGAGGCCAGCCGCGCCGCCATGCCGATCACCGGATGCGCACGGCCTGGATTGTGCATTTTGGCAAAGGCCGCGACCCCTGAAGGCGTCATCGGCGGCAATTCGACAGGTGGTGGGATAATATGCAATTTATCGCTAAATTTTTGCAGAAATGGGGAATGCTCAGCAAAATCCTGAGTATAAGCTACCACTTTGTGGGAAAATTTCCCTGCCAGATGGTTCATCACGTTCACCACACCGTTCACAAAGCGGTTGAAGCGGCCCGCCGGCAATTGCAGGTCACAATGGTAAGTAAGAACGGTGGGCTTTTTCATCAACCGCCCCCGCAGCGCCACACCGGCCGCATCGAACTGCGGCAGGTGCAGGCTGAGAACATCGGCTTGCGCGGCGCGCTTCCACGCCAGGAAGCCAAACGTGGGCATAATCACGCCTTTGCTGATGCGGAAAAGCACCGGGGCGCGCACGATCTGAACGCCATCCAGCTTTTCGTGATGCGCCAGATAGCGGTCATAGTGCGAGGTAAGGATTGTGACCGTATGTCCGCGCCGGGCCAGGCCCTTCGCCAGCCGCTCGGCGTAGATGGTCAACCCGCTAGTATGGGGCCGGTAGTATGTCAGAACAATGAGAACACGCATAAGGACTCCGGGGTAGTAATCAGTAACCAGGGATTAGGGATTAGGGGCTGGGGGTTAGGGAGGCGAAGAGGGGACGGTTGGCCGTGACCCAGTGGAAGAGGCGGGTGATGCCTTCTTCCACGCCCACCTGCGGATGCCAGCCCAACTGCTCGGCAGCTTTGCGGATGTCGGCGACGAAGATGCGCTGGTCGCCGGGGCGCCACTGGCTCCACCTGACCGGGATTTCACGCCCGGTGAGCCGTTCCAGCAAAGGCCGAAACTCCTGCCAGACCGAAAGCTGGTTCGCCGGTCCGCCGCCGACATTGTAAATTTGTCCGGCGACCCGATCAATGTTGGCAATAGCGGCATCGTAAGCATTCAACAAATCCTCGATGTACAACAAATCGCGGACCTGTTTGCCATCGCCGTAAATAGTGATCGGACGCCCCAAAACCGCCGCAATGACAAACCACGCCACCCACCCTTGATCTTCGATGCCGAACTGCCGGGGGCCGTAGATGCAGCTTTGGCGGAACACCACCGTCCGCGTCCCATAGATGCGCGCATAATCGCGCATGTACTGGTCGCCGGCGCCCTTTGAACAGCCATAAGGCGAATGAAAATCAAGCGGATAGGTTTCGGGGATGCCGTAGGGATAGTCGCGGTAGGCATAGCGCGTCTCACGTTCCTCGATGATGAGCGTCTCCATGCCGCCATAAACTTTGTTGGTTGAAGCGAAAAGGACAATCGGATGATTACCCAGCAGGCGCACCGCTTCCAGAACGTTGAGGGTACCGGTGACGTTGATTTCAAAATCTTCGCGCGGGTTCAAAACCGAGGTCGTCACGGCCACTTGCGAGGCTAAATGGACAACGACGTCCACATCGCGGATGGCCGCGGTGAGCAGGCAGGCATCGCGCACATCCCCATGGACGAGGGTAAAAGCATGAGGGCCGAATGTTTCACGCAGCCAGGCCAGATTGGCCGTCGCACCGCGCCGTGAGAGATTGTCGTAAATGGTGACACGCTCGCCGCGTCCCAAAAGCCGATGAACGTAGTTTGAGCCGATAAATCCGGCACCGCCGGTAATCAAATAGTGCATCGGACAGAATCCTCCGGAAGTAGTCGGGTAGTCGTTAGTCGGGTAGTCATTAGTCAAGCAGTCGTTAGTCGGGTGGTCTGGCGTGTCTGCCGGTACAGGTATCAATCGCTTTTTTCAACTTGCTGGGCGTTGCTCACGAGGCTTTTGAACGAGATGCCCCAAAGCAGCAGCGTCAGCGCGCCCAGGATGATGCCGGTGAGATAGGGAAGCGCGTGGACGATCACGGCGTAGGTCAATCCCGCCTCGCGCGGGATGGCGAAACCCCAGAAAAGCGCCTCGCGCACGGCGAAGTGAAACGACCCCAGGCCGCCGGTCGCCGGGAAAACCATCCCGAAGGCACTGGCCCAGGTCGTCACAACCGCTTTAAGAACGCCGACCTCAGAGGGTAAGAAAGCCTGACACGCCTGCAAGGCCATCCAAAAGTACAGCGGTGTAGCGATCCATAACGCAACAGACCACAATAACATCGCCGCTCCGTCACGCACGGAACGCAAGGCGATTAACCCGTCCAGGGCATGCTGCACGGGCTTCAACCAGCGTTCGGGATTGGGAATATGCAAGCGGGTCAGGATGCGCTGTGCCAGCATCTCAACCTTTTGCGGGAACAGGGCCACCAGGATAAATGTCACCAACATCCCCAAAGCCAGAATGCCGCTGAGCGCGATGATCAGTTGGAAAGACAGCGTTCCGTTCGCTTGCCCGCCGGCGAGATAGGCGCGCAACCCCGGAACAAACGGCAATGTGCCCACCAGCATGATGACAATGAGGAACATATCCAGCACCCGCTCGACCACCACGGTCGAAAGCGCCGCAATCACCGAGACCGGGCCACGTGCCGCGGCGGCGACCGCGCGTGCAGGATCGCCGGCGCGCATGGGCAACACCCCGCTGACCAGATAACCGATGTTAATCAGGCCAAAGGTATCGCCCAGGGAGAGCTTGCGCCCTAACAGAATCCGCCAGCGTTGCGCCCGGATGACCAGTGTGACGAGGATCAGCCCCAACGTCAGCAGGAGCCATCCCAGATGTACCTGTTGCAATGCAGCGCCGACTTCGGAAAAATTCACGCCGCGCAGGGCCACGTAGAGAGCCAGCGCGCTTAGAATCAAGGTAATGATGACTTGCAGGCTTCGCTTTTTCATAGTCGCTATTATACCACAGGGGACATATAAAAAGTAACGCTCTCGACGATTGGGGTACATTTCAAGATGGGGGCAGGTTTTTTGAGTTTTCCCCTCTCCCCCTGTTTACCTCCCCTCAAGATAGGGGCAAAATTTCGATTTGCAACCTGCGCAAGGTCGGCTATAACAGGAGACAGTCAAATACCAAACACGACTACCAGACTATTCGACTAATGACTACCAGGAGGACGATGGATGCTCTTAGCCGTCAACGTGGGCAACACCAACATTGTCTTTGGCATTCACGATGGTGAGAAATGGTTGCGCCAGTGGCGCGTGCGGACGGTGCGCGATAAGATGCCCGATGAGTACGGGCTGCTCTTCCGCGATTATTTGCGCGAGACGGGCGTATCACTCAGGGAACTGGATCAGGCCGCCATCAGCAGTGTCGTCCCACCAATCACCGATCGGATGGAGGAGATGCTCATGGCACAAATGGGGGCAGCGCCACTGATCATCGGCCCGACAGTGAAAACCGGCTTGACGTTCGCCATAGACAATCCGGCAGAGCTGGGGGCGGACTTGATTGCCGATGCGGTCGCCGCTTACAATCGTGTAGGGGATGCCTGCATTGTGGTAGACTTCGGCACGGCGACAACATTCACAGCGGTGGCCGCGGACGCGACGCTCCTCGGCGTCGCCATTGCGCCGGGGATCAATCTGGCGATGTCGGCGCTGGCCGGCGGAACGGCGCAGTTGCCCCAAATCCGCTTGAGTGCGCCGCCGCGGCCCATCGGCACGAACACCGTCCATTCCATCCAATCCGGCATCGTCCTGGGGTACGTGGGATTGGTGGAAGGTCTCATCGCGCGTTTCCGCGAGCAGATGGGGGTTCCGGCGCAAGCGCTGGCAACCGGTGGATTGGCGCGCTTGATCGCACCACTGACATGCTGTTTTGAGGCTGTGGATGAGTGGTTGACGCTGGATGGAATTCGCCTGATCGCGCTGATGAATAAGAATGAGCGAAGGGAAGAATCAGCGAAGGGAGAATGAGCGAAGGGAAGAATCAGCGAAGGGAGAATGAGCGAAGGGAAGAATCGGCGAATCGGCGAATCGGCGAACTCGCCAGCCGCGGCCCACAACCCTCAACCCACACCCCCCAACCCACAACCCCAACCCCCAACCCTTAACCTGCGACCCTTAACCCACAACCTATGGCCTCAACTCTCACCATCGCGCTAACGTTGCTCGTGCGGGCGGCATGGCTGGCGCGTTTCCCGACGCATCCCATCGCGCCGATAGATGCGGAGGGATTTCACCTGCTTGCCGTAAATTGGCTGGATGGACGCGGTTTTGCGATCGGGTGGGAGCTGCCGTTCTGTCCGACAGCGGTACGCACGCCGCTGTATCCCCTGTTCCTGGCCGGAATCTATGCAGTCCTGGGACGCGACCCTCTCCGCGTGCTGCCGGTGCACTTGCTGCTCGAAGCGTTGACGACGGCGCTGGTCATCCGCCTGGGACGCGACCTCGGTGGTAAGCGGCTGGGGCTGTGGGCCGGCCTCCTCTACGCCGGCAACGGCACGACACAGCGCTACACCGGTTATCTCCTCTCCGAGACGCTGCTGCTGCCGCTGTTGACGGCTGCGGTGTGGATGACTTTGCGGTTCTTGCGCCATCCCACCATCAAGAAAGCCGTATACACCGGTTGCCTCTGGGGATTGACGCTGCTCACCAAGCCGAACGTGCAGTTTCTGGCACTCGGTGTGGGCGGATTGGTGATATGGCGAATGGTGAATCAGCGGATCGGCGAATCGGCAAATGAGCGAATCAGCGGATCAGCGAATCAGCGAATCAGCGGATCAGCGAATCAGCGAATCAGCAAACCGGCACGCTTCTCCTCCTTGCCCCTTTCCCCTTGCCCCTTGCCCCCTTTCCCATTTCTCTTTTTCTGGCTTACGCTTGGTCTAATCCTGGGTCCCTGGCTGCTGCGCAACCGGCTGGTCTTCGACAGATGGATGCTATCCACGGCCTTTGAAGAGAATCTGGCGCGGGTGAGCATGGTGGCAACGCTGGCAGAGATGGAAGGCGTGCGCATCGAACCGTGGACGGAGACGTGGGAGTATTACTACAAGCGCGTTGCTGCCGATGCGGGTTTGTGCGAACGTTGGGATGAATGTAGCGTATTACAGGGGGACTGCCCCGAACAGCAGCGGCGCCAGGCGACAATGGCACGCGCGGCCCGTGAGATAGTCAAAACCCATTGGCGCAGTTATCTGCGGGCGCACTTGCGCGGCGTTCTGACAAGTTTGCGCGATCCCGGCCATCGCCTGTGGTATCACGTGTTGACGGGTCGCGATTGGGAAAGCACCGGTGTGATCGCCGATATGGGAGCACGGATAGCCTGGTCATTAAAAAAAGGCGCATTAGGAGATGCGCTGCACGCGCTGTGGATGGAACGGGTAGCCCGTCCGCCTCTTTTAGCGGCGGCCCTGTGGTGGGGATTGGCTACGGCACGTGTCGTGATGTGGATTTTTACCCTGCGCGGCGCATGGCGCTTGCGACGGCGTCCGTGGACGCTGGCCGTCTTATCCGGGACGGTCGCCTATCTGCTGTTGCTGCCGGGGCCGATTGCCCATGATCGCTTCTACCTGCCGGCGATCCCTGAAGTCATCCTGCTCGCCCTGACAGGTTGGGGCAAACCTGTCAGAGACGACGAAACAGTTGCCCGCGAATGTCCTCGTTGCTGGTGCGCAATTTGATTGCCAGTTCCGCCGCGATGCGATGCATGATGTGAAACCCGATTTCTGGGTAATCGTAGCACAGCTTGAGCAGCCGGTCGCGGGAAATGCGGATCAACTGTGTATCGGTCTTGCAGCGCGCGGAAGCAGTACGCCGCCCCTGATCCACCAGCAGAATCTCGCCGAAGGTGTCGTTCTCCTTAAAAACCGCGACGGTCATCGGCTCACTTTTGTCGTCCAGCGGCTCCATGAGGATATCCACAACCCCGCGCGCCACGATGTAGAGCGCGTCACCGGGGTCGTTTTGACGGAAAACATATTCCCCGGCCCGATAACCGATCTCCTCACAAACCATCAACACCAGATCAAGGTGAATCTCATTGAGGTCGCGGAAAAGATCGGACTGTCTCAGAACCCGTTTAATTTCTTGCAAATGCACCTCAGTCCTCCTGCCCTAACTCATAACTCAATCCATTGAAGTTCGCCTGTCGCCAGGTCTACAATGGCGCATGTGGCGCGCTGCCCCCGCGCAGAAGACAGCGCGCCGGGATTGATGATCCGCGTCGGCCCAATGATTTCATCCCTGCGAACATGGGTATGGCCGTGAATCACGTAGGCATACGTCGCAGCGCGGACCAGCGCGGTGAGCTGCTGCCAGCTATCGCCATGCGTCAGCGCCACCTGTACGCCGTCAAAGTTCAGGGTATGGAGGCGCGCCAGCCGTTCCGGGCCAAAGTGTTCCGCAACCGTCGGCGCCAAGCGGGGGTCTTGATCCATGTTCCCTCTGGCGAGCCACACCGCAAAGTCATCCAGCACCTTAAGCGTTGACGCGCTGGTGACGTCCCCGGCATGCAGCACGACCAGTACCTGGGCTTCGCGGAAACGCGCTACGGCGGCGTCAAGCGTCCGTATGTCGTCGTGGGTATCAGAAATCAGACCGATGCGCATATTCGTGGTTCATCCCTGAATGGCCGTCTAATTTTCCCGTGCATCTACAACCTGTACCTCTATGGCTTGCATGGCCGTTATCAGGGCTTCCTGGGTAACGCCGCAAACTTTGACCATCAGCGCGCCGCCGCCATCCGGGCGATGGAAGGTACCGAGAGCGACAATGTCACCGCCGAGCGCCGCAATGCTGCCCGCGATGCGGCTGAGCGCGCCAGGCTCATCCACGAGGTGCAATGTCAACCGCACACCACTCTGGCGCGCCCCCATCATCTCCAGAATGGTCTTGAAAATGTCGGTTTCGGTAATGATGCCGACGAGCCGGTCGCCTTCCACAACCGGTAGCCCCCCGATTTTGCTATCGGCCATGATCCGTGCGGCTTCTTCCAGCGGGGCATTGGGCGAGACGGTGATGACTCTTTTGGTCATAATCTCCTCGACCTTGAGTTTGGAGAGCAGGTATCCCACTTCGTAGACGCTCAGGCTGGTCGCCGGCGATGGCGAAGCATAGAGCAAGTCTTTCTCAGAGACGATGCCGACGAGTTTGCGCTTCTTGTTGAGAATCGGCAAGCGGCGCACATTGTGCTGGCGCATAAAACTCAGCGCCTCGGCAACCGACATATCGGGGCCGATGGTCACGGGCTGGGTGGTCATACAGTCTTTGACTAACATACGTTGTCCTCCTGGAAATAAAGCGTTAGAACGTTTGCACGTTGGAAAGTTGGGACATTGGAACGTTAAATTAAAAGGCGCCCAATTGGCACTGTACGATACGCACCCCTAGTTGGTCGGCGACATAGCTTACCAGCATTTTGGGGATGGAGAAATCGGCGGCGATCTGCCAGGCGCGCGCGCACGGGAGCCGCCCTTCCGGGTCCAGTGCAGATTGGATGGCCGCAGCAAGGCCGTCGGGCACAGGATGATCGGCGATTTTGGCGACCTGCCAGCCTTTGGTATGGCCGGGATAGCCAAAGAGGCCGAGCTGGCAGTGGTCGAGGTGTATGCCCGAAGCGTCGGCATTCAGCCCAATAGCCAGCGGCGTGACATGGGCTTCTTTGGCGATGTCAAAGGCCTGAGCGCAAGCAAGTTTTTCTTCCTTGCTACACGCGCGAATAACAGCAGCCAATGCAGTATCAGGTGTGAAATTAACAGGGCGTTTTTTCTCTTTCACATTGCCTCCTGAATAATGAACGTTAGAACACTGGCCGGTTCGCACATCAGGGAATACACTACGTTATACTTCATAGGATATACCGAGCTGATAAAAATAGCAAGTGGCGCAGCTTAGAAATGGTTATATAATCTTTATGGATGGTGAACTCAACACAATGATGCAACCATCTTAGTTTATTCACCCTTTAGCTTCACGGAGGTAAACGATGTGGGAAGAATTCAAGAAATTTATTATGAGAGGCAATGTACTTGATCTGGCTATCGGCGTGATCATCGGTGGGGCCTTCGGCAAGATCGTGACCTCATTTGTCAACGATATTTTGATGCCCCCTATCGGTATGCTCCTCGGCAAGATTGATTTCTCAAATCTGTTTATCAGTCTTTCCGGCGAGCACTATCCGAGTCTGGCGGCGGCGCAAGAGGCCGGCGCAGCGACCATCAATTACGGCCTGTTCCTTAACACGGTGATAGATTTTCTCATCGTGGTGCTGGTGATCTTCCTGATCGTCAAACAAGTCAACCGCCTCAAACCCGCAAAACCCGCAAAACCCGCCGAGCCGACTACCAAGCCTTGCCCGTATTGTTTCACCGACATCCCGATCAAAGCGACTCGCTGTCCCCACTGCACCTCGCAGTTGTAATTTTTAGCACTCCGGCCACCCTTGCGAAGGTATACAACCTTCGCAAGGGTTTAGGCGCCCTCAGCGGCAACCGTGAAGCCCATAGCGCGCAAACGTTTCACAAATTCAGCCTGCGCGCCGGGGTTATCAAAAATGACATATAATGTGGCCGGCTTGCCCGTGGCGTCAGGATAGCGAAAGCGCACGGCCCATTTGTCCTTCCATCCATACAGTTTCCCCGCTGTGACTTCATCCATCCGTTCTGGCTGCAAGAAAATTCCCCAGTCCGTCACCGTCGTCTTGACCGTGATCCCGTAAGCCTTGGTCTTCAGGATATAACGGATGTAAATCATCAACTCCTGGTTCCCCAAAGAGATCAGGTTGGCAATCGCATTGCTGAATCTGCGGGTGGCCTTGCCGATCTCCAACGGTTCGACGCTTTTCAGTTGAATGAATGTGCCGGTTGCTTTGACCGCATACGGCCCGGTTGGCGGCGTTGCAACGGCATCTACGGGACAGGGCGCAAACACTTGACCAGGGAAGAAGAACGGAATACAGCACAGGCCGACACCGATCACCCCCAACGCCAGCATGAGAACGGCCCTCCCTTTCGTTGGAGGATGTGCACCTGCTTCGACGTAGAGTGCTGTAGTAGTCCGGAAACCGTTATTGGCGAGTAAAGCTTCGTCCTCCTTCAGCGCGTCTTTCAACTCGGTAGGGGGGAGACGGGTCATGCCGGTAAAGGTAACCATGTCTGGCTGTTTTTCGGCGACGAGCACGGCGGTGTGTTTAACCAGCACCATGTCGCCGGTATCGGGATCGGCTAAGAAATAGTAGCTGGCCGTCGTTTTGCCGTTCTCGGTTTTCTCGTATCCCAAATCGTAGAGCGCCAACCCTGAGACCTGCACATAACACCCGGCCGCGACATCGCCGTTGACAAGTTGGGGAATCGCGACCTCTTGCGGCACGCCGGGATTCTGCAACGCCGTGCGCAAACTGGCCATGCCGGTACAGGCCACAACCGCCGCCAGGATCAACACAATGCCGCAGCCGGCTTTCAGGCTGCCGATCCGCGCTTTCCAGCGCAATGCTCTCTCATCCATTGTTCACCTCCAAGTGGATATAAGACAATTATAGTGAATTACCTGTCGTTGCCAAAGGCCGGGCCGCCGCTCGGTTTTGACGTATTGACAGATGGCTAATCTGTGCTAATTTGAGTATACAAACCGCGCGCTGAGTGGTCATTTTTATCAGCGGATTGAGCAGATCAAGCAGATTTTCGACCGGTTTACAGAAAATCTACCCCACCTGTTTAATCGGTTGGCAGGAATAAACACAGTTTACCGTACACTTTAGACGCCGAATCGGCAAGTGCTGGATACTTGCCGGCGGGGGAACCAGATTGGGGGGCGAATCGGTGTATAATCCACCGTAGGGCAGGCTTCTTCGATCCGAGTCCGGCAGCTAACCTCGCAGGCGTGAATGAAGAAGGCTACCTTGTGTCCCAAACAAGGTACCTTCTTTTTTTAGAGCGACCAGCCGGCATTGTAGCGCAAGCTGTTAGCTTGCGGCCACATTGGTATTTGTAATGGTGAAGGAAATGGTAGCGCAAGCTGTTAGCTTGCGGCCACATTGGTATTTGTGATGCCGCAAGCTGTTAGCTTGCGGCAGCGGCAAACTGACAGTTTGCACTACATTGGTATTTGTGATGGTGGAGGAAATGTAGCGCAAGCTGTTAGCTTGCGGTAACATTGGTATTTGTGATTGGGGAGGAAATGTAGCGCAAGCTGTTAGCTTGCGGCAGCGGCAAACTGACAGTTTGCACTACATTGGTATTTGTGATGGTGGAGGAAATGTAGCGCAAGCTGTTAGCTTGCGGTAACATTGGTATTTGTGATTGGGGAGGAAATGTAGCGCAAGCTGTTAGCTTGCGGCAGCGGCAAACTGACAGTTTGCACTACATTGGTATTTGTGATGGTGGAGGAAATGTAGCGCAAGCTGTTAGCTTGCGGCAGCGGCAAACTGACAGTTTGCACTACATTGGTATTTGTGATAGTGAAGGAAATGTAGCGCAAGCTGTTAGCTTGCGACAGCGGCAAACTGACAGTTTGTACTACATTTGGTATTTGTGATGGTGGAGGAAATGGTAGCGCAAGCTGTTAGCTTGCGGTAACATTGGTATTTGTGATTGGGGAGGAATAGAATGAATAAAAATACTGATTACAAAGTCCGCGCCGTCTATTGCGATCACAAAGCGGATGATGATACCGTCTATGCGGCGCTGCGACGGGTCACACAACCCCTGGAGCGTGCCTGGGCCAAACTGAAGGCGGCGAAGCGCATCGCCATCAAATTCAATCAGGATTGGGTGCTCAGTCACGTCGTCTACTTCGAGGGGCAGCGTCGTCAACTGGTGAGCGACAGCGTGGCGCGCGCCGTATTGCGCTTACTACGCGAAGAAACTTCTGCCGAGCTGGTCTGCGTTGACGCCAGTTACTATGTGATGTACCAGGAGAACGCCAAAACCGTCGCCGACACCACGACACTGGCGGCGATCTTGCAAGAGTTTGACGTCCCCTACATTGACGGCACGCAACCGCCTTACGTCGTTGTCGGCGTTCCGGGCGGCGGGCAGATGTTTGAACGATACGGCGTGATGCAGGCCGTTGTTGAAGCCGACGCGGTCGTGTCGGTGGCGAAGATGAAAAACCATGCCTACATGGGCGTCACCGCATGCCTCAAAAACCTCTTCGGGCTGATGCCTACGGCTATGCCGGGCCGCCCGCGTCACTACTATCATCATCTGGTGCGCATGCCCTACATGCTCACGGACATCGGGCGCATTTTCAAGCCCGCGCTCAACATCGTGGATGCGCTGGTGGGCCAGGCCAGTTCCGAGTGGGGACGCGAACCCGACATCGGGCGCATCGTGAACGCGCTCATCGCCGGCGACCATGTCATTGCCACCGATGCCTGTGTGACGCACCTGATGGGCCACGCTCCACAGGCCGACTGGCTCACCGAACCGTTCCACCGCGACCGCAACGCCCTGCGGGTTGCTGCCGAGAGCGGATTCGGGACGGTTAATCTGGAGGAGATTGATTTTGTCTCAGAAGTAGCGCCGCAGCCGGAAGGTACCTTTTTCGCCAAAAAGGGCGACGACCTGCGCACCATCGTCACCTGGCGACGAACGATGTGCGAGCAGGCGCTCTACTACCGCGATCACATGCGCGATTTTACGGACAAATATGCCGGCGAATTCATCCTGCTGCAAGACGGCGAAGTGAAGTGGCACGACCGGGACGGCATGTTGCGTGTCAGCCGCCGTCAGCTCTCCGGCGCGCATCCCGACCATGCCATGTTCTTCAAGTATGTAGACCCCGAAGAGCGCGAACAGGAGCACTACGAGGTGTACGAAAAGGCCCTTCAACACGTCATGAGTTTAGGGGCTGAAGCCTAGATTTTCACCACGAATCTTCACGAATCTACACTAAATTTAGATTTTAATTCGTGAAGATTCGTGCAAATTCGTGGTCTGTTTTTTGTGAGGAGATGATTCGACAATGAATAAGCAGGAAAAACAATACTGTGTCCGCGCGCTGCACTGCGATTATCGCGCGGACGATGAGACCGTTTACGAGACGCTCAAACGAGCGACCGCGCCGTTGACGCGGGCATGGGATAAGCTCAAAGCCGCGAAGCGCATCGGCATCAAATTCAACCAGGATTACGCGCCGGCCCGCACACCGTATTTTGAAGGGATGCGTCAGCAACTCGTCAGCGACCAGGTCGCACGGGCCGTGGTGCGCCTGCTGCGCGAAGAGACCAACGCCGAGTTGTTCTACGTGGATACCACCGTCTTCCATCACGACGGCAGCCCCGATCCGGTAGATTCCACCCACCTGGCGCCGGTTATGCGCGAGTTTGGCGTCCCCTACGTGAATGCCGACATCCCGCCGTTTGACGTGTATCAGGTTCCCGGCGGCGGGCAGATGTTCCGCCAGTACGTGCTGCCGCGCGCCGTGATGGAGGCCGACGCCCTGGTAGACGTGCAGCGAATGAAGAACCACGCCTTTATGGGCATCACGCTTACGCTCAAAAATCTTTTCGGGCTGATGCCGATGCGCGAGCCGGAAGGGCGTTCACGCCACTATTACCACCATCTGGTGCGCATGCCCTACATGCTCGCCGATATTGGACGACTCTTCAACCCTGCCCTGAACATCATTGACGCCCTCATCGGCCAGACCGGCGGCGAGTGGAGCGCGACGGGACAGGAAGCGCCGGTTGTCGTCAATGCGCTGATCGCCGGCGATCATCCCGTTGCCACCGATGCTGTGGGCGCGTACCTGATGGGCCACGATCCCCAGGCTGACTGGCTTACTCCTCCCTTCCACCGCGACCGCAACGCTTTGCTCGTCGCGGCAGAGGGCGGCTTTGGGACGGTGAATCTCGACGCCATAGACTGGATTGCGGAGGTAGCGCCGCAGCCGCCGGGCGTCTTTTTCGCTGCGATGACCGATGATAGGGCGCGTGTCATTTCCTGGCGGCGCACAACCTGCGAACAGGCGCTCTACTACCGCGACCATCAGCGCGATTTTGTGGCAAAGTACGCCGGCGAGTTTATCCTGCTTCAGGAGAACGAGGTCAAATGGCACGATACGAGCAGCTTCCTGCGCCAGAGCCGCCGCCTGCTTTCCGGCGACCGCCCCGACCAGGCCATGTGGCTGAAATACGTTGATCCCGACGAAGCCGAAGGAGAGCATTTTGAGGTCTACGAACGCGCGTTAGCGGACATCCAGGCGCGAGGGCTGTGAGTCGCCAGCATTGAATGAAAAGGTAACGTGGACAATGGCCGTACAGTGTCCGGCATGTCACTTTGAGAATCCCGACGGGTTCGCGTTCTGCGGCAAATGTGGCGCGAAGTTAAGCCTCATGTGCCCGCAATGCGGCGCGGAAATCCCGCCGGGATTCGCCTTTTGCGGACGTTGTGGGACGCGCCTGACATCCCCGGCGTCCGCCGGCCTCATCACCGATGAAGAGCTGGCCCGCAGCAAGCCGTATTTGCCACCCGGCTTTCTTGATAATCTGCCGCCGGCCGCGCTCTGGCAACCCGCCAATGTTACGCGCGTCCAGGAGATGTTGTCCCGTCTGCTGGACAACGTTATCACTTACCTGCCGCGTTATCTCGTGCAGGCCGAATTGACCGCGCCAGACGTGGGGCCGGGCGGCGAATTTCTGCGCGGGACGTTGCTTTTCTCCGACCTCAGCGGCTTCACCGCGCTGTCCGAACGCCTGGGCACACTCGGCAAGGACGGCGCAGAGCAGATCGTCGCCCTGGTCAACCGTTACTTCGGCGCAATGCTGGACGTGCTGTTCGCCTGCGGCGGCGATCTGTTCAAATTCGGCGGCGACGCACTGCTGGCCTTTTTCCCCGACGGCCCGGAGACGCCCGGCAGCGTCAATGCCTTGCGCGCGGCGTGGGCCATGCAGCAGGCGATGGGGGCCTTTCGTGAGATCGAGACCAGCCTGGGGACTTTCCCCCTGCAGATGAAGATCGGTATGCATACTGGCAAGTTCTTCGCTGCACGGGTCGGGACGCCGAAAAAGCGCGAGTTCGTCGTTACCGGCCCAACCGTCAATGCGACGGCGATGGTCGAAAGCGCCGCCGTCGCCGGGCAGATTCTCGTCAGCGACGCCGTCTATGCGCAAGTGCAGGGGCAACTCGGTTGCATCTTTAGTTCTGAGCCGCCTGGCTATCATCGGCTGGATGCGCTGACAGCCCCTGGTTTTCCTTCCCCCCTGTTTTCTCCTGTTCCTGTTTTTGCTCCTTCTGAGTCCCCTGCAGAAGCCTTGCGCCAGACCACAACCGCGTTGGAACGCCTCACGCCCTATTTGCCGCCGGGGTTGCTCGCGCGCCTGCGTGCTGCCGGGGGCGTGTCTGATGCCGGTGCTGCGCGCTACGCAGACAATGGTGAGCACCGCCTGGTGGCAGTCCTTTTCGCTAACTTTATCGGCGCGAGTGCGCTGATCGAACAACTTGGGCCGGGTCATGAAGACGAAATCGCACGCGCCCTGAACGACTACTTTGTGGCGATGGATGAGATTATCGAACGTTACGGCGGCGTGGTGAACAAGATTGACCTGTACGCTCACGGCGACAAGTTGATGGCGCTCTTCGGCGCGCCGATGGCACATGAAGACGACGCCGAGCGTGCCGTCCGCGCGGCCCTTGACATGCAGCGCGCGCTGGAGGAGAAATGCACCTGGGCGCAACAACGCATCGGCGTCAGCACCGGTATGGTCTTCGCCGGGCACGTCGGCGGGGCGACGCGCCGCGAGTACACCGTGATGGGCGATGAGGTCAATCTGGCGGCGCGGTTAATGAGCACGGCCCAGGTCGGGGAGGTGCTGCTCGCCGGTTACGTGCAACGCAAGGTACGCGCTTTCTTTGAGGTTGCCGACCGGGGTATGGTGCAGTTGAAAGGCAAAAGCAAACCGGTCCCTACCTACATCATCGTCGGGCGACGGGCGCAGCCGGAGCCGGTGCGCGGCATCCGGGGATTGCGTTCTACGCTGGTGGGTCGCGCCGGGGAACAGGCCACGCTCCGCCGTCTGATCGCCGATTTGTTTACCGGGCGCGGCAGCATCCTTTCGCTCATCGGCGAGGCCGGACTGGGCAAGAGCCGCCTGGTCGCCGAAATGCGGGCGAGTGTGATGGACGAAATCGCCCTGACCTGGGTGGAAGGGCGCTGCCTCTCCTACACCCAACACGTCAGCTACTCGGCCTTCACCGACGTGATCCACGCTCTCCTGCGTATCGTGGACACCGACAACGAGTTTGACATCCGCGAAAAACTGCGCCACTGTATGGCAGAGTTGTTCGTAGAGGGCGAGAGTGACATCCAACCCTACCTGGCGCATTTCCTCAATCTACCGTTGAGCAAACCCGAAGCCGAGCGTGTGACCTACCTTTCAGGCGAAGCGCTGCAACGCCAAACGCTGCGGGCGATCATGACGCTAATCGAGCAGATCGCCTTGAAGCAACCCCTGGTGCTAGTTTTCGACGATCTCCATTGGGCAGATTCAGCTTCTTTGTTGCTGTTGGAACGCTGCTTCACGCTCACCGACCGCGTCCCCTTGCTGATCGTGATGCTCTACCGGCCCGTCCGCGACCACGGGTGTTATGAACTGGGACAGCTTGCGGCCCGTGATTATCCCCATCGCTACGTCGAAATTGCACTCAAACCGTTGGACTTACAAGCCGGGCAGGATCAAGAACTGGTCTGCAATCTGCTCGCCTTGGAGAAACTCCCGCCGGCGTTGGCACACCTGATTGCCCGCGCCGAAGGCAATCCGTTTTACATCGAAGAGATTATCCGCGTCCTCATTGATCAAGGCGTCATTGTCAAACAGGAAGAAGGCTGGCAATTGGCACGTGAGATTGATCTGCGTACCATCCCCGACTCTTTGCAGGGCTTGATTATGGCGCGTATAGATCAACTGGCAGAAGAAGCGCGGCGCACGCTCCAACTGGCGGCCGTCGTCGGGCGCACCTTCACCCATGAGCTGCTCGCCTGGCTCTCTGCGGCGGCGGCGTTGATGGCGCACCTCGACGTTAACCTCGCGGCGTTGCAACGCGCCGAGTTGATCCGCGAACGCACGCGACTGCCGGAACTGGAATACACCTTCAAACACGTGTTGGTGCGTGATGTGGCCTACGAAAGCCTGTTGCTGCGCGACCGCCGTACCTATCATGGCCTCGTTGGGCGACATTTAGAAGAACTCTACAGCGGACAAAAGCAAGAAAGCGTCTACGAACTGCTGGCGCATCATTACAGTCTCTCGGACGACCGCCAGAAGGCGCTTGAATATCTGGTCAAAGCCGGCGATAAGGCCCGGTTGGCCTACGCCAACCCGGAAGCCATCGCCTTTTACCGGCAGGCGGCGCAACTTGCCGAACAATTGCAGCAAACTGAAGTAGCGACGCATATTGCCGCCGGTTTGGGCGACGTCCTGTTTCACGTGGGCGAATCCGAGGAAGCGCTGGCATGGTACGAGCGCGCGCTGGCATGGTGCGGCGACATAAAACAACAAGCCGACCTGTATCGGCGCATTGCGGCAATCTATGAGAAGCGCGGCGATTATGAGCGGGCAATGCAAGCCTGCGCGTTCGGCATCGGCCGGCTGTCCCCTGATCAACAAAACTCACCGGAGATGGCCTGTCTGTTGATTCAGCGTTCCCGTATCTATCGTCAACAAGGGTACAATGAGAGTGCGGCTCGCGACGGGGAAACCAGCCTGATGATTCTGGACGGTTCGACATACTACACAGAAATCGCACAAGCCTGCAACACCCTTGGACTCACCTATCGGGTTAGCGAACCCGATAAAGCCATCCGCTACCTTGAGCAAGGATTAGCAATCCTGGAGCGCACAGGGAATGAGTACGAAGCCGCCAAGAATTACAACAATCTTGCCATTCTTTACTACCAAACCGATCTGTCGCGTGCTACTGAATATTTTGAACGCGCCCTGAAAACCATGCAAAGGTTAGGCGACGTCGGTGAAGAGGCCGCAGCTTACATGAACCTGGGGGCCGTCCATTATGCGCAGGGCAATTATGCCCAAGCGATTGACTATTACCAACACAGCCTGACGATGTGCAAACGATTAGGACACAATCCGGGGATAGCGGATTGCTACATCAATCTAGGTGAAGTCTATCGCGCGCAAGGGAATCTCGATCAGGCCATAGTCCATCTTGAGGAAGGCTTGCGCATTGCCCAGGACATCGGTGCCGGGGACGCAGAGGCCGAATGTCATCGGCAACTGGCCGAATGTTACGTAGAAATTGGGGCATCCCAACAAGCCCTGGATGCCTGTGAAAAGGCACTCGTCTACGCCAAAAGCATGGGCAATCGTCAAGAAGAAGCCGCGATCTACCGCGTTGCGGGCAAGGCCCATACCGACCTGCAAAACATGCCCGCAGCCCTGCGTCATCTGGAACAAAGCATTGCTATCCTGCGCGAACTTAAACAGGAGTTTGACCTGGCGACGGCGCTGTTTGATTACGCGCGCGCGCTCAAAAATGCACGGGAATACGCAGTGGCCCGCGTCGCCCTGGCCGAAGCCCTCGCGCTCTTTGAAAAGTTGCAGCTTCCACAAGAACAGGAGCGTGTGCGCGCGGCGTTGGATGACCTCGATTAAGGCGCGAGTTTACCACAGAGAGCACAGAGATCACAGAAGACTTTTCGATCTTTCTCTGTGTCCTCCGTATTCTCTGTGGTTTCAATTCTGCCGCATGACCAACGGCAGATATATTTTGTGTCCCGCCGCCTTCACATTGACCGTCGCCGTAGCCATGCGTTGGTACCCACAGCCGTCTGTCGCCGTGAATGTGACGGCATACGTCCCGGCTTGAGGATACGGATGCGCTGTATGCAATCCCGTCCCCCCGAAGCTCCACGCATAGCTCAACGGCGTCCCGTTCGTCGTCGCCGTCGCCGTGAAGTAGACCGTGTCGCCGGCGACCGGCGCAAGCGGCGTGTAGGTGATGCCGACCGTCAGCGTTGGGGAAATAACCATAAAGCTAACCGGCGGCCCGACGGTGCTGGTGATCTCCTGCGCACTGCTGACTACCCGGTAATTGTCGTTGACAATATTCAGCGATGCCGTACAGGGCAGAATGGCGGAGAACTCCCCGACGGCGGTTCCGCCGCTCGCCGTAATCGCCTCGAAGGTCCAGCGCACCCGATCCAGCGACAACGTGCCGCCGCTGGTCCAGCTAAGATATTTGGGTACCACATCCTCAAGAACAACGGCGGTAGCATCCCCCATGCCGACATTGGTGAGAGTGAGGGTGTATGTCACCGGCGTACCGGCGACCCAGGTGCTGCTATAAGCCTTGCTGAGCTGCCAGGCCGGTTGAGCAACCGCGCCCATGCCCCTGAAGCGGGTAAATCCTCTCAACCACGCCGTCAGCACATTGTTCTCTGCGTCCAATGTTTGCCCCTCGCCAGGGCGGACGCCGACCATCTCCCAGGTGCAGCCCTCCGGCCCCACGCACACCTGACGGTAGAGCCGCAGCGTGGACTCGTCTATGCCGGCGACATCCGTGTCGCTATAGGTGAGCGTCAATGTGACCGGTTTCTCAAAGATGAAATTTTCCAACCGTTCATCCCCCAGATACGCATCGAGTTGGAGCGCGATCCCGCCGCTCGCCAACTGCGGCGGCGTCTCTAATGTCTCCGGGTCAAGTTGGGTCAGCACGATGGTGAGCGTCCGAGTGACGGCAGTGGGTGGTACATTGAGCGTCATCGTATTGCCGGTCGTGCCGCTGTATTCCAACTTCGCGCCGATCCCCAGCAGCGCTTGCACGTAGGGCACTTCGTCCGCCCCTACGTCAAACCCGGCTCCATAAGGCCGCGGGTCGCCATCTACATCGCGGGGCAACGCCGACGGCAAACCGGCATCCAACGCCGCCGAACCGATGCGCAAGTGATAGCCATCCGCGTCGAAGCGTGGATCGGCGATCCAGTCGTTGCGAACAACCACCGTCGCCGCAGGCGCCTGGATGATCGTGATGGGCGTGTCATGCCAGAGCAGGGTATCGGCCGTCAGGGCGTTGCCTCCGGCGACGTTGATTCCAACGCCATGGCCGGCCATGATCGTATTCGTCATGACCAGCGAACTGGAAGCGCCGGAGACATTGGTAACATAGATGCCGTTACCGCCGTTACGCGCCAGCGTCGTATGCAGCAGGTGGGCCGTCGCGCCGCGCGCGTAGAGGCCGCCCCCGTCGGTCGCTTGATTGTCAACGATCACGTTGTTGGTATATCCACCACCCACGCGGTTCAAATCCAGGCCGCCGCCGTTCATGGCCTGGTTGAAGCGCACGACATTGCTGAAAAGGACCGGCGCGCCGCCGCACAGGCTCAATCCGCCGCCGTAGTTCGTCGCAGTGTTGGCGAGGATGCGGTTGTATTCCACTGTGGCGCTGCTATAGTAAAGATACACGCCACCGCCACTATCGGTCACCGTGTTACCCATGATACTGTTCCGGCGGAGCGTCGTTTGGCCGGCATACACGGCGACGCCGCCACCCAAACCGCTTTGGTTCGAGGCAATTGTGTTAAGCCACAAGGTAGAGTTACTGCGGTGCACATAGAAACCGCCGCCGCTGCCGGCGGCCACATTTCCGACAACCCGGTTATTGTAAAAATTGACGGTCGCCGTGATGACATACACACCGCCACCGGCGTCCTGTCCCAACGCCATCCCACCCAAACCGGTTGCGTTCCCGCCGGTGATATGCAAACCCTCCACGTTGACGTTGATATTGCCGGTCACATACAACACCCGCCCCTGTCCCAGCGCATCCAATGTCGTAGGATTGGCCGTCGGATTGGGATGCAGCCAGTTGGTCGTCGTGTAGCCGCCTTGCAAGGTGAGGGATTTACCAATGTAGGCCACCTGCGTCACCACGCCGGTCACCATCAAGTCGCGGCGCGGACGCGCCTGCACGCCAGTGCAAGTCCCGGCCACTTTGAGGGTGTCGCCCGACTGCGCCGCATCAATCGCCATCTGCAGGTCAAAGTAGGTGACGCCCGGCAGACTCGAAACGCGAACGTAACAGGATGACGGCAGGTTCAAGTCCCACTCCCAGATATTCCAGGTTTCGGCAAACTCGTGGGCGTCAAGCCGCGGCCCGGTGGAGAAGGCCGTGGATGCCGCTGCCAGCTTGAGGCGTCGGAAAATCGGCAGCATCGGCAGGTCTTCAGATAAAATTTGCATGGCAGCGCGATGTCCCTGGACATACTCCAGCGTTCCAGGCCATGCCGCCAGCGCCTGTTCACAAGCCGCGTCATAGTCAGGGTTGTTGTAGCCGGGATCGTTACTACCGGCCCAACCGTTCTCTTCTGACGGAATCCGCGAACTCAAATACAACTCACAGGACGGCTCGATGCTGGCGCCCCAGGCAAAGTTCGCCAGGTCGAACTTGCGCCCGAAAACCGGACCTTCGGGGCC
Organism: Chloroflexota bacterium; assembly: GCA_019873645.1. GTDB lineage: Bacteria > Chloroflexota > Anaerolineae > B4-G1 > SLSP01 > DSWT01. The sequence goes on along the minus strand of JAIOAX010000041.1, from coordinate 18,065 downwards.
GTCGGCGAAGAATGTCCCGGCCGGCTGGAAATCCAGGTTCACCCGGATACCCACCGCTGCCAGGTTTTCCGAGATGATCTGCCCGGCCCGGATGCGCGCCGGGGCGGTCGTGGTGGAATAGGTAATGACGAATTCACGCCCATCTTTATCGCGGATGCCGTTGGCGTTGGTATCTATCCAACCGGCCTGACTGAGCAAGGCCGCTGCCAGAGTAGAACTGTAGGGGTAGGTCATCAGTGCAGGCGCATAGAGTGGATGAGCTGCAGGGATATAAGCGTCAGGCACGGTATCCAATCCGTACCACACCTCATCAATGATACGTTGCCGGTCAATGGCATACGCCACAGCGCGCCGCAGTTGGCGATCTGCAAAGAAAGCATATCGGCCATCGGCGGGCAGGATCCCGAAATCCGTGTGTTCCCACACACTGCTGGATGTCCACAGCAAGTGCACCGCAGACGCAGGATTGGGATTGAGCAAATCGTTGATATAATCGTTCGCCACAGAAGTAGTCTGCGACGCCAGGTGAATCTCACCACGCTGCATGGCCGCATAAATTTCTGCCGCATCGCTCATAAAACGGAATGTCGCCCGATCCAATTTGGGGTACCCCGTCCGCCAGTAGTAAGGATTGCGTTCCAGGGTGATGTGGCTACCCTGAACCCATTCCACCATGCGGAACGGCCCCCATCCCAACGGCGTGCGGCCATAATCGCCGGCAAGGATTTGCGCCGCGGTCTGCCCCCCAAGGATGTGATAAGGCAGCGGCGTCCAAAAGTTGAGGTTGGCCGTTTGACTCCAATACCCCGGCAGGCTTGTCCATACCACAGTGCGCATATCGTTGGCAGCGCTATAAGCGGCGGTGTACTCGCACAACTGCTTGGCCTCGGGTGTATCGGGATCACAGGCAATTTGCTGTCCAAAAAGCGCGTCCCGCGCCGTGAGCGGAGCGCCGTCAGACCAGCGGACATTGCTGCGCAAGGTGAATGTGACGACCATCTGATCCATCTGCAACGGCGAGCCGTCAAAGAGAACGGCGCACCGACTGCTGCGGCAGCCGCTAGGCCAGAGCCGTACACCGAGGAACATTGTATCGGCATTGAGCGTCACCACCTGCCCATCGTCGGCGATCACCCGGCTGCCGGTCATCACCGTGACCGGATGAAAGGCCACATCGCCGTCCTGTAAGTCGGGGAGTTTGGTCAGGATGGTGGCCTGGTGTGCAAAATCCACACTGGTGAAGGGGCCGTCCATCAGCGCATTACGCACCGTTTGCGCCGCCAATGAACTATCGCCATAGACATACAGCGACGCCGGCTCCTGGCCCAGAGCGATCACCACCTCGCGCGGCGTTGTCGGGGCAACGTTTCCCCGGGCTACGGCCGGCAAGCGCGCACGGAACAGCAACATCCCAAGTCCCAGCGCTACCCATGTAATTATCAGACTTATACCCAGCCGGTCATAGCGGATTTTGCGGTTCATGTTCTCTCCTTTCGTGAACCCTCTGATTTTGGTGGCGCAAACAGTAACTTGCACTGCCGGATTGTTATGCAGCCGCGAACCGACGATACAGAAGGAGCAGAGAAAAATGGGAACAAATGCAGTTGATAGATCGAGCGTGAGGTACGGCTCTTATATTGTAGCATACATTTCACTCGCGGGCAAAGTTAATCTCTCGTTTGACATATTCTCGCACGTGGTACAATGGCGGTCTGAGGTGAGATAAGGATGAAAATTGACCTGCATGTCCACTGTTCCGAACGTTCCGCTTGCGCCAAGTCGAAGGAGGAAGAACAAATTCAAGCGGCCATCGCCTGTGGCCTGGATGCCATGGTGTTTACCGATCACGGGCGGCTTGTATCACCGGCGCACTTGAATACCCTGAATCAGCGCTATGCGCCGTTCCGCATTTTTGGGGGAGTCGAAATCACCGTCACAGAGCAGGAGGATTTACTGGTTCTGGGGATTCATGACCCTCTTTTGGAAGCCCGCACCTGGGATTATCCCACCTTGCATGCCTTCGTGCGGGAGCGAGGTGGCTGGATCGCTCTGGCACACCCCTTCCGTTATCACCCGGAGATTGCGATTGACATCGTGCACTATCCGCCGGATGCGCTGGAAGGGTGTTCCACCAACGTCGCGCCGCCCAATCGGCCGCGTATTGTGGAGACGGCGGAACGGCTTAACCTCCCGGTCGTCTGCAACTCCGACGCGCACATCACCCCATCGCTCGGCGTAGCGTATAATTGTCTTGACGAGGCGCCGGAGGACGAGGCGCACCTGCTGCGTTTGTTACGCGCCGGCGCCTTCCATTGCGCATGCACGCTAGCATAAATTCGGCCGAATCCATTTTAAACCCCACAGAGGACACTGAGAATTTTTGATCTTTCTCAGTGTCCTCTGTGTTCTCTATGGTTAATTCCACATTGGGCTAATCCGGCAACTTGCAGCTCAGTTCCGGCCCTTCGGGATGCAGCGCCATGAAAATCTTCTCGGCCGAAAGCGGCAAGTCCTTGAAACGGATACCCGTAGCCGCATACAGTGCGTTGGCGATGGCCGGCGCAGTGGGCACCATCACGTGTTCACCGACGCCGCGCGCGCCCCAGGGGCCGTCTTCCAATGGCGTCTCGACGATATCGCCGTGAATCTCGCGGGGGGCATCGAGCGCCGTGGCGATCTTGTAATCCACAAAGCTGCCGTTGAGCGGACGGCCCTGGTCATCGAAGCGTAAGCCCTCAAAGGCGGAACTCATCCCGTGTACCGCCCCACCCTCGATTTGCGTCATCACCAGGTCGGGATTGATGGCCTTGCCTACGTCGTAAGCGCTGGCGACTTTGAGGACGTCCACCTGGCCGGTTTCGGTATCCACCTCCACCTCCACCGCCTGCGCGCCGACGGTGTAGTGTACAACAGCGCGCGTTCCCTGGCCGGTCTCCGGGTCCAGGCCGGTGACGTAGGTGGGCATGAATTTGCCGGTCCCCACAATTGGCCCGCCTTGCCAGCCCTCGAAATTCTCATTCGGTAGACCGTAGACGACCATCTTTTGCAGCGGCTGTTCGCGTTCCGACTTATACGAGACGACCACGCCGTTCTTGATGTCGAGATCGGCGGGGTCTTCGCCCCAATACTGCGCCACGATGTCAAGGATTTTGCGGCGCGCCTCTTCGGCAGCGGCTTTGACGGCGTTCCCCATTGACCAGGTAAGGCGGCTGGCAACAGTCTGCCACTCGTAGGGGCTGTACTTCGTGTCCACGGGGTTGGCGGAGACGCGCACCCATTCGTAAGGCACGCCGAGCGCTTCCGCGGCGATCTGCGCGGCCACGGTGAATGCGCCTTGCCCGATCTCCTGTCCGCCGACGTAGACGTTGATCGTCGCGTCCTCGTTGAAACGCACGATGGCGGAACTGCCGGGGTTGGGGGGCATGGCGGGCGCCTTCCACATAATCGCCAGGCCCTTGCCGCGCACTTTGCGGGGGCGAGGGATTTCCTTATCCCGCGTTGAGGCATCCGGGGATGAAGCGCGAAATGCCTCACTCAGGCGAGGCATTTCCTTATCCCGCGTTGAGGCATCCGGGGATGAAGCGCGAAATGCCTCGCTCAGGCGAGGCATTTCCTTATCCCGCGTTGAGGCATCCGGGGATGAAGCGCGAAATGCCTCGCCTCTACGGGACCATCCAATCGCCTGGGTGACTTTGTCAATGCAGGCGACCAGGTCAATCTGCGGCATGGTCATGCCGGTCAAAATTGTGTCGCCGGTGCGGACACAGTTGCGGCGCTTGAAATCCGCCGGATCCATGCCGATTTTTTCCGCCAGACTGTCCATCACCTGCTCCAGCCCCCAGTGGATTTCAGGCATGCCGAAGCCGCGCATGGCGCTGCCGATGGGATGATTGGTGTAGACGCAGTACGAATCACCCTTAACATTGGGCACATCGTAGGGGCCGGTACAGGAATAGCCGGCCGCGCGCACGATGTTGACGCCGTAATCGTTGTACGCGCCGCCGCCAAAGTAATACGCGACCTCCAGCGCCAACAGGTTGCCCGCGGCGTCGCAGCCGACCTTGTATTTGCCGACCAGGCATTGCCGGACGTTGGTGGCGATGAACTCTTCCTCGCGCGTCATGCGGACTTTGACCGGATGCCCCTTCACCGCCTTCGCCATCAAGACAACATTGGCTTCAATTGAAATGCCCGCTTTGCCGCCAAAGCCGCCGCCGATGTAGGGCGAGATCACGCGGATGTTGCCATGCGGCACGCCGAGGCTGTTCGACAGCAAATCACGTTGCGCGAACGGCGATTGCGACGCTGCCCACAGGGTTATTTGCCCATCCAAATCCCAACGCGCCACGGCGACATGCGTTTCGATGGGTGCGTGCTGAATTTGCGGCAGTGTGTAGGTATCTTCGACAATCGCCGCGCACTGCGCCCAGACATCCGCAGCGACGCCGGCATCGCTAACGTTGCCTTTCCGCAGCTTGAAGTGCTCAGAGATGTTCGTCCCCGGCTCTGGAAAGATAAAGTTGACAACCTCGTATTTTCCCAGGTCGGGATGGATCAGCGGTGCGCCGGGCTGTGCGCCCTTGTAAGGATCGAAGACCGGTTCCAGAGGCTCATACTCGACCTCCACCAGTTTGGCGGCGGCCTCCGCGATCTCCTCGCTGACCGCGACGACGCCGGCCACCGATTCGCCCACATAACGCACGCGGTCATAGGCGAAGATGTAGCGATCTTTAAGGTACAACCCCAGGCGCGTGGGATTATCCTGGCCTGTGACGACAGCTTTGACGCCGGGCAAGGCCAGGGCTTTGCGCACATCAATCTTTTTGATCAGCGCGTGGGCGACCGGACTGTGGACGATTTTCCCATAGAGCAACCCCGGTCCGAAGGCCATATCGTCTACATATTTCGCTGCGCCGGTCACCTTCTCAAAGGCATCCACGCGCGGGACGCTTTTGCCGACAGGATTTGAGGTTTGGTTTATCATCATATATTCCTCCAGTTAGGTTTGCTGGTTGCCGGTTGCTGGTTGCTGGTTGCTAACGATAAGGTTCTTGATGGTTTTTGATGAGACGGCGTCCAAAACCTTCTACTATATTAGCGGGTATGGACTTTGCTGACCGGCGTATCTGACTTCCGATTTCATACATCTCATGCTTAGGTAACGTTTTAGAAACCTGGTCTATCTCCACTGCTAACTCAAAGGATAGCTGGTATACCTCCAAGTCACGACAGCTTTGAATCGTCATAGTCCCCCTCTCTATCTAGCAACCAGCAACGAGCAACCAGCATCTAGCTTCCCGCCACATCCTGAATCGCCTTGATGATGCGCACGTAGCCCGTACAGCGGCACAGATTGCCGACGAGGGCGTGGCGGATTTCATCTTCGGTAGGATACGGATTGTGGTCAAGCAAGGCTTTGGCAGACATCAACATCCCCGGCGTACAGAAGCCGCACTGGACGGCATTGCGATCAATGAAGGCTTGTTGCAACGGATGCAGGTTGCCGTCTTTGCTCAGCCCCTCGACGGTCTCAATTGTCGCGCCGTCCGCCTCCGCCGCCAGCACCTGACATGCGTTAACCGCCAGGCCGTTCATAATCACCGTGCATGCGCCGCACTCGCCGTTCTCACAGCCGACTTTGGGGCTAGTGATACCGAGCTGCTCGCGCAACACTTTGAGCAGCGTATGATGCGACTGAACGGCAATGGTATAAACATCGCCATTGATGGTTAGGGTGATTTCGTGTAACATAGCTTTCTCCTTCATCACAGGTCGAGCCATGATATGTGACTCGTGATGCTTCACGTTTTACGTTTCATGCTTCACACTTCACGCCTCACGTGTGCAGTTTGCCAATAACGGCACGAACCGCCCGCCGGGTGATGTTCACCACCATCATCTGCCGGTATTCGGCGCTGGCGCGGATGTCGCTAATCGGCATGGCGCAACCATAGGCTGCCGCGGCGGCTTCGTCAATGTGAACCGCGTCGTAACTTTCATTGAGAATGGCCTCGGCTTGCGGAGCGCGAATGGGTGTAGGCGCCACCGCGCCGAGCGCAACGCGCCAGCGATAGTTGCTTTCATGCGGATAAGCCAGCACAGCAACGCCGACAATCGCCAGGTCGCCGGCCTTGCGCCGACTGAGTTTTTCGTAAACGGCGGCACTGCCTTGCGGCGGCCGGGGAATAAGGACGCCAACAATGATTTCGCCTTTCTTAAGGGCATTGCGTTTCGGACCGACGAAGAACTTGTCTATGGGAATTGAACGGTCGCCCTGAGGCCCTTTCACTAGAATAGACGCTTCCAATACCAGCAATGCCGGCGCAGAGTCGGCCGCCGGAGAAGCCGTCCCCAGGTTGCCGCCGAGCGTCGCGCGGTTGCGCACCTGCTCGTTACCCATCGCAGCAGCAGCCTGGGCCAGCACGTCCCAATGCGAACGTACCAGTTCAGAACGTGCAATCTCATTCATCCGCATGGCCGCGCCCACATAGAGACATTCGCCGGGCGCACAGCCACAGCATGGCTCCAGTCCCTCTACTTTAAGATCGCGCAAGCCGGGCAACCCTTTGATGTCCACCACGCCATTGGGCTTCCACGCACCATCACGGGTGTGAGGAATTAAATCCGTGGCCCCGGCCAATGGATACATTGCCTTATCGGGCAATGTCAGTAGCTTGAACGCCTCATTGAAATCCTTCGGCTTGTAATAATCAAATGGTTGCATAGCCATCTCCTTATTTTAGCCACAGAGTCCACAGAGAACTTAGAGTTTTTTCTTTATTCCCTGTGAACTCTGTGTCCTCTGTGACAAAAACTATGCGGAAATTCGTTTCACTTTTAGCCACAGAGTCCACAGAGAACTTAGAGTTTTTTCTTTATTCCCTGTGAACTCTGTGTCCTCTGTGACAAAAACTATGCAGAAATTCGTTTCACCTTTAGCCACAGAGTCCACAGAGAACTTAGAGTTTTTTCTTTATTCTCTGTGAACTCTGTGTCCTCTGTGACAAAAACTATGCGGAAATTCGTTTCACTTTTAGCTACAGAGTCCACAGAGAACTCAGAGTCTTTTTTCTTTTTCTCTGTGAACTCTGTGTCCTCTGTGGCAAAAACTATGCGGAAATTCGTTTCACTCCATCTATCAGACGTAGAACGCTGAAATTGATAAGCAAACCACGTTCCAGTTTGGCGGCATGCAGATATGAGAGCACTTGCGCCGTGATCAGCTCAATGTTGGGCTTCGTGACGGCTTTGATTTCCACCACCACCTCATTCTCCACCAATAAATCCAGACGCTGGCCTTTGATAACGCGGCCCTTGTAAACCACGTCCATTTCGACCTGGCGCGCATATCGGATACCACGTAAGTCAAACTCGGTACATAGCGCCTCTTCGTAGATGGATTCCAACAACCCAGGCCCCAAATGCCGATGCACCTCAATCGCCGCGCCGATGATCTTCTCTGTCAATGGGTCGGACATGATGCTCCTTTTTACCACAGAGTCCACAGAGAACTTAGAGTTTTTTTCTTTTTCTCTGTGAACTCTGTGGCTAAAAGCTATTCAATGTTATTGCGTTCCTGGACGCCAAAGCGAGAGGGTGGCAGGAAGATGAACAAAAGGTTAATCAAGATACCGACGATGGCGGCGAAGACGATGGCCGGGATGCCATCTGGGAAGAGGACCGGTATCTTGAAGGGGAACAGGCCGTTTTCCAGTCCCAGATTGCCGCCAATGCCCAGAACCAGAATGACGGCGCCGATCGCCAGGTTCTTGGGATCAAAGAGGTTCACTTTCTCGCTCTGGAGCAGGGCAATACCTTGCTTGCCGATGACGCCGAACAGGTAAATCGCCAACCCACCGGTAACAGCAGTAGGAATGGTGTTGATCAGCGCGGCCAGCTTGCCGATGAATCCTAGCGCCATCGCAATGCCGCCCGCCGCCATTAGCACGGCGACCGAGTAGTTGCGCGTGATCGCCATCAGCGAGTTATTCTCGCCGTAGTTGGTGCCCGCGCAACCGCCGAGCAGACCGTTGAGGGCGTCATTGCAGCCATCGGCAACCAGGTTCAGGCCGATGAGCTTTTTGATCTCCAACGGCTGGCGCTTCAGGTCTTTCGCCAACTGGTCAATGTACAGGCTCATCTGGTAGAGGTGGGCTGTAGATTCAGGGATGGTGGCAATCGCAATCAAGGCGACGCTGATCGCCATGCCCCACGCGCGTCCATCGCCAAAGGCCGGCAGGGTGAAATTCGGGATACGCACCCAGTCCGCCGAGGCAACCGGGCTGAAATCCACAATGCCGAAAATCAGAGAGATGATGTAGCCGGCAATCGCGCCTAGCAGAATCGGCAGCATCCCGATCAGTCCTTTGCCCTGCAAGTAGACCGAGAAAGCGATGGTCAGGATCAAGGTGATGAAGGCCACGGCCCAGTTCGCGGACGCCATATTCAGCGCCGCCCCCGCCAGCGCGATACCGATGACCACAGCGACATTGCCGGTAATCACCGGCGGCAGGATTTTGTCCAACCGATCTTTACCAATGCGCTGAATCAATAAACCCATCAGGATATTGAAGATACCGGTACACACGATACCGACTTGCGCCAGCCGCACGCCGTCCGGGCAATAGACGGCGCTGCTGTTGAAGCAGTCGGGGACATATTTGGACATGACGGTAATCACGACGGTGATATAGCTGAACGATGAGCCGTAGTATAGGGGGATTTTGCGTTTGGCGACGAGCAAGGCGATGATCGTGCCCAGGCCGGAGGCGAACAGCGTCACGCCCACATCAAACTTGGTGAGGATGGCGACCAGCACCGTCGCCGGGAACATGGTCAGCACCTGTTGGAAACCCAGGCTCAGCATTGCTCCCCATGAGGGGACATCCTCGGGCATAAAACCGATGATGGGAGCGCCTTCAGATTTCTTAGCCATACGTATCACTCCTTTCGTAAGATTGAATGTTAGCTGATAATAAGAATAAGTCTTGGATGTTGTGGTTATGCGATGGGGAATTTACAATAGGCCGATCCTCCTTTCACCGAATTTTACGCACGCTCCAGGAGCGCTTGTAAGGCTGCGAACTGTTCCGCCTCATCAAAAAGCGCGCGCACCGGGATGACAAAGCCGGGAATGACGCTGCTTTCTATCACGCCGGTCATCGCCTTGATGCGCAGCGCGTAATTTTCGTCCTTGAGAATGTATTGCTCCACAAACTCCTGCTCCGGGTCAATGATCCAGTATTCGCCGACGCCATGCAGCGCGTAATCCTCGAACTTGACGCCCCGGTCATTTGCTTCGGTGGTCGGCGAGAGAATTTCTACGACAAAGTCCGGCGCGGGGAATTGGGTCTGGGTGGGAGTAAAGTGTTGCGCTTTAGCCGGTCTGAAGTAACACAAGTCCGGTTCATAATCATTGCGGGTGAGAGTGATAAGCATTTTCTCGTGTCCCACAAAGCCGAGCTTATACTTGCGGACATACATATCGAGTAACTGCAACAGGTGTTTTGATACAATGGTGTGCGATAATCTTGCCGGTGAATGCACAATCACCTCCCCATTGATGAACTCCATCTTATGTTCTTCGGACATTTCTTCGTAGAAGCGCGCGCGGCGGCTCTGCTCGGTTTCCAACCACGCCTGTAGCTGTTGCATATACACCGGCAGACGCGGCGAACGCAGCAGCGGGGTCAATTCCGGCAACTTTAATGCGACTTGAGATGTCGTCATATTGCGCCTCCTGAATACAGACCTATCCTTCCGGGAAGCCGGGGCCACTTCCCGGAAGGACATTGATGATATGTCTACTATATCCTACATTGGCGCAAATTTCAACCCATAGACCGGCTCACCATGCACATAGCGCACCGGCTCCCAACTGGCCTGCAGCGTCATGCCGACTTGCAAGTCGGCGGCATCCTCGGCTTTGATTTGCCCCATCGCCTTAACGCCGTTTTCAAATCGCCCGATGCCGATGATGAGGAAACGCTCATCAAATCCCCAGGGCAGGTTGAAGATTTGTGTGAAGGTGAGCAACGTGGCGTTACCCTCCGGCTTGACTTCCTCGAACTCACGGTGTTTGCAACTCAAGCACCGCTCGTGCCTGGGGTAATGAATCCGCCCACATTTCTTACATTTATAGGCTGTAATTTTCAATTCTGTCATCGTTCCACCCTCTTCAGAATGAAGCACACGACATTGTTCCCGAACCCGCCGAAGTTGACCGTCAGGCCGTTCTGCGCGCCTTTGACCTGCCGCTCTTCCGGCAGCGCATGGCGCAACTGCCACACAATGTCCACCACCTGCGCCACGCCCGTCGCGCCGACGGGATGCCCGCGCGCTTTGAGGCCACCGGAGACATTGATGGGGATTTTGCCGCCGAGTCGCGTCTTGCCTTTGAGGGCGGCCTTGCCCCCCTCACCCTTCTTGAAGAAGCCCACATGCTCACTTTCGGCAATCTCCAGGATGGTGAAGGCGTCGTGCAACTCCGCCACGTGGATGTCCTCCGGCTTGAGTTTGGCGCGCTCGAACGCCTGTTGCGCCGCCAGGGTGACGGCCTTCAGGTCGGTCGGATCATCACGTTCGGCGAGAGTGTGCGTATCGGTGGCCTGCCCGAATCCGGCAACCAGGATGGGCACATTCTGGGTGAGATGGGCAGCCATCTCTAACGGACACAGCACCAGCGCCGCCGCGCCATCGCTGACCGGGCAGGCATCATAGAGCCGCAGGGGATCGGCCGCCGGCGGGTTGTTGACGATGGAGTGCGGACTGTCCAGGATGCCCTCTTTGGTGATCATCATCTCGACGTGCGCGTAGGGATTGAGCGCGCCCATCTCCTGATTCTTGATGGCGACTTCAACCAGCATTTCCGGGGTGACCCCGTACTTTTGCATGTACAGGCGCGTGAACATCCCCGCCATGCCGGGCAACGTGATGCCATAAGGATACTCGACCTCCGGGTGCGTCATCGTGGCGACGAAATCGGTAGCGCGCCAGCCCGTGACCTCGCGCATCTTCTCGCCGCCGGCCACGAGCACCACGTCGTAGTAGCCAGAGGCGACGGCCAGCACGCCGTTCTTCACCGCCGAGCCGCCGGATGCCGGGCCGTTTTCCACAGACTCAGCGGCGGCCGGCAGCAGTGCCAGCCGATCCACCAGCGCGCTGGCAACCGAGGTCTGGTGTTGCAGGATGCCCGCGCCCATGTTGCCCACGTAGACGGCATCTACGCCTTTATCGCCCAATCCGGCGTCGTCCAACGCCTTCAGCGAGGCATACGCCAGCATATCCAACAAGGTATCTTGATCGCGGCGTCCGAAGGGGATCATCCCCACGCCGATAATTGCTACATCTCTCATGGCTTACCTCCCCTTCAAGCCGGCGATTTTCTCGCGGATCATCGCTTCGTTGCCGACGATGATATCCCGCGTTGCTACATCCATTAATTCCTGGGGCACCGGACGGTCCCCCACCACCAGACGTGGTTTGCTCTTGAAGTACAGCTCGCGCGTGAGTTTGTACGATGGCGCGCCGCCGAGTTCGTGGGGAATGTCCGTCGGCTCCAGCCCATATTCGATCATCCAGCGCCGGAAACCGATGGGGCTTTCGGCCACGATGAGCACCTCGTCCTGATTCAGATATTCGATATGATGCTCCATCTTAGCGGCGAACAGGTGTGCCCCGATGCGCAGGCCGCGGTCAATGGCAAGCGTGTGCAGGCTCATCCCCACCTTTGGGCTGTACATCCGCCCGTTGACGATGCCTACCACGATACCGTCTACCTGTCCGATGATGACATACTCATTCCGCACGCGGAAATACTGCCAGGCCAGCAATTCCGCGTACACCCGTGCGCCGACGACGTTATAATAGTCGCGCTCGATAAACAAGGTCGGATGCACCGCTTTGAGTAACTTGGGCACATCTGCCCGCGTTACCTCCCGGACGACCATTTTCTTGCCGTTCGCCAATGTAATCACCTTCGGCGGGTACGGCGCTTGTGGGAATTCCGGGGGACGCAATTTCATTTCCAATTCCATATCTACGGCCATAGGCAAATCTCCTTAAAAAAATAACGTTTGAACGTGTGACCGTGTGAACATTCAAACGTTTGAACGTTCACACGCTGGTACCTATTTTCGCGCACCGACTTGTTGATTTAGATTCTCGACGTGCTGCGGATTGTAGGCGTCGCCGAATTTAGTCTTGGGCAAGGCGGCTTTCTGCGCCATCAAATCGGCATACTCGTCGTCGTCCAGGAAGGCCACGCAGCGCCCGATACACGATTCGCCGTCCACAAAGCGCCAGGGGAAGAAGCCAATCTGCACGCGGCGGTTGATGAGCAAATCGATTTCGCCGCCAATGCACTCCGCGTGGATGATGCCATAGGGGAACATCTCGATATGCATCAACTGGTATTTCGTGTCATCGAAGATGTCGGCCAGCCCCTTGCCGTACTTCTTCTGGAAATGTGCTTCGGCCTGCGCCGCCTGACGCGGCATCCAGTTGCGGATAATCGTGTTCATTGGATGGTCCGCGCTGCCGCAGTCCACACCGATCCAGCGCAACTTCTTGCGCTTCGCCCACTCCGCAAACTCCCGATCCGGCCCCGGATGCTGCACCATATAGCGGATCTCGTCGGCGGTAGGCATGTCCCAACCGAAATGGTGAAACCCCGTGTGGATGATCAAGATGTCGCCTTCTTTGATCTCCACTTTGTCCTCGATCATCTCCGATGTGTAGATGTCGTAGTCAGCGACCACGTCGGAGAGGTCAACAATGGCCGCTTCGTGGACGAGGAACTCCATATCCAGGGACGCGATGTCCTTGCCGGCGGTGTAGAAGTGGATTTCGCCGTCGAGGTGGGTACCCAGATGATTGGAGTGCGTCACAAGCTGCCCGTTCGCGCCGTTAGGCGCCAGCCGCTTGAAGTACTTCACCTGTAGCGGCTCATACGTGGGCCACGGAGGCGTGGCAATGCCGAGAGGAATGGTTAAATCGAGCAACTTCATAATTATGACCTCCTGATGAAATTTTGAGATTCACAATACTCGCACCGATAGCGTACCGAAAGCTGGCTGTAGTGATGACGACGATGTGGCTGCAACACTTAAAATTTTAATGTCGGTTTTCAAGGCGGTCAATATGAAATCCATCGTTGCCTCGTGGACATTAAGCAGTACAATAGCCTCAAAGTCCATGTTGACCGATCGTTGGAATGTACGACTACTCGACTACCAGACTATCCGAATACCAGACTATCCGACTAAAAATGACCACGAGGAGCTTATGACAGTTCAAATTCGTACCATTCGTGTTGAAGAATTCGAGGATTTTATGCGCTACATAGAGCGCGCGTTCGGCCATTCGGTGGATTTTTTCCGACGCTTTGGCCCGCACATCTACAAACCCACGCCGGAGGTATGCGCGTGGGGCTATGTTATTGAGGAGAACGGCAAAATCGTCTCGCACGTGGGCGTCTATCCCATCGAAGTCGTCACGGCCGGTGTGGCGCTGAGACTCGGTGGCATCGGCGGGGTGTCCACAGCCGTCGAAGCGCGCGGCAAGGGCTATATGACGCAGCTTTTGTACCATGCCATCAACGAAATGCGCGTGCAGGGATACCCGGCCTCGTGGCTCGGCGGGGATCGCCAGCGCTACAACACCTTCGGATGGGAAGTCGCTTCACTATCGTACCGCCTGATTTTCACCGAACGGTCGCTGGGACGAGCAAACGTCACGCCGGCCAGCATTGAGGAAGTCCGTCCCTGGGAAGCGACCGCCCACATCGCCCGCTTGCTGCCGTTACCCGACTGTCATGCCTGCCGTCCCGACCTGGAAACGCAACTGCACCGGCAAGATTTGCGCGTCTGGGTGAGCGAAGATGGCTATGCAATAGTCCATGGACAAGACCGCGACCATGTCAAACTCATCGAGCTGGTATCGGCATCGGGCAAAGAGGCCGAGCTGATCCGCGCCATCATCGCCTGGAATCAAGGTGAGGCGGCCACGTGGGAAGTCTCGATATGGGACGAAACGCGCATCGCACGCGTTATGCCTTACGTAAGCTATTGGAAGGCCGGCCCCGGCGATATGTACCGCGTCAACGACCTTACCGCCGTGCTGCGCGCCGCTCTCCCCCGCTTTGAACGCCGCGCCACCGGACTGCGCGACTTCGCCGTGGGGCTCGGCATCCGCGAGCATGACCGCACGCAGACAACCACAGTCGCCGTACACAACGGCGCCGTCTACATTGAGGCCGGGAGACATGCCGAACCTTATATCGAGCTAGACCCACTTTCCGCCGCGCGGCTGGTCTTTGGCGGTCCGGCAATTCCCCAAGCACCGCAACTGCCGCCGGGTTTGCTCGCCTTGCTGCCGGTGCCGGTATATGTGCCGCAGTTGGATCATGTGTGAAGAATGAACGAATGAGCGAATGAGCGAATCGGCGAATTGGAGAATCGGCGAATGGGTGAATCAGCGAATTGGAGAATCGGCGAATGAGCGAATCAGCGAATTGGAGAATCGGCGAATGAGCGAATCAGCGAACGGGCGAATGGGCGAATGGGCGAATGATGCAGGCACATCCAAAATCCAAAATCTAAAATCTAAAATCTAAAATCCAAAATCCTCAACCACCCAGGAGTGACTATGCCAAGAGAACATCAAGAACTGACTGTTTATGGAACGTGGTGGTGTCCCGATGTGCGGCGGACGCGGCGCTTCCTCGATGAGCATGGGGTTACTTACACATACGTTGACATTGACCGGGACCGTGAAGCGCGTGCCTACTGCGACGAAGTCCACGGCGGCAGTTGGATCGTGCCCACCGTCGCCTTCCCGGATGGGACGATCCTCTTCGATCCCTCGGAAGACGAACTTGCTGATAAACTGGGCATTGAAATATAGCTTTCAGCCGTCAGCCATTGCAGGACTGGCGGCTGAAAGTTGAGCAGGTTCGTTATCAAGCGCAATTCAGTGCGCGCCGATCAGAATGGGTTGTCCCAAAGCAAAAGCGGGCTCATCCTTGCACTCAGATTCGTCACCTCGCGCCAGCTCGTATTCCTGGACCAGGATAGCCGCCGGAATCCCCAGCCCCTTTTCCAGATTACGGATCATACGCAAAGTGAGCGGACGTTTACGATTAAGGATTTCGGAGACACGTGCGCGGCTTCCGATATAAGGTTCCAGGTCTTGACGTGACAGGCCGCGACTTTCCATGATAATACTCAATGGCAGAAATAGGATCAGGCAACGGAATAGGGTAATGTTCTTTCTCGTATGCCTCAACCAATGTCACCCATACCTCAAGCGCGTCACCCTGCGGCGTGCCTGGTTCCGCATCGAAAAGACACTCAATTTCTTTCAAAGCAGCCTCATAGTCGGCTTCAGTCATAATCGGTCGAATATCCATCTCCACTCTCCGTTCAAACCGTGGTCGTGTCTATCCTGTCATATTCGGCATAAGTACCAAGAAAACGAATAAACACGATACCGGATTTATAGTGAATGTGAACCACTACTCGCGCAGCGTTTTCTCAGCAATGACTCGCATAGCCGGATGAGTTCCCTATTTGATGTTATAGAACGTTCCCAAAATGGGAGCAAGGACCACAAATGAAAATCGAAAACAAATCTGCTATACGATTCTCCCGTCGGCGGTTTCTGTACCTCGCTGGCAGCGCGCTGGGCGCTGTAGCCGCAGGCTGTGCGCCGAAACCCTCGTCCGAGGCGACGACGCTGCCGGATTATGTGGACGGCGGCATCGGCCTGCCGGTGTTCCGTGGGCCTTATTGTCAACGGGAAGCCTACATTGCGGCGTTCCTGTTGCCGGCGCGCGACGAAGCCTTACGTTCACTATGCGAAACATCCTTCAACACGCCGTCCGGTCATGCAGTGCAGGTCAGTCCACTGGGACCCTATCTACTGCTCCTGTATGCCGAAATGCAGCTTCAGTCGCTGGATGAACGCGACGCGGCCAGTGGGTGGATGCGCGAAACGGAGGTCAGTTTCTGGATCCCCATAGGCAGACAGGCCGGGGCGGCCGCCTGGTTTTTGCCTTATCTTTTCGTGGATAACCCTTATGCCATTGCGACCGGGCGCGAAGTATACGGGTTTTCCAAGACGTGGGGGCAATTCGAGAAACCCGAACGCATCCAAAATCCCGAATTTGCCGTGGATGTGTGGGGTTTCACGGAGTTCGATCCACAGACCGAGGGCAAATCACTCAGATTGCTCGAAACGCATCAAAGCGACGCTGCGCACGCCCCCCCACCTGCCACCTGGACGAGTTGGGATGCTGCACGCAGCGCGCTCATCCGACAGGTCTTCAAGCATTGGCAGCCGCAGACAGATGATGAGGGTCGCGCGTCGTGGCTCGAAACCCTGGAAAAAATGCCGCTGCTGTTCCTCAAACAATTCCGCGACGCGGCCGATTCGCGCCGGGCGTGCTACCAGGCGATCATCGCCGCGCCGCTCCAGATCACGGCTTTCCACGGTGGTGGTTTTGTGGATGCCGTGTATACGCTCACTTTTCAACCCCTGGCGAGCCACCCCTTGCCTGAAATTCTGGGGCTAAACGTGGATGCCTCCGGCGTCATCCAGGCGCTGGCGACCTTCTGGCTCCACGTGGATTTCACGCTCGGCGCAGGGGCTGAGGTGTGGCGGGCGGGGAACTATAGCCCTTCAGAAAAGTTTTTGGACTTTTGATGTATAATATACTTGCTGTTAGGAGAGGTAGTATGTCAAGAGTTGTGTTACATTGCTGGGACAGGCTCCTGGGTTGATTCCTTCTTGGGCATCTGCAACTTGCAGAAGTGTAAGCTGCGGATGACCGCGTAGAACATTAACAGGCAACTGTCCTCGTTGCGAAAAGCCGCGGCCATCTTGTGACTGCGTTTCTTCACCTCGCAGAACAGGCGTTCCACAACATTGGTGGTACGGATCGTGCGCCAGTGGGTTTTCGGGAAAGCGTAGAAGCTCAAGCACGCTTCCAGGTCACGCTGTAGACATTCTACGGCACCGGGATAGATGGCCGCATACTTGACCTGGAAAGCCGCTGCTTGCTGCTCGGCTTTGGCGCGGGTGTCTTGATAGAAAATGGCGCGCAGCTCCTCTTTCACAACGGCTTGGTGTTGCTCCGGCACGTAACTCAGGACGTTCCCCATCTTGTGCTTCACACACCGCTGCCGCGCACTGTCGGGAAACTGGGCCTGAATCGCATTCAGCATGGCTTGATGGCCATCGGTAATCCACAGGTTCACCTGCTGCAGACCACGCTGTTTCAACGTCTCGTGGTCAAGTGTCCCAACACTTCACCCACCCGCGTCGTGCTGACGCCCTGCACAAACAGCGCCGCAATGGACTGATCCAGTTCCGCTTGCCGCCGCTGGTACTTCTCGAACACCTGGGTCTTGAAACCTTTGCGGGTGCGCGGGACCTCCAGCGTCACTTCCCCAACGCTGGTACCCAGCCGCCGCGCGTAGCTCCCGTTGCGCTGATCCCGGTGTTCTGGGGTGCGGGCGTAGCGTTCGGCCTGGATAAACACCGTTACCTCCTCCAACACCGTGGCCAGCGTGAACTGTACCGCCAGCCGCAGTTTTTCCTGTAGCAACGTCCGAAAGTCTGCTGGACTGAATTCCACTTCTGCACTATCATTGACTTGGGTGTTCATTGGTGTATCCTCTTGGTTGATTTGTGCTTCTCATAGGATACCTGAACTCCCAATTTTACACAACTTATGGAGTCCACCGGCGTCTATTGGATTCCGCTCTTCGAAGTCCTCGAAGAGCGTGGAATCCACTGCTGCCTCATCAGCGGCAACCTCCCCCGCCGCCTCCCCGCACGCCACAAAACCGACGTCCTTGACTACCAGTGGACCCAAACCCTCCACAACCTGGGGCTGCTCTCCGCGTCCTTCCGCCCCGATGCCGAACGGGCGCGTCGGCGACATGCCCCTACCGCCTTGCGCAACTCTCATTGTCACAAGGACGAGGCCGAGATGACCCGCGCCCTCACCGGCACCTGGCGCGCGGAACACCTGTTCGTCCTCCAGCAAGCCCTCGAACTCT
>JAIOAX010000040.1 GCA_019873645.1 Chloroflexota bacterium | reverse complement strand
GGTGTTGGCGGGGGCACGGCAGCAGGTGACGGGGGTGGAGCAGGTGGCGTTGGCGATGCAGAACATCAACCAGGCGACGGTACAGAGTCTGGCCAGCACGCGGCAGGCCGAGCGTGCCGCGCAGGACCTCAACGCCCTGGCTGCCGCATTGATGCAGACCGTGAAACAGTATCGGGTGAATTAGGAAGTAGGGAGTAGGGAGTAGGGATTGGGGACTGGTAATCGGTAACTGGGGACTGGTAATCGGTAACTGGTAATTGGGGAGTGGTAACTGATTATTGAAAACTGATAGCTGATAGCTGACTGCTGATAGCTGACTGCTGAAAGCTGACTGCTGACTGCTGATAGCTGACTGCTGAAAGCTGACTGCTGATAACTGAAAACTGCGTGGAGGAACAATGAAACTCAAGTCAATTCAACTCAAGATCGCTCTGTGGGCAGGTTTATGCTTGTTGCTGGCTGCGGGGATTATCATCGGCTATGCTGCTGTGTCGCTCAACAAGACAGCGACTGCCGCTGCCGAGAAACAGGCCCAGGCGCTGGCCGAGTCCCATGCCAGCGCTATCAAGGCGCGTATTGAGGTCGGCCTGGATGCGGCGCGCACGCTGGCGCAGGCGTTGACAGCGGTTGCTCAAGGTGAGGTAAGCCTGAGCCGCGAGCAGGTCAATGCTATGTTACGGCAAGTCCTGGCCGAGAACCCGGATTTCCTGGCCACATACACCCTCTGGGAACCCAATGCGTTCGACGGCCTGGATGCGGAATACGCCAATACCGAATTGCACGATGCCACCGGACGTTTCATCCCTTATTGGGTCCGCGATGAAAGCGGACAGATTCACGGTGAAGCCATCGTAGATTACGAGGTTGAAGGCATCGGCGACTGGTATCTACGTCTCAAACGCACTCATCAGGAAGTTGTGACTGACCCGTATACCTACGAAATACAGGGAGAGGACGTGTTGATGACCTCGCTGGTGGTACCGGTATTGGTCAATGACCGCTTCTACGGCGTTGCCGGCGTAGACTTTCGGATAGACTTTCTGCAAGAGCTGGCCGATTCTGCCGACATCTATGGTGGCGCCGGACAATTGATGCTCATCAGTTATAATGGAACCCTGATGGGCGCTACCGGTCATCCAGAGTTGATCGGCAAACCGGCGCTTGAACTCCACCCGGACTTCGCTGATGAGTTGCCGCGCGCACAGAAAGGAGAAATCATCCACGAGTATCAGGGTGAGGATCTGGAAGTTTTCGTTCCCATTCACATTGGTAAAACCACAACACCGTGGACGGTCAATATCGTGCTTCCCAGGCAAATAATTACCGCCGAGGCGCAACGTTTGACCCGACAAATGATCGGCATTGGCGTTGGCCTGCTGATGGCGAGCCTGGCCTTACTCTGGTTTGCCGCGCGCCAACTGGCGTTGCCCATCAGGAAGATCACCTACATTGCCCTGAGCATCGCGCGCGGCGACTTATTCCAAACAGTGGATGTTCAACAAACTGACGAGATCGGGCAACTGGCCGATGCGCTCCGGGCAATGACGGAGAGTCTACAGGCCAAGGCCGTGCTGGCCGAGCAACTCGCCGCCGGCAATCTGGCTATGGACGTTCCGATTGTCTCCGAAGTGGATACGCTCGGTGCCTCGATGGCGACGATGAAATCCAGCCTTAATGCGCTGATCGAGGATGCGATCGCCCTGACCCAAGCGGCTGTGGAAGGGCGGTTGGCTACCCGCGCGAATGTTGAACGTCACCGCGGCGCCTACCGGCAGATTATGGAGGGGGTGAACGCGACGCTGGACGCGGTGATCGGGCCGCTGAATGTGGCGGCCGAGTATATGGAGCGCATCGCACGCGGCGATATCCCGGCTCCCATCACCGAGGCCTATCGCGGCGATTTCAACGAAATCAAGAACAGCCTCAACACTTGCATTGCTGCCATCAACGCGCTCATCAGCGATGTGAATATGCTCAGCCAGGCCGGCGTGGAAGGCCGCCTCGCCACCCGCGCCGATGCGAGCCGCCACCAGGGCGACTTCCGCCGCATCGTCGAGGGGGTCAACGCCACCCTTGATGCCGTCGTCGGCCCGCTCACGCTGGCTGCCAACTACATCGAGCGTATCGCCCAGGGCGAGGTTCCCGCCCCCCTCACCGCCGACTTCAAGGGCGACTTCAACCTGCTGAAGAACAACTTGAACACCCTCAGCGCTCGGCTGCGGGAGATGCTCACCGCACTCAACGAGGCGGCTGCCAACCTGAGTGCGGCGGCGGCGGAGATTCTCTCGGCGACCACGCAGCAGGCCTCTGGGGCCAGTGAGCAATCGGCGGCGATCACCCAAACGACCACGACGGTAGACGAGGTCAAGACCATCGCCGAACAGGCCGCCACGCGCGCACAGGAAGTGGCTTCGGCCTCGCAACGCACCGTCGAGGTTTCGCGGAGCGGGCAGCAGGCCGTCCAGGAGACCATCGAGGGGATGAACCGCATCAAGGAGCGGGTGGAGGGGATCGCGGAGAACATTCTGGCGCTGTCTGAGCAGACACAGCAGATCGGGGAGATCATCGCCACGGTCAACGAGATCGCGGCGCAGTCGAATATGCTCGCCCTCAACGCTTCGATTGAGGCGGCGCGGGCGGGGGAGTATGGGAAGGGCTTCGCGGTGGTGGCGATGGAGGTGCGCACGCTGGCGGAGCAATCGCGGCAGGCGACGGCGCAGGTGAAAACCATCCTCTCTGAGATTCAGAAGGCGACCAACGCGACGGTGATGGCGACGGAGGAGGGGACAAAGGGGGTAGACGAAGGGGTACGGCTGGCGGCGCAGGCGCAGCGGGCGATCAACCAGATGTACCAGGTGATCAGTGAATCGGCGCAGGCGGCGGCGCAGGTGTTGGCGGGGGCACGGCAGCAGGTGACGGGGGTGGAGCAGGTGGCGTTGGCGATGCAGAACATCAACCAGGCGACGGTACAGAGTCTGGCCAGCACGCGGCAGGCCGAACGCGCCGCGCAGGACCTGAATGCCCTGGCCGCCGCGCTGATGCAGACCGTGAAACAGTATCGGGTGAATTAGGGAGTGGGGAGTGGGGAGTAGGAAGTAGGGAGTAGGGATTGGGGATTGGTAATCGGGGATTGATAACTGATTACTGCAAACTGACAACTGATAGCTGACTGCTGATAGTTGATAGCTGAAAGCTGACTGCTGATAGCTGACTGCTGATGGCTGATAACTGACAACTGAAAGGGGACACAATGGCGATCAGTGAACAAGTACGCAAACAATTAATCGCCAGTTTCCGTGCTGAATTGGCCGAGCATATTCAGACGATCACCGATGGGTTGCTGGCTCTGGAACAAAACCGGCTGGATAGCGAGCAGAAAGTCGAAACGCTGCGCACCATCTTCCGCGCTGCACATAGCTTAAAAGGCGCCGCGCGTGCCGTGGGGGTCAACACGGTGGCGCAAATGGCCCATGCGCTGGAAGATGTGCTCGACCGGCTTAATCGGCGCACGCTTGAGCTAACACCGGCGCTGTGCACGGCCTGTTATGCGGTTTTGGACGCCATCCAGGATGTCGAAAAGGCTTATGAGGCCGGTGCTACCGCTCCGCCCCCACAGGCCAATCAGGCCATGGCCGCCCTGGAGCCTTTCCGCAGCGCCAGGCGGCCTGAGCCGGAGCCAACGCCGGTCGTCACGGGAGAAACGCCGCCACAACCTGCGGCCAGTGTTGTTGTGCCGGAGAGTCGCCCTGATGCACAGCCTGAGCCTGGCGTAGTCGCTGCGGCATCCACCGAACCGGAGAGCGCCGAACCGGCAGCACCCGCCGAGGCAGCTACGCCGTTGCGTCCTGAGCGTGCCAGTGTCGAAACCATTCGCATTGACGCGGCTAAACTGGATGCGTTGATGGCACAGGTGAGTGAACTGCACATTAGCCGCATCCGTTCCGAACAACGCTTGACACAGGTACAACGTGCGCAAGAAGTCATCGGGGAATGGCAGAAAGAATGGCTCGCCGTGCGCGAAATCTATGGGCGACTCAACCGCCGCGCGTTCCGCCGCGGCCCAACCGATGATCATACCAGCCATGACTTGATGCGCCTGCTTACCTATCTCGCCACCAGTCAAGAGCGTTTGCGGCACACGGTCGCATTGATCAACGAAATGGAACGTGAGTACGCAAACGACACGATGCAACTTTCACTCGCCATTGACGCGCTCGAAGACGAAATCAAGCGCGCGCGCATGTTGCCGCTCAGCACCATTACTGCATCCTTCGGGCGCATGGTGCGCGATCTGGCGCAGGCCGCCGGCAAAGAAGCCACGCTGAACATCAGCGGCGGAGATGTGGAGCTGGATAAGCGTGTCCTGGAACTGATCAAAGACCCGCTCATCCATCTGCTGCGCAATGCCATTGATCATGGCTTGGAAACGCCGCGCAAGCGCATCAGCCTGGGAAAACCACCCGCCGGTACGATCACCCTCAAAGCCGAACAACAGGAGAAGAACGTCGTTATCAGCATTAGCGACGATGGACGGGGCCTGGATTTCGAGGCCATCCGGCATGTACTGGCGCGACGGATGGGCGCCGAGGCGCAAACGTTAAGCGAAGCGGAGTTGATCGAGGCGATCTTCAGCCCTGGCGTCTCCACCAGCCCCATCGTCACCGATGTTTCAGGACGCGGCATAGGGTTGGATGTGGTACGGCGCAATGTGGAAGCGTTGCACGGACGCATCCAGGTGGTCTCTAACAACGGCGCCGGCGCTACGTTCATCCTTACTCTCCCGTTGGCCGTGAGCAGCTCGCGCGCGTTGGTGGTGCAGGTCTCCGAGCAGACCTTCGCCATCCCCTTGAACGCCATTGAACGCATCCTGGATGTGGCACCGCAGGAGATCTATCGTGTAGGCGGTCGTGAGATGCTGCGCTATAACGGTGCGGCCTTCAGCGTAGCCCATCTCAGCGATGTCCTTAGCCTGCCCCGCGTCACCGCCACCGGTGCGGCAGAGCAACACTTCACGGTGCTCCTGCTCGCCTCGGCGCAACGGCAGATGGCCTTTATCGTGGACAAACTGCGCGGCGAGCAAGAAGTCGTGGTCAAAGAATTAGGACGGCCCGTGGAACGTCTCGGCGGGATTGCCGGCGCCACCATCACCGGCGATGGTGCGGTGTTGCTGGTGCTCAATACTGCCGATCTCATCAGACTGGCGTTGCGCAACGAGGGTCGCGCGCCGACGGTGCTGCCGGTCGCGCCGACCGAAGCCAAGACCTTGCCACGCCAGAAGTGCATCTTCATCGTGGATGACTCCATCACCACCCGTACTCTGGAGAGGAACATCCTCGAAGCTGCCGGTTATGACGTCCGCGTGGCCACCGATGGCCTGGAGGCGCTCAATGCCATCGAAGCCGAGACCACCTTGCCCGATTTGGTGATTTCCGATATCGCTATGCCGCGTCTGGATGGCGTGGAGTTGACCAAACAACTGAAAAATACGCCGCGTACCGCACAAATTCCGGTCATCCTGGTCACCTCTCTCGCCTCCAACGCCGATAAAGCGCGCGGCATTGAGGCCGGCGCCGATGCCTACATCGTCAAAGGCAACTTCGACCAGAACAACCTGCTGGAAACGATTGAACAGTTGATTTGATGGGGTAGGGATTAGGGAGTAGGGAGTAGGGAGTAGGGAATGAATCGCCGATTCTCTCATTCGCTGATTCTTTAATTCGCTCCTTCGCATAGGGAGATAAAAATGAGTACAGTTTTGATCATCGAAGATAGTCTGGTGCAGGCGCTGGCCTTACAGCAGGAACTTGAAGAGGCCGGTTTGAGTGTCTTGTGTGCCACCGATGGCTACCAGGGGCTGGCCCTTGCCGACGCCCAACAGCCGGATATGATCGTGTTGGACCTGGAAATGCCCGGCATCAGCGGGTTTGACGTCTGCCGCCAGCTCAAGGCCAATCCCAAAACGGCGCTGATTCCGGTGATCATCCTGACCAGCCACGATGAACCCCAAGAGTTCGCGGAGATTTTGGACGCCGGCGCTCTGGATTTCGTCGTCAAAGACGAATTTGCCTATCGCATCGTCCTGGACAGCATCAAACAAATCCAACCAATCCCTGCTCCAGCTCAAGTTACCGTTGTCTCTGTGGAGCAATAACGATGGTACCGTCAGAAGCGTCAAAACCGATACGTGTCCTGGTGATTGACGACTCACGCACGGCGCGCGAACTGCTCGTTGCTATGCTCGAAAACGCCGAAGGCCTGGAAGTGGTCGGCGTGGGTGAAACGGGACAGGATGCCGTGCGGCTGGCACGGCGCGTCCGCCCGGACTTGATCGCGATGGACATCATCATGCCGGAAATGGACGGCCTGGAAGCCACCCGCGCCATTATGCGCGAAGCGCCTACCCCCATCGTCCTGCTCACCAGCACGCTGATGTACTCCGATGTCAAGCTGACTTTCGAGGCCATGCGTTTGGGCGCGCTGGCAGTGGTCAACAAGCCGGCCGTCGGCGATGAGGCCGCCTGGGAGACGGTGCTACAGACCATGCGCCTGATGGCGAGGGTCGGCGTGGTGCGACGCTGGGATCCCGAAGCGCGTAAAACGGCGACTGTGGAACCCGCCGCAACACCGCCTGCGGCCGGCTTGTCCGAAGTCACCGGACAACGCCCCGGCGCCCAGATCATCGGCATCGGCTCCTCGACCGGCGGGCCGGCCGTCCTGGCGACCATTCTCGGCGCGCTGCCGGCCGATTTTCCCCTGCCCATCCTGATCGTGCAGCATATCACCAAAGGGTTTGGCCCGGGGTTCGCCGAATGGCTCAGCACCCAAACCGCTCTGAACGTGCGCCTGGCCGGCCATGGCGATGCCCCTACGCCGGGAAGCGTATTGCTGGCGCCCGATGATTGTCACATGCGCGTCAATGTCTGGGGCGTCATTGAATTGAGCAAAGAACCGCCTTACCGGGGTTTGCGTCCTTCGATCAATTACCTTTTCCATTCCCTGGCGGCCGTCTACGGGCCGCGCGCCTTTGGCATCCAACTGACCGGCATGGGCGATGATGGCGCAGAGGGACTGGAAGCGCTCCGTCGTCAGGGGGGCTGGGTTATCGTCCAGGAAGAAAAAAGCTGCGTCGTCGCCAGTATGCCCCAGGAAGTCATCGCCCGCAAGGCGGCCAACGAAATCCTCACACCGGCCCAGATTGCAGCACGATTACAGGCACTCGGGCAAATGAAAAGTAAGAGGTGAGATACCATGAGTACAAAAAAGAAGCGAGTTCTGCTTATAGACGATGAATCGCATCTGGCGCGCACGCTAGGCGACGCCCTGAAGCATGCCCTCGGCGACCTGTGCGACGTATGGGTTTGCACTTCTGGGGAAGAGGCATTACAATATCTGGCGCGGGGCGAACGCTTCGAAGTCATTATCACCGATTTTAAGATGCCCGGCGTGAACGGCGTGGATGTGTTGCGCTATATTTACCGTCAGAAGATCCTGGCGCGCACCATTCTCATCACGGCTTACGGGACGCCGGAGCTGGAGAAACAGCTTGAACCTTTAGAAGCTGCTTACCTGCTTAAACCGTTCAACATCCGGGATTTTGTGGATCTGGTGCGGCGCAATCTGGATGAGAGCAGTCAGCTCAAGACCACCGTCATCATCCGCGATTACCGTGATGTCATCAATGCGCGGCAGAAGACCCGTGAACTGGCCCGCACGATTGGGCTGGACATTACCAGCCAGGCGCGCATTGCATTGGCGACCTCCTCCATAGCCGACGCCATGAGTCTGGGCATGTTGCATGTGGGGCAGATCAGCATCGAGCGGATTGAAGAGCCTGAAAAATTCGGCGTGCGTGTCGTCTGCGCCACGACCGACGGCAAACAGATGCACATCCCTACGAACGCGCTCCATGACATCGGGTGGATGGTGGACCGGTGCGCCATAGACCCGTTGCCGGCCGGCAACGTACAGGTGACGCTGGAGAAATTGGGAAATGTGGAGGCGAAATGAACAAGTCCATCCTGGTCATCGAGGATAGCCCCACCCAGGCGCTATCGCTGCAGGCCCTGCTGGAAGCCAACGGCTTGCACGTGACCGTGGCGTATACCGGCGCGGATGGCCTGACCCTGGCGCGCAACTTGCTGCCGGAAGCCGTTGTGCTGGACATTCAGTTGCCCGATATGGATGGATTCCAGGTGTGCCAGCAATTGAAGAACTGGCCGGAAACGGCCGAGCTGCCGGTGATTATGCTCACGCAGCACGATGAGCACACCGCCGTAGTCCAGGGGTTGCAACTCGGCGCCCTGGAATACATCCCCAAAGATGCTTTTGCCAATTCGGTCCTGGTAGGCACACTGAGTCAGATGGGCCTCATTACCGGGCCGGCGGTGCTGCCCCAGTTCGACGACGAGTGGACATGGGTCTGAACCGATGGATGATCCGACCCTGGAGTATAACCTGCCTGAAGAGTCGGTATCCCGGCTGCCCGCGTCTGGAACATCTGAGCAGACCATCCTGGTTGTAGAAGATAGCCCCACTCAGGCGCTCCTCCTCGAAGCACTCCTGGATCAAAACGGACACAATGTCATCTGGGCTTTGGATGGCCGCCAGGGTTTGGCCATGGCGCGGCAGGTCCGCCCGGACCTCATCATCCTGGATATGGAAATGCCGGAATTGAACGGTGATGAGGTCCTGCGCATGCTCAAGGCTGAACCTGTCTTACAGCATATCCCCGTCGTGATGGTTTCGGCGTTCGATGATATTGAGCGGATTGCCCGCTGTATTGAACTCGGCGCCGAAGATTATCTCCCCAAACCGGTCAACGCCGTCCTGCTCAATGCGCGGGTCGGTGCATGTCTGGAGAAAAAACGCCTGCGCGATCAAGAGATCGAATATTTACGGCGCATTGAAGCCGAGCGCCGCCGCTTCGACGAATTGCTCCATGTCATCTTGCCGCCGGAGATCGTCGCCGAGCTGAAAAATACCGGCACGGTCAAGCCCCGACAATTCTCCAATGTGGCCGTCCTGTTCGCCGACATCGCCAACTTTACTCCCTACTGTGAAACGCATACCCCTGAGGACATCCTTGCCAATCTGCAAACGCTGGTCGAAACTTACGAAAATCTGGCTTTGCGTTACGGATTACAGAAAATCAAAACGCTTGGAGATGCCTTTATGGCCACGGCCGGGCTACTGCGGCCCTTGAACAACCCGGTGCTCAATTGCGTCCGTTGTGGGCTGGAAATGATTCCCGCCGCGCGCCGCTTACCGGCCGGCTGGCAGGTACGCGTGGGCGTGCACATCGGGCCGGTAATGGCCGGCGTCGTCGGCCATCGCCAGTATCTGTTCGATATTTGGGGCAACACGGTCAACACTGCCGAACGGGTGCAGAGCCACGGCGCCGTGGAAGCCGTGAACCTCAGCGAAGATGCCTGGTCTTGGGTCAAAGACCAGTGCATTGCCGAATCGCTGGGATTAGTGTCGGTCAAGGGTAAAGGCGAGATGCCCATCTATCGCGTACAGGCACTGCGCGCATAGCTCGTCATTCAAGTTGAGACTACATAAACGCAACACAAACGTAACACACCCGGCGGTGCAATCCTGCCGAATCCAGATATAATTAAGTAAAAAGGGGCTATACCAGCTAACGATGATGAAAACCCAAAATCCCGATCTCTCCTATGCCGTAACCGCTCTACACCCAGGCCAACACATCGGCTGGTTTTACAGCGACGCCGAAACCTATCGGCGCGGCCTGATCACATTTATCCGCGATGGGCTATCCCAAAATCACAAAGTGTGGAGTATCTTTCAAGCTGCTTCCCTAGAGGCGCACATCACCGAGCTAAAAGCCGGCTTATCCACAGAAGGGGTGGAGCCAGATACAGCCATCCGGCGCGGTGCATGGCGCGTCACGACGGCCGAAGAAACCTATCTGCGCGCTGACGGCACCTTTGCACCGCAAGTGATACTCTCCAACCTGCAAAATGCCATCGCTGAAGCGTTGGACGAGGGCTATACGGCTTTGCGCATCACCGGCGATATGCGCTGGTCATTGCATGCTGTCACCGGCGCAGAGCTATTGGAGGATTACGAATCTCAACTCAATACCATTCTCTCTCAATCTCCTTGCATCGCCTTGTGTCAATACGATATAAATGACTTTGAACCTGCATTATTACAAAATATCCTAATAACACATCCTGTGCTGTTGGTGGAGCAGCACTTATTGTCCAATATCTACTATTACGGATCCGATCGCAGCCAGTGCGCTGACACCGCGCTCTTTGAAAAATGGCTGCACAATCTCGTCCGGCAAAGCCGTTTACAAGCGCAACTGGCTGCCAGCGAAGCCCGCTATCGCCGCATCGTAGAGACGGCCAATGTGGGGATATGGCAGATGGATGCGGAATACCGCACCATCCTGGTCAATCCCGTTATGACCGCCATGTTAGGCTACACCGAAGCGGAGATGCTGGAGCGCTCGGTCACCGAGTTTATGCACCCCGACGATTTAGCCGACCATGCCCTGCGTATGGAACAGCGACGCCTGGGCTTTCATGACCGGTACAAACGGCGTTTTCTGCGCAAAGACGGCAGTCTGTGTTACACCGAAGTTTCGGCGACGGCATTGCAAGATAGCGAAGGGCATTTTGCCGGTTCATTCGCGATGATTGTGGATATTACTGCGTTACACCGCAGCATTGAAGAGTTGACGTTGCTAAATCAGGCCGGCCATGCGCTTAACTCTTCTCTGGACCTGGATGAGGTCCTGCTGAACATCTTGCGCGAAACGCGCCGCTTGTTGAATATCGCGGCGACCTCAATATGGTTGCGCGACCCGGAAAGCGGTGACTTGATCTGTCGGCAGTCTATCGGTCCGCAGGATGAGAATCTGCGCGGTTGGCGTGTGCCCGCCGGTCGAGGCATTGCCGGATACATCGCCGCAACTGCCCAGAGCCAACTCGTGGCCGATGTGTGGAACGACCCACGCCATTATCAAGAGGTCACGACCCGCACCCAGGTATCCATCCGCGCATTTCTCGGTGTGCCTCTGATGGGCAAGCAGGGTGTCTTGGGGGTGCTTGAAGCTGTGGATGTCCGTCCGCATCGTTTTACTCCCGCCGACCAGCGCTTGCTGGAATCGTTAGCTGCGACGGCCGCCCTGGCGATCGAGAATGCCAGTTTGTACGCGCAGGCGCAACGGGAGGCTATGCTTAAATCGCAATTGCTGCGTGAAATTAACCACCGCGTCAGCAATACCCTGAACATCATCCAATCCATGTTTGAACTCGAACTTCACCACGCCCTGCCGGAAGACCGCGCGGCCTACGAACGTTTTGGGACGGCCATGCGCCGGCGCGTGCAAAGTTTCGCCGAAATTCATAAGCTGCTGGCAACACTGACTCAATGGGGGCCGTTGCCCATCGCCATGTTAGTCCAGATGCTCACTACGGCCATCACCGGCTCCTGGCCGGCTATCCAGGTGAGCATCGAAACGCACTGTGCCCAGACCATGCTTACTCCGCAACAGGCCAGCTACCTGGCGCTCATTCTCAACGAATTGTTGACCAACGCGCTCAAATACGCCGTGTTGCAACAAGATGCCTTGCGTATTGCGATTGTCATCGCCGAAGAACCGCCGGCCAATGTGGTCGTCGAAATCAGCGACAACGGGCCGGGGTACCCGGACGATGTTTTAGACGGTCAGCGTAGCGATGTGGGGTTGCATCTGGTGCGCGTGTTTACCGAACAGCAGTTGGAGGGGACCCTGACACTCAGCAACACGCCGGGGGCTACGGCGCGCCTGTGTTTCCCCAAACAACCGCTGTCGGATTATATTGGTGAATAGTGCGTGATCGGACAGAGGTAAAGCTATGGACATTTTCCCTGGCCTGGTACAAAATGCAGCTCTGTTGCTGTCATTAGGGCTGGTTTTCGACCTGCTCACATCGCGCTGGCACAGCAGTCACAGGGTCTGGATCGCGCAGCAGATCGTGGTCGGTCTCATCCTGGGGGGTATCGGCATTGTGGTGATGCAAACCCATTGGGAGTTGCTGCCGGGGTTATACTTCGATACGCGCTCGGTGCTGCTGGGCATCTCCGGCTTGTTCTTCGGTCCGCTTCCCACCGGGATCGCTATGCTTGTTACGCTGATTTTTCGACTCTATCAAGGCGGGGTCGGGACGCTCACCGGCGTCTCCGTGATCCTGGCAACGGGCAGCCTGGGGCTGATCTGGCGGCGGGTGCGTCGGGGTACGCTGGATGAGATGTCCCTCCCTGAGCTTTATGGGTTTGGTTTGACGGTTCACCTCATCATGCTGGCGCTGATGTTCACCCTGCCCAAACCAATGGCCTTCGACACGCTCCGCAGAATCACATTGGCGGTGCTGGCGATCTACCCGCTGGCTACGGCTTTGCTTGGCGAGCTGCTGACCAGCTGCCTGAGACGTGAGAGAGCGATTGCCGAGCGTCTGGAAGCTGACGCCCAGAAAATGAAGGCGCTCGAAGCGCTGGCGCAGGAACGGCAGCTCCTGCGCACCCTGATTGACAATCTGCCCGATGCTATTTATGCCAAAGACGCTCAGGGTCGCAAGACGCTCGCCAACCGCGCCGACCTGGACAACATCGGGCTGCCGGAGGAAGAAGTGCTCGGCAAAACTGATGCCGAGGTGTTCCCCTCTGAAATCGCGGCGCAGTTTATGGCCGATGATGCGCAGGTGTTGCGTGACGGCGTCCCCGTCCTCAACCGCGAAGAATTCCTGACCAATGCTCGCGGTAAACACATGTGGCAACTCACTTCCAAATTGCCACTCCGCGACGCTATGGGACAGATCATAGGCCTGGTAGGTATCGGACGCGACATCACCGAGCGTAAACAGGCGCTTGAGGCGTTGCGCGCCGAGCGCGACCTGGTCAGCCGCATTATGGAGACCAGCCCGGTGGGCATCATGATGGTCAGTAAAGACGGACACATCGTGTTCGCCAATGCCCAGGCTGAACGGGTTTTGGGTTTGCGACGCGAAGAGATCCATCAACGTGCTCACGACGCCCCGGAATGGCGCATCACCGATTACGACGGTCGCCCATTCCTGGAAGAGCAATTACCGTTTGTGCAAGTCCGGCGCACTCTGCAACCGGTCGCCGACGTGCGCCATGCCATTGAGTGGCCTGACGGGCGGCGCATATTGCTGCAAATTAACGCCGCCCCGCTGCTCGATGAGCAAGGTGCGTTCAACGGCATCATCGCCAGCGTGGAAGACATCACCGCCCAGGTTCGGGCGCAGGAGCAACTGCTGATGATGCAGTTTGCCATCGATCGCGCCGCCACCGAGGTGTTCCGGATTGACGCCGATGGGCGTTTTATTTACGTCAACGATCAAGCCTGCGCCGCGCTCGGCTATACGCGCGCCGAGCTGCTCACGATGCGGGTGATGGATATAGACCCGGATTTTACGGAGGAACGCTGGCGCGTGCACTGGCAGGAAATTCAAGAACGCCAGACCTTCACTTTAGAGACTCACCATCGCGCGCGCGACGGGCGCGTCTACCCTGTGGAAGTTACCGTCAACTATCTGGAATACAAAGGCCAGGGTTACAACTTTGCCTTCGCCGTGGATATCACCGAACGCAAACGGGCTGAGGAAGCGCTGCGTGAAAGTGAACAGAGATACCGTCTGCTGTTTGAGCAGATGAGCGAGGGATTTGCCCTGCACGAAATCCTCACTGATGAGCGGGGCGCGCCGTGTGATTATCGTTTCCTGGAAATCAACCCGGCCTTTGAACAGCTCACCGGCCTCACCCGCGAACAATGCCTGGGGAAAACCGTCCTTGAGGTCCTGCCCAACCTTGACCGTCACTGGATCGCCGACTACGGCAAAGTGGCGTTGACCGGTGAACCGGCCTATCTGGAAGACTACGTACCGGAGCTGGAGCACTATTACGAAGTTTGGGCCTACAGCCCGCGGCCCCGGCAATTTGCGACTCTGGTTAAAGATGTCACCGCCCGCCGCCATCAAGAGCTCGAACGCGCTGCTTTGCTGGAGGCCGAACGCGAGCAACGCCTGCGCGCCGAAACCCTGCGCGACGTCACCCTGGCGCTGACTGCGGCGCTTGATGTTTCCGATGTGCTGATGGAAATCCTGCATCAGGCCCAGCGATTGGTGCCTTCTACCGCTTCCAACATCGCCTTGTTAGTCGGCGACGCTTTGCAGATTGCCGGGAAACGCGGCTATGCGGCGCAAGGCCAGGACCTTACGGCTATGCTCCAACCCCTTGCCGAATTCCCCATCAACGCGCAGGTCGTTGCCGATGGGCAACCGTATCTTTTGGCCGATGTCACCACCGACCCCCGCTGGCGTTCATTGCCGGAGACGGCCTGGATTCGCGCACACCTTTCGCTGCCCTTGCGCGTAGGAGAACGTGTCCTGGGGGTGTTGCGCCTCGATAGTGACCAACCCGGAACATTTAACATGGCCGACGTGGAGCGGCTGTTGCCGCTGGCCCGCGCCGCCGCCGTTGCCCTGGAAAACGCCCAGCTTTATGCCCGGGTACAAGCGGAACTGGCCGAACGGCAACGTTCGCAGGCCGCGCTGGAAGCCAGCGAACGCAAATTCCGCGAGATGCTGGAAAACGTGCGCTTATTCGCGGTCATGCTGGACCTGAAAGGCAATGTGACCTTCTGCAACGATTTTGGGCTGCAACTCCTCAGCGCTGCTGCAGATGAGGTCCTGGGCCACAACTGGTTTGAGAACTTCATCCCTCCCGAAATTCGCGCCGAGATGGAGGCCGGTTTCTTGCAGCGTTTTGTGCATGGTGATTTCGCGCCGCACTACGAAAATGAAATCCTGGTGGCCGGAGGCGCGCGGCGCGCCCTGATTGCCTGGAACAACACCGTCATTCGCGACGCCGAGGGCAATGTGATCGCCGTGGCTTCCCTGGGCGAGGATATCACCGCCCATCGCCAGGCCGAACGCGCCTTGCAGGCAAACGAAGCCTGGTTGCGTTCGCTGATGGATTCTATAGACGATGTCGTCTTTTCCCTGGACTGCGAGCAGCGGCATACAGCAGTCTACGGGCGCTGGCTGGAACGTATGGGGCTATCACCGGCGCATTTCCTGGGACGCACGGCCCACGAGGTTTTAGGCCCCGAAGCGGCCCAGAGCCACGCAGCGGCCAATCTGGAGGTTTTGAACACCGGCAAGAATCTGACCTACGAATGGTCAACCGATGGCGCGCATTTTCAGACCACCCTTTCGCCGTTGCGTGGGCCGCAAGGTGACATCGTCGGGCTGGTAGGGGTAAGCCGCGACATCACCACGCTCAAGAACTACCAGACCCAGCTCCAGGAAGCGTTGAGCGAGAAGAATCTCATGCTCAGTGAGATTCATCATCGCATCAAAAACAACCTGCAGATCATCCTGGGGCTGCTGGAATTGCAGTTCAACGTGGCCGAGGATGGCGCGATGCAGCAAATGCTCCGCGATACCCAAACCCGTATCCGCGCCATTGCCTTGATCCATGAACAGCTTTATCAGTCTCCGGGCAATGTCATGGTCAACGCTTACTTCTACTTCCTGGCTCTGCTCCGTTATCTACGGCAAACTTACGACACATTCAACAGAGGGGTGGTAATTGAACAGGATATTGCCGATTTGCAGTTACCTCTGGATCTCGCCATCCCCTGTGGTCTCATCGTCAACGAATTGGTAGCCAACGCCTTAAAACACGCTTTCCCGCCGGAGTGGCGCTCGCCCGATGACCGCCTGCCGACCATTCGCGTGGCCTTGTACCCTGAAGGGGACTGCCTCCACCTGGAAGTTGCCGATAACGGTATGGGGTTGCCGGCGGAAGTTGCCGTGGAAACCTCACCGCGTCTGGGATTGCGATTGATCAGGATGTTGACGCAGCAAATTGTCGGCACATTGCATGTCGAGCGCGATAACGGAACATGTGTGACGATTACCTTCACCTGCAATGAGGACACATAAGCTATGGCAAAAGCGCGGATTTTTCTGGTAGAAGACGAAGTCATCGTCGCCGAAGTGCTCAGGATGAATCTGGAACGCAGCGGGTATGAAGTCGTCGGCCACGAGATTTACGGCGAGGCCGTGGTGGAATCGGTCGCCCGCAGCAAGCCCCACCTGATCTTGATGGATATCCGTCTGAAGGGCAAGATGGATGGCATTGCCGCCGCAGCGCAGGTGCGGGAACGCTTCGATATCCCCGTCATCTATCTCACCGCTTATGGGGATATGGAGACGCTGCAACGCGCGAAGCAAACCGCCCCCTACGGCTATCTTATCAAGCCCTTTGAGATTGAAACGCTGCGCTCGACCATCGAGATGGCGCTCAACAAACACAGCCTTGAGCAGCGGCTGGCCGCCGGCGAGGCCCGTTTGCGTCAGATCATCGAGCAGTTACCTTACCCGATGATCGTTTTCACCCCCGATGGGGTGGCCGCGATTGTCAACCGGGCCTTTTTGGATCTGTTCAGCCTGCCCTCCGCCGATGTGCTGGTGGGGCAGTTCAACGCCCTGGGGGATATGCTGATCCAGCAACTGGGCCTGCAAGCTGTTTTGGCGCGGGTCTTTCAAGGCGAAGCACTCCGGCCATTTGAAATCCCCCTCGACTTGAGGAAAATCAATCCCGCCTATCCCGCCGGGAAACCCGCGACGGTGACCGTCATCATCACCTTGTTTGCTGTGCGCGCGCCTGCGGGTGAAATTACCCAGGTCGTCGGCATCTTGCAGGACATTACCGCACGCAAACAGGCCGAGGAAGCGCTGCAATACCACAATCGTCAGCTCCGGGCGTTAAACAAGACCGCTCAGGCGCTCACCTCAACTTTGAGTCTGGAGCAAGTCCTGGAACAAATGATGCAGGAAATACGTGCCTTGCTTGAAGCGGAAGCGGCTTCAGTCTTGCTGTATGACCCCGCCGCCGAAACATTGACCTTTGCCGCCGCCGTGGGACAACACTCTGAGGGCCTGGTGGGCACCCGCATGCCGGCAACCGCCGGCATCGCCGGCGAGGCGTTGCGTACCCGTCAGGCGCTCCTCATCCACGACGCGCATCAGGATTCACGGTTTTACAATCAAATTGATACTATGACCGGCCTGCGGACCCGTTCCCTGCTGGCCGTGCCGCTGATTGTTAAGGACAAAGTCATCGGCGTTGCGGAGGCGGTGAACTGGGGCGACAAGCTGTTCGATGAGGAAGACCTGGATTTGTTGAACACGCTGGCCGGTTCGGCCGCTGCGGCCATTGAGAATGCCCGTTTGTATGCGGAAGTGACCCAGCGGCTTGCCGAAAGCCAGCTCTTGCAAGAGGTGATTCTGGCGGCGGCCTCATCGTTGAACTTCGACGAGATTGTGACGCGGGTGTTGCACACCATCTATCAGGTACTGCATCCCTACAGCCTGAGCCTGGCCTTTCCTGACCCGCAGGGGGAGGCTATGCTCATTCATCCTTCGATTATCGGTGTCAAAGTGGACACGCCGGAAGCGCTGCGCCTCCCCATGCACAACAGCGTCACCGGCCGGGTTTATACCAGCGGCCGGCCGGTGTTGATCCACGATACGTATACCGTCCCCGATTACTATAAGTTGCAGAGTGATGTGGAATTGTGCTCTGAACTGGCCGTGCCGGTGTATGTGGATGAGCAGGTGGTGGCCGTGTTGAACGTCGAACATCAGCGTCCGCATGCTTTTACCGAGGGCGACCTGCGCTTGTGCGAGACCATCGCCGCGCAGTTGGGAATTGCCCTCAAGAATGCGCGCCTCTACGCCGCCGAACGTGAACAACGCCGCCTGGTACAACAGACCACCGAGCAATTGGTTCACAGTGAGAAGCTGGCTGCGACCGGGCGACTGGCCGCCGCGCTGGCCCACGAGATCAACAATCCCCTGCAAACCATCCATAGCAGTCTGGAGATGATGTTGATGTTCCCGATGGAGCCGGAGCAACAGCGCGAGTATCTGCAGATTGCCGATGAAGAAGTCCAGCGGCTGATCGGCCTGGTCACCCGCATTCTGGAATTTGCGCGCAAGCCCAAACGCGAACCGCGACTGGTGCAGCTTCATACTGTGGTGAACCATGTTCTCAGCCTGGTGAACAAGTATACGCAACACCGCAACATGCGCATCGAGCATGAGGTACCGGCGGATTTGCCGGCGGTGCGCGCCGATGAAAGTGAATTGGGGCAGGTCTTTATGAACCTGATCCTTAACGCCGTGGATGCAATGGACGAAGGGGGATTGCTGCGCATCCAGGGGCGCGTGACCGATGACGGATACGTGGCGGTCAGCTTTACCGATAACGGCCAGGGGATACCGCCGGAACATCTGCGGCGCTTATTCGAGCCGTTCTTCACGACCAAAAAGAAGGGCGCCGGTATGGGGCTGAGCATCAGCTACGACCTGGTCAAACAATACAACGGCGAGATCACCGTCCAAAGCCAGGTCGGCCAAGGCACCACGTTTACCGTGCGGCTACCGATCGCTTAAAAAAATGCCAGACGCCCCGTCAAGTGCGTCTGGCAGCCGATTTACAAAAAATCTGCTCAATCCGCTGATCAAAATGACAATTTCAGTGGGCGGTGGTCTATGAGCGAGGAATTCTTGAGCCAAACGGCCTTCCCTGGCGCGCGGATTCTCGTCGCCGATGATGAGCCGGGCATCCGCCGCACGCTGTTGGATTTGTTCAAGCGGGTGGGGTTCCGGCCGACCGAGGCCACTTCGGGCACCGAGGCCCTGCAGAAGATTCGCAGTGAGCCGTTTGATCTGGTGTTGCTCGATTTGAATATGCCGGGGATGTCCGGCACCGCCGTGCTGGCCGAGGCCCGTCCCTACGCCCCCGATACGGTGTTCATCATCCTCACCGGCTACGCCACGCTGGATTCGGCCATCGTGGCCCTGCGGCATTGGGCCTACGATTATCTCTTCAAACCCAGCTCGTTGCGCGAAATCCTGCGGGTGGTCGAAAACGGCCTGGCGGCGCGGCGTCAACGCGCGCTGCCTTCCGATCCAGTGGCATTGCTGGAACGTGCCCTGGCCACGCTCAAAAGCGCTCCGGCCGAGCCTGCCACGCCGGCAGAATCTCCTCTCCCGCTCAATACAGCAGAGCGGTTTCTGCAAGCCCCGGGCATCACGGTGGATCTGCAGAAAGGGCTGGCGATGGTCGCCGGCAACGCCGTCACCCTGACGCCCACCGAGTTAAAAATCCTCGCCTATTTGATGCGCCGGCCGGGACAGGTGGTCTCGCTCTGTGAGTTGGGCGCGCACCTCCAGGGCGTCGAAGTCACCCTGTACGAAGCGCGCGATCTGGTGCGCGCGCCTCTCCATCGGCTGCGGCACAAAATTGAGGTTGACCCCGACCGGCCCCACTTTATCCACACTGTCCGGGGACGCGGTTACGTGTTTGAAGTACGTTGACTGGTTCGCCGACGCCCACTAATCCATTACATAATCAACCGGGTGCGGGTACAGCGACAGACCACATCCGTCAACCCCAACGCCTTCAGCACCTCGTCCGGGCGGCCGGTGGCGCCGGGACGCGCGCTCAGGCGCATCCACAGGCCCACCCAGGGGGCCGGTGCGTCTTCGAGACACAGCGTCTCAACCAGCGGGCGTAAATCGTAGGTCTTGCCACGGTATTTCCGCCCGCGTTTGGCAAGGGGCAACACGGTGGCGTCCAGAAAAGCGGCGACGGCAGATCGCAGCGCGTCTCGCTCCACATCGCGCAGCCACACGCGGTATTCGGCGGCGCGGAGTTGCTCGGAAAGCGCCGGTTCATTCTCCGCCACGGCGCAAATGTCGCCGACGGAAAGATCGGGGGGCAGCGCATCTGCCAGGGCCGCCCGCATCGCCTCCGGCGCCATTGGCGTTTCGAGCCACACATCCAGCAGGTCCGCCTCGCAACCGCAACCTACGGGCAACGGCGCGGCGAAGTGCATCCGTGGACGGGGATTGTAACCCTGGCTATACTGGAGCGGAATCCCGGCGCGCCGCAGCGTACGTTCCCAAACCTTGCCCAACTCCAGCACCGAAACGTAGGCCAGCGTCCGCCGCGTTGCAAAGGTGAGACGGTAGCGTGGATTTTGGATTTTAGATTTTAGATTTTGGATTGAAGATTCGTGATCCGTAATTCGTAATTCGTTATTCATCATTCGTAATTCGTTATCCGTAATTCGTAATTCGTGATTCGTGATTCGTAATTCGTGATTCGTGATTCGTGATTCGCTATTCATCATTCGTCGGGCACTCCCACTCCGCCGTCCACATCCCCGGATAGTTGACCAGGATACCGCAGGCATGGCAGCCCGTGCGGCAATCGGCCAGCAGTTCGCCGGCCTGACTGCGGCGATAATCGCGCAGCAGGAAGCGCTTTTCGACGCCGCTGCACAGGTGCTCCCAGGGCAGCAGCTCATCTTCGGCGCGGGGACGATAGAGCGCGTCGGCGATGTCCAGGCCGGAGTCAGCGAGGGCCTGTTCCCACGCGGCCTGATGGCGCCATTCGTCCCAGGCGTCGAAGCGTGCGCCGTTGCGCCAGGCCGCCTCGACGACGGCGTTCAAACGGCGGTCGCCGCGCGCCAGCAGCGCCTCGATGCGCGTGGCGGCATAGTGGTTCCACGCCAGACGCAACCCTCGCCCCCGCAACCGCTCGCGCAGCAGCGCCTGCCGCCGTTCAACCGTCTCCCGGTCGGCCAGCGGCGCCCACTGGAACGGCGTGTGCGGCTTGGGGACGAATGTGCTCACGCTGACGTGCACCTCCGTCTTCCGCCCGCCGATGGATAGCCCCAGACGCCGCACCTGCTGCGCCAGCTCGATGATGGCTTCGATGTCTGCATCCGTCTCGCCGGGCAGGCCGAGCATAAAGTACAGCTTGAGCGTGCGCCAACCGCGCGCGAAGACTTCCTCCGCCACGGCGAGCAAATCCTGGGTGGCGATGTCTTTGTTGATGCGCCGCCGCAGCGCGTCGCTGCCGGCCTCCGGCGCGAAGGTGAACCCGGAGCGTCGCCCTTGCGACAGCATATCCGCCAGGTCCACCGAGAACGACTCGATACGCAGGCTCGGCAGCGAGATGGAGAGATGCCGCCCCTTGAAGCGCTCCAACAACTGCTCCAGCAGCGGCTTGATTTCGGAATGATCGGCCGAGGAAAGCGAAAGCAGCGCCACCTCCTCGTAGCCGGTGGCATCCAGGATTGCGGCGACCGTCTCCATGATCTCGGCGGCGGGACGCTCACGCACCGGGCGCGTGACGGTGCCGGCCTGGCAGAAGCGACAACCGCGCGTGCAGCCGCGTTGGATTTCCACCACGGCGCGGTTGTGCGTCACCTCGACGTTGGGGACCAGCTGGCGGATGGGCGTAGGCGGCAGGGTGGGCATGATGCGCTTGAGGATGCGCGGCGGCGCGGCGGGATCGGTGGGCGTTACGGCGGCCAGTTGCCCGGTGGGAAAATACGTGGGCCGATAGAAGCGCGGGATGTACAGCCCTGGCACGTTCAGCAAAGCGCGCAACTGCGCCTCGCGGGGCACATGGCGGACTGCGCGCCATGCGGCCAGCAGCTCCAGGATCACGTCTTCGCCCTCGCCGATGACAAACGCATCGAAGAAATCGGCGACCGGCTCCGGGTTGAACGTCCCATGCCCCCCGCCGATGATGAGCGGCTGCGTGGCGTCGCGGTCGGCGGCACGCAGGGGGATGCCGGTGAGGTCGAGCAGCTCCAGGACGTTGGTGTAGAGTTGCTCGTAGGCGACGCTGATCGCCAGGATGTCGAAGGCGGCGACCGGGCGGTAACTTTCCAGCGTGTAGAGTGGCAACCCGGCACTGCGCAGTTGGGCGATCATATCCGGCGCGGGGAGATAGGCGCGCTCGGCCAGGATGTCGGGTTGGGCGTTCAGCCGATCATAGAGGATCGCCAGCGCGAAGTTGGACATTCCCAGGTCGTAGATGTCGGGGAAGGCCAGACAGACGCGCACGGCGGTTGCATCCCAGGGCTTGTGGACGGCGTTGTATTCGCCGCCCACGTAGCGGCCGGGCTTCTGCACGCGCTGGAGCAGTGCTTCGATGGCTTCCCAGGGGAGGGGCTGTGGATTCACCAGGAACCTTTAAGCGCTGGCCGCGTCACAGATGATTTTGATCCAGACTGAGCGGCGGCGCGGGCCGTCGAATTCGGCGAGGAAGACGCCCTGCCACTGTCCCATCTGCAAGCGGTGTTCCTGCACGAAGATGAAATGGTCGCTGCCGAGCAGCACAGACTTGATGTGCGCCGTCGAGTTACCTTCGCTGTGGCGATAGGGCAGCCCGTCTGGCACGATGCGCGCCAGCATCATCGCAATATCGCTTTCGACATCGGGGTCCCAATTCTCATTGAGCACGATACCCGCGGTGGTATGCGGGCAGTAGAGGAAGCAAATCCCTTCCTCCACCAGCGACTCTTGAACCGCCCGTTCGATCTCGGCGGTGATGTCTATGAAATCAACCCGTGTGCGCGTCGCAATTTCGATCTTTTTGAACATCTCTCTTTTTGAACCCCACTCCTCTTAATCAAAAACGTTTGAACGTTCCAACGTTGGAACGTTAAGTCAAGAAATCGCGCAATTTGCGGCTGCGGCCCGGATGGCGAAGTTTGCGCAACGCCTTGGATTCGATCTGGCGGATGCGCTCGCGGGTGACGTTGAACGCCTGCCCGACCTCTTCCAGCGTGTGTGGGCGTCCGTCCTTGAGGCCGAAGCGCATTTCGAGGACCTCGCGCTCGCGGCGTCCCAGTTCGCCCAGGATGTGTTGCAGTTGCTCGCGCAGCATCTGCATCGAAGTCGCATCCATCGGGCCGGGGAGATTGTCGTCTTCGATGAAGTCCGAAAGCTCGCTGTTATCTTCTGTCCCTACCGGGCTTTCCAGCGACATCGGCTCCTGCGAGATGCTGATGATGCGGCGCACTTTGGACATCGCACGGCGCAATTTCCGCTCCAGTGTAGGCGAGAGAGGCAGATTTTCGGCGCGCGCCTGGGTGATGGCCTCAATGTCCTCCGGTTCCAATACATCCATCTCCAGGGCCAACTCGTCGAGGTTCGGTTCGCGCCCCAATTCCTGCATCATCCGGCGTTGTATGCGCATCAGGCGGTTGATCGTCTCGACCATGTGGACGGGAATGCGGATGGTGCGCGCCTGGTCGGCAATCGCACGGCTGATCGCCTGGCGGATCCACCAGGTCGCATACGTCGAGAACTTGTAGCCGCGCAGGTAGTCGAATTTCTCGACGGCGCGCAGCAGGCCAATGTTGCCCTCCTGGATGAGGTCCAGGAACGAGACGCCGCGCCCGACATAGCGTTTGGCGATGTTCACCACCAACCGCAGGTTGGCGCGGACAAGCATCTGTTGCGCCTCCGCAGCCAGTACCTCGACATGTTCCCACCAGCTAAAGACGGCTTCGGGTTGGATGTGCGGCCGCACGTGTGAAGCCGCCGGCCAGCGATTGTTGAGCGTCATCTTTTGGTGGATGAAGGTCACCAGCTCAGGAGGCAACAAGTACAGGAACATGGCCGCACGCAGCAGCTCCAGGATCACCGGTCGCCAGTGCGGATCATCGCCCCATTGGTTCGGCCCCATAAAGGTATACAGATTGGAGGCTTTTTCGGTGATGAGCATTTGCTGCTGCTGCATGATTTCGGTGAGAAAGTCTACGGCGCTCGGGGTGGTCAACCCTTTACTCTTGGCGGCCCGCTGGCTTTCGCTCCAGGCGGTGCGGGCCTGTTTGTAGAGATCCAGGACACTGGCCTCCATCACTTCTGGCTCAGAGGCCGTGGCGACCTGCTGACACACGATCCCCAGTTGCGCCGCTGCAGCGCGGATGATGCACAACCACACTTCCTGATGCGGTTCCAGGAGATCAACCCGCCCGATTTCACGCAGGTACATCCGCACCGGATCGTCAACCAGGTCTTCGACGATGACCGGTTTGGACAACTCTTCTTCGATCTGCTCCAGGTCGTCCGGTGACGGCTCATCATCCCACGCTTCGATTTCTTCATGATGAGGATTGTCGTTGACGGTGCTGAAATCTACATGCTCCTCGGCCGCTTCCGATTCGAGTTCTTCTTCCCAAGCGTCTTCGTTGTCTTCATGATTATTGGCCTGGTTTTGGATACTTGCCTCCGAATGTGTAAGATTGTCTGCGTGTTGCCTGGCTGCCATGATCCCTATCCTCCCAAACAATAATAATCACCGACTGAGCGCCTGCTGAACCCGACGTAGCGCCTCGGAGAGATTTTGCAGTGTGGCAAGGTAACGTTCTGCCTTCATATCTCCTTCTACCTGCTGTGCTTCTGCGACCAGACTTTGTGTGCGCTTTGATATATCACGTAATCTTCTTTCGCGCAACCGCAAGATGGTGCGCACCATATCGCGTTTCCATTGCTCCAGCGGGGTATCGGGCAACGGTGTGGCAATCCAGGTATGTACCAGCGCCAGCAAATCCGGCGGCAAGATGTCGCCCAATTCCAGTTCGGGATGCCCGCCCAGCTCCAGCCAGGCTGACCAGATCAGCCGGTAGACGCCGGAAAAATCGTCGTCGTGGATCGGCTCAAGCTGCGCCTCGGCAAGTTGGGCGTCGGCCAGCGCCAGTACCTCCGGGTAGCGGATCAAGATCGTCAGGGCGTAGGCTTCCAGATCACCGGATAGGGGAGTCCGCCCGGCCGTCTTGACGGCCGCCTGCCGGCGCACGGCCTGTGCCCGTTCGCGCACGCGCAAACGGTCGAGCAAACTGCGCGCATCCAGTCCCAGGCGCATGGCGATGTCCTGGACGTAAGCCTCGCGTTCCACGCTGTCGGCGATGTCGCTGAGCAGCGGGAGCATCGCATCCACAATCCGCGCTTTGCCTTTCGGTTCCTGGGGATTTTCTTGCTTGAGCAGTTGATTGAAGTAAAACCGCACGACCGGCTGTGATGTAGCGACGAGTTGCTCCCAGCGTGTCGGGTCTTGCAGGATCAATTCATCGGGAT
Source organism: Chloroflexota bacterium (assembly GCA_019873645.1). GTDB lineage: Bacteria > Chloroflexota > Anaerolineae > B4-G1 > SLSP01 > DSWT01. The sequence goes on along the minus strand of JAIOAX010000040.1, from coordinate 16,298 downwards.
CAAGGCCCTCCGGCATGGTGATAACGCGGATATCCGCTTTGAGCCGCCCTTCGACGCCCACCAGCCCGCGTGGGTCGAAGATGGCCTCCCACTCACGGTCCAATGTCTGCCGCGCGGTTTCCAGGCCCTGCAACGTCCCGTGGATGCCCGCCGCATCGGGATCGAGCGCCAGGATGAAACGCCGGGTGAGGCGTTGCAGTTGTTGCAGGTGCGCCTCGGTGAGCGCCGTCCCCATCGGCGCGACAACATTTTTGTAGCCGGCCTGGTGCGGGATCATCACGTCCATATACCCCTCGACGATGATCGCGGCGTCGGCTTTCTGGATAGCCTGAGCGGCGAGATGGTAGCCGAAGAGCACCGTGCTCTTGTCAAAAAGTACCGTCTGGGGCGAGTTCATGTACTTGGGCTGGTCGTCGGGATTCAAAACCCGTCCGCCAAAAGCGATGACCCGCCCACGGCGGTCGCAGATGGGGATCATCAGCCGGTTACGGAAGCGGTCGAATGTGCCGCCGCCCTCTTTTTCCACCAGCATCCCCGCCTTGATTTGATCTTCAACGCTGAACCCTTTGCCGAACAGATAGGTGCGGGCTGCATCCCACTCGTTGAGGCTATACCCTAACTGGAAGGTCTCGATGGTGTCGCGTGTGAAGCCGCGTTTTTCAAGGTAAGCGCGCGCATGCGCGGCCTGTGGCGCGGTGAGTAGCAGAGTATGGTAATAGGCGGCCGCGGCCTCCAACAGCAGGCGTAAGCGTTCGGCCTCGCTTTCGGCTTCCACCTGTTCGGGCGTGCGCGGCTTGAGTTCCACGCCAGCGCGACGGGCCAGTTCTTCCAGGGCCGTGCGAAAATCCAGCCCCTCAAACTCCATCACGAAATTGAAAAGGTCGCCCCCTTTGTTGCATCCGAAGCAGTGCCAGCGCTGATTATCGGGGAAAACATAGAACGAGGGGGTCTTTTCTGTGTGAAAAGGACATAGGCCCTTCAGATAGCGCCCGGATTTTTGCAGATGGATGTGCCGCCCGATGACCTCGACAATATCCAGCCTTTCCTTGACTTCATCCACAACGCTCATGGATAAGTATTGTACTCAGGTGATGGGGAAAGGCAAGGAAACGCTTACCGCAACTCAACGGCCCGCTCCAGGATCTCGACGGCGCGGTATTCTTCCTCAATCCAGCGAACGGCCTTGTCCAGCACCGCGTAGACGTGGCCGGCGTTGTTGGCTACGGCGACGACGGCGATTTCCGCCGACTGCCAGGTGTCTTGATCGCCCACCTCGGCGGCCGCGACCTCGAATTGGCGCCGCAGTTGGACGAGCAACGGCTTGAGCACCCCGCGTTTTTCCTTCAGGGAAAAGACGCCGGGGAGATACAAATGCAGTGTACACGCACCGATAATCATCTTATGGCCTCGACTTGATCCGAATTTACGTTTTACTCTTCACGTTTTACTCTTCACGCCTCACGCGGCATGCAAAACCCGATGGATGACGTTCGCCAGGGTGTCAATATCAAAGGGTTTATGAATGACATCGTAAAATCCGGCCTCCTTCAGGGCGCGGATGCCGACTTGCATCGTATAGCCGGTGATGGCGAGGACTTTGCAGGTCGCTTGCTGCCGTTTGAGTGTTTGCAATAACGCCTCCCCACCCATTTCCGGCATCACCAGATCGGTGATCACCAGGGCAATATCAGGTGCAGCGTGAAACACAGTCAATGCCTCATAGCCATTTGTCGCCGTCAACACGCGATACCCCAGTTCGGTCAGCATACTTTGCCCGGCTTCACGGAGCTTGGCGTTATCTTCAACCAGCAGGATCAGCTCGCCGTTTCCCAACGGTACCGTCGTCGTCTCTGGTATCGGTTCTTGCACCTCGGTCGCCGACGCCGGCAAATAAATGCGGAACGTGGTGCCCTTTCCCACCTCGGTATCTACGCCGATATAACCATCGTGCTGACGAACAATGCCGTAGACCTGCGCCAGCCCTAACCCGGTGCCTTTACCGGCCTCTTTGGTGGTGAAGAACGGCTCAAACAGATGCGCCCGCACCGAGTCGGTCATGCCGATGCCGGTATCGGCGACGCTCAGGCAAATCCAGGCCGGATTGGGGGGACGCCCTCCCGAACCCTCAATGGCCCGCGCCATCTCCGGCAGCGGCGGCAGTGCGCCCGGCGGCAAATAGAGATGCTCCAGTCCGATACGCAAAATGCCCCCGCCCGGCATTGCATCGCGCGCGTTGAGCGCCAGGTTGGTCAACACCTGCTGGAGACGCCCCGGATCGGCATCCACAATGAATTTCCCCGCGCCGACCTCCAACGCGATATGGATATTCTCAGGGATGGTGCGCCGGAGGATGGCGAACACATCCCCGATGAGGGCCGCCAGGTCCACCGGCTGTCGTTCGATCAACGAACGGCTGCTGAAGTCAAGGATTTGCTGGACCAGGGTAGTGGCCTTATGCGCTTCGCCGACGATGGTGTCCAGATGGGAGAGCACGGTAGCCGGGATGCCGGGCTTGCGCATGCCCAATTGGGCGTATAAAATAATCGTCGTCAGCAGGTTACGGAAGTCGTGGGCGATGCCGGCCGCCAGTTGCCCCACAGCGGCCAGGCGTTCTTGACGGCGCAGCCGTTCCTCCATTTCCTTGCGTTCGGAAATATCGCGCACGATAGAGAACGCCAGCTCACGCTCGCCTATGCGCAATGGAGACGTGGTGACTTCAACCGGCACCCGCACGCCGTCGCTACGCACATCTATTCCTTCAAACGGCATCCCTTTGTACTGTGCCAGTTCGCTGCGGATCACCTGTCCTCTGATTCCCCGACACTCCGGCGCCTGAACATCGGGGATGGTCATGTGCAACAGCGCCTCACGGGTATAGCCGAGCATTTCGCAGGCGCGCCGGTTGGCATCGAGAATGTTGTCATTCAAGTCTTGAATGAAGATCGCGTCGCTGGCCTGATCGAACAGTGCGCGGAAATAGGCTTCACTCTCCCGTAAGGCGGCTTCGATTTGGGCGCGGGTGGCGAGTTCCTGTTGCAGTTTTTGATACAACCGGGCGTTTTCTAACGCAATCGCAGCATGATAGGCGAACGCGCGCAGCGTGGCCGCATGGGCAGGCGTAAAGAAATTCGGCGTCGCTTTGTCCAGGTTCAAAAAACCGACGACCACGCCGCGCACGATGATCGGCGCACCCACATACGAGCGCAACCAGGCGACTTCCGGCACCTGCACCCAACCGGGGTACAGTTGCGTATCGGGAATCACCAGCGGCGCGCCGGTCTCGATCATCTGCCGCAAATTGGTCGTTTGCTGTAAATCAAAAACCGCAGCCGAAGCATACGCCGCTGCATCAAAACGCTCATAGCCGCGCCAGCGCACAACTCGCGCATGCCGATCGTCCTCGATGAGCATAATATTCATTGTGTCACCGGGAATCACGCGGCTCACTTGTTCCAACAGACGATCCAGCACAGCATCGGGATCCAGAACGCGACTGATGACGGTGGCGGCTTCAACGAGCGCTTGAGACAGGTCGCGTTCCTGTTGCAAAGCCCTCTGCGCCTGCAGCCGCTCGGTGATATCGTTGTAGGCAATGGCTACTCCGTAGCCCTCGAGCGGGATGGGCGCCGCATTGACATTCAACCAGACGATGGTGTCATCGGGACGCACCACCCCCATTTCTACATTCTCGATCAACCGCTGCTCGCGCAGCGCGCGCACGCCGGCGAATTCTTCCGGTGGCATGCGCGTACCGTCCGGCCGTAGAATGTGCCACGCGGGATCATCAATGCGGCGCGCGCTGTGCTGCGATGCTGGCAGGTTTAACAGGCGCTCAGAAGCCCGATTGACCTCCAGGATATGTCCTTGGGCATCGCCGATGGTGATGCCGAGCGGGAAAATTTCAAAGAGGACCCGATATTTTTCCAGGCTGATGCGCAAGGTCTCTTGGGCTTGCATACGCTCGGTCACGTCGCGGTATAACCACAGATAGCCGTGACATGCTGCATTAAGGAGGATCGGCACATAATCGCGTTCCCACACCCGCCCATCGGCCAGATGCAACACTTCGTTGTGCACTGTCTCTCGCGCTGCCAGCCGCGCCTCGATGCCCTGAACAAAGCCTTCCGGGTCGCGGAACATGGACTTGGCATACTGCGCTGCGGCAGCGCAATCGGCGCCGATGATCGCCTGCGGCCCAGGCAGGTTGAACAGGTCGCAGAAGGCTTGATTGACGTATAACACGCGCCGCGCTGTATCTTCAAACAAGACCCCTTGCTGTAAGTTGTCTATCAGGGCAGTCAGCCGCGCCAGGCTATCGCGCAGCGCCGCTTCGGTCAACGCCCGTTGCGTGACGTCCAGAAACAGAACCGCCATGCTGTTGGGGCGCGTTTGAAAAGCGTGTACCTGAAAGACACCTCGAATTTGCTCATCCGCATAGGTTACAAAATCGGTGCTCCAGGAGATACCCCGCGCGGCAGCCAGCCGGTAACGCTCCGGCAACTCGGTGTCCGCCAACGGCGGAAAAGCTGCTTCGATGGTTTTCCCGATAAACTGCGTATGCGAGAGTCCCAGCAGGCGGTCCGCAGCCGTATTGGCGCCGCTAAACACCAGACGACCGTCGGGGTGAAGATCGTAAAGATGGACCGCCACAGAGATGCGCTCAAACATCTCTGGACACAGGTTACACGGTGAGGGTGCGGCTTGGGCCTGCTCCAGTTCGGCGATACGGGCGCGCAAGGCATGGATTTCGGCAAGTAAGGCCTCGCGGGTTTGATCTTCATCGCGCATAACGCGCCTCCTGTGCGTAAACGGTATTTTGTCGAGGGTTGCTCTTCCTGAAACGGAGTTGCATTCTCTATCGCCTTGGTTATACTTGAATTATACAAAGTTGCCCTCACTTTGCCAGTGAACAATATCAGGTAAGCGCATGGACAAGCGGTTTGCCCCTGAACACCCAACGCCGTTGAGCCGGACGTTGGTGGAATATGAATTGTGCCTCAGCCTGGAATGGCTGTGCCGACTGCGCTGGATTGCGGGCGCGGGCGTGATCCTGGCGACGTGGCTCGCGCGGCTGGGCCTGGGGCTGGAACTGGCCGTGACGCCGTTGACGTTGATCGGCGTGAGCATCCTGGCCTACAATGTCGTGTTTGTCCGCTGGCTCAATCGTCTGACATGTGATTTGAGCGGCGCCAATGTTTCGGCACGCATCCAGGCCCGTACGCAGATTGCCGCCGACTGGATCGCCATCACCCTGCTCATTCATTACTCCGGCGGTATTGAGAGCCTGGCTATCTTATACTTCTTCTTCCACATCATCCTGGCCACGATTTTGCTCTCGGCGCGTGAAGCCTATCTGTTTGCCGGATTGGCGATTGTGTTGCTGGGCGGACTTGCAGGGGCAGAGTACCGGGGATGGATTCCGCATATTGCGGTCGGCGGCTTGCTGCCTGCTCCATTGTATGCGCGACCGCTGTATGTGGGCAGCGCATTGGCCTTTTTTGCCAGCGCGGTGATCGGCTCCGTTTACCTGGCGACGCGCACCACCGACCGTTTGCGCAAACGCGAGGCCGAAATCGTCGCGCTGAGCCGGGATTTACAGCGCGCCTACAATCGCCTGCACATGCTCTACGAGAGTGCGCAGGCCGTCAACTCAACGCTGGAACTGCAAGAAGTGCTCGACCGCCTGACGCGCAGTACGGCTGAAGTGTTGGGCGTGAAGGCCTGCACCATCCGCCTGCTGGAAGCCGGAGGGCAAAGCCTGTGTCTGGCCAGCAGCTACGGCCTGCGGGATGCCTACTTTCAGAAAGGCTGTCTGCTGGTGGATCAAAATCCGCTGGTCCGCGAGGTGCTGGCGGGCAAAGTGGTTGCCGTGGATGACATTGCCGGCGATGCACGGCTGCAATATCCCGAAGCAGCCTTGAGTGAGGGAATTCGCTCCATGTTGACCGCGCCGTTGATCGGGCATGGGGGCCCCCTGGGCATCATTCGGGTTTATTGCGACCGGCCACGCTGTTTCAATGAAGATGACCAACAGTACCTGGCTACCGTCGCCAGCCACGGGAGCATCGCCCTTGAAAACGCGCTGGCTTATGCTGCGCTGCGCGACCTCGACGCCACTAAGCGCAAGTTCATTCTGACGGTCACGCACGAATTGCGCTCCCCGGTGGGGGTGGTGCGCAGTTTGCTGCGCACGCTGGCGGGCGGCTATGCCGGCGTCCTCACGGATGTCCAGGCGGATATGATCGCCCGCGCCCTGCGGCGCACCGATTTTCTACAAACGCTCATTGACGACCTGTTGGACCTGGCTGCCGGCAAAGCCGGGTTGCATATCGAGGAAGCCGCACAACCGATTAATCTGAACCAGCTTGTCGCGCGGGTGGTGGAACGTTATATCGTCCCGGCGGAAGAAAAACACCTCACCCTGCAACTGCAGTTGCCCGACGTACCGTTACACATCCTGGGGGTGGCCGAACAACTTGACCGGGCGTTCAACAACCTGATCTCCAACGCCGTGAAATACACGCCGGCCGGCGGACGGGTCCTGGTGCGCTTGCAGGAAATGGAAATGCAGGCACAATGTACCATTAGCGACACCGGCATCGGCATTCCGGAGGAAGCGCAGGCACATCTGTTCGAGGAATTCTACCGTGCGCCCAACGCCAAAGCGCAGGTCAAAGAAGGCACCGGCCTGGGACTGGTGATCACCAAAGACATCCTTACCCGCTACAACTGTACGATTCGCGTCAAAAGTGGACTTGGAGAGGGGACAACTTTCACCGTCACCTGCCCCCTGATCCCCGCAGAACAATTTCCGAAGGAACTACCTGACTGAGGACTATCCGACTAAAGACTATCAAACTAAACGGAGGCAAAACTATGGCGACCAAAACCATTCTCATTGTGGATGACGACCCGGACATCGTCCTGGCGAACCGCCTGGTGTTGGAAAGCGCCGGGTACGCAGTTGAAGAGGCTGCCAGCGGCGAGGAGTGCCTGGCAAAAATGCGGGCACACCTGCCCGATCTGGTGTTGATGGATGTGATGATGGCTAACCCCCTGGACGGCTATCACACCACCCAACAGATTTCCGACGATCCGCAACTGCGCCGGGTGCCTATTTTGATGGTTTCGTCCATCACTGCATCGCAGTACGCGGCGGCGTTCCCCACCGACCAGTACCTCGACATCCGTGAGTTCATCTCCAAACCGGTGGAGCCGGAGTCGCTGCTGGCGAAGATCAAACAACATCTACGGGAATAAATCGGGCGGGGAGCTTGCGGCGCATCCAAGGCCCTAAACGGCATGGCCCCCCGGCGAGGGGGGTTCCGGGGGGCCACCAGCCAAGGAAAGGAGGAGAGGTGCGATGGAATGTGTCACCATCAAAACCTCATTCACCTTTATCTTATCGCTTTTCTCCCCCCAACAAAGTGACGAATGGCTACTTCTTTTATGACGGAAATCTTTCGCCAGATTTCCAAAACGTGCCGACGTTCAAAAGATTTTTTATTAAGGAGAGACAGAGACAATGAACGCAGAATTGATGAACCAGGACCAACAACCGTGCCCGGGAGCATCGTCCGCGTCGGAGGAAATTGTTGCCGAAACGGTCACGATAGAACAGGGCGGCGTCCAAAACGTCAGAGCGCAGACGGTGCATGTCAACCAGGGGGGCATTGCCCATGCTGAGGGTAAATTCATTGACGTGCAGGAAGGCGGCGTGGCGCTGGCGTTCGGCGAGAATATGACCGTGACCGATGGCGGTGTTGCGGTAGTGGTGGCCGAAAACGTCAAAATGACCGACGCCGTCGCCCTGTTTGTCGCCGCCAACCAGATCGGCGGCGAGGACACGAAGATCATCTTTGACATGCGCGCGGCCGTCGTCTTTGGCGTGGTGATGGGGATCGTTGCCGGCTTACTGAGCAAATTCTTCGGGCGTAAAGCCTGATCGTATTGATGCCCACGCCGTCAGAATGGGATGATCTGCGCGCCTGCATGGCTGCATTGGAAAGCCTGCAGGCCGAACATGAGGCGCTGGCCGTGAGTTACGCGCGCGAGCGGGCGCAAAGGCGTCTCTCGGACGCACTGCGCCAGGTTGCGCAGATCATCAGTAGCACCCTTGACCTGAGTGACCTCCTGACACGCATCCTGGAGCAGTTGAAAACCGTGGTTTTCTATAACCGGGCAGTAGTGCTGTTGCTCCAGGATGACCAGCTCACGCTGGCCGCAGGATGGGATGATAGCGAACCACCTATGACATCCTTTACCCTGCCGCGCGACCACAATGCCATCCTCACCGAGATGCTGCAAACCCAACGCCCGGTGTTGATCCCCGATACAACGCTTGAACCACGTTGGGGTTTTAGCACGGGGATGCAGACGGCGCGCTCTTTTATCGGCGCCCCACTGCTGTTGCAAGAGCAACCCATTGGCCTCCTCGCCGTAGGACGGCGGGATGCAATCGCTTACACTGCCGCCGACGCCGAAGCCGTGTTTGCTTTCGCCGGGCAGATTGCGGTCGCTGTGCATAATGCGCAGTTGTACACCGAAGCGCAGGAACGCTCGCGCCGTCTGGCGCTGCTGTATGAGATCGCGCTGGATACAACTTCGACGCTGGATTTGAATATGGTGCTATCCACGGCCTGCCGTAAACTGGTCGAATATTTCCCTTCCAGTGACCACAGTGGTCTGGCTTTTTTCGACGCAACACTGGGTTATGCTGAAGTCATTGCGGAGTACCCTGATCGCGGCGCGTTAGGGATGCGGTTGTCGCTGGCGGATAATCTGGCGACCCAGAAGGTGATCGAGACGCGGCAGCCCCTGGCTATCGAAGATGCGCAACGCGATCCCTTGATGCGGCCCGTATGGGAAGTCATGCACGCTGTGGGCGTGTATTCAATTCTCATTATCCCCATTGTGATCAAAGGGCGTGTGGTTGGTACGTTGGGGCTGGATGCCCTCAAAGGCCCCCGTCGCTTCTCGGCTTCCGAAATCGCGCTGGCGCAGACCATCGCGGCGCAGTTAGGTGTAGCTATCGAGAATGCCAGGTTGTACGCTTCGGTACAACAGGAGTTAGCTGAACGGCAGCGCGTTGAAGAAGCCTTACGTCAGTATACGCTGGAACTCGAAGCCAGCAATGCGGAACTTGATGCCTTTGCCCACACAGTTGCCCACGACTTGAAAAATCCCCTGGCGACGATGGTTGGATTCAGTACCTTGCTGGAGACACGTTTCCCCAAATTGCCGCCGGAGAAAGTGCTGGAAAATTTGCGATACATTACCCTGACCGGTCACAAAATGACCAACATCATCCAGGAGTTGTTATTGCTGGCCAGTGTGCGTAAGATGGAGGAGATACAGATTATGCCGCTGGACATGGCGACGCTGATCGCCGAATCGTTGACGCGGTTAAACGACCTGATCATCGAGACGCGCGCCGAAGTCGTCTTTCCTGATACCTGGCCGGTTGCCGTGGGATACGCTCCGTGGATCGAAGAAGTGTGGGTCAACTACATCAGCAATGCTCTCAAATACGGCGGGCGTGCGGACGTCGGCCTTCCGCCGCGGGTGGAATTGGGATTCGATGCCCCGCTTGGAGGCAAGGTACGCTTTTGGGTATGCGATAATGGCTATGGCCTGAGCGCCGAGGAACAAAGCTGTTTGTTTGCCCCATTCACCCGTCTCCATCAGCTACGCATCGAGGGGCACGGTCTGGGGCTTTCCATCGTGCGCCGCATCGTGGAAAAGCTCAACGGCGATGTCGGCGTCGAAAGTGCAGTCGGGCGCGGCAGTCGCTTCTGGTTCACGTTGCCGGCGTAATCCGTATCACCGCCCGAACTGCAACCGATCAATCAGCCGTTGCGGCAGGCCGCGTGCGCGCATGCGTTCCTGGGTGATCTCCACAGCATAGGCGACGCGTCGAAACTCCCAGGTCATCTGCTCAGTGTCGAGGATAGCATAGCTGGCGCGCGGGTTGCCGTCGCGGGGCTGCCCCACACTGCCGGGGTTGAGGATCAGCCGTCGTCCGCTCAGTGCAAGCGGTGTCTCTCCATCGGGCAACAGAATCCTGGCCTGTCGGGTTTCTTCAAGCCATTCTAAAGCTAAGGGCAGGTGCGTGTGCCCCACCAGCGCGATGTTGAACGCATACCCCAGAAAGTTTTCCCGCGCCGAACGCACGTCCACCAGGTATTCCCAAATCGGCTCGCGGGGGCTGCCGTGCACCAGCAAGAAATCATCTATCCGCACCGTCGTCGGCAAATCGGAGATGAAGGCGCGGTTTTCGGAGGATAGCTCATGCTGTGTCCAGTAGAGCGCCTGGCGGGCGTCATTATTGAAGATCAGCAAGTCGGCGCGTCCGATGGTGCCCCAATCGTGGTTGCCAACAATACAAGTCAGTGGGAATTCCTGAACGCGCTCCACACATTCATTGGGATTGGGGCCATAGCCGACCAAATCCCCCAGGCAGAGCACCGCATCGAAAGCAGGGGCATCCTGCAATACCATCTGCAGCGCGGGGAAGTTGCCGTGAACATCGGAAATGACCAGATAGCGCATGCTTGGCTCCTCGGTAGAAACGGTAATCGGTAACTGGTAATCGGTATTGATTATAGCTTGTTCTTACAATTTTCAAACACGCAGGCTCACATCCCCGACGGTAAAGCGCTGCTGTCGCCCATCTGCCAGGCGCAGCACCAGAGCGCCGTCAGCGTCCACATCCTCGGCAATGCCGCTAGCCATTTCGGTCGGTGTGTGTATTTGCACCACCTCACCCAGCCAGGCCAGGCGGTGACGCCACAAGGGTGCAGGATCCTCGCCGGCCCGCCAGGCGGCACGGTATGCCTCCACGCGCTGCAGGAAGGCATCCAATAACGCAACCCGCTCGATCACCCGCCCACTTTCGACCAGCAAACTTGTCGCATTGGGCGCCAGCGTGGGCAAGACGGCGGCCGGTACGTTCACGTTTAAGCCGATGCCGACAACCAGAAACAGCGCGCCGTCTGATGCACTCTCGATCTCGCTGAGCATGCCGGCGACTTTGCGCCACACCCCCGCACGGGTGATGATGAGATCGTTGGGCCACTTGAGCTGTGGAGTGAGGCCGGTCACAGTATTGACGGCGTCGGCCAGCGCCATCCCACAGAGCATAGTGAGGCGCGGTGCGCGTTCGGTGAACGGCTCACCAGGACGAAACAGCACTGAGAACAGCAAGCAGGTCCCCGGCGGCGCGATCCAGCGCCGCTCTAGCCGTCCCCGCCCGGCCGTTTGCTCGTCGGCAATGAACACCAGACCTTCCGGCGCGCCTTGCCGCCCGGCCTCCAGCGCCAGCGTGTTGGTCGAAGTGACCCGCTCGAAATAGCGGATGTCCCACCCTTCGCGCTGAAAATCGTGCAATTCTGAAATCGGTTTCATCTGTTTAATCCGTTGACGCCCGTGCTTCTGTAAGGCCATGCACCCACTGTAAAGGGCTGACCGCCATCCCGTTGACCCACAGCTCCCAATGCAGATGCGGGCCGGTGGAGAGACCGGTGTTGCCGACCGCACCGATGATCTCGCCTTGTGCCACGGATTGCCCGACGGCCACATCAATGCGCGAAAGGTGCCAGTAGCCGGTCATGACACCCCAGCCGTGATCAATCAGGATTGCCTTGCCGCGCACGACCAGCGGTTCCGCCAGCACCACCACGCCTGAAGCCGGCGCGTACACCGGCGCACCTGTTTCGGCGCGGAAATCGGCGCCTTCGTGGTAACTGTTGAACCCATAGCCATACGAGCGTCGTGAGCCGTAATAAGAGGTCACCGACGCCTGAATGGGGTAGCGGAAGGGAAACTCCCACAGGCGTTCCGGGGATCGCAAGGTGCGCAACGTGGCCACTTTGAGGCGTTCCTGCCGTGAAAGTTGAGGGTCGAGCAGAGATTGCCGATCGGGAGGCAGATCAATGCGCTCGTAATCGTAGCGTCCGGCCGTCACCACGAGGGGGATTACTGATGTTGTTTCCCCGTCGGAGGTTTGCACTTGCACGGCGATGTTGTATGCGCCCGGTTCCAGCAGCGGCGGAACCGCGAGCAGGGCGACAAGGTGGGTGTCATCCTGGGCGTAACACGACACACTCACATCCAGATAGGTGACGACACAGGTGGCCGATAACGTTGTTTCAAGCGTCAGAATGGCAGTTTGTCCACGCACGACCGGCTGCGGCGTCAGTTGCAGCACGGCGAGGGGATGCGGGCGCCATGGCGCTGGCGTCGCTCCGGGATGTAAAAATGCGGCGCCGGCATAGAGCGGGGTGGGGTGCAGCCGCAGGCTCATCCAGTAAGGGATGTTATAGCGCAAGGCCAGAGCCATGCGGCTGTCCGTCGGCGCGGCAAACGTCAGGACGCTTGCGGACACAAGCTCGGGCAGGCGCAGTGTTTGACCTACCCACAAGTGCGCCGGATTCACGATCCGGTTGGCCCGCGCCGCAACGTCCCAGGGGATACCGGCGCGTTGCGCCAGGGAGAGAAGCGTGTCACCCAGGGAGACAGGATGCGCTGTCCACGAGGTCGCCGGGACGTCCGGCAGGGAGAGGGTTTGTCCGGCGTAAATTTGACGCGGATCCCGCAGCCCGTTGAGGTGTTGCAAAGTCGCCACATCGGCGCCGCAGCGCGCGGCGATGGCTGCCAGCGTATCCCCCGGTTGGACAATCCACGTGGGGGGCGGATTTGCGGATTGGGCAAGTGCAGTAGGGCAAGCCAGGGTCAGCATCCCCAAAAGCATGCCCCACAACCATACCTGGCGCCGGATAGACCGGCGTGTCACAACGCGGCAACGCGAAAGTCGCGGCATGGTCAAAACAACCTCACGCCGATTCCGGTTGGATGATCAGCCGCTCGCCGATGGATACCCAGCGCAACAACGCCGGCGGGCCTTCGAGGTAATAGCGGGCCGGTGCACGCGGCGCGTAATAGGGACGGAACGGCTTCGCCAACCGCATATCCACCACCGTTCCGTCTTCTGCCAGCCACACGACGCCGATGTCGAAAAAGACGCAGAGCATGTGAATGGCCGTCCCCAGCCGGCTCGCCGTATGTTCGACGAACAGCAGGCCCTCGTCGGCCGGCAAAGAGCGCCGAAAGGTCAAGCCGCGCAGGCGACATAGAAACGTATCGCAGCGCCGCACCCGCAGCGGCAAGGCTGTGCCGTCTTGATGGCAGATGGAGACCGAAGTCGCACGCGGACGACGGTTCACACGGCCACCTCCAAATCCTCGGCCACGCCCTGACCACGCTTGATGGGCAGGAGCACCGTGAACGTGCTGCCGCGACCGGGCGTGCTATCTACCCAAACCCGCCCGGCGTGCGCTTCGACCAGGGCTTTGGTGATGGTCAGCCCGATCCCCAGTCCCCCGGCCTCCAGACTTAGTGGGCTTTCGACGCGGTAAAAACGCTGCCAGATTGCTGCCTGCTCTTCCAACGGGATACCAATGCCGGTGTCGGAGACCCATATCGAGAAGTAGGTCGGTTGCCCTAGGGTGCCGTAGATGGGCCGGCAACCGACGGTAATCCTTCCATCGGGGTAGGTGAATTTGATGGCATTGCTTAGCAGGTTATCCAGGATCAGCCGCAGGCGGTTCGGGTCAGCCTCAACCAGCAATGGTTCGGTCGGCAGGTCCAAGTCTACGGTTAGCATGCGTTCCTCGATACGTTCGCGGTAACGGGTGACCAGCTCGCGCACCAGAACGGCCATATCCACGTTCTGATAATGCAGCCCGACGCGCCCCTTTTCGATCTCGGCGACCGAGATCAGGTTGTCGGTCAGAGAAATCATCCGCTGCGTGTTTTCACGAACGACGCCCAGGAATTGCTCGAACGTCGGCGGCAGTTCCCCCACCATGCCCGAAAGCAGGACTTCGGTGTACCCCTTGATGGCCGTGAGGGGGGTGCGCAATTCGTGTGAGATGCTATCTACAAATTCGTGCTTTGACTGCTCGGCCAGATACTCGCGCGTGATGTCCTGCAAAACGGCTACCGTACCGAGACGCTCGACATTCTTGAGTAACACCGGCGCGGCGCTGATGCGAATGCGCTGCTCACCCAGGTTAAAGGTGGCCTCAAAGGGCTGACGCAGATTGATCAGACTTTCCGGATCCAGCTCTCCTTGAAGCGCCGGCATTGAGAGGACTTCTTTAACCGACTTACCGAGCACTTCCTCACGCCGCACGCCGAGGATGCGCTCAACCGCCTGATTGAGCACGATAAAGCATCCCTGTGCATCGGTGACGAGGATACCCTCGGCCATGCTTTCCAGGATGGCTTCCTCACGGCGCAATTCGGCTTCACGCACTTTGAGCAGGCGGCTCAACTCTTGCGCCTGCGCCGTCACCGCCGCGTACAGACGGGAGTTTTCCACCGCGCCGGCAATCTGCACGCTGATCGTCGTCGCCAGCGACTCTTGTTCAGGGGTGAACTGGGGCTTCGTCGGCATGTTGTAGGCCACCAGTACCCCCATCACCCGCTCCTGACGCGCCAGCGGCTGGAGCAGCAGCGGCCCCTTTTCCGTCACCCCTAGCAGTTCAAAGAGCGTGCGCAACTGGACAATCTCTTCTTCCGGGCCGAAGACCAGGGACTGTTTGCGCAAGGCGAACCTGAGATTGGGATAGTCCTTCAGAGGAATCTGTTTGGGGGTCGGTTTCTTAACACCCAGGGTGCGGTACATGGCGGCCACTTGTAAAATGTCGGGGTTGTTCTCATCGGTGAGCAGGATGGCGACCACGTCGGCGCGCAAGGCCATGGCCACACTGTCGGCCACTTGTTCGAGCATCCCCCGCAAATCCAAAAGTTCGCCGATTGAGCGCGTCGCTTCGATGAGAAACAGCAGTTCCTGGCTCTGCCGCAGGGCTTCTTCGCTCAAGTCGTGCAGGTCTTGACGATAGGAAGCCAAATCCTGCAAGACGGAACGGTAGAGCAAAATGGCGAAGAGGGGGTACCCGATGAGCGCGCACAGCCGTCCCCAGCCTTCGCCACCGGGCAGGGGCGCTCCTAACACCTGTGAGCCAAGCAGTCCCAGCAGCGCGCCGATGCCCAGGAGCGCCAGGATCAACGCGGTCTGAACCGCAATTCCCTTTCCCCTGGCGCGGACAAGGAGCAGCGCGCCGCCTAAAGCGGCGATGGCCGAAAGGATGTACCACAGCGGCACCTGCCACGAATGAGCGTTGTAGGTCAGCGGCCGATATAAGGCATCCCGGTACCAGAGCAGTGAAGCGCCGAGAACCAGCACCCCCCAGCCGATCAGGAAACCGAACAGCAGCGTCTTGCCCCGGCCTTCCCACAGCGGCCATCCGAAGGCCCACACCAGCAAAAGGATCGAAAGCAACTCGCTGGCATAGAGAAAGGGGGCACTGATAATGGCCATGAGGGCATCCGTCTGGACATGAAACGGCGCTAACACCGCCGCCAGCAAATGGATTGCCATCACACCCCCCAGAGCGATGAGGTAAGGCTTGAGTTCGGCGTTGTGCGTGTGCCGCCATTCGGTCAGGACAATCCCCGCTGCCGATAGTAGTCCTAACAGGACGAGCAGGTGGTAAACCACCGTGCCGGGAACCGCGGTCAAGAGAGAGGGCAGGAATTCAAATCCCATAGGTGCAGACCTCCTAAGCGAATAGCGAAATAGCGAATGGCGAATAGCGCATCAGGCGGCGCCTTCCTCACCGCTGGCGGGAGCAAGCTGTTGAATCCGCAATTCGACGGCATCTAAAAGCCGCTGGCAATGCGCTGCCAGGGCGCGCCCGCGTTGGTAAAGAATGACGGTCTGGTTCAGGTCCAGCGTCCCCTCTTCCAGCTTTTCCACAACGGATTCCAGCTCGGTCAACGCAGCTTCAAAGGATAGTTGTGCGATTGGTTCCATGATGCTCCCCTGTAAATAGTCCGGTAGTCATGAGTCGAATAGTCCTGCGTGCTATCGGAGCTGTACCGCAGGCTTGATTACACGCCTCGTAAAGAGATGCGGGTAGTTTTGTGAATGTACACCCACATTATAGCCCGGTTTTGATCATTGTCTAAACTGCCGGTACACGGCAGCGCCAATAACTTCCTGGTTGCTCAAAGGGGAACGCAGTTCCCCGCACCCGTTCCCCGCCCTCTCTTATTGCTCAAAGGGGAACGCAGTTCCCCGCACCAGTTCCCCGCACTCTCTTATTGCTCAAAGGGGAACGCAGTTCCCCGCACCAGTTCCCCGCACTCTCTTATTGCTCAAAGGGGAACGCAGTTCCCCGCACCAGTTCCCCGCCCTCTCTTATTGCTCAAAGGGGAATGCAGAGAGCCGC
>JAIOAX010000039.1 GCA_019873645.1 Chloroflexota bacterium | reverse complement strand
CGTTGGCACTGGCGTCATCAACGGGCGGATACTTTGCAGCACCTGGAAGACTCGTGGGCTGCCGAAAATACCTCACCACTTGTTAATGTGCCAATTTTACTATAATGCGTTAGAACGTTGGAAAGTTAGAACGTACAGAGCCAGGTAATCCGTTCAAATCTGTTGAATCCGTTGACAAAAACAAACCGCGAAGCTACGTTAATCCTCACGCGCAGGCTTGGTCTGCGCTACAGGCGGAATCACCCCGATAACCGTCAGGCCGGTTTCCCGCTCCAGCTCTTGGGGCTGCCGCACGATGCCGGCTTCCAGCCACTCCAACACAAAGACGATGACAGCCCCGATGACCAGTCCAAAGATAGCACCCGCCGCGACATTGATCGCCGTTTTAGGGCGTAGCTGCCGGTAAGAGGCGGGGTCAATCACTTCTGCGAACACCCGGTCTTCTTTATTTTGGCGCGCGTTTTGCTCGTTGCGCCATTCCTGGAACAATTGCGCCCAGGTGTTGGCGATTTTGTTGGCCTGCTCGCCATCGTAATCATCCACATCAATCTTGATCACCAGACGGTTATCGTCGGCGGCAAAGGTCACATCGTTCTTCAAATCTTTGGCCGTGCGCATGAGGTCCAGGCGATCAATTACTTCTTGGGCGTAACGCTCCGACCACATCGTCGCCGTGAAGCTGTTCAAGAGCCATTTGGCCGATTGGGTCAGGCTCAGATCGGGGCGCGCCAGTTGGATCGAGACCTCGATGCTGGAACGGTACACGGGTGTCTGCAATTTGCTAAAGACAAACGCACTCGCGGCCGTCAACACCATCGCCAGGATGATAATCCATCCTCGCTGACGCAGCACGCGCAGGTAATCCTGTATCTTCACGCTGTTATCCTCCGTAGTGACTATATCTGTCAGCAGACATCATGAACGACGCTCTCTACCAAGCATGAAAATGCATGGCAACGGATTAAACGGATTTGAACGGATTAGCTTTCATTTGGCGCATAAAGCTGCTCAATCTGCTTAATCTGCTTAATCTGCTGACCTTTTTTGAAGTAGACTGAGCAGATTTTATCTACCCCGCAGACGTGTCCGTACCTCGCGGCAATGGGGACATTCCACGCCGGTATAGGTCCTGCCACACGTGGTACAGACTTTAGTTTGCAACGGTTGGTCATCCGCCATCGGCAAAACAATCACCGTCACATCCGTACCCTCATGGCGTGATAACCATTCTTCGATGGAGGTATTACCCACCAACCAGCGGCCGTCCTCTTTATCCTGGCGCACAATCCCCTGTAAAAAGCGCCCGTTCAACTCATAAGCCGCCGTGGCTAAATCCCGAATACTGGCTTTACGATAGGCTGTCATTCTTCTCCTTCAAATGGCCCACAAACGGATACCATTATAAACGAAGCACCCTGAAGGGCAAGAAGAATCAGCGAATCAAGAATCGGCGAATCAAGAATCAGGGGGTGACCCACAGGATGACTTTCTCAGGGACAGGCGCGTCATTCAGCCGGCGGAAGAGATACCAGCGCGCCAGATTGTGGCATGTCAGCGGGGCCATGCTCTGGCAACGCGGTATAGTCTGCGTACCATGCTGGATGGTGCTAAATGCGATGCCGTTCCAGGCGCGCGCCTCCCCAGCCGGCGGCGTTGCCGTCGGCGCAGCGATAACCACGCCCTTCATTTCCACCGGCCACGACGCCGTGACCGTCAAACGCGCGAAATCACGCAGGGTCCACCGCACAACGGCCGCCGTCGGCGCATCCGCCGCGACCACCGCAACCTCGAAGTCATCCCGCCGCTGCTCACGCCGGATCGCCAATGTGTCCAGCATCTCCCGCAACATCCACAAGTCGGGCGATGTGGCCGCGACAACCGCCGGTTCAGCCGGTGACGTAGGGCGCACGAACGCCAGCCCCCACGCGAATCCCACTTGCGTCACCAACAGCATCAGCGCCACGCCCAGCGCCACGCCGCGCCATACTTTCTGCAAAGGTACCGTCAACGAAAACAACAGCGCAATCAAGGCTTGCAGAGAAATCAACACTACGGCGCCGAGAATGTAGATCACATTGACATTCCCGGCCACCCCTATGAAGCCGACCGCGCTCTCATTGGCATAGGCCGCGAGCGCCAATCCGGCCGGCACCAGGAAAACAAAGCTCACCAGGCCGTGTCCCCCGATCCAGGGGAACAACGCGGCAGGGATTCCGCTGAGCGTTTGCTGTACGCCGTAGCCCGCCAGCAACGTCAGCGGCGCGACGGCCGCGAGCACCGCCAGCGGCGTTGCGCCGGGACGCAGGCCGACCACCAGCAATCCCCAGGCTCCCCAGAGCGCCAACGCCAGCGCCAAAGGCGCGGCTTTTTTGACGGCCCAGACCAGTCCCATCAAAGCCAGAAACAGCGTCACCGGTTCGTAGAGGAACAGTAGCCAGACAGCGGAAAGGCCGCCTCCGGCAACGCGCCATGAGGTCAGCCATGCTGCCAACCCCTCGGCAATGCCACTCCAGCCGTTCCAGCGCCAGCCCAACCCGATAGAAACGAGAAGCGCGCCGACCAGCCCGCCGAGTGCCGGCCGCCCCCACGTTCGCAACGGCGACCGCACCGGCGCGCCGCTGATCCAGCGATAAAAAACCCATGCCACCAGGCCGGAGAGCAACACATCGTAGAACGAGGGCCCGCCGGTCAAACCAAGCGTCAATCCGATGCCGATGAGCCATGGCGTCAACCGTGTGAGACGGTCGTCATGCGCGCCGGCCATCAAGGCCGTCAACAGCAACAGTGCGCCGCCGACGCCCAGACACGTGCTTTCCAGACGCCGCGCGGCAAAGAGCGCGGTCGGCGACAAAAGCAGCAGACCGGCGGCAACCAGGGCGCCGACATCGCCCAGACGTTTGCGCCACAAAAAGGGCAGCCCTACCAGCGCTACGCCGGTCAACGCCGGGATGAGACGCGCCAGACCGTCCCCGCCGCCAAAAAGTAAGAACAACCAGCCGTTGCCCACCAGCAGCAACGGACTTTCCGCCGTGGAAACCCACCCTGCGCCGCGCGCGGCGTCCAGGGATGCCAGCGCAGACGCGGCCTCATCCGGCGCAAGCGGGACATGGTTCAACGCCGCCAGGCGCAGCAGCGCCGCCAACGCAAGCATGACTATCCAGGCTAAACGTATAGATCGCGACATAAGGGCCTCATGATTGGTGATCGGTAACTGGTAATCGGTGATCGGTAACTGGTAATCGGTAATTGGTGATTTGTTATTCGTAATTCGCTATTCGTAATTCGCTATTCGCAATTCGTTATTCGCCATGCGCACGACAATCGGCGATCACGGCGCGGATGTCCGCCTCCTGCGCCTCGATGCTGGCGACCAGGCGGAATTGCACCAAAGCCCTGAGCAGGTTGTGCCGGGCGTGTTTGACTTTGTAGTATACATTGCCTTCAAGATAATCCGTGAAGAAGCGCAGACCTTGTTCCAGTGCGAGCAAGCGTATGGCCGGGTAGAGATAAGCGTAATCAGCTTCGGTATAGAAATCGCGCACCAGGGGCAAATACCCTTGTAAAATTGCCCGACAGAGGTTCATGTCAAAAGTGACGGCCTCAAGGTCTGCGGTCTCTTCGCCGGCCGGGTTGCAGCCAGAGCGCAGGCAATCGCCGATGTCGTAGTGGACCAGGCCGGGCTTGAGCGTGTCCAGGTCAATGATGCCCACCGCCTGTCCGGTCGCGTCGTCAATCATCACATTGTCCACTTTGGGATCGCCGTGCGTGGGCCGCAGACGCAGTTTGCCCGATTGCCGGGCTGCTTCCAATATCGGAATGACGTCGCGGCGCGCAGCGAGAAAGTGCATACCATAAGCCACCTCCGCCGCATCCGCCGGAAAATCACCGCATGCCACAACGGCATCGTAATGCGCCAGATAGCGTGGGGTGATGTGATAGCCTTCAAGGGTATCGTACAGGCGCGTGGAATCCAGGTCGCTGATAAGCCGATGGAAGCGTCCGAGCGCGTAGCCCACTTCTTGCGCATGGTCAACATCGCGGATTTTCGCATAAGACCGCGCACCGCCGATGAAGGTGAGCGCGCGCCAGAATCCGCCCTGCGCGTCTATCACATAATCGCGTCCGTCGCGGCTGGGAACGATCTGCGGCGTCTCCCAACGCCGTCCCGGCGTCGGCTCTGCCTGAAGCCGCGCCTGCACATAATCGGTGAACACGCGGATATTGTGCATAATCCACGCCGGATGTTTGAACACCCGGGCGTTGATCCGCTGCAAGATAAAGGGCGGCGCCTCACGCCGCGTGACCAGAAAAGTATCGTTGATGTTGCCGGAGCCGTATTCCTGAACCTCTACAATCGCTCCGGCATCTGGCGCAAAATGTTCAGCCATCGCAATAGCGGTGTGTACGCTCTCGTTCACCATAAACCCACCTGAAACCAATGGCAATATTGAACATTGTGCCTCAAACTCAACCGGAGTCAAGCCCACTTTGACACCCATTGCTCATTCTATGAGAAGAGAGTACAATACCGGCAATAAACTTGCCGATAACCAACCTGTTTCAAAGAGAAGACCGATGAAGCATCCTGGATCAGAATCTTTACCGCCCACTGCTTATGTTGAAACTGGCGCGCGCCTCCTCGTCACGCTCGTCTTCGTCGTGACGCTGGCCGTCTACGCCATCCACGCCGTCCAGGCGCTCCTCTATCCTTACCCGCTGGATTACGGTGAAGCGCCGCTGGTGGATCAGGCCATGCGTCTGGTTGAGGGCCGTCCCATCTACCGCACTGACCTCACCGCGCCGCCCTACACCATCACCAATTACCCGCCGCTGTATGTTTTGACCATGGCGCCTTTTGTGCGCCTCTTCGGCCCGAACTTCTGGGCCGGACGGCTGATCTCCATCGTCGGCGCGCTGGCGACGGCTTTTTTCCTGGGCGGCGTGGTTGAAGCGCACAGCCGCGACCGGTTCGCTGCGCGGCTCACCGCCCTGCTCTTTCTGGCGCTGCCTTACGTGGCGAGCTGGTCCAAACTGGCGCGCATTGACCTGCTGGCGCTGGCCCTCGGTACCGCCGCGTTGTATACAATCGCCCGCCGCCCCCAGGACAACCGCGCACTGGCAGGCACAGCGCTGCTGCTCAGCGCGGCCATTTACACCCGCCAATCCTACGCCCTGGCCGCACCACTGGCCGCCTTTATCTGGGTATGGGCGCGACGGGGTTGGCGCGCGGCTTTCGCCCTGGCGGGGATGGTGGGAGGGTTGTGCCTGGTTCTTTTCATGATCCTCAACCTGACAACCGGTGGGGGATTCTTTTTTAACATCGTCACGGCCAACGTCAATCCGTTTAACTTTGAAACCGTAGAGCGGTATGTGCGGGAATTGCGCGATCTGGTCCCCATTCTCCTGTTCCTCTGCGTCGTGCTGCTGGTCGTGATCCCGGCACGGGCACGTAAGCGACTGGATAGCGCTGCCGGCTGGCCGATGGCGAGCCCCTTTCTGATCGGGGCGCTGCTCTCAGCGATCACGGTCGGCAAGATCGGCTCGAACGTCAATTATCTGCTGGAGCTCTGTGCTGCACTGGCGCTGGTCGCCGGGACGGTGACGGCCTGGAGCGGCAAAGTCTGGCGCAACGACGCCCCGTCGCCTGCCCCGACGTGGGTTCCGCCACTTGTGCGCAGCGTGGTGTTGATCCTGCTGGCGGCGCAGGCCGGCATGGTGCTGCGCTTCACGCTGCTCCATCCGGTGCAGGACTTCAAATACCGTGCCTCCGGCCGAGCCGTGCTCCGCGAGCTGCAAGCTATCGTCGCCGAAACCGACGGCCCAATCCTGGCCGACGAGTATATGGGGATGCTCACCCTGAACGGCAAACCGCTCTACATCCAGCCCTTCGAGGTGACGCAACTGGCAAACGCGAATTTGTGGGATCAGACCCCGCTGCTCAACGACATCCGCGCCGAGAAATTTCCGCTGATTTTGATCCATCACTTTCACGGTTATCCGGTCTATATGGAACGCTGGACGCCGGAGATGCTTGATGCCATTCAGGAAGCCTATATCGCCGACGCCATCAAAGCCGATACGATCGTTTTTCGCCCCCGCAACAGCGCCGGCGTCGTTGCGCCTGTGAACGGCGCGTGCTCTGGCGCGCCGTGGGCCTTCCCCACTTCCGGCGCTTTAGGGATGTGGTGGCTCAACAAGACGCTCCTGTTGATGGGAATGGGCTACGACAACATGACGCCGGTCTACGCCGTGGCCGATGGGCAATTGATGCGCCGTGCCGACTGGCCCGATGCCGTCACGATCCTCCACGACGATCCCTTGAACCCCGGACAGCAGGTGTGGACCTTCTACGGGGGGATGGCTTCGGCGGACGGCGGCGCAAGCTATGTGAACCCGGCGTTTCCACCGGGCAGTACGGGGATTCCCGTCAAGGCGGGAGAACTGCTCGGCTACCAGGGAAGTTACCGCGAACCCTGGGTGCACCTGCATTTCGCTGTGTTGCCTGCTCTCGCAGATGGCGCCTTCCCGGCCGCGATGGTCTGGCGCGAGACGGAGAACGATTTGCCGTTGAACATCGTGCTGTTGCAGGTAAGCTATCGCAATCCGGCTGATTATTTGGGAACTCTGGATAGCTATGTCGCCGGCGCGCTGGACTGGTTGCCGCCCCACTGTCGGGATTGATGGGCAACGGATTGATGGTCAACGGATTAAACGGATTTTAACGGATTTCAAACTTGTACTACCATAAACGTTCCAACGATTTTTAAGGGAGACGCTGATGAAGTTACCCGACCTTTTGCACAAGCCCGCCGTCCTGAAAGGGATAACCCTCGCTTTGTGGCTACTCAGTAGCGCGCTGGCGCTGTTCGCACTCAGCGGCGCGGCGGATGTCATATCCATCATCTATGCCGCGTTCTGGGCCGAAGGCGTCCCTTACGGGGAAGCCTATCAAGGCGCGGTAGCGCTGCGTCAGGTGTTGATCCTGTTCGGCTCGATTCTGGCCTGTGTGGTCATCATCGGCGGGTTGGAGTACACCATGCGGCACATCAATACTCCCGGCACATGGCGATTCTTCGCGCGCGTCCTGGGGGTGGAAGCGGGGATCCTGTTGCTGGCGGCGATGTTGTGAGAATGTTAGAACGTTCCAAACACATCACAGATCACAATACCACAACAGCATCGCCTCGTGCGCGACTTCAGGGACGCCGGCGTAGCCAAAGCGGTGGATCGCGCCGAGGGTGCAGCCCTGTTGGGCATAAAAACGACACGCCGGGACGTTGACGCTCTGTGTCTCCAGACCCAATTGCCCGCAACCCTGCTCCCGCGCCCAGTCCGCTGCATGACGGAAAAGCCGCGCGCCGATCCCCCGGCCCCGCGCGTCCGGATGCACGCGGATGTCCCACAAAACGGCGAGGTCCTGGCGTTGAAAATGATCCAGCGGGTAAACCGGCGCGTTCAATGCAACCGTCGCGCCGCCGACCGGATTTTCGCCGTCAAAGGCTACGAAGATACCCCACGTTCGCAGGTCGAACTCCTGTGCCCAGGCCGTCGGGCCATCGTTGTCGTAGGTCTTGATATACGGCTCAACGGGTTGTTCGATCAACTGTAAGCCGCCTAAGCCCCCGTCCAACGCCACCACCTGAAAGATGGTGCGTACTTCAAAGTGGTTGGGGATGGCGTCGTAAAGAGGAAAGTCTGCAACACCGATAGATTTTACACACAGGGTCATCCAATCCCCCTAAAAATTGATGGTGTCCCGTAAATTCCCTATGCCGCCAGGTAGTCCGGATTGACCCGGCACGCGGCGAACCGGATGTGTTCCAGGTAATCGCGCAAGGCTTGCTCCACAACCTGCCGCGATGGACGTTGTTCGCGGATGTCCTTGAACGTCGCGCGGGGATGCTCGGCAAACGCGACAATGGCATCCCATTCCGGCGTCCGCTTAATGGAGACGACACAGCGCTCCGTATCCAGCCGCTTGTACGTCCAGAAGCACCGGCCGATGTCGTTGGCCTCCAGCAGCTCCCGAAACGCGGTGATCCACTCGTAGGTATTCTCACCCGATTCGCCCATCCACAACGGAACGAGGTAGGGTTCAACCAGCGCGGGCGTGACCGGATCCCAGTAGCGGTGGAACGTATAGGCCAGTTTGTCGTCGAACGGCGGCCCGAACACGCTGAAATCGGTGTTCCAGCGCGCGCCGCCGAGGAAGATGATGTGAAGGAAGCGGACATCTTCCTATGTGATGAACTGCGCGTACCACGTCCGCCAGAATGCGCGCGCCGCTTCCACGCCGATGAGCTGGCAGATGACCTCATTGATCAGCCGCGGCGAGTTGGCCCGCCGGAAGCCCCACATATAGCCTTCGGGCAGCAGCCAGTTGCCGATACCGATGCCTTTCAGCCACAGCGGTTGCCCATCGGGGCCGACGATGCGCTTGCCCGCGATACCCACAAAAGCAGAGTTGAAAATATCCCTTTGTTGCAGGGGAGTCATAATTCCGCTCCTTATCCGACCTCGTGCAACGCGAACTGTTTCTGATACAAATCTCTGTAGAACGGGCACGTCTCCACTAAATCCGCGTGCGTTCCTATTGCCAGGATTCCCCCATCCTTCAAAACAACAATTTTATCCGCATTCTTAATCGTTGAAAGCCGGTGGGCAATGATGAGCGTGGTACGGTCATGCCTCAGCGTGTCCAACGCGCTCTGGATTTGGCGCTCAGCGTGCGTGTCCAGCGCAGAGGTCGCCTCGTCGAGGATGAGGATGCGCGGGTCCTTGAGGAATGCGCGGGCAATGGCGAGACGCTGGCGCTGCCCGCCGGAAAGTCGCGCGCCGCGCTCGCCGATTTCGGTGCCGTAGCCGTGATCCAATTCGCGGATGAAACCGTCGGCGTTCGCCAGGCGCGCCGCGCGTTCAATCGCCTCAGTGGACGCCTCTGGCTGTCCGCAGGCGATGTTGTCGCGGATGCTCATCCCGAAAAGATAGGTCTCCTGCGGGACAATGGCGATCTGTTGGCGCAGGAAGTGCACATCGAGGTCGCGGATGTCCACCCCATCCAGCAGAATCGCGCCGCCGTCAGGGTCGTAGAAGCGCGGCAGCAGCTTGGCGAGCGTTGAT
This sequence comes from Chloroflexota bacterium, assembly GCA_019873645.1. Lineage (GTDB taxonomy): Bacteria > Chloroflexota > Anaerolineae > B4-G1 > SLSP01 > DSWT01. Next base: position 33,960 of record JAIOAX010000039.1, on the reverse strand, counting down.
TTCCCCGCGCCGCTCGGCCCGACCAGGGCAACAGTCTCACCGGGCGCGATGCTGAACGAGATATTTTTCAAGATCGGCTTTTCCTCGTCATAAGAGAAGGTCACATCGCGGAATTCAACGTGACCCTGTACGCGTTCCAACGCGCGGGTGGGCCGGTTGACCACTTCAGCGGGCGTTTCAAGGATCGCCACAATGCGCTGGTAGGCGGCGAGGGCTTTGTTGATCTCAATGTAGATGCCCGACAAGGCGGCGACCGGCCCGGCGACCATCTCCGCGTAGAGGATGAAAGCGATCAGGTCGGCGGGGGTGAGATAACCGCCCGCGACTCGCAGCGCCCCTATCCCGATAACGACGAGCAGGAACAGCGCGTTGAGCAATCCGATAAGCAGCCCGGCGGTAGTCGTCACCTTGATGTTGGCGATGGATTTGTCGAGGATGCGGTCGTTTTCATCGCGGAAGAGGCCGCGCGCGTAGTTCTCCAGCACAAACGCCTGGATGACGCTCATACCGGAGATACTCTGATTGAGGATGTTCATCAGATAGCCAAGGCGCTCCTGCGTGCTTTTGGCGATGGCTTTGACTTTGGCCCCCATCTTTTGCGAGATGACCAGAATGATTGGCAACGTTGCAAGGACGATAAGCGTGAGCACGGCATCCATGCTGAACAGCAGAGCGACCACGGCCATTAGCGAGAGCGCTTGTTGCAAGATGTAGGTCAGTCCAGACGAAAGTCCTTGTTGTAGCATCGCCATGTCATTGGTCATGCTGGACGTAATGTCGCCGGAGTTCTGATTGTCGTAGTAATCAAGCGAGAGGTGTAGCAACCGTTCGTAGATGTTGGCGCGCAGGTCGCGGATCATCTTCTGGCCGAGATGACCGAGGGCGCGGTTTTTGATGAAGTTGGCGAATTCACCCGCGACAGAAACCGCCGCTAGCCCGCCGATGGCAATGAGCAGCGCGTTCATACGCTGTGGTTGGAAAAGGACGTCGAAGACATTGCGCACCATCCACGGGAACGCCAGTCCTGCCGCCGTCCCCACGAGCATCGCAATCTGCCCAACGACAAAAAGCGCCTTGTACGGAGCAAGATAGCTCAATATTCCGCGTAGCGTTCGTTTCATCTTTCTCTCCTCCAAGAATAGTCAGATAGCCATCCGTTGTCAGTTTTCATTCAGATGGTTGTCAGGCGAGTTATTGGAACTGGCAATGCCCTCAAAAAGCAAACGGATAGTGGCTTCCACCGCAGTAATTACGGCCTGGTCAACAATGGTATCTGCGCTGATCAGGCGAAAGAAAGTGCCCAGGTAGATGCCCACCAGCGCCCCGGTGACGGCGGCAGGATCGAGATCGGCGCGGATTTCACCTTGCGCTTGCGCCTGCTGCACCAGCGGCTTGAGGAGTGCGTCCAGATGCACACTTGGCGAACTGGCCTGCGTGGGGTGGAGCATCGCGTCGAGCAAGATGTAGCGCGTCACGTGAAGAAAGGCGAGACTGTCTGTCAGCAATGCGCGCATTAGAGCGTAGATGCGCGCGATGGCGCTGGCCTCGTTTGCTCCTATCCCGCGTCTTTGCAAATCATGCAGTTCCTCAGCGGCGATGGCGTTGAGCAGACTTTCTTTGGTAGGGAAGTAGTTGAAAAGCGTACCCCGCGAAACGTCGGCAGCTTCTGCGATTGCATCAATGGTGGTTGCTTCTACACCCTGCGTCTCAAAAAGCCGCAATGCCGCTTCCAGGATACGCCGCCGATGCTCTTGTTTTTTTCGTTCGCGCCGGGAAAGGCTCAAATCGTCCACAGCATTTTCCTTTCTGTACTGTAGTATAATTTTATATCAGAGTACAAATTTGTCAAGTTACGCTCATTGCGCCCACTGGACAAAAACCGCAAAACCGATATTATCCGAGTAACCAGTAACGAGTAACCAGTAACCAGACAAACGAGGTGACTATGAAAATCGTCGTAACAGGTGGCGCAGGCTTTATCGGTTCGCATGTCGTGGATGCCTACATCGCAGAAGGGCACGAAGTCATCATCATTGACAGCCTGTGGGAAGAAGGCGGGGGCCGCTTAAAGAACGTCAATCCCCAGGCGCGCTTTTATCAACTGGACATTCGCAGCGCGGAAGCGGTGGAGCTGATTGTCCGCGAACGCCCGGACATTCTCAATCACCATGCCGCGCAGCACTCGGTCAAGATTTCTACCGATAAGCCCAGGCTGGACGCCGATGTGAACGTGATGGGGCTGCTCAATCTGCTCGAAGCGTGCGTGAAGGCAGGCACGCGCAAGGTCATTTTTGCCGGCAGTGGTGCGAGTTATGGGACGGTAGAACACCTGCCGATCACCGAAGAGACCCCGCAACGCCCCGAATCACCCTACGGCATCACGAAAATGGTCACGGAGCACTATCTGCGCTACTACCAGCAGGCCAAAGGACTGAGCTACACGATTTTCCGCTACGGCAACGTTTACGGTCCGCGCCAGGATCCCACAGGTGAAGCCGGCGTGATTGCCATCTTCGCCAACCGCATCCTGCAAGGCCTGGAGGTGCGCATTGATTGGGACGGCGAGCAGCAGAAAGACTACGTTTACGTGGGCGATGTGGCGGCGGCCAATGTGGCGGCACTGACGGGCGGCGATGACGACGTGTTCTGCATTGCCAGCGGGCGCGGCACATCGGTCAACGAGCTTTATCGCCAACTGTGCGAAATCATCGGGCGCAGCGTGAACGTCGTCCGCGCACCGCGGCGGCCCGGCGACATCTATCTCTCTTATTTCGATTGCAGCAAGGCCAAACGGGTATTGGGCTGGCAACCTCGAATGAAGCTGCGCGATGGTCTGCAACACGTGGTTGACGCTTTGAAAGGGGTGACACCATGAAAAGGTGGCTGCTATTCCTGAGCGGGTTCCTGGTCTTGGTGACGACAGCCTGCCGTCCTACACCGCCGCCAAAAGCGACGGAGATCTTCGTGGTTACGGCAGTCCCCACAGCGACGCCGATGCCTACCGAAGAGATTGCGCCCACCGAGGTCTTGCGCGTGATGACGCCCACGGCTGCTCCCCGCCCCACAGACACGCCCCAACCCACTCTCACGCCGCCGGCTGCTCCCCTTGACCGGATCACGCAGGGCAAACGGCTAGGGCGCGGCGTGAACCTGGGCAACGCGCTCGAAGCGCCCCGCGAAGGTGAATGGGGTATGGTGTTACAAGCAGAGTATTTCCGCCTCATCGCCGAGGCCGGCTTCGACACCATCCGCGTGCCCATCCGCTGGTCGGCGCACGCGCTGAAGGACCCACCCTACACCGTGGATGAGGACTTCTTCCGGCGTGTGGATTGGGTGATCCAGAACGGGCTGGAAAACGGCCTGAATGTCGTCATCAACATGCACCACTACGAGGAAATTTTCGAGGATCCCGCCGCGCACCGGGAACGCTTTATTGCCATCTGGCAACAGATTGCGACGCGCTACAAGGACATGCCCGATAACGTCTACTTCGAGCCGCTCAACGAACCGCACGGCAACCTCTCGCAAGACAGTTGGATTCGGCTCCTCGGCGATACCATCCTGGCGATCCGCCGCATTGACAACCGCCACACCCTCATCGTCACCGGCGCGAACTGGGGTGGTTACAGCGGCTTGCAGAGCTTGCGCTTACCCGAAGGCGAGGAAAATTATGTCTGCACCTTTCATTTCTACGATCCCATGCTCTTCACCCATCAGGGCGCAAGTTGGACCGGAACCGGCTACCAGACCCTCGGCGTGACGTGGCCCGGCCCACCGGCCACGCCGGTGACGCCGGACCCGGAAGCTGCCAAAGTGAGCTGGGTGTACTCGTGGTTCCGGCAATACAACACCTATCCCGCCGAGACCAACCCTGCTGGCCCCAAGCCCATCCGCGACGCCTTTGACAGGGCCGCCAAAGCCGCAGAAAAGCTGGGTTGCACGCTGTGGCTGGGCGAATTCGGGGCGTTCGAGCAGGCTGACATGCAGTCGCGCGTCAACTGGACGAAGTTTGTGCGTGAAGAAGCCGAAGCGCGCGGCATGTCATGGGCCTACTGGGAGTTCGGCGCGGGCTTCGGCCTTTATGATCGCACGGCCGGCCGCTGGCGTGAAGAATTGCTCAGAGCCTTGATACCCTAGGGAGGGAATGATGTCGCTTTCTCCAGAAACTGTCATCGCCTTACAGGTCGGTTCTGGTCTTTTTTGGACGCTTGTCTACTTGTTGATCATCAAACGCGGGTTCGAAGACCGCACCTATGGGATGCCGTTGGCGGCGCTGGCAGCCAATCTGTCCTGGGAATTCATTTTCTCCGTTCTCCTGCCCCATCGCCCGCCGCAGCTCTATATCAACTACGTCTGGCTGTTGTTCGATCTGGTGATCCTGGCGCAGACCGTGCGTTTTGGCAAACAGATACTCAAGGACCTCGTGCCGGAGCAGTGGTTTTACCCAACACTGGGATTGGCACTGGCGACGGCCTTCGGAATCGTGTTGACGATGTCCTATGAGTTCCAGGACTGGGACGGTAAATACGCGGCCTTCGGTCAAAATCTGATGATGTCCATCCTCTTCATCGTGATGCTGTTGCGCCGCAAGGGCCTTGCCGGCCAGTCATTGTACATCGCTATTTTCAAAATGATTGGTACGGCGTTGCCCTCGTTCCTGTTTGCTAACCTTTACCCGGGCAGACCGCTGCTGTATTTCCTGTATGGGATGATCTTCATCTTCGACTGGCTCTACATCGTCCTCCTGTACCTCAAACATAAAGAATTGGGGATAAATCCCTGGAAACGCTTCTAAACTTCAGAAAGGATAAAGAGAGCGATGATCACCGGTATTTATCAAACCCTTATCATCCTGGCCGTTGTGGTTATCTTTTATGCGGTGGATTCCTGGCTGATCCGCCATTTCGACCAGCGCCGCGCTTACGGCAGCAGCCGCAACTGGGGGTACACTGCGATTGTCATACCTTGCGCTATCTTTCTGATCGTACAACCGGCTCTGTTTCCGGGTCTGGGAATCCGTACACACGCCTGGTGGGGCCTGGCGTTGCAAATCGTCGGGTTGCTGTTGCTCGTCGCTGCATTTGCACTATACTGGTGGGGACGCTGGCATTTAGGGCAATTCTACGGCGAGCGCGTGGAAATCCAACCAGGGCAGTACCTGGTAACGGGAGGGCCATATCAATACGTCCGCCATCCGCTGTACACCGCCTATTTCACCATGGCAACGGCGATGCTGCTCATTAACCCTTCGCTGCCGATGTTGCTGGTCGTCATCTACGCTTTTGTGGATTTTTCGATGGCTACCCGTCGAGAGGAGAAACTGCTCGTTGAAAAGCTGCCCGGCTACGCTGAGTACCGCGCGCGCACGCCCTGCTATCTGCCCCGCCTGCGGCGCAACGCCGATACCCAATAATCGGCCAACGGACATATCTCTGTTAGATTCAATCCGTTACAGTCATTTTTGAAAACGGGGGTACACTATGGGGATTATAGCCTTTGAAGGAGTGGTAGACAAAGGGCAGATACGTCTCAAGTCAAAAGTCCTTTTGCCTGACCAGATAAAAGTGTACGTGATGATCCCTGATTTTGAAGTCCACCAAGTGCAACTTGTCAGTCCACGTTTAGCCCATCCTGAACAGGCTGCTGATTTCAAGAAAGAAGTCATAGAGCTGGTGTCTGATGCCGACGTATAATGATATGCTCTTTGATCCGCCTGCGCCGGTAGCACGAGTCACCATAAGCAACCCCAACAACGGTGAACGTGTGCAAGATGTGCTTATGTTGCTGGATTTGGGAGCAGACGTGACGGTCATACCGCAAATCGTGATCGAGGAACTAAACGCCACTATCATTCCAGATGTGAGTTATCAGGTGATCGGTTTTGGCGGCGACACAACCTTTGCGTCGGCTGTTCAACTTGAGTCGGTTTTCTTGAACAAGATATTCCGAGTAAGATTTTTGACTGCTGCGCAGATGTGGGGTGTCATAGGGCGCGATATATTGAATTGGGTATCGTTGCTTTTTGATGGACCGCATCTAACTTGGAATGAACAACGTCATCGTTGATCATTTGGATGGCGACATAGTATCTTTACTTAGAGAGGTGCATGTTTATGAATAGTAATATGGACCGCAAATACAATACCCGCAGAGCACTAACCCGGCGCGATTTCTTGCAGATAGCCGGCGTGACCGCAGGCGCACTGCTCGTGGGTTGCAGCACCAAAGCGCAACCCGTTGCCCCGACAAGCGTACCGCCAACGGCGACTGTCGCGCCGGCGGCAACAACTTCCGCGCCTGTAGCAGCGACCGGCGCCTACAAAGCGCAGGTCGCCATCGCCCGCCAGAAAACTTATGACCCGCAGGCGCTCTACAATACCCTCCGTGATATGCTCGACAGCCTGGGCGGTCTGGGCGACATCGTCCGGCCGGGCGCGCGCGTGGCGATCAAAATCAATCTCACCGGCGGGGTGTACTGGGATGGCAAAATTGCCGGACTTCCCGGCGTGGACACCTTCGTCACCCACCCCGAAGTGGTCAAGGCGCTGGGAAAACTGGTGCTGGATGCCGGGGCCAAAGAGCTGTACATCGTCGAGGCCGTCTATCAGCCGGAATCGTATTCACTGTGGGGATATACAGCCATAGCGAAAGAACTGGGCGCCAAACTGATTGACCTGAACGACAAAGCCCCCTACCCTGATTTTGCGGCCACGCCCGTTCCCGGTGGCGGCAAGCTCTACGACACATTTACCTTCAACCACATTCTGGAAGAGCTTGACACCTTTATGTCCGTCTCCAAGATGAAATGTCACTGGATTGCTGGCGTCACCCACACGATGAAAAACCTGTTCGGCCTGGTGCCGCTGCAATTTTACCGCACCAGCCAAGGCGATGGCTATCGTTCCACTTTCCATGGCCCAAGCGACGAAACTGCCGGCGACCGCGTGCCGCAGATCATCACCGACCTGAACCGCGCGCGGCCCTTGCACTTCGGGCTGGTGGACGGCATCAAGAGCAGCGAGAGCGGCGAAGGCCCCTGGATCAAAGGCGTGCGGCCGCTCGAACCGGGGGTGCTGATTGCCGGGAAAGATGTTGTGGCGACCGACGCCGTGGCGACGGCGGCCATGGGGTTCGATCCCACCGCCGCAGACAAGACCACGCCCTTCATCCGTGGGCGCAACCACATCCAGTTGGCCTATGAGTTGGGCCTGGGCACGAACCGCCTGGAGGAAATCAAAATCCTCGGCCCATCCATCGCCGAAGTCACAACCAAATTCCGCCCCGCGCTAGGGGAAGGCTAAAGTTTTATATATGATGCTACAATCTACCGGACTAAAGACTGCCCGACTACTATAAGGAGGACCCTAAACTTCGATGACTATTCCCTACCGTGAATACGAATTGCAGAACGGCTATATCCACAACTGGCTCGTCGCCGGCCCGCAGGCCATCGCCATTGATGATCCCGGCCGGTTCCCCGGCCTCGGCGCAGAGCACAAATTCCACATCGCCCAGCACTACCATGACCCTGATTATCGGATTACTGAACTCCCCGTTGAGATGCAGACCCTGACCATAGGCGAAACGACGCTGCCCTGGCGTTACGTGCGCTGTCTCGATGATCATTTTGTGGACCAATCCACCTTCTACCACACCTGGCACTATCTGCGCACCTGGGCCTACACGCAGGTCAGCGTGTGGGAAGAACAGGAAGTCACCTTCATCCTCACCACCAACGGGCCGGCAGATGTCTGGATCAACGGGGAGCATGTCCATCGGCACGCCCATTTTCACCACCAGCAACCGGCAAGCATATCATTTACGGCGATCCTGCGCGAAGATGATAAAGATGGCAAGGCCAATGAAATTGTGGTGTGCTTTGAAGAAGTGGCCGCGCGCGAATGTCCCTACGTGATGGCTTTGCGAATGGTGGATATTGACCCCGAAGACGTTACCGTGCGCATCCCCTCGGCGACCGAACGCACGGTGCGGCACGTCATGCTGGAGCGCGTCTTCGAGCAAGCCTGCATCGAGGATGTCGCCAGTTATCGGGGCCGGGTCGTCAACCTGCACTGGGCGGATGACCTCGAAGCCAACTTCAACTACGATTACAGTATCCAGGATGCCAGAGGCCGCATCTACGTGAGCGGTCAAACCGAAGCCAAGCCGGGAGAAGTCAATGATATCGGCCACGGGTTCCGCATCTGGCAGGGGCCGTACCGGGCAGTGCTCCGTGCGATCTGGCAGGAATATGCTTTCTGGAATGTGCGTTATCAGTGGGATATGCCGTTCTACATCCTGGATAACGCCTATACGGAGACGCCCTACGGCACGGTGGAGGAACGCAGCCGCGAAGCGTTGAACTATGCGGTCACCCAGAAAGACAACCTCTATGCCGAGATTGCCAAATTCGAGCTGGGGAAATGGACGGAAGTGGATCAAAGCGTCATCCTCAAAGCCATCGCCAGTATCAATGCGCGTGCGGATTGCAGCGATTTCGACCTGGTAGGGTTGCTAGGTGTGATGTATCGTTATATGGACAACCCGGCCTTTCCCGCCGAATTAAAAGCGCCGCTTAAAGCCTGTGTGCTCAACTTCAAATACTGGCACGACGAACCCGGCGCCGACGCGATGTGCTACACCACCGAAAACCACAGTATCCTCTTCCACACCTGCGAAATCCTCGCCGGACAGCTCTACCCCGATGAAGTCTTCACCAACAGCGGACAGACCGGCCGCTGGCACCGTGAGAAGGGCGAACGCCTGGCCCTGGCGTGGCTCAAAACGCGCGGCGCAACCGGCTTCTGGGAATGGGATTCCAACTGTTACTTTGAAGAAGACCTGCTGGCGCTATCGCATCTGCTCAGCCTGGCGGAAGACGAACAGGTTGCGGAACTGGCTGCCGTTGTGACCGACAAGATGCTCTTCACGCTGGCGCTCAACAGCTACAAGGGCGTGTTCGGCTCAACGCACGGGCGCACCTACGCGCCGATGATCAAGAGCGGGCAACTTGAACCCACATCGGGCATCTGCCGTCTATTGTGGGGGCAGGGCGTCTACAACCAGCATCTGCGCGGGTTGGTGGCGCTGGTCTGCTCCGGCTATGAATTCCCCGTGATGCTCGGCGAAGTTGCCACGCAGCTCCCTGAAGAACTGTGGAACCGCGAACAGCACGTCGTCAACGCAGCCGGCGATGCTATCAACAAAGTTACCTACCGCACGCCGGATTACATGCTGGCCTCCGTACAGGATTACCGCCCCGGCGAAAAAGGCTATCAGCAACACATCTGGCAGGCCACCTTCGGCCCCGATGCCGTCGTCTTCACCAACCACCCGCCGTGCCTCAGCGAAGACGGCGCGCATCGCCCCAATTTCTGGGCTGGCAACTACATATTGCCGCGCGTGGCGCAGTGGAAGGACGTACTGTTCGCCCTGTACACGCTGCCGGAAGATGACTGGCTCGGATTCACCCACGCCCATTTTCCGGTTTACAAGTTGGACGCCTATACAATCCATGGTAACTGGGCCTTCGCCCGCAAAGGGGACGGCTACCTGGCGCTCTACGCCTCAAACGGCCTGACGTTGATGAAACGCGGGCCGGCAGCCTACCGCGAACTGCGCAGCTATGGTCGTGAAAACGTGTGGATTTGTCAGATGGGCCGCGCCGCACTCGATGGCAGTTTCGAGGAATTCCAGCAGAAAGTGCTGGCGACGGCATTGGAAACGCAAGGCCTGATGGTGCATTACACCACGCTGCGCGGTGAGACATTGGCCTTCGGCTGGCAAGGTGACTTTCTGCGCGACGGCGTCGTGCAGCCGCTGACAGGATTCCCGCATTACGAAAACCCCTACTGCACCGTCGCGTTGCCGGCAAAGGAGATGGATATCAACGTTGGGGGATACATATTGCGCTTGACGTTTTGATGGATTTGCGTTTTTATGGGCCTTGACATATACTAACCGCGCGTTAGGGCCCTTGACTTTCAGGTATTTTTGTGTATCTTATTAATTGGAAGCGGTTTCAAACCCCACTTCTTTGGATATGGATCCTAGCGATTGATCGCTCTTGATCATCCCAGCAATAAGGAGGTGCCAACGGGACAAAATAAACGATAGCAATCCCCCATATTCGATGTCTGTGACGTTCGTAAAAAATTTTTCATATACCTTTAGGGAGGAAGAGAAATGAAGAAGATTACACGTCGGCAGTTCTTGCAGATTTCGGCCACAGCGACCGCCGGAGCGTTGCTCGCAGCCTGCGGCGGCAAGGCCACCCCCACCGCGGCGCCCCAGACCGAGGCCCCCAAAGCCGCTCCCACCGCCACCCCCAAGCCGGCAGAAACCAAGGAGCCGGTAGTCGAGAAGAAGTGGCCCCGCGAGAACGTGGGCCGTGAGCGCACCCTGGTCTATGCGTTCGGCGCGGTTGAGCTGGCGGGCGTCGGCATCGGCAATATGTACGCCAACGACTGGCACCAGATGGCCGGCTCGGCTATGCTCGAATTCCCCTTCTATTACTGCGCACTCAACGACAAGACCTACCCCTGGATCGCCGAGAGCTACAAGTACAACGATGACTTCACCGAGATGACGCTATATGTGCGCAAGGGCGTCAAGTGGGCGGACGGCGAGGACCTGAATGCGACTGACATCGCCTTCACGTATAACAGCCTCAAAGACCGGGCGCCGGATCTGCGGGACTCCAGCTTTGTGAAGCAGTACGTGAAGTCCGTCGAGGCCGTTGACGACTACACAGTCAAGTTTACGTTTACGGAGCCCAACCCCCGCTGGCACTTTGATGGCTGCACTGGACGCTTCGACCGCGGTATCTACCTTGTACCGGAGCACATCTTCTCGAAGGTCGAGGGCGATTGGCGTGAGTTCGCCTTCTTCGATCTGGAGAAGAAATGGCCCGTCTACTCCGGTCCCTATGCGGTCAGCCGGTTTGACGTCCAGGTGAAGCACATGGATCTGCGCTACGAGTGGTGGGCCTATGATGTCGGTCTGGTGGATCATATGCCCTATGTCGAGCGCATTGTGCAGTTCGGCTGGCCGGGCGAGGAAGTCGGTGGGCAGATGCTCATCAACAACGAAGTGGATGTGACCCTGGACCTGCGCCCCGCCACCATCGAGGCAATCCTGGCCCAGGCCGGAGACCATATCACCACCCATACCCATGGCGAAAAGCCCTATGGTTATATGGACTGGTGGCCCACCTCGCTGTACTTCAACACCCTCGAACCGCCGTATAACGACAAGAACGTCCGTTGGGCCTTCGCCTACGCGATTGACCATCAGCAGGTCATGGATGTAGGGTACGGCGGCGCGGGCGTCGCCACCAACCTGCCGTTCCCCGGCTACCCCGGTTTGACCAAGTACCGCGACAACGCCGAACCCGAGCTGAAGAAGATGATCGAGAGCATTTACATCCGCGACGTCGCCAAGGTCGAGGAACTGATGAAGGCCGCCGGTTTCGAGAAGAATGCGCAAGGCTTCTTCGCCAAGAACGGCGAGGTCTTCAAGCCTGAAATCCTCACCGTAGACATCTACGGCGACATCGGCCCGGTGGTCGTTGAGCAACTGCGGCAGGCCGGTTTTGACGCCACGATGATCAACCCGCCCGATGCGTGGACCATCATGGGAGATGGGAACGCCCACGCTTTCTTCCGCGGTCACGGCGGCAGCGTGAAGGATCCCTTCACCACGATGGATATGTACACCACCAAGAACGTCGTTCCCACCGGCACGAACGTGGTCGGCGACAACTTCCCACGCTGGGGCAATCCGGAGTACGACAAATACGTTGCCGAGATGAGCCGCACTTCCCCCGATGACTACGAAAAGATGCAGGACCTCTTCAATAAGGCGATGAAGATCTGGTACACCGAATTGCCGGAAGTCCCGATCTCCGAGTGGTTCCACCGCCTGGCGATGAACACGACCTATTGGACCGGCTGGCCCAACAAGGACGATGCCTATAACACGGCGCCGTGGCACCTGTGCTTCGTGATCACCCTGAGCCGCCTGAAGCCGGCGAAATAACGTTTAGTTCGTGCGCGAGGGGGCTGTCTGGCCCCCTCGCGTCATACCCAAAACTGTAATTTCTCTACCCTGTCAACAGATTAAGCAAATTTATGTACTGTAAACCGGTCAGAAATCTGCTTAATCTGCTAAATCCGCTGATCAAGTTGGAAATTTCAGCGCGCGGCTAGTCTATCACGGTACCGGAGGTGTTGGATGCGCATACCCCTCAGTTACGTACTTAGAAGAATCGGTTTCCTGGTGGCAGTGCTGTATACCGCAGCGACAATTAACTTCCTGATCCCCAAGCTGGCGCCACGCGACCCGGTGCAAGAATTGGTCAACCAGAAGATTGCGAGCGGCGGCCTGACCTCCCAGGGCGCAGCGGAGTTTCGGGATTCTCTGCGGAAGCTCTACGGTCTCGATAAACCGTTATGGCAGCAGTATCTCACCTATATCTGGAACATGATGCGCTTTGACCTGGGCTATTCCATCGTCAACTACCCGGTGAGGGTGGATTTCATCATCAGTCAGACCGTTTTCTGGACCTTAGGCTTTGTAGGGACTTCGACCATTCTGGCCTTTTTGATCGGCACGGTGGTCGGCGCGCTGGTCGGTTGGTCGAAAACCTCAAAGTGGTTCTCGTGGCTTATGCCGCCCCTGGCCGCGTTTTCGGCCGTTCCGGCTTTCATCATTGCATTGGTGCTCATCTACTATCTGGCTTTTAAGTTGAAGGCGTTCCCTTTACGCGGCGGTTATTCCGCAACCATTGTCAAGGACTGGTCCAACCCACAATTCTTGCTTGACGTAGCCCATCACGCGGTGCTTCCGGCTCTCTCCATGCTATTGGTTTCCATTGGGGGCTGGTCGCTGGGGATGCGTTCGATGATGGTGACGGTCGAAGGACAGGATTACATTACGTTTGCCGAGGCCAAGGGCTTGAAGGGACGCCGCATTTTCTTCCGCTACGCGCTGCGCAATACGTTGCTGCCCCAGGTGACTTCACTGGCGATGCAGTTAGGGCTAATCGTATCCGGTGCCTCACTGGTAGAAACGATGTTCAGCTATCCGGGCATCGGCAACCGCCTGGGCGGTGCCATTGCCGCCCTGGACTATCCGGTGATCTACGGCATTGTGTTCTTCCTGGTGGTCGGAATTGCAGTGGCAACCCTGGTTGTAGATCTGATCTACCCATTGCTGGATCCACGTATTTCATATTCGGGAGGTTAAGCATGCAGCGCGGCCAAGGTTTCAGGGGATTTCTCAACTACATCCGGCGTAACCCGGCGCTCGGCGGGGGCATACTGATTCTCGTCTTGCTGTTGCTCTTTACAACGGTAGGCGGGTATTTGGTTCCCAAAGAAGGCGCCTATCCGTTGTTTACGAAACCAAAGCAAAAACCATCTGCGGAACATCCTTTTGGGACCGATGCAGTGGGACGCGACCTGCTGCCTACCTTGATCTACGGCACGCGGATGACGCTCTCAATCGGAATGATCGCCGGCTGCATTGGCCTGGGCGTAGGCACGGTGCTGGGTTTCATGACGGGCTACTTTGGCGGGCTTTTCGATACGATTGTCAAGTTTTTCGTGGACGTGCTGATGACGATACCGTCCTTCCTCCTATTGATCACCATCTCCGCCTCTGTTCCCAATCCCGAAGAGATGTCCGTAATCGAAATGGCGCTGATCCTCTCACTGGTGTCGTGGGTGCAGCCGACGCGCGCCATCCGGGCGCAAGTGTTAAGTATGCGCGAACGCGCCTTTGTGATGATGGCTAAACTCTCCGGGATGAGTGGGATGGAAATCATCATCAAGGAACTGATGCCCAATCTGCTGCCGTATCTCGCCATTAGCTTGGCCGGCGCGGTCAACGGCGGTGTGCTCGGCTCATTGGGTTTGCAGACGCTGGGAATCGGCAACTTACGCGAACCCTCTTTGGGGATGACGATCTACTGGTTGCGCTACTACAATGCCTTCCTGCAGGGCTACTGGTGGTGGATCATCGAACCGGTGATCGTGATTGCGGCCATCTTTATCGCCTTCCTGCTTATCTCCATCGGGCTGGATGAGTTTGCGAACCCCCGCACGCGGAGGACCGTATGAGCGAGCCGGTGCTGCAAGTCAAAAATCTCAAAGTCTACTACTACGTTGAGGCCGGGGCCGTCAAGGCCGTTGACGATGTCAGCTTCGATCTGGACTTTGGCGTGAAGATGGGCCTGGTCGGCGAGTCCGGCTCAGGCAAGTCCACGATGGCGCTGGCGTTGATGCGCATGATCAAACCACCGGGCAAGATCGTCGGCGGACAGATGATCCTGGGCAGCACGGATCTGGTCAAACTTAACGAGGAGCAGATGCGCCAACTGCGCTTGAGCCGTATTGCGATGATCCCGCAAGGCGCGATGAACTCGTTAAATCCGGTGATGCGCATTGACAAACAGTTGATAGATGGCATGCTGGATCACAATGTCATAATGTCCAAAGAAGAACGCGCCCGGCGGGTCAACGAGTTGCTGGAAATGGTAGACCTGCCGCCCAAAGTCGCCAAAATGTATCCTCATGAATTGAGTGGCGGGATGCAGCAACGGGTGACGGTGGCGCAATCTATCTCCATGGAGCCGGACTTGATTATCGCCGATGAGCCGACCAGCGCGCTGGATGTGGTGATCCAACGCCAGGTCATGGAGACGATCAACCGTCTGCAACAACGGCTGGGGCTATCGGTGATCCTCATCGGCCACGATATGGGGCTGATGGCGCAGACCGTAGATCGGCTGGCCGTGATGTATGCCGGCCGGATGATGGAGATCGGGGAAACCCGTGCGATGTTCCATCGGCCGCTCCATCCTTACACCGAGTTGTTGATCAAGAGTTTGCCGGTCTTGGAAAATAAGGGCGTGTTTAGCGGCATTCCCGGCATCACCCCTTCCTTGCTGAATCCACCGGCGGGATGTGTGTTCCACACGCGCTGCCCGAAGGCCTGGGACCTCTGCGAGAACACCACGCCGCAGTTTGTCGAGGCCGAATCGGGACGGTGGGTCGCATGCCACCTGATCACAGCATAGAACCGGGGTGAAACTATGAGCACACCATTACTTGAACTCAAGAATGTCACCAAGATTTTCGGCACGAAGCGGGAACATACGGTGGCGTTGGAGGACATGACCTTCGCCGTCCAGGAGACCTTCCCCAAAATCGTTACCATTGCCGGCGAAAGCGGCAGCGGCAAGACGACCATGGGGATGCTGATGCTGGGCTTCTACAGTCCCACCTTCGGCAACGTCCTGTATCGCGGGCAGCCGTTAAGTGACCTGGACAGAGCGACACGCTTCAGGTACCGCCGCGAGATTCAGGCCGTGTTTCAGGATCCTTTTGCCGTTTACAACCCGTTCTACAAAGTGGATAACCTGCTGAGCATCCCCATCAAGAACTTCAAGCTGGCGCGCTCCAAATCCGAAGCGCGCGAATTGATGGAAGAAGCCCTGGAACGGGTCGGCCTGCGCCCTGAAGAAACGCTGGGCCGTTATCCCCACCAGTTGAGCGGCGGCCAGCGGCAGCGGATCGCTGTAGCACGCGCGTTGCTGCTCAAGCCCAAGCTGCTCATCACCGATGAACCGGTTTCGATGGTGGATGCGTCGCTGCGTTCGACAATCCTCAAGGCGCTGCGCGGGTTGAACCGCGACTTCGGGGTGCCACTGTTTTACATTACCCACGACCTGACGACGGCCTACCACATCAGCGATTTCATCATCATCCTGTACCACGGCTCGGTGATGGAAGTGGGCAACGTGGATACCATTATCCGCAACCCGCAGCATCCCTACACCAAACTGCTGGTTTCGTCCATCCCCTGGCCCAACCCGGATTTGCCGTGGGGCGGCGCCGAGGATATGATCCAAAAGAGCCAGGTGGCCTTCAAGAAGATCACCGGCTGTAAATTCGCGCCACGCTGTCCCTATAAGTTCGACCTCTGTGAGACAAAAGCGCCGGAACTCTTCATGATCGAACAGGACCGGGCGGCGGCCTGTTATTTGTATCGTGACAACGAGGTACTCAAGCGCGAAGAGCTGAGCAGGGTTTTTGTCGAGGCATAATCGGCGTTGATCCACAACCCGCATAACCGGAGGACACTGCAAGGCGCGCTGCGCTTTGCAGTGTCTTGTCTATAGCCTACGACTCAGGAGAAAAGCTGGTGATCATCCGCAGCGTCGGTCGCAACGATCCGTGTCCTTGTGGCAGCGGCAAAAAGTACAAACACTGTCATGGTCGGCCACAACCGCCCGCCGAAGTGCTGTATATCCATCCGGCCAAACAGGATGTGGACTTCTACGCCACAATGCAGGCGCAGCGGGATACCCAACTGGGGCGTCCTTACGGCCTGATCCCACTAGGCGTGCCGGCGCTGGTCAACACCTTGCGCGCGGCCGGGATCGAAGTCCAGGGCGTGAATTTCCCGCTGGAACGTGAGCTTGACCGCGCGTTTGACCTGCGCCAGTGGTTGCGCCGCCAGACGCGCGCCCGCGTCATTCTGATTGACCTGCACTGGTACGAACACAGTTACGGCGCGCTCAGCGTGGCGAACGTTTGCAAAGCAGTGCTGCCGCACGCAAGGGTCATTCTGGGAGGATTGACCGCCTCTGGCTTCGCCCGTGAGATCCTGGAACTCTTTCCGACGGTAGATTTCATCGTTCGCGGCGACGCCGAACAGCCGTTGCTCACCCTCGTGCAGCGTTACCTCGATGCTGCCGACACTGCCGCGCTGGCGCTCACCGACGTCCCCAATCTGAGCTACCGCCGCGACGGCGCGGTTGTCGAGAATCCCATCGGCTACTGCGCCACAACCGCCGACCTCGACCGTCTCGACTATGTAGACCTGAGTTTTATGGAGCACCACGCCGAATACCTGGTGCATGAATACCTGGTGACCGATCTGGCTAAGGCGCGCGCGGCTCTGAAGACCAATCCGTATCTGGGACGCTGGATCGCTACGGCACGCGGCTGCAAATACGAATGTTCCTATTGCGGCGGATGCAAAAGCGCCCATCAAACGCTGGCCGCGCGCGATGGACTGGTGCCGCGTTCGCCGGAGGTAGTGGTCAACGAGCTAGAACGTCTGTCCACAAATGGCGTCATCCAGGCTTCGCTGTCCTACGACGTCGCCGAGTTAGGCGATACGTACTGGCGTACCCTGTTCTCGCTGATGCGACAGCGGCAGATCAAGATTGGGTTGTACAACGAATGTTTTCAACTTCCGTCGCCGCAGTTCGTCAAACGCTTTGCGCAGGTCGCCGACCTGGAACATTCCTGCCTGGCGTTCAGCCCGCTCTCCGGCAACGAGCGGGTGCGGCGACTTAACGGGAAAATCTTCACCAACGGCGAGCTGCTCAACATCCTGGATGCCCTCAATCAGTATGGCATCTTTGCCCTGATCTATTTCTCGTTGAATTTGCCTGGCGAGACGCCGGAGACATTGCGGGAATCCATTGCCCTGGCGGAACAAATTTGTCAGCTCTATCCACCGTCGCGCCTGCGGATTTTGAACTCCTGCCATACGCTGGACCCGCTGTCGCCGATGGCCGTCTACCCTGAGAAATATGCGATTAGCGTCACTATGCGCAATTTTGATGACTGGTATACTTATTGTCGGGAAACCCAAATGGGCGGCGCAGCGTCGCGCACCGAGATGCACCGGGGTTTTGTACTGCAGGATCCGGCGGCGCGCACGTTGGAAGCGATGGCAGATGCGTGGGATGCAGCGCGGCAAGGCCACGAGGAGTGCTGGTGGCCCATCCCCCCCGGCTGGTAAATCATTTGCTGATTCGCCGATTCTTTCATTCGCCGATTCTTTGATTCTTTTATTCGCCGATTCTCTGGAGGTTATGTTAGTGAACCAGGCTCCCGTAGCATTGTACATCCATCCGGCCAAACAGAGCGTAGACCTTTACGACACGCCGGCCCGTTACAAGTTCGGGCGGCCCTATGGCTTGATCCCCATGGGCGTGCCCGCACTGATGAATTTGCTGTGCGACCACAATATTCCGGTTAGAGGGATCAACTTCCCGCTGGAAAAAAAGCTAAACGGCGAGTTTAACCTGCGTCAATGGCTGCAGACCTACCGCGAAGCCCGCATGGTGCTGATAGACCTGCACTGGTACGAACACTGTTACGGCGCAATCAGCGTGGCGCAGGTGGCGAAGGAAGTGCTGCCCGATGCGTGGGTCATCCTCGGCGGGCTGACCGCTTCGGCTTTTGCCGGTGAGATCATCCGCGATATGCCGGTGGTGGATTTTGTGATCCGCGGCGACGCCGAACGGCCGCTTCTGGCGTTAGCGCAAGCCTTGATGGACGTGGAACGCGGCGTCATGCCCGATCTTTCGGCCATCCCCAACCTCACCTATCGCCACAACGGGCGGGTCATGGAAAATCCGCGCACCTATTGCGCCAGGCCGGAAGATTTCGCAACATTCAACTTCATAGACCTGGACTGGCTGGAACATCAAGACGAGTATTTCGTCCACGAGTATCTGGTGATTGATATGGAGCTGGCGCGTCAGGCGCAGGCCGGTATGGACATCAGCAAGTATCGGGGGCGCTGGATCACCACCGCGCGCGGCTGTGACTTTGAGTGCTCCTATTGCGGCGGCGCGCGCAGTGCCCACAAGGCCATCGCCGGGCGCGAGGGGATTGTGCCCGTGCCGGTGGAAACCATTGTCAACGAAATCAAACACCTCATCGAGCATCAAGTCATCCAGGTGTGCTTTTCCTATGACCTCGCAGCGATGGGCGAGCCTTACTGGAAGTCGCTCTTCCGTACCTTGCGCAAAGAGCAGATCAAAATCGGCCTCTACAACGAGTTCTTCCAGCTTCCGCCGCCGGGCTTTATGAAAGAGTTTGTGCGCACGGCGGATATGCAACATTCCAGCGTGGCGCTGAACCCTTATTCCGGCTCGGAACGGGTGCGCCGCCTGAACGGCAAACGCTATAACGACGCTCAGTTCTTCAACGCCTTGGATGAAGTCAACCTCTACAACGTGCCTATCATCGTGTATTTCTCGCTGAATTTGCCGGGCGAGGATGAAGAGGCCATTCAGCAGACCATCAAGCTGGCGCAAAGCATTTACAATATGTATCCCCATTCCAAACTGAAGATTCTGAATTCATGTCACACCGTCGAACCGCTCTCGCCGATGACGCAACACCCCGGCCGCTACGGCGTGGATATCCAGTGGCGCACCTTCCGCGACTGGTACGAGTATTGTCGCAACACGCAACTGCAGTTGCCCGGCGCGCGCACCGGCGAATGGCGCGGCTTTGATCTCTTACCGCCGGCGACCCGCTCCGTGGAAGCCATGGCCGATGCCTGGGACGCCGCCGCCGATGGTCACGAAGCAACCTGGTGGCCCATTCCACCGAGCTGGTAAAGGAGGCCGGCGATATTGCGATTTCATTCGTGTAGATTCGTGGTTTCGGAGGTTGAGAGATGGAGAATCCAGCGCTCGATACAGCGATTATGAATATCCGGCTAGGGGCCTACGATGAGGCGCGTCGCTCCCTGCTTCAACTTGTCCGCCAGAACCCAAACGACGAACTGGCCTGGCTTTGGCTGGCGCAAGTGCTTGACGACCCCAGACGCCAAACGGACTGTCTGCGTCAGGTCTTGCGCATTAACCCCAACAATCAAGATGCTGTGATCGGCCTGGAGGCCCTGCGCGCCGGTTGGCCGCTGCCTGAGCCACGCAGCGGCGGCATAGCCACTGTTGAAGAGCCGGAGGAACCGGAACTTTTCACGCCGGAGATAACCTCCGGCTGGGGGGCGGTGTTTGAGGAACCGGCGGCCCCCGCACCCAAGACCTCACCCTTCCTTGATGAACTCACGCCGCTGCCAACAACGTCGCCGCTGCTAGAGGCTGCGCCGCCGGTAGAAGAATTGCTGTCGCCCACGGCCTTTACCCGCGCCGAAAAAACGCCGTCGGCCGCCCCCACACCCCCCCTGGAAAGCATAGAAGACCTGCTATCCCCAACAACCGGAGCGCGCCCCTCAAAGATGCCGTCGCCCGCCACAGAAATTGCACCGCCCGTCACCCCCATGGGGATGAAGGAAACTGCGCTCATTCCCGAAGAAGAACCAACGGCGCAGATCGGCGCAACATCGGAGAGCTTTTTGCAGCGGGCGCGGCGTCTGCGTTCTCAGGGACTGTCCACGCCGGTCACGCCGGCTACGTCTGAAGCCGCCGCCACGCCGCAGCCACCCTTAACATCCACGCCGGCCGAAGCGACTGCCGAAGCCGCCGTTGAACTCCGTGCGCCTTTAGCTACGCGCAAGTTCCGTCTGTTCGATGGGCGGGTGTTTTTCAGCATTCTGGGGTTGCTCGAGCTGCCGCTTCTGCTCGCCCTGGCGTGGGTGTTGTGGCGTGGGGGGATAACCTCCCTGCCTCTTCCGGGTGCGTTAAAAACCTCACAGGCAGAACGCCCGACCTTGCGGGCCTGCCGTAACCTCAACCTCGCCGAATTCACACGGGTTGAGGCATTGGGTGGCGACTTGACCGCCGATACGGTGTTCACCGCTACGCAAGTTGTGATTACCAGGACGCTTGTGATACCGGAAGGATACCGCTTGCTAATCTACCCTGGCGCAACTCTGGTTTTCTCCACCGGCACAAGCCTGGAGGTGTACGGCGACCTGTATGCCTGCGGCAGTGAAGCCGCGCCGGTCGTCTTTACAGCCTGGGATAAACAACCCGGCGGATGGGAAGGTATACGGCTTTATAATCCTACCGGCACTTCGATCCTCAGCTATGCGCGGATCGCGTATGCCGGTGAACGTGCGCTCTATCTGTTCGACAGTGCTCCCATCCTCTCGAATGTGACGATTGCGAACAGCGCGCTCTTCGCTCTCAGCTTCGACGGCAGCATACCGCCGGATCTGTCTCAGAACGTGAACCTCGCCGATAACCCTATCAACGGCATAGAGGTACGCGGCGGCACGCTGCGGTCGCCCAATACCGTCTGGCCGGCATCCAATATCGTGTACGTTGTCACCGGCCCGCTGTGGGTAGATGAAGAGGCCACGCTAGATATCAAACCCGGCGCCATTGTCAAATTCTGGTTCAGGGGCAAAGGACAACCCCCCGGAATCTGGGTGCGTGGCTTGTTGAAAGCCAACGGTGCGCATTTCACCTCGATCCATGACAGCCGCGACGAGGTAGGCGGCGTCACCTATCGCGAAGCCATTGATCCCCAACCCGGCGACTGGGGAAGCATCACGTTCTACGAAAGCAGCCAGAAATCCTATTTGCGCGATGTCACCGTCCACTATGGAGGACGCACAGGCGCAGCCGTGTTGATCCGTGGCGGCGCGCCCGAATTGACACAGGTGACCATTGCTAACAGCGCTGGCTACCCCCTGAGCGCCGACGCTAACGCTTCCCCGGTGTTCAATACCTTGACCCTGACCGGCAATCGCGCTGCGGATGCGTTGGAGATCTACGGCGCGACCCTCACAGGCAAGGGAGAATGGACGTGGGGCAAACTCGGCGGGGATACACCGATTGTGCGGGTGGTCCGCGATACTATCACCGTCGGGCCGCAGGCCAAACTGACACTCCAGCCGGGCGTGGTGGTCAAATTTACCGAGACGGGCAAGCTGGTGGTGCAGGGGATTTTATCGGCCATCGGCGGCAACGCGCCAGAAGAGAAAATTGTCTTAACATCAGTGCATGACGATGAATACGGCGGAGATATTGACGGCGTCACCACGCCCCAAGATCTCCGCACCTGGGGCGGCGTCACCCTGGAAGGTGTAGACAACACGACGGATATCCAAAACGCCATAGTTCGCTATGCTCCCATCACGTTGGTAGACGCAGCGCCTCGGCTATACACCGTCCAGCTTTACACCACAGCGGGCGCCGGACTGCGTATGACGCCGACCTCGTCGCCCAACTTGCGTGTTGTCCAGTTCGAGGGCAACGGTCTTAAGGGCATAACCGTCTTGACCGGCACAATTGAAACCGATCAGACCTGGGCGCGGCTTGGCGGCCTGGCCGATCAAATCGTGCGCGTCCTTGAGGGTGAAATCACCGTCAAACCGGGCGCGGTGTTAAGCATTGATGTAGGCACGGTCATCAAAGCTGCGCCGGCGGGAAAATTGACGGTGCTCGGTCATCTGCGCGCCGTGGGCCGCTCCGATCAACTGGTCGTGTTTACCTCGTTGAACGATGACTTGCTGGGCAATACCAACAACAGGATGTTGAATCCCGGCCCTAACGACTGGCGCGGTATAGACATTGGACCGGAGGCCAACGTGCTGATGGAGAATGTCGGCATCTACTATGCGCAAGTCGGGCTGACGTTACGCGGGAAAACCATGCCCAATACCGGTGAAGGGCGTATCCACATCGCTCACAGCCATCAACCGCTGGCCTGCACGGCCAAAATGCAGATCCCGCCAGCGTTCCTGCTGGAAGACAATGAAGTCGCGGTCACCCGCTGCCCTTCGCCGTAGGATACAGGCTACCCATTTGCGAACTGACAGGCCACCCAACCTGTCAGTTTTTTTGCCGGAGGCCGATCGGTGAAAATCCGTTTCCAAATTGCAACGTTTTTGCAAGGGTTATGGTTTTATGTCTTACGTTTTTTGCTGTAGAATAGGAAGTACACTTATTGAAAAGGAGTCGAACATGCGTTATGTCATCGTAGGCGGCGGCGTGGCCGGAATTACTGCGGCTTTGGAATTGGCGAACCGCAAGGTCGGTATCATAGAAGTCTACTCAGATGAAGAATACCCCTACTATTATCGCCCACAACTTACGGAATTTCTCGCCGGCGGCATCACCCTGGAGCGACTGTTGCGCCGCGATCTGGCGTGGTACAAAGGACGCGGTATTGATGTCTATCTGGGACGCAGCGTCACGCGCGTAGACCCCGGCGCGCACACAATGACATTGGGCGATGGGACTCAGGTAACGTATGATCGCTTGTTACTGGCAACGGGCAGTATCCCCTTCGTGCCCCCCTTGCCGGGGAGTGACAAGGACGGCGTGTTCACCTGGCGTACCCTGGCCGACACTCTGGAGCTGGAGCGGCGCGCTTCGGCATGCGGACAGACCATCGTGCTCGGCGGCGGGCTTTTGGGACTTGAAGCGGCGCGTGGCCTTTTGGGATTTTGCGGCAACGTCACCGTGCTGGAATTCTTCCCCCGCCTGCTGCCCCGGCAGTTGGATGTTGAAGGCGCGACGTTGTTGCAACAGTTTGTGGAATCGTTGGGAATCAAGGTCGTCGTGGGCGCGCAGAGCGAGGCTTTTCTGGGCGAGCGCGCCGTGACCGGCGTGCGGCTCAAAGACGGCCGCGAGTTCCCCGCCGGCCTGGTGCTGGTGGCAGCCGGCGTGCGCTGCAACGCGCGCCTGGCCCAGGAGGCCGGTCTGACCGTCGAGCGCGGCATCGTTGTGGACGATCACATGGCGACCAGCGTGCCGGACATTTACGCGGCCGGCGATGTGGCCGTCTACAAGGGCTATGCGTGGGCCATTGCGCCCATCGCCCAGGCGCAGGGACGGGTTGCCGCCGTCAACATGGCCGGCGAAGCCACCCCTTACGACGTCGTGGTGCCTTCGACAACACTCAAAGTTGTTGGCATTGACGTGAGCTCGGTCGGCATGGTCAACCCGGAGACCGGGGACTATACCGAAATCCGTGCTCTTGATGCGGACGCCAAAACCTACAAAAAGATCGTGCTTCACGACGGCAGGATTGTCGGCTCCATCGTCATCAACGACAAAAAGCTGGCCAAAGAGCTGGAGGACCGCATCGCCCGACGTGAAGCGTTGGCGCCGGACCAGGCGCAGGCGTTGTTAGCGTGACCTGAATTGTGGGGGATACCTTGGGGACTGCTGCACAGTGCAACATTTCATCTGCCGGGTGTTCTGACCTAGTGGTCAATGCTGCCGGTGCAAGTGAGCCTGTCGTAGAAGGCCGCTTGTTGGCAAGCGTGCTTGAGCATCTGCCGGGCATAGTCTATCGCTGGCGCTATACAGTCACAGGGCAATGGACTCTGGAATTCATCAGCGCCGGCTGTGAACCGTTGACCGGTCGCTCCCCCGCTGTCTGGCTCACCGAGCATAAAGACACCTTCATGGGCTGGGTCCACCCAGAAGACTACCAGAATGTCGTCGCTCAGATGACCACGGCCTTTCACAACCGCCAACCCTACTGCTGCATGTACCGCATCGTGACCGCCGGGCAAACCGTCCGCTGGGTCCAAGACCAGGGGAGCGGTGTGTTTTCCCCGGCCGGCGCCCTGCTGTTCTGTGAAGGCTTCATCGGCGACATCACCGCCGAAAAACAACGCGAGCAGCAGCTCTTCTCCTCCGTGGAGACCGAGCGTTTGCAGCTTCTTGAACGTGTGCAGCAACAGCAGAGCGCGATCATCGAATTGAGCACGCACCCCGCCGTCAGCGAAGGGCGGCTGGACGAAGCGCTGCCCCTGATTGCTGAAACGGCAGCAATCACGCTACAACTGGAACTGGTAGGCATTTGGAAGATCACCCCCGACGGCAGTGAGCTGCAATTTCTGGCCGGGCACCGCCTGTCATCCGGCATATTGACGCATGATGAAGGATTGTGGGTCAGCCAATATCCGGAATACTTTGCCGCCATGCAGGAAGGTTTTGTCCTGGCCGTACCCAATGTCAGAACGGATCCCCGGACGGCACCTCTGACCGAGGCCTACTGGGATCCGATGGGGGTCAGTTCCACCCTGGAAGCGCCGATCCGCTTGCACGGACAAATCGTCGGGGTGGTGTGTCATGAACACGTCGGACCATGTCGGGAGTGGCGGGCCGATGAGATTACCTTTGCCCGCCAGATTGCCGACCTGGTCGCGCAGGCGCTTCTCAATGCGCATATTCGCCATCGCGCCGAAGAACTGGCCGCCATCACCCGTATCAGCCAGAAAATCTCGGCCGGCCTCAGCTTGCAGCAGATTCTGGACTCGATTGCCCAACACGCCGTAGAGCTTGCAGATGCCGATATGAGCGGCGTGTTCACCCTGCGACCAGACGGTGATATCATTCTGGCAAGTTATAAACTGCCGGCGGCCTATATCCAGGCCCTGCAGGCAAGTGGGGGCGCACTTCTTTACGAAGGCCCCATCGGCCGGGCACTGCGGGAGCGCCATCCGGTTCAAATTTGTGACACAGAAGATGCCCTGGATGCTGCTTTGCAACGCCCGATGCTCCAGGAAGGCCTGCGGGTGCTGCTGATTGTGCCCATGGTTGAAGAGGAAGAAATTATCGGCGGCATTATGCTTGCACGCCGCCAGCCCTGGCGCTTTACCGAGGCCGAGATTGACTTTATCCAGGCTTTGGCGCACCAGTCAGCCAATGCTGTGGCCAATGCCCGTCTGCTGGAGTTAGAACGCACCGCGCGTAAGCGCGCCGAGACCCTATACCGGCTGACCCGTTCGCTCATCACCTTTGCTAACCTGCCCGATCTCCTGGAAACTGTGGTGGCCGGCGTTGTTGAGGCGTTAGAGTCGCCTTGGGTGATCCTGGCAACTTTCGCCGACGAACCAGCGAACATCCAGTATTACGTGCAGGGCGGCGCAGATGCCGATCCCCAAATCCGCCTCTCGTTTGCCGAACTATGGGGTGATGTGAAGAAGTCATATCCACACGTAGAGACCGCGACTTTGCTCACCAGGGAATGTGCCGTCGCCACAACCTGGCCGTTCTGCCACCGCCTGGCGCACTACCTCGGTTCCGCCGTTGTAGCGCCCTTGTACTATCATAACCGCGTGATGGGCATCTTGATAGCACTGCGCCCCGCGAGTAAGCCGGTGTTCAACGGGCATGAGGTTGCCCTTCTCATAGCCATGGCCAATCAAACCGCGGCAGCTGTTGAAAATTTTCTGCTTCTGGATTCCTTGAACCGTGAGAAACAACAGTTGGGCCTGGTGTGCCGTCTGGGACAACATTTGTCGAGCAGCCTTGATGTTCCAGAAGTATGTCGCATGGCCCTGGAAGAAATTTGTACCGCGTTGGGGCCTCTGCATGGGCTATTATTCACGATAGATACGGAATCTGATGCCATGCACCTGATGGCCTATATGCGTTACGACGCCGAAACTATAGGGGCATTGATGCAAGAATTCCGCATGGGGCATGGGTTGAGCGGCTGGGTCGCCCAACAGCGGCAAACGGCTGTGATTGATGATGTGACCACCGATCCCCGCTGGATTCCCACATCCAGCACCACCGACATCCGCTCGGCTTTGAGTCTCCCCCTGTTCAGTGGGGATGAGTTGCTCGGCGTACTGACGCTTGCCAGCACCCAACCGGCCTTTTTCACCCCGGAATATCGCTGGTTGGTGGAATCCACCGCCGCGACGATTGCGATTGCGATTTACAACGCGCGCTTGTTCGGCAAGATACAGCAGCGCGCCCGTGAACAGGAGTGTGTCAGCGAGATCGCGCGCACGTTGAACACGCTGGACGTGCAGCGCGCCTTCCCGATGTTGACCCGCGGCTTGTCGGATCTGGCCGCATGCGAATATGTCATCCTGGCACTTTATGACGCGCCACGCCGGGTCTTTACAGTCCTGGAATCCACCGTTCCCACCTTGCCGGCCGGCAGTGTCTTGAGCTTGCCGGCGGATATCTGCACGTACCTCTGTGACGGTCAGCCCCACCTCACGACAGATCTCGACATCCCATCCGCCGAGTCACTCCTGCGAGAATTGCAAGCCCTCGGCGTTCGTTCGCGGATCATTGTGCCGCTTATCGTCGGCAATGAGCTGACGGGTTTGCTGTATGCAGGAAGCCGCCAGCTACTCAAACCGACGCAAATCCCCATCTTGCAACAAATCGCCGACATGCTTGCTATCGCCCTGGAGAACGACCGCCTGTTCCGCGCCGAGCAGCGGCATCGTGAGATCGCAGAGCGCTTACAGGCGACGGCGCTGGTCATGAACACACTGGACTTGCAAAAAGTGCTCACGTTGATTATGGATCAACTGGAAAGTATCTTCCCCTATGACAGTGGCAGCATCCAGATTCTCGAACATGACGCGATGTGTGTCATTGCCACACGCAACGCACCGCATGCGCCGATAGGGATGTGCTATCCCCTGAAAGACTATCCCTACAACCGCCGTCTGGCTGCCGGGGAAGTGGTCATCATTAAGGACACCCAACAGGATGCCATGGGATGGATTCCGTTTAACAAATCATTTTACATGCGCTCTAATCTGGGTGTGCCGCTATGGGTGCGCGACAAAGTCATCGGCGCGTTGACCATTGATAACCGGGGCTTGCACACATATACCGATGAAGAGATCCGCGTGGTGCGGGCGTTTGCCCAACAGGCGGCCATAGCCATTGAGAATGCGCGGCTCTACGAAGCGCAACGTGGACAGCGGGAACTGGCCGAAGCCCTGGCCGCCGCCGCTGCCACGATCAGCAGTGTCCTGGATTTCGACCAAGTGCTGGATACCATCCTGGATCAAGTCGTCCGCGTCGTGCATGGCGACATCTTCAATATCATTCTGATCGAAGGAGAAACAGGGCGGATGATTCGCTGGCGGGGTTATGAAGAGCTAGGCATTGCCATGCCGCAATCGCGTGAGAATATCCCCGTTATGCATTATCCCAGCCTGGTGCGGATGATTGAGGAGGGCTGTCCTGTAGTCATCACCAACATTGAAAACGATCCACGTTGGGTTAAAGTTGCCGGTCAGGAAAAACTCAAAGCGTATGTCGCCGCGCCGATTCGCATTGCCGGGAAGACCGAAGGCTTTATCAATGTAGCCGGGCTGAACGTCGGACAGTTCAACGCTCAGGATGCGGAAAGATTGCAGGCTTTTGCCAACCATGCCTCCATCGCGCTCCAGAATGCCCGGCTGTTCCAGCAAACCCGCCGCTACGCCGAACAACTGGAACGCCGGGTCTATGAACGCACCATCGAACTGGAAGCCAAAAATGCCTGGCTGGAGGCCATCCTCAGCGGCACCTCTGACGGCATTATCGTCACCGATAGCGACGGCGTTATTGTAGATGCGAATCGAGTTGCCAAGAAATGGCTTTACCACTCCCTGTCAGCGCAGGATGTGGAGCGACTGCGGACGTTAATCCGCGATCTGGCGCGGCGTGCGGATGCCCACCCCGATGCCGTCATCGAGCTGACCGGTCTCGACCTGGAATTGCGCGCCGCAGCGATCCTTGGACAAGGAAATCAAGGACCGGCGGCCGTCATCGCCGCCCACGATGTGAGCTATCTCAAAGCTTTGGATCGGATGAAATCGCAGTTCATTTCTAACATCTCCCACGAGTTACGCACCCCGCTAACCTCTATTATTTTGTACTCCTCGCTGCTACGCCAGTCCCCGCCGGGGAACCGTCAACGTTACTTTGAGGCCCTGGATCGCGAAGCCGAACGTCTCTCCAAGCTCATCGAAGACATCCTGCAAATTTCGCGGATTGAAGGTGGACAGTTAGAATTGAAGCGGCAGCTTGTGGACCTCAATGCCCTGACCGAGATGGCGGTTATGAGTCACCGGATACTGGCCGAATCGCGGGGTTTGCTGCTGCACTACCACAACAGCGGTAGCGCAATTATGGTCTCCGTAGATCGAGACAGGTTCATTCAAGTGATCAACAATCTTATTGAAAATGCATTAAATTACACCTTCAAAGGGGGAGAAGTTGCGGTTTCCACAGAACGGCGTATAAAGGACAATCGGTATTGGGGCATACTGACGGTCAAGGATACCGGTATGGGGATCCCTGAGCACGAGTGTGAGCATATCTTCAAGCGTTTTTTCCGCGGTGACAAGCCGCAAAAGTTGCACATTCAGGGCAGCGGCCTGGGACTTGCAATTGTCAAGGAAATCGTAGAATTACATGGAGGAACGGTGACCGTTGAAAGTGAAGTGGACGTGGGATCCACCTTCACCGTCTGGCTGCCATTGCTGGAACCCTGAGTCATACTTATACAGGCATACCTCGTGAACTCATGAAAACTTCACTGTCAGCCTGCATTTGGTTAAGGGCATTAACCAGGCGACTAGCGGACTGGCAAATACGGACAATTTTCGGGAGAAAAAACCTATGGCACAGAAACAAATTCTCGTTGTCGAAGACCAGGATCTCCTGTTGATGGCGATCCGCGAAGTGCTGCAACTAGAGGGATATGAGGTGATCACGGCCAGCGACGGCATCGAAGGGCTGGAGGTGATGGAGCGTTATACACCCGATCTGATCATCGCCGATATCTCTATGCCTCGGATGGATGGATACAAGTTTTTCGAGGCGGTCCACGCACGCCCGGAATGGGTGCCGATCCCCTTCATTTTTTTGACGGCACGCGCCGAAAAAGAGGATCGCTTGAAAGGCAAAGCTATGGGGGCCGAAGATTACCTCACCAAACCTTTCGATCCCCAGGAACTGGTGGTCGTGGTGCGTTCGCGGATCGGACGGGCCGAAGCCATCCGCGAAGCCACGGAGACCGAATTTGAGGAACTTAAGCAGCAAATCATCACCCTGCTGAGCCACGAATTGCGCACCCCTTTGACCAGCGTCTACGGCTACACCGAGCTGGCCCTCGAAGACGCCGCCCAGCTCCCTGCCGGAGAATTTCAGCAGTATCTGCTCAGCATCCGCCGCGGCGCCGAACGTCTGCGCACCCTGGTCGAGGACCTGCTGATGATCGTGCGCCTGGACACCGGCCAACTGGAACGCGAGTTCCACATCCTGGCAACGGTGTATGATAAAGTGGGGAATCTCGTTGAGCATACCTTGAGACTCTATAAAGCTCAGGCAGAGAAAGAAGGTCTCGTCCTGGAAACGCATATCGCGCCTGATCTGCCGCCGGTGCGGATTTACGAGAGCTTCTTATCCGATGCCCTGGGACGATTGATAGACAATGCCATCAAATTCTCGCGGAGAAAGGGCAAACGGGTTGTGGTAACCGTCTCTGCCGTTCAAGATGGGGTCGAAATCGCCGTGACCGACGAGGGAATTAGCATCGCCCCGGCCCACCTCAGCCATCTGTTTGAGCGTTTCCGCCAGATTGACCGTGATAGAATGGAGCAGCAAGGCACCGGCCTGGGGCTTGCCATCGCCAAGGCGTTGATCAATTGTATGGGTGGGGAGATCACTGTCCAAAGTGAGCCTGGCAAAGGCAGTACCTTCACCATCCACCTACCGGCGGCGACTTAGTTGACCATAGCGGGCACGAATTTTTCCCCGTGCCCTTTGTGTCTCTGTTCCTATGTGCCGGCCAACAGCCCATTGAGCCGCGCTACATCGTCACCAACACTTTCAACGCGCCGGGCAATTCGGCGCGGTGCAACGCTGTTAGAATCTCCGCAAACGGATAGTTCGCCTGGATCAGCGGCCTGACATTGACCAACCCCCGTTCCAGCAGGCGCAACGCCGGTGCAAACGGGCCACACCGCGACCCCACAAGCTGTATCTCATCCACAACCGCCCGGCTGAAGTCGGCTTTCACCGCCCCGTGATACGTAGATTTCAACACCAGTGTTCCCCGTGGACGCAGCAACTGACGCGCCATAGCAAAACCGTCGGGATGCCCGGTCGCCTCGACAACCACATCCGCCATCCCCCCAATCTCCGCCGCTTCTACCATCACCCCTCGCGGCGTATGCAGCGCCACAATGCCCAGACGCGCGAGAATGTCCAGTTTGTCGGCATGGCGGCCAATCACGGTTAAATCACAGCCGGTCAGCGCCAACACCTGCGCGCACAACAACCCCAGCTTCCCATCCCCCAGGACGATGACCCGATCCGTCGGGCGGACGTGAACCTGTTCCAGGATTTCACAGGCGGCCGCCAGCGGCTCGGTGAACACAGCCACCTCGTCGGGGAGCGCATCGGGGACGGCGTAGAGATTCCTGACGGGCAGCGTCAAATAGTCAGCAAACGCCCCATCGCGGCCATCCATGCCCAACGTGGTGCGGTGCGGGCAATGTGTGGGACGCCCGGCCCGGCACGTCGTACAGACGCCGCATGCCGCGTTGATGTCGCCGACGACGCGCCGGCCCTCCCAGGCTTCGGCGCCCGGCGCATACTCAACCACGCCGACGAATTCGTGCCCGGCGACCCCGCAGAAGTGCAAGTAGCCCCGCGCTAGCTCCAGATCGGTATTGCAGATGCCGGCGACGCGCACACGAATACGCGCCTCGCCGGACGGCGGATCGGGGACCGGGTAATCCTCAACAAAACGCCAATCCTGATCTAACACTAAAGCCCGCATCAGCACTCCTTAATAGTCCTGTAGTCGTCAGTTTGGTGGTCAATCACTCCCACGCTCGGATGGCAAGCGTAAGTATCCACTATCTGGATTATAACCCCAAAACAGGAATTGACGTGCCGTTTCTGCCTCTCCACCTCCGGTCGCGTTTCCAGAAACAGAGAACGAAATCGTCCATCGGTCGCTGACCGCGCCACCGCAGGGAGCTTGTACAGACCTGACAGGTCTCAGAAGACCTGTCAGGTCTGCGTGTTTTTCAACTTCGGGGCAGATTGCTGCGCAGTACACAACACCGCGCTGTGGCCGGTCGCTGACCGCGCCACAGCGGGCACCGGTCTGATGCACTTGACGTCCCCTCTGTTCCCGTTATGATGAAGAAAACCTGCCAGCAGACAGCGTGGATAGATTAAACAGACAGAATCTGCTCAATCTATTCCGAAAATAGCGCGCATTTTCATGCTTGGGTGGAGCGCGTCGCTCATGATGTCTGCTGATAAAAAATTTGGCATATTGTTTCTGGGACAAAGATTGTGAATGAATTATCGGGGACGGCCGATGAATTTGTGCGCCTGTGCCTGCGCGGACGGTGGGATGCAGCCGCTCTGGAAGCGGCGCGCGCGCTGAGTCAGACAGAAGGCTTTGCGTGGGACGCCGTCCGCGACCTTGTGGAGCGTGAGGGCATCGCACCACTGCTGTACGCCACCATGCGGGGACGGCATTGGCTCCCCGCCGACCTCGAAGACGCCTGGCGTTTGGCCTACTTCGCCAACGCCCGGCGGAATCTGCTGGTGTTCCACGAACTGGCGCGCTTGCTCGAGCAGCTTGCAGCGCACAGCATCCCGGCCATCGTCCTCAAGGGCGCGGCGCTGGCCGAGGCCGTCTACGGCAATCCCGCCGTCCGCCCGATGTGCGATGTGGATGTGCTGATCCACCGCGAAGATGCAGCGGCGGCCCTGCGCCTGCTTGCCGATATGGGCTATACGTCGCCGCAGGCCGAGGCCCGCGCCGGGGATACCCTCGCCTACGAAAACGAGGTATTGCTCCGCAGGCCCGGCGCGCAGGAGATGACGCTGGAAATCCACTGGAGCCTATTCGATTCGCCCTACTATCAGCATCGCTTGGCGTCGGCATGGTTCTGGGAGACGGCGGCGCCGCTGCGCATCGAGAACGTGACCACGCGCATGCTCGGCCCGGAGGCGTTGCTGCTGCATCTGTGCGGGCACCTGCTGCTGCATCACGGGAGCGGCGCGCCCCGCCTGCTCTGGCTGCACGACATCGCCGAGGTGCTCATGGCCTACCGGGACACCCTTGATTGGAACCACCTGCTGGATCGGGCGCAAAACCTTGAGCTAACGTTGCCGCTGCGTCAACTGCTGCTGCGCGTGACGGAGGACTGGCACATCCCCATCCCTGAACCGGCGCTGGCGCGCTTGCGGGCGCTGACGCCTTCCGCCCAAGAGGCGCGGGTGTTCGCCGACCTCACCGCGCCGCACCGCCCGGTCATCCGGCGCTTCTGGACCGACCTGGCGAGCATGCCGGATTGGAAAACGCGGCTGGTTTACGCCTGGCACAGCCTGTTCCCCTCGGCAAGCTACATGCGACGGCGCTATGCCATCCCGCATGCGTGGTTGACGCCGTTGTACTATCCGTACCGCTGGTGGGTAGGGATCAAAGGAGTATGGCAAAAAAACGGCTGAAGCCGGTGTGGACGTGTACACCTTGCTTCAGCCGATTAAAAGCCGTAACCCGTCAAGTCCGGGCTCTATGCTTCAATGTCTTCCAGCCGCACACCCTGACCCAGGCGCAGACTCTGCCGCGCCGCGGCGATGCGCTGCAGCTACTCCAACTCCGTATTGACATCACTAATCCCAGGCAATTGCGTCGAGACATCTACGCGGCCTTGGACCAGCTTTTCGCCTTGCCTGGTGCTATCCCTGGACACGTTGAGAACGTCTTCGAGACCCTCTTAAAAGACCAATAATGCTAAAGGCGAATATTAAAGAACTTAGCAGCAGGAAGGCCATTGGGTAGCATTTTCATTCCGTTGAATGATGGCCTTTCGGTAACATTATCTTTTCGTTTGACACATGGCCGGGTATGAACGTGTCTGTTCAAAATATGGGAAAGAACGGTAGAGCGGCAGGGGTAAACCCCGGAGTCACACCGGTGGGCTTAAGCGAACAACTCCGTCATATCGTAGTGCCCTGACCGCGCGCCCATGCGCGCGGTCAAGGTGACCACGTTTTTGATGGAGGGTTCGCGTTTGTAGCCGCGCAGGGTGCGGTAACGTTCTTTAATCCACCAGCCAATCAAGTGTTCACACCTATTGTTCGTGCCATCCAGGTCATCGCGGCGCTGATCCAGGGTGAATTTGTGCCAGCGATTCCACAGGCGGGTGATCAACATCCGCATACGGTACCACACGCTATGGCGTTCCCCGACTGGAGGAACGGGCACATCTTTATAGCGTTCAAACAATTCCCCTAATTGTTCCGCCCCATCCGGGGGACGGGGCCAGACCAATTTGAGGATTTGCTGTAATTCGGTCTGCATTTGTTCCGCCGAGCTATCCACCACCATTTCAATCCCCGTGACTTGGCCCTTGACCTTAACATACGTACTATCTGCACCAATCACGGCGCGCCGCCCGCCCTGACTCACGCTGCGCTTCTGTTTC
>JAIOAX010000038.1 GCA_019873645.1 Chloroflexota bacterium | reverse complement strand
GAATATCATTCGGCAATGTGGTTTTCGCTATATCCCCGATGGGCAACGCGCCGCGGCCGCCGCACCAGACCGGGGACTCGCCTGGTTGTGTTAGAGCGTTGATAAGCCCTGGCGACAACCGAAGGCTCTTGCAACACGATCCCCCGTCCGCGCACATAGACCAGCACGTTGACCGTGCCCAGATCAATGCCTAACTCTTCTACCAGTGGCATATTTCATCTCCTTGAAATTTCCCAGCCTGATAATACACGCATTTGGGCATTTTGTCCGATGAAATCTGGCTTGCTTCATTCAGCACCTTTTGGTATACTGACACCGTATGCAACCTTGTGAACACAGGTGAACGCTTGAAGAATGTAGGGACGGTTGCGCGGGTGGCCGGTGTAGTAGTGGATGCCCGGTTTCCTTCCGGGGATTTACCGGGGATTCACAACGCCTTGATTGTGCAACGCGATGACGGCATGCCGCATCTGGTCATCGAGGTTCAGGAGCACATTGATCCGTTCTCTGTGCGTGCTGTGGCGATGGGGGGAACGGCCGGTTTGCGCCGCGGACTGACAGTTCTGGACACCGGTGACGCGATTAAGGTCCCCGTTGGCCCGGAGACCTTGGGACGGATGTTTAACGTCCTGGGTGAACCTATAGACGGTAAGCCTCCCCTTGTGACCGCAGAACGACGCTCCATCCATGTCGCATCGCCGCCCTTACGCGAGCAGCGGGTGGTGGCGGAGCCTTTCATCACCGGCATCAAAGCAATTGATTTGTTGACGCCTTATCCGCGCGGCGGCAAAATCGGTTTGTTCGGCGGCGCAGGCGTCGGCAAAACGGTCTTGATGATCGAGCTAATGGGCAATACCATCCGCGAGCACTCCGGCATTGTCCTCTTTGCCGGCGTGGGAGAGCGCAGCCGTGAGGGGAATGAATTATGGCTGGATATGCAGCGCAGCGGCGTGATTGACAATACCATACTGGTCTTCGGACAGATGAATGAGCCGCCCGGCGCGCGCCTGCGTGTCCCCCTTACTGCGTTGACGATGGCGGAGTATTTCCGTGACTATGAGCGACGTCAGGTGTTGCTTTTCATTGATAACATCTTCCGCTATATTCAGGCCGGCGCCGAAGTCTCCGCCGTGCTCGGACGACTGCCGAGTGCTGTGGGCTATCAACCGAC
Source organism: Chloroflexota bacterium (assembly GCA_019873645.1). Taxonomy (GTDB): domain Bacteria; phylum Chloroflexota; class Anaerolineae; order B4-G1; family SLSP01; genus DSWT01. Next base: position 43,048 of record JAIOAX010000038.1, on the reverse strand, counting down.
GCTCAGCAGTGAGATGGGGGCGTTGCAGGAGCGCATCACCACCACCAGCCGGGGCAGCGTCACCTCGGTGCAGGCCGTGTATATCCCCGCCGACGATCTGACCGACCCGGCAGTGGTAGCGACATTCGGACATCTTGATGCCTCCACGGTACTCTCGCGGCGTCAGGTGAGCCTGGGGCTGTATCCGGCAATTGATCCGTTGGCCTCCAGCAGCACTTTGCTCACCCCGGAAGGCGTAGGCGAACGGCATTACACGATTGCAATGGCCGTGCGGGCACTGCTGGCGCGCTACGAAGCCTTACAGGACGTGATCGCCATCCTGGGAATCGAGGAACTCAGTGAAGCCGACCGGGTCGCCGTACACCGGGCGCGACGGCTACAACGTTTCCTCACCCAGCCGTTCTTTGCTTCGAGCAACTTTACCGGCAGGCCGGGGGCTTTTGTTCCTTTGGAAGAGACCTTGCGTGGCTTTGAGGCCATCCTCAACGGGCAGTGTGATGATGTGCCTGAACAAGCCTTTTACATGGTCGGTACCCTTGACGACGTATTCGCCAAAGCCCAAATTGTGACACCGACAGAGGTGGCCGGTGCCTGATCTGTTGCGTCTCGGTATTTTGACGCCGGAGAGAACCCTGCTCGACGTGGCAAATGTGCGCCGGGTCAGTCTGAAGCTCGCCGATGGCGGCTGGCTGAGCATCTACCCGCGTCACGCCCCCTTACTGGCCGAGACGCTTGCCGGTCCGGTGAAGTATACCACGGCTACAGGCACGGAAACTATCTCCATTGCCGAAAGTGTCCTCCAGGTTATGGACAACGTGGTCACGCTGTTGACCGTTGGCGAACCGGCGGCGCCGGAAACCGACATAACCGCAGCCGTCGCCGATGAAGAGGAAAAACATTTTGAGCGGCTGGCGCGTGCGCTGTTGGCTTCACTTGGAGCCTCCTTCGATGAAGAGGCAGATGGGTTGACGATGTGAATCCATTGCTCTGGCTGGCTATTGGAATCGCAGGTGGGGTGTTGAACCTCATCGCTATGGCGTGGACGGTTGCCGGCGTGCGTCCTGGCCGGGAAATCCGCGCCGTGTCCAGCCTGGTTGGTGGTTTGGGCTTGCGGCTGGCCCTGGCGACATTGCTCTTGACCACCGCATTGCGCCATAGTGCCATCGCGGGGTTGTGTACTTTCGCCGGATTGTGGCTTGCGCGTTGGCTTTTTTTATTGCCGATTGTTTTCTGTAAGACGATTAAAAAATCTGCTTGATCTGCTAAATCTGCCGATAAAATTTCAACGCGATTGGCATCAAAATCGAGGACCCGTGCATGGAGACAGTTTTCCCGAAAGTTGTTTTTACCCTCTTTGGCGTCATTCCGGTACGGGATACGGTGATTTCTACATGGATTATGATGGCGCTGACGCTGAGCGTCGTGTTGATCATGCGGCGCACGATGCCGGCAGCTTTGGAAATGTTTGTAGATTTTGTCGGTGACACCGTTTCGGACATGCTGGGGCGTCCGGCGGAACCTTTTCTGCCTTTCCTGGGAAGCGTCATCTTGTTTCTCTTGCTGGCTAATAATCTGGGGGTACTGCCCTTCCTGGCGACGCCGACGAAGGACATCAACACCCCGCTGGCGATGGCGCTGGTCATCTTCTTTACCGTGCATTATTACGGCATCCGTGAGAAGGGGCTGTGGGGCCATCTCAAAGGATTGGCGACGCCGGTCTTCCTGTTGCCTCTGGAAATCATCGGCCAATTGAGCCGTACCCTGTCGTTGACGCTATGCCTGTTCGGCAATGTCCTCAGCTCCGAATTCATCGTGGCCGCCATTTTCTCTTTGGTACAACCGCTCGCGCCGCTGCCGATGATGGCCTTGGGGATGATTTCAGGCGTTTTGCAAGCCTACATTTTCACCGTCCTGGCGTTGAGTTATATCGCCGCGGCGCTTGGTGAGAGCAAAAGCTGACACGTAACCAAACATAGCCACGTGCTAATGTTAAAACGTTTTTCAAAGGAGGTTGCATTGACATGGCTCAACTTGAACCCGGTACCCTGGTAACAATTGTGACGATTGTAACGGCAACATTTGGGATGGTTCTGGGCGCCATTTTGCCGGCGTGGGTCGAAGGCCGCGCCGTCCTCAAGGCTCTCGAAGGCATGACCCGTCAGCCGGAAGCGGCGAGCGACATCCGCAACACCCTGCTCATCTCGCTGGCGCTCCTGGAGACGACGGCAATCTATGTCCTGCTCATCGTCCTGGTGTTGATTTTCGCCAATCCGTTGCTGAACCGTTTCTTTCCGGCAGGCTAAGGGGGTGCCTCTGGAATGCGAAAGGGCTGATTATGCTTGAACTTGATCTTTCTACCGTCCTCTGGCAGATCGTCAACTTCTTGATCTTCTCGACACTGCTCTATTTGTTCCTCTTCCGTCCGATGTCACGGCGCATCAAGGCATGTGCAGCGGAAAAGGAGCAGTTGATGCAGGCATTGCTGGCCGACCGGGAAGCCGCGGCGGCGTTGCGCCTGGAGTTTGAAACGCGCATGGCAAACATCGAGGATGAAGCAGCGGCGATTCTTGCCAGGGCTGAAGAACAGGCCGCAGCGGACCGCCTGGCACTGATGCAGGAGGTACAGGCTGAAGTGGAGCGCATCCTTGTCGAAGCGCAGATGGATGCCCATCGCTTGAAACGCCAGGCCGTGGATGAATTTCATGCGGATTTGCTGCGCGCCGTACTGGATGTCAGCGCTATGACGATAGGGCGGGTGTCACCGGCACACCTGCAAGCGGCATTGCTCAAACAACTTAACGATAGCGTATGGGAGCTGGGGCGCACCGACATGCAGCGTGTGGATGACTTGCGCCGTTCGCTGGGGGTACGTACACCTGTGGTCATTGCGCGCGCGGCGTTGCCGCTTTCCCCCGAACAGCAGGGGCACCTGGTGCGCACTTTTACCGCGCTTGCCGACCGCAATATCACGCTTGACCTGAAAATCGAGCCGACATTGGGCCTGGGAATTCGGGTGCGTATCGGCGATCTGGTGTTGGATAACACCATTGCCGGCAAACTGGAGGGTCTGCGCACTGAGGTTTTGGCGGCCCTGAAGGAGAAACTGGCGCATGACTGAACGTTCCACAGATGAACAGCCTGACAGCAGGGCCTTGCTCCGTAGCTTGCATGAACGTGCCGCGTACATCGGCGCGGATGTCAATCGCTACCATGCCGGCGACACCGCCATCGTGAAGCGCTTGAGTGCAGAGGCAGCCGCGCTTGTCGGTGTCTCGCGGGTACAGCCTGATGTTCCCCGCCTGGTGCAACTGTTGATAGAGCGGACGGTCACGATCACGCCGCGGGTGGATTTTCGGGCTGTGGGGACGGTGCAGCGTATCGGCGACGGCGTGGCGATGCTTTCGGGCCTGCCTGACTCCCGCACCGATGAGCTGGTGACGTTCCCCACCGGCGTGCAAGGTTTGATCCTCAACCTGGAACACACCCACGTGGATGTGATCTTGTTGGGGCTGGATGAAGGTATTCAGGGCGGCGATCAGGTGCTGGCAACCGGCAAACGGCTCCAAGTGCCGGTCGGTCACAACCTCCTGGGGCGGGTGGTCAATCCGTTGGGACAGCCATTGGATGAACGCGGTCCAATTGAAGCGGCCGCCTCTGCTTACCTTGAACAGGATGCACCGGGCATTGTTGAACGCGAACCGGTGAACGAACCGCTGTTGACCGGTTGGAAAATGGTGGACGCGCTTGTTCCCATCGGACGTGGACAGCGAGAACTGATCATCGGCGACCGGCAGACAGGCAAAACCACGCTGGCTGTGGATGCCATCATCAACCAGAAACATACCGACGTGGCCTGCTTTTACGTGGCGATCGGACAGAAAAAGTCCTCCACGCTGGCCGTCATTGAAACGTTGCGCAATGCCGGCGCACTGGAATACACCACCGTCGTCGTTTCCAGCCCTGATGATCCGCCCGCCCTGCGTTACCTTGCGCCCTACGCCGGTTGCACGATGGCCGAGGGGGTCATGCGCGAAGGGCGTGATGTGCTGGTGGTCTACGATGATCTGACGCGCCATGCCGATGCCTACCGCGAGCTGAGCTTGCTATTGCGGCGCCCGTCGGGCCGTGAGGCATACCCCGGTGACATCTTCTACCTGCACTCGCGGCTGTTGGAACGGGCCTGCAAGCTCAATGAATCCGCCGGCGGCCATTCGTTGACGGCGCTGCCGATTGTGGAAACACAGCAGGGCAACATCGCGGCCTACATCCCCACGAACGTGATCTCGATCACCGACGGGCAGATTCTGCTCGACAATGACCTGTTCAACCAGGGCGTGAAACCGGCCATTGACGCCGGACGTTCGGTCTCACGGGTAGGCGGCGCGGCCCAGGTTCCAGCGATGCGCGCCCTGGCAGCAATGCTGCGGCTGGAACTGGCGCAATTTGAAGAAGTAGCGCGGTTTGCGCGTTTCGGCACCGACATTGACGAAACCACCCAGCGCCAGATTCAGCGTGGCGAGCGCCTGCAACGCCTGCTGACGCAACCCGTGCATCAGCCCTTGCCGCTGGTAGCGCAGATCATCATGCTGGCGATGGCGGCGGAAGGCTACCTGGACGACATCTTACCGGATGAAATTCCGGCGTTCGAGCGCGCGTTCCTGGCACATTTTGCAGCAGCACATCCGACGCTCTATGCGCGCGCCGGACGCTCGCCGCAGTTCCTCGAAGAAATCCGTGCGGTGTTGCCGCAAACCGCCGAAGATTTCCGCGTCGCCTGGATCAGAAAAATGAGAATTCCATAGGTCAGGGGGGCTGTTATGCGCAAAATGGTGATGGCGGTTGTCCCGCGTGATCAGGCCAGTCAAGTCATCGAGGCGTTGATTGCGGCGGGGTACACAGCGACGTTTACCGACAGCCGCGGCGGAATGTTGCGACAGGCACAGGAGATGCTTTTCACCGCGATACAGGAAAAAGACCTGGATCACGTTTTGAAAATTATCCGTGACAACTGCCGGACCCAGATTAAACTGGAATCTGGAGAAGAGCCACCGGCGAGCGGTTTACCCGTCGGCCTGCTGCGCTCACCGATGACTTACATCGGCGGCGCTGTGGTCTTTGTCTGGGATTTGGAGCGTTTTGAGACGTACCGGTAAACGATGGCCCAAGACCTGGAACGTATCCAGAGCCGTCTGGACAATATCCGTAGTGTCAGCCCGATTTTGACGGCGCTGCGGACGATCTCATTGGGAAGCTGGCAAATGGCGCTCAACCGTTTGCGCGGTCTGGAGGTCTACAGCGGACGCTTGTTGTCCCTGTTGCCCGCCGTGCTGCCTTATCTGCAAAAACCCGCGTCACCCCGAGGATTGTCACGCCTGCGCAGCTATGGGGACATGTCCAGGCAAGTGCACAGCGGGCGTGTGATTCTTGCAGTCATCGGCAGCGAACGTGGGTTGTGTGGACGTTATAACGTGGCGCCTGTCGAGCACGCTGTCCGTTATGTGCAGGAGCAAGAACAACGCGGCCTGAGCGTCGAAATCATAGCCCTGGGATCGCGGTTGGTGCGCACCTTTCAAAGACAAAAATGTCCGCCGCAGCGTTCACAGAAGCTACCCGTGACACGCCTGCCGACCTTTGAACTGGCCTACCGGTTGACCCACACATGGTTGCAGCAGTATGAGGCTTTCGAGATTGACGCTGTGGAGGTGCTCTACAACGCCTACGGCGGCCCGGGGCGTTACACCGCGAGGCTGGTGCGCCTGTTGCCGCCGGAGTTGCCATCCGCCGTTTCGCTCGTGCCGGATGCAGAGACACCACCCACGCCTTACATTGTTGAAACCGACCCGCTACGTCTCTATGTGCGTCTCATTGCTCAGTGGACGGCGTTGAATTTCTATACCCGGTTGTTAAATGCAGCGGCTTCAGAACATGCGGCGCGCTTTCAACTGATGGAGTCTGCAACGCAGAATCTCGAACGTCTGGTTGAAGAATTGACGCTGGAACTCCGATCGGCGCGCCGCCAGGCCATCACCCGTGAAATGCAGGAACTTGCCGTCGGTGCAGGACTCCTGGAAAGAGAACACCGACCCGAATCATAACCAGTGAGGCTAACGATGAAACAATTGTGGGCGCCATGGCGCATGCCCTATTTGCGTGGTGAAAATACTAAAATCAACGGCTGTCTTTTCTGTCACAAATTGGCGCAAACCGACGCCGCCGAGCATATCCTCTATCGCGGCGCGCATTGCGCGGTGATGCTCAACCGTTTCCCCTATACGAATGGCCACATGATGGTCGTCCCCTATACCCATACCGCAACCCTGGAAACGCTGGATGATGCGACGTTGCTGGAGATGATGCAATTGGTGCAGCACTGTCTGCGCGCGTTGCGTGAGGTCTTCAAACCCCACGGCTTCAATATCGGCGTGAACGAAGGCAGTGTCGCGGGTGCGGGCGTGGCGGAACACATTCATCTGCACATCGTCCCGCGTTGGGCCGGCGATGTAAACTACATGACCGTCATCGGCGAGACGCGCATCATCCCGCAATCGCTGGACGATACTTATGCGACCTTTCGCCCCCTGTTCGATGCACTAAAGTAAAAATATGGTATATTATCAACAGTGACTAATCCCTGATTCCTAATCCCTGATCCCTAATTACTGATCACTAAACTCAAGGAGACCTATCATGAACATTCGCGTTACCGTTTGGAATGAATTCCGTCACGAAAAGACCGATCAGGCCGTCAAAGAAGTTTATCCTGATGGCATCCATCGGGCCATTGCCGACTTTTTGGAGGCCGCCGGTTACACTGTTGGTACGGCCACCCTTGATGAGCCGGAGCACGGCCTCACCGATGCAGTGCTGGCGAACACCGACGTGCTTATCTGGTGGGGGCACATGGCGCACCATGAGGTCAAGGACGAAATCGTGGACAAGGTGCAGCAGCGCATCCTCAATGGGATGGGGCTAATCGTCCTGCACTCCGGCCACTTCTCCAAGATTTTCCGCCGCATGATGGGCACGAACTGCTCGCTCAAGTGGCGCGAGGTCGGCGAGCGGCATCGCCTGTGGGTGGTGGCGCCGGGACACCCCATCGTTGAGGGCTTGGGCGAGTACTTCGAGATTCCGCACACCGAGATGTACGGCGAGTTCTTCGACATCCCGCAGCCCGATGAGTTGATCTTCATCAGTTGGTTCCAGGGCGGCGAGGTGTTCCGCAGCGGGTGTTGTTGGTATCGCGGGCGCGGCAAAATCTTCTACTTCCAGCCCGGCCACGAGACCTTCCCCATTTACTACCAGAAGGAAGTGCAGCAGGTCATCACCAACGCCGTGCGCTGGTGCGCCCCGGTCAATGTCGTGAATTTCCGCGACATGGCGAAAGCCCCACATTGCCCTCAAGCGCTCGAAAAGTTTGAGATTGAAGCGTAAAGCGTAAAACGCAATTCGTAAAGGAGATTATCATTCTATGTCTGGACCTTTAGATACCTTGCGCGTGGGCATCGTCGGACTGGGCATTGGACGACATCACCTGCGCGCCTATCAGCAAATTCCCGGTATTGAAGTTGTTGCTGTGGCGGATACCGATCCTAAACGGCTGGAGGAATTCGGCGCGGCGAACAACATCCCCAATCTCTATGACGATTACAAGCCGCTCGTAGCCCGCGACGACCTGGACGTCGTCAACGTCTGCACACCCAACTTCCTGCACGCGCCCGTCGCCATCGCGGCAATGGAAAGCGGCAAACACGTGCTCTGCGAGAAGCCGCTTGCCAGCACGCGCGCCGACGCCGAAGCAATGGTCGCGGCAGCGGCGCGCACCGGACGCGCGCTCGACGTCACCTTCAACCACCGCCAGCGCGCCGATGTACAGGCGCTCAAGGCCTACATTGACCAGGGCGGCCTGGGGCGGATTTATCACACCAAAGCCTGGTGGTTGCGCCGTAACGGCATCCCCGGTCTGGGGAGTTGGTTCACCAAGAAAGAAATGGCCGGCGGCGGCCCGCTCATTGATCTGGGTGTGCACATGCTCGATATGGCACTCTACTTGCTGGGCGAGCCGAAGGCACTGACGGTGAGCGCCGCGGTCTACGCCGAACTCGGCCCGCGCGGGCGCGGCGGCAGTGGGATGCAGAAGCAGTTGGTCGGCGGCGGTTACGAAGTCGAAGACCTGGCGAGCGCCTTCATCCGCCTGGAAGGCAACGCCGCCCTGCTCCTGGAGACAAGCTGGGCCACCTACCGCGCCAACAACGACGAATTCGGCGTCACGCTTTACGGTACCGAGGGCGGCGCGGAGATTCGCGTCGTCAACTACGTGCAGGGCGACACGTTGATGTTCTACACCGACATCGCCGGCCTCCCGGTAGACATTCAGCCGCACCTGGGCAAAGGCGAAGGCCACCTGGCCTCCATCCGCCGCTTTGTGGACGCCATCCGCAGCGGCGACTGGCGCGGCCTTGACGGCCGCGAAGCCCTTGTCCGCACCCGCATCATTGATGCCTGCTACCGCTCGGCGGCGGAGGGGCGGGAAATTGTTCTGGAGTAGGGAGTAAGGAGAACCTCAATGGATAAGTTAATTGCATATTGCGGTTTGAATTGTGCGGAGTGTCCGGCGTACATCGCCACCCAGGCCAATGATATGGAGGCGTTGGAGCGCGTGGCGGCAGAATGGCGGAAGCTGTTCAATGCGCCGGGAATTACAGCGGAGGGCCTTATATGCGACGGCTGTCTGACAACTCCCGGTGGGCGGGTAGCGGGCTATTGCAATATCTGTGAGATCCGCGCCTGCGCCATTGGACGCGGCGTAGCCAGTTGCGCCTATTGCACCGATTACGGGTGCGCCAAACTGGAGGGCTTTCTTGCCCATGCGCCCAACGCGCGTGAGAACCTGGAACAACTGAGGCTCACGTAACGTTCCAACTTTCCAAGGTGTCAACGCGCTAACGACCTGTGAGGAGGAGAACATGAGCGAACGCTTTGAGAACCGGGACATGGCGGGGACAGAGTTCCGTCACGTCAACCTGCACGCAGCGACTTTTGCAGACGTCAACTTGCAGGCAGCGACTTTCGACGACGTCAACCTGGCCGATGTGCGCATTGTCAACGCCAATCTCAAAAACATGGTGATTGATGATGCCAACATCTCCGGTTTGACGATCTTCGGCGTGCGGGTGGATCAGTTGATCGAAGCGGAATTCGACCGTCGCGACCCGGAGCGTGCGCGGCTTAGAATGAGCGACATCTTCAATCCCGATGAAGTACGGCGTGTGTTAGCGCACCTTGATGAAATGCGCGCCGGATTCTATGCCCGCTTGCGTGCCACGCCGCCTGAAAAACTGATTATCCGTCCCGGCCCCGACCGCTGGTCGGCGCTGGAGCACGTGCGCCATCTGGTATTTGCCGAGGACATGTATCTCAATCGCTGGCTGCTGCGTAACGACCGGCCATGGTGCAAACTCGGTTTTCTGCCCCCGTTTCTTGAAGGGAATCCGGCCTTCGCCGACGTGGGCAGCGAGCCGACCGACGATCTGGAGACTGTGCTGGCAGCCTGGGACGAGATCCACGCCGGCATGCGGACATTCGTCGCCGCAATCACGCCCGAGGTCCTCAAGCGCGATACCAGTGATGTGGATTTTGGGCAAGGGCGTGTCGGCGGTGTACTGCAAGGGATGGCGCAGCACGACCTGGTACACATCCGCATGGCCGAGACTGCCCTTGCCGATCTGGAGGGAGGCAAATAATAGAAGATGCACCCATCCAATACGCCCCATTGACAAAGCCGCAATAGGTCGTAGAATGTAGAAGCTATCCGGTGAAGGGCTTTAATGTATGCGATCGGGATTGCAGTCCCGATCGCATTATTAAGGCAAAGCGACAGAAGATCAAGAAAGGGACATCAGGTTCACAGACAGGCGGCAAAACATGCAAAGAGTAAAATTTCCAGTTCTCAGCGTTGCTTTATATGTTCTCGCGGGGTTGATCGCGCTCTATACGATTTGGGCAGCGACCTACTCGTTTCGCTATGTCTCCGACATGGTGGCAGCGGAGCAGTTGGTGATCAGTGGCAATGAGTTTGAAATCGCCAGTTTCCATATGCGGAACTTCGCCCAATACGCGGTATTTGCAGTTATCCTGTTTGCCTTGGGAAGGATACTGCAAGTCCGCTTGCCTGCTACCGTTGATGGAGAGTATCAAGCCTCATCATACATGGAAATTCTGGATGAAGAGGCGGACGCAGAGGTTGACGAAGATACCGCTGCGGATGCCGCCGAAGCTGAGACTACGGATTTGGCACAAAACGTCGCCGAATGACGTGCCGTGAAGTCAATCGTGACCCTAGCGACTGTTGGATAACAGTCGCTAGGGTCATTTATTCCCCATGGATACGGAGGGTTTAAGGAAGACAAGATGCGCTATCGTACGTTGGGCCGTACCGGCCTGCAAGTCAGCGAAGTCAGCCTGGGCACCGAGTATCTGATGGACAAGCCCCGCGACCATATCATCACCGTCATCCACGCAGCAATAGATGCCGGCATCAACTACTTTGACCTGTTCGGCGCTGCACCCGACTTCCGCGATGCGATGGGCGCGGCCTTCGCCGGTCATCGCCAGCACGTGTATCTGGCGGCGCACCTGGGCGCCGCCATCGGCGAGGACGGCCAATACTTAAAGACCCGCGCGCTTAAAATTTGTCGGACGTTCTTTGACGACTTTCTCACCCGTTACATGACCGACTACGCGGACGTACTGGTCTTGCACAACTGCGACAGGCAAAACGACTTCGACGCCTTGTTCTGCGAGGACGGTCCGCTGGGATTGGCGTTACAGTTGAAGAAAGAGGGCAAGACGCGCTTTATCGGCTTCAGCGGGCACACCGTTGCCACGGCGTTGCAGGCCGTCGAGAGCGGCTACATTGATGTTCTTATGTTCCCGGTCAACATAGCCGGGAATGCCATCTCTGACAAGAAAGACTTGCTCAAAACGTGCCAGGCGCGCGGCGTAGGCGTCGTGGCGATGAAACCTCTCGGCGGCGGGAAACTGCTGCAAGGTCCGCGCACCGTGCGTATGGCGCACTATCAGATGGGTGGAGAAGCGCAGAAACTCACGAAGCGTGTGCCCATCACACCCGTGCAATGTCTGCATTACACCCTTTCGCAGGTGGGCGTCTGTGCGGCGATCCCCGGCTGCGCCAGCGTGGAAGAATTGCGCGGCGTCCTGGCCTACATGGACGCCACGGAAGCCGAACGCGACTTCTCCGAGGTTATCGCCGACTGCGCCCAATACGTGCCCGGCGAGTGCGTCTACTGCAACCACTGTCTGCCGTGCCCGGCGCAGATTGACATCGGGCAAACGCTGCGCCTGTTCGACATGGCGCAGCAGGACTTCACCCCGGCCATCCGTGCCGCTTATGCGGCCATGCCGGCGCCCGCGTCGGCATGTATTGCGTGCGGTGCGTGCGAGAAACGCTGCCCCTTTGGCGTTCCCACCGTCGCGCGCATCGCAGAAGCAGCGGCCTTTTTTGCGTAGACTATCACCTTATCAGTAGATTTAGCGGATTAAGCAGATATTTTGTTCATTGACCGCCGATCTGCTAAATCTGCTTAATCCGCTGACGAAGAAATATCCGGCGGCGCAAGGTGATACTTTGCAGCGATGTCACAGAACTGTGCGTAAGTTTGCTTAAGGAGCGGGATGCCGCTGCGGCGACATTCCGCTTCGGCCTCGAATTCCTTCTGCCCGGCAAAATAGACGCGCTGCGCGCCCTCGGCCGGCGGGCTTTCTCGCAGGGCGCGCAACATACGATCCATATCGCGGCGGAACGCGCCAGGGTCGCGGAACGCGGCGATCTTGAGCGCGCCGAAGAAATGGCTGACGCGGCCCGCTGAAGTCTCAGTATCGGTGACATCTGCTCCAAAGGGCGCCCCACACAACACCGCGCAAAGGATGTCCACCATGACCGCCAGGCCATAACCCTTGTGCCCCCCGAACAATTCACCCTCGCCGCCGAGCGGCAAAATCCCGCCGCCGACGCGCTGAAACATATCCGCCAATAGCGACCGCGCATCTTTTGCCGTGCGCCCGTAGCGATCCACGGCCCAGCCCGGTGGCAGCTCCTTGCCCAGGCGGTCATAGACTTCAATCTTGCCGCGCGGGACCACCGTTGTCGCCATATCCAGCACGAACGCGCGTTCCTCATCGGCGGGGGCGGCGAAGGCCAGTGGGTTTGTGCCGAACATCACCTGTCGCCCGAAGGTGGGCACACCTAACGCCGCGGTGTTGGTCATGGCAATCCCGAGCATATCGGCTTCAAGCGCCAGCATTGCATAGTATCCGGCAATCCCGAAATGCGTGGAATCCCGCACACAGCCGAACGCCGCGCCGCTGTGCTCCGCCTTAGCGATGATCTGCCGCATCGCGCTGACGCTGACAGGCGCGCCCATCGCGCCGTGCGCATCCACAACGAGCGATGTCGGCGTGTCCATCACCACCTCCACAACGGCGTTCGGTCGCACAACGCCCGTTTCAAGGCCATTCACATAGCGCGGCAGCCGCGCCGTCCCATGCGAAGGGATGCCGCGTGTGTCTGCCGCTACCAGCACGTCGGCGGCGATGGAGGCATCTCCTGCGGAAAGGCCGCAGGCTTGGAAAACTTGTCGGCAGAAGGATTGCAAGGCCGTACTGGTGATGCGGACAAAGTCGGTCTTCATGTCGGGTCTTCTCTGGCGCTGGGGATGGGATTGGAGCTCGCGGTTGTACGACCTCAAACTTTCAACGGCGTGCAAGGCAGTCCAAACGCTTCGGCCACCGCCTGGTAGGTCACTTTGCCCTGGTAGATGTTGACGCCCAGGGCCAGGGCTTTATCGGCAGCGACGGCCGCCGCAAAACCCTGATCGGCCAGTTTGATGACATACGGCAGCGTGGCGTTGGAGAGACCATGAGTGCTGGTACGCGGCACGGCTCCAGGCATATTGGCTACACAGTAGTGCAAAACACCATCTACGTAATAGGTCGGGTCGGAATGGGTGGTGGCATGGGTGGTTTCCACGCAACCGCCTTGATCCACGGCAACGTCAACGATGACACTGCCAGCTTTCATGGTCGAGACCATCTCACGGGTTACCACTTTGGGCGCTTTCGCTCCCTTGACCAGCACCGCCCCGATCAACAAGTCGGCCGTGCGCACGGCGCGGGCTACGCTGTAAGGACTCGACGTCAGAGTCTCAAAGTTGCCGTGCAGGATTTCACTCAGGACGCGCAAACGATCAATGTTGATGTCCATGAGGATCACGCGGGCGCCCATGCCCAGGGCCACCTGCGCCGCATTCGTCCCCACCACCCCTCCGCCGATGATGACCACTTTAGCCGGTTGCACACCGGGAATCCCGCCTAACAGTTTGCCGCGGCCGCCGGCCTGCCGTTCCAGGTAATGGGCGCCAACTTGAACAGACATCCGCCCGGCGACTTCACTCATAGGCGTCAACAACGGCAGGGTGCCGTTGGGCAACTCAACCGTTTCGTAGGCAATGCCGGTCACACCGCTTTCCATCATCGTCCGGGTGAGCGTCTCATCTGCCGCCAGATGCAGGTAGGTGAAGAGCACCAAATCGGGGCGCAGATACTTGTACTCGGCGGGCAGCGGTTCCTTGACCTTGACAATCATATTCGCCTGCGTCCACACCTCCGCGGCCGAAGGGACGATTTGGGCGCCCGCGGCGGCAAAGTCTGCATCAGTGAAATGGCTTCCCGCGCCCGCATTTGTTTCAACCAGCACCGTATGGCCGTGTTCTTTGAGCTGATGCACGCCGCCCGGCGTCATAGACACACGATATTCATTGTCCTTGATTTCTTTCGGAATACCGATAATCATAGGGGACTCTCCTTTCATACATCATAGAGTATGATTAAAATGCATGCTATCCCAAGCCGCAATCCTATTGTATGCCCGGCGTCAATTTCCGACAAATCCAGGTTTTTCGTCGAGAAACCCCTTGACAAAAATGCTCATATCCCGTATAATAATAATGCAACCGGTTGCAAACGAATAGAGACGCAGAGAACTATGGCCGCAAAGACCCTCAAAACGATTGCCGATCTCGCTCGACTGGCAGGTGTGTCAAAGTCAACGGTTTCGCGTGCGTTGAATGACAGTCCGTTAATCAGCCCCGAAACAAAAGCGCGGATTCGCGCCCTGGCGCAGGAACACAACTTCCAGATCAACGTCTCGGCCAGCCGTCTCAGCCGCAAGCAGAGCTATACGATTGGTTTTGTGGTTCACGCGCACCAATACGATGCTTGCTTCTCGGTGAATGACATCTTTCTCTTAGATGTTCTTGGGGCGATCACCAGCACCTTATCAAGTTTGCATTACGATCTGCTTGTCGCCAATATCAACCCACACGACCCGACCTGGCCGCACCAGTACCTGGATACAGGGCGGGTGGACGGTTTCATCTTGCTGACCTCTACGCGCAAAGAATACCATATTGACACCCTGATCAAGATGCAAGCACCGTTCATTGTGTGGGGAACCCCCACGCCCCCACACAGCTATTGCTCGGTGAACGGCGATAATTTCAGTGGGGGGAAGCTGGCAACGGCACATCTTTTGCAGAAAGGCAGACGCCACATCGCATTCCTGGGTGGGCCGGCGGATGAGGCCGAAACCCAGCGCCGCTACGCTGGCTATGCCGCGGCGCTGCGCGAAAGCGGCCTGGACGTTGACCCAACCCTGATTCGGTACGGTGACTGGTCAACCGACTCCGGCGCCGAGCTGATGCGGCGTTTGTTGGAAACCCGTCCTGACCTGGATGCTGTGTTTGCGAACAGCGACCTGATGGCCGCGGGGGCAATCAACGCACTGCGCGAGCAGGGACGGCGTGTACCAGAGGATGTCGCCGTGGTGGGGTACGATGATCTCTCCATCGCCCGTTTCAACAATCCCCCCCTTACCACAATCAGCCAAAACCTGCCCCTGGTGGGGAAATTGCTGGCGCAGAATCTTATTCAATATATCGAAACAGGCGTCGTGACTAACGTGACCATTCCCGCCAAACTGGTTATCCGGGAATCGGCCTGATCTTTTTTTAATCCAAAATGCAACCGATTGCATCATCAATCACTCAAAAAGGAGTTTAAGGAAATGTCAACGACTCAAACACTCGCAGGTTTGCGAGGCGGTTTTATCAGCACGCCGAAAAAGGTATGTGTCCAGGAATGTCCACGGATTTCACTGCCGGATACAGCGCAGTGCAAATTTCTGGGTTTGCAGTATATTGCAGTGGAGCAGGTCGTTGAAGCGCCTGTGGCAAAAAGCGAAACTCGCTTTAGCCTCCGGGATGTCCTCTTGAGTCTCCGGGCGATACTCTTTCCCGACCAAGAGCGGGTCATCTATCGCCAACTTGAGGGTGACGCTATGACGCCCGTGACGGCCTACAAAGCCGGCGACCGCTACTACCTGGCGGACGGCGGCCATAGTCTGGCAACGGCCCGTTACCTGGGCCAATCGTATATTCTGGCAGAGGTCTGGACCCTGCCCTGACAGGAGATAAACTTGACCACGATCTTGAAACATCCGCTTTTTCAAACGCTGCGCGAGTTAAAGGGCAACCCGCGCGTCACCGTGTTCACCGAGCCGATGTTCGGCATTCCCTACAATCTATTCTCCCCGTTTTTGTCAGTCTATATGCTGGCCCTGGGGGTGACGGATCAATGGATTGGGACCATCGCCAGCCTGGGGTTGGCACTCCAGATTTTCAGCGCCTTGCTCAGCGGCGTGATTGTAGACAAGTTTGGTCGCCGCATGAGCCTGTTTATCACCGATCTGGTCTCGTGGAGTGTGCCCTGCGTGATCTGGGCCGTGGCGCAAGATACGCGCTACTTCGTCGCCGCTGCGGTGCTGAACGGCTTATACCGCATCTCGCACACGGCCTGGACCTGCTTGCTGGTTGAAGATGCCGAAGAGCGTCATCTGGTGCACATCTGGACATGGATTACGATCTTCGGCGTTTGTTCGTCGTTCTTCACACCGCTGGGTGGGTGGTTTGTGGCGCGCTTGGGGCTGGTTCCGGCGATGCGCGGTCTGATGGTTTTTGGCTTCCTGATGATCACAGCCAAGGCGACGGTATTGTTCGTGTATTCGCATGAGACGGAACGGGGGCGTCAGCGGATCGCGGAAACCCGCCAGCGCTCTCTGTTCAGCCTGCTGGGCGAATATGGCGGCGTGCTCGGCCAACTCTTTCGCTCCCGGTCTATCCTGACGGCCTTATCCTTGATGCTGATCACGAGTATAGGGTTCATCGTCCACAGCAGTTTCTGGGGCGTGTTGATTACCACCAAGCTCGGCTTCGCCGAATCGAGCATTTCAATCTATGTGATGGTGCGTTCACTGGTGACAACCCTGTGTTTCTTTGTCCTCGGCCCGCGGCTGACCAACTTACGGCACTTCCGGCTGCCACTGTGGGTAGGGTTCGCCGCCTACTTCGCCGGGCAAACGTTGCTGGTCTTCATGCCGCCCCAGGCGACGCTGTTGTTGATACTCAGCGTGATCCTTGAGGGGGTGGCGGCGGCCTTGCTTAACCCGATGACCGAATCGTTGCTGGCCGTAGCGATGGAAACGCACGAGCGGGCGCGCATCAGCGCCATGGTGTACGTGATCCTGATTGTCCTCACCTCGCCATTCGGTTGGATCGCCGGGCAGCTCTCGGCGCTGAATCGCTCACTGCCCTTCGCGCTGAATATGGCTCTGGCGGTGATAGGCGCCGGGCTGGTGTGGCTGGTCAGTCGCGGGCAACCTGCTGCGTCTGTCCAGCGTGAAGCATGACACTATTTCCGAAACGGTCAGCAGACATCATGAGCGACGCGCTCAACCCAGCATGAAAATGCATGTCAACGGATTAAACGGATTTGAACGGATTAGCTTTCAATTGTTGCATAAATCTGCTCAATCTGCTTAATCCGCTGACCATTTTCGGAATAGATTAAGCAGATTGAGCAGATTTTTTAAGAGATTCGCGTAGATGCGCGAGATTAGCGGTTTATTTTTAAGGAGGATAGATATATGGATAGCAGAACAAATACTGGTGAATTATCAGAAGCCGAAATCGCGGCGCGCGTCGAGGCCATTCTAAGCAAGTTGAGCCTCGCCGAGAAGGTCGGACAGCTCACCCAGATTGGGGGACTGGCGTTCTTGCCGGGGCCCAAGCCTGAGGAGATCATCCGCCAGGGTGGAGCCGGCTCGGTGCTGTGGGTCAACGATACGAAGACGTTCAACGCGCTTCAGAAGATCGCCGTCGAAGAAAGTCCGTCCAGGATTCCGTTGCTCTTCGGTCTCGATGTCATCCACGGCTACCGCACGATTTTCCCGGTTCCGCTGGCGATGGCCGCTTCGTGGGATCCGTCGGTGGTCGAGCGGGCGCAGGCCGTGGCCGCTAAGGAAGCCCGCGCCGCCGGGATTCACTGGACCTTCGGGCCAATGGTGGACATTGCCCGTGACGCCCGCTGGGGCCGCATCGTCGAGGGCGCCGGCGAGGATCCGTATCTGGGCGCAGCCATAGCGGCCGCTCAAGTTCGCGGTTTCCAGGGGCCATATATCGGCGCGCCTGACCATGTCGTCGCCTGCGCCAAGCACTTCGCCGGATACGGCGCGGCGGACGGCGGGCGCGATTATGACCCGGTCTATCTGCCGGAGACGCTGTTGCGCAATGTCTACCTTCCGCCTTTCAAGGCTGCCGTTGACGCCGGCGTGGGAACGTTTATGAGCGCGTATATGGACCTCAACGATGTTCCCGCCAGCGGGAATCGCTTCCTGCTGCGTCAGGTGCTACGGGAGGAATGGGGCTTCAAGGGCTTTGTCGTCAGTGATGCATTTGCCGTCGGCAGCCTTGTCACGCAGGGTTTCGCCCGCGACGGACGCGATGCGGCCTTCCGTGCCTTGAGCGCAGGCGTCAATATGGATATGGCGAGCAACACCTACCTGCAACATCTGGCCGGTCTGGTTGAAGATGGGACATTGACGGTAGAAGATATTGACGAAGCCGTGCGTCCCATCCTCGCCATCAAGGTGCGTATGGGACTCTTCGAGCATCCCTATACCGATGAATCGAAGCTGGAGCAAGTTGTGGCTTTGCCGGAGCACCGGGCGGAGGCGCGGCGCGCGGCGCAACGTTCGATGGTCTTGCTGCGCAATGAAGGCGGACTGCTGCCGCTTTCCAAGAGCCTCAAACACGTGGCGGTGATCGGCCCTCTGGCCGACTCGCAGGAGGCTACGGAGGGATCGTGGATGGTCTTCGGCCATACCCCCAATGCTGTCACCGTCCTCGAAGGCATCCGCGCCAAGCTGCCAGAGGCGCGTGTGGATTACGCCCCCGGTCCCGAAATCCGGCGCGACATTCCCTCGTGGTTTGAGGCCAATATGGACCCCACGGCTAAGAAGGCGCCGCAATCCCCTGAAGCAGCAGAGGCCGCTTTCCAGACCGCCGTGGCGACGGCGCGTGACGCTGAAGTCGTCGTGATGGTCCTCGGCGAGACCGCCGACATGGCCGGCGAGGCCGCCTCGCGTGCGTCGCTCGACCTGCCCGGACGGCAGGAAGAATTACTCCAGGCCGTCGTGGCGCTCGGCAAGCCGGTGGTGCTGGTGCTCCTGAACGGACGTCCGTTGAGCATCAACTGGGCGGCGGAGAACGTCCCGGCGATCCTGGAAGCATGGGAACCCGGTAGTGAGGGCGGGCACGCCGTTGCCGACGTCCTGTTCGGCGATGTCAATCCGGGCGGCAAGCTCCCCGTCACCTTCCCGCGCAAGGGCAGCCATGAGCCGCTCTACTACGCGCGCAACCTCACGCACTCACCCGAAGGCCACCCGATGTACAATCCGCGCTACTGGGACGGCCTGCCGACGCCGCTTTATCCCTTCGGCTTCGGCCTCAGCTACACCACCTTCGCCATCACCAATTTGCAGGTCTCGGCGCCGCAGGTGAAGATAGGAGACGCGGTCACTGTGACCGCCGATGTGACCAACACCGGCGCCGTTGAGGGTGATGAGGTCGTGCAGCTTTACATCCACCAGAAAGCCGGCAGCGATTCACGCCCGATGCGCGAGCTGAAGGGCTTTGAACGGGTCACGCTCAAGCCCGGCGAGACCAGGACGGTCACTTTCACGCTGGGGCCGGCGGAACTCGGTCACTGGAGCACAAACGCCGGCAAGTGGGTGCAGGATGCCGCGACCTTCGACATCTGGGTCGGCGCCGACTCGCGGGCGACGCTCCATGCGGAACTGACGGTCGTTTGCTAAACTGAGTCGTGAAGGGGATTTTTGGCGGCTTCGTCGCCAAAAATCCCCCATTTACTACCACAACGTTCTCAAACATTCGCGTAAAATTCGTGGTCAAAATTGCGCATCCGCAGGCATCCCCGGCTTGAGCAAACCCTCCGTATTATCAAGCCGAATTTCAACGGCATAGAAAGTATTCAGTCGTTCCTCAGCAGTAGCGACATTGCGTGGCGTGAATTCCGGTTCGTCGCCGATTTTGATGACTTGCCCCTCAAAAATCCGCCCCGGGAAGCTATCCACCGTCACCTGCACCGGCTGGCCGATGGTCACATGCCCGATATGGCCTTCGGGGACGTAGACCTCCAGCGTCACCTCGCTGAGATCCGCCACAGTGAGGATCGTCGCCGCCGGTGCGACCAGTTCGCCGATGTTGGCGGCGCGTGCCACGACGACGCCGTTGATAGGACTGGTCAACGTGCTGCGTTCGATTTTCTTGCGCAGGACGTTGGCTTCAGCTTCGGCCTGGCGCACTTTGGCGCGCGCGACCGCCAGTTCCTCTGGCGTCGGGCCGGCCAGCAAGTCGTCAAGTTTGGCCTGCGCGACGCGGACGGCTGCTTCGGCAACGCGGTATTTGCCTTCGGCGGCGTTGGCCTGGGCGATGTAACCCAGGGGATGGTTGCGGATCCGCAGCAGTTGATCGAGCAAGGTCTGCGCGGTTTTCTCGTCGGCCTGCGCGCCGGCCAGTGCCTCTTGCGCGGCCAGCAATTGATAATCCGCCGCCTGCCGTTGCACGCTCCCTTCAGGGGTGATGTCGCGCGCCATCTGTTGATTGGCAAGCTGTGCCTTGGTCAGCTCGACGCCCTGCGCGGCTAAAGCCACCTGCGTGCGCGCAGTAACGATCTGTTCATCCAGCTCTTGAGGATTCTTGACCACTGCCAGCGCGTTTTGCCACGCCTGGTATGCGCCGTCGCGTTGCGCTTCGGCCAGGGCCAGGTTGGCGCGCGCAGCGGCAATCTCCGCCGGATGGGGACCGGCTTCGAGCACCGCCAGATCGGCTTTGGCGGCGCTGATGGCGGCCTCGGCAGGGGAAAGTTGCAACAGCCATGGGGTTGCATCCAATGTCACCAGGACATCGCCGGTGGCTACTTGCTGTCCCACCTGAACGTTGATGCTCTGGATCCGCCCGCCGAATTCGCTGGCAATGCGGATTTCCGCGGCGCGGATGGTCCCCGAGGCAATCAAAGGCGCATCGCTGTTCGCCGTCGCTACTTTTGTACAACCTGAAACCAGCAGCATAACCAGGATGCCCAAAACCCAACCGTATTTCGTCTTCATATTTCCTCCCTTGCGTTTGAACGTTCTAACGTTCCAACGTTCTAACGCTCTGACACCTCAATCACCACATCTGCCGGCATGCCCATTTTAAGCACCCCATCGCGGTTGGGCACAGTGATCTCAACCGCAAACACCAGATTCACCCGCTCTTCCTGGGTGGCGACGTTGCGCGGCGTGAATTCGGCCCGGTCGGCAATGCGGCTGATGTGCCCTGTGAAAATGCGGTTCGGGAAGCTGTTTACGCTGATGTTGACCGGGTCCCCTATGTGCAGTTTGCCGATTTGGGTTTGCGGAATGTAGACCGTCAACGTCAGTTTGTTCAGATCCGCAATGGTGAGGATGGTAGCGCCGGCCGCCGCGACTTCGCCGGGCCGCATGACCACATCTACCACCATGCCGCCTATAGGCGCTTTGAGCGCCAGCATCTCGCGTTGTTGCAGCAGGGATTCCAGTCCGCTGCGCGCTTGATTGACACGCGCTTCGATGGCGGCGAGCTGTTCCGGCGTGGCGCCGGCTTCCAGCGCCTCGACCTGCACCTGCGCCAGGGCAACCTGCGCCTCGACCTGCGCCACAGTGCTGCCGGCTTCGTCGGCATAAGCCTGCATGGTCTGCGGGTTAGCGCGCTGGGCATAGAGGTCGGCGAGCTTGGCTTCCAGGCCCTCTTTTTTGGCGGCCGCGGCGTTCACCCCGATCCACGATTGCCACCACAGGTTGGGCAATTGCAGCGCGCTCATCGGGAAGTTGATATTCACCCACTTGTAAAGCGTATAGCCATGGCTGTCAATCACCAGTTCCCAATCGCCATACGTGTAATCGCCGGCCGGAATTTCCGGCAAGTTGTCCGGCAACTCCGGCAAATCTGGCAAGATGCCCTTCAAATCATCGAGAATTTGCTCGACCGAGCCTTGGGCAGCCTGAAAGCGATAACGTCCGCCACCGTTGAATTCAGCGTAGGCTTTGTCGAGCTGGGCCTTGGCGACCTCGACAGCATCCTTGAGAGCCGTGGCCTGCGCCAGCTCATGTTCGGCAGATTCAAGCTGCGCGCGGGTGACGGCGATTTGCAGATCAATCTCCTGGGGATTGGCGACCAGCATCAAGGTATCGCTCAGCGCCTGCCGTGCGACTAGCAGCCCGGTCTGCGCCTGCGCCAGTTGTGCTTTGGCCGTGGCAATCTGTCCGGGACGCGCGCCGGCTTTGGCCTGCGCCAGGCCGGCTTCGGCCATATCCACCATCGCCCGCGCCACCTCAATTTGTGCATCCAGCATCGTTGTGTCCAGTTGGACGATCACCTGCCCGGCGGCGACGCTGTCGGCTTTGGACACCGGAATCGCCGCAATCAAGCCGCCGAATTCGCTGGCGACATTGACCTGCTCCGCCTGGATGACCCCGGACGCGCGCAACGTCTGCGTCTGAGCGGTCTGCGTTTGCGGGTACAGCGAGGCCAGCGTCTGTTTCGACATCAGAACCACCAACCCGAGAGCCGAAAGGATCAACAGGACAATACGCATTTTCTTGTTTGTCTTTCTTTTTTTCCGATCCATTATCTTATCCTCCACAATTCTCATGTTTCGCACCACAGAGATCATAGAGAAAACCCCAAAATTCTCTTTGTCCTCTGCGGTGAATTCACCTGACCGCCGAAATGAAAACGTCTTCCAGCGTAGGCGCAATCCATTCAATCGAATGAACGTTAAGCCCTTCAGCAGCCAGCAGCGCCTCAATCGGCGCCTTGAACGTTTCCGCGTCGGGGACGACAACGTGAATCTGGGCGCCGTAAAGGGCAACCTCTTCAAAGGGAAGTTTACGCGCTTCTTGAGTGGCTTTCAGGACGCGCATAGCGCGGTCGGCGTTGTCGGTGTTGATTTCGAGGACGTGGCCGCGCATTTGTGAACGTTTTAATTGATCGGGCGTGTCGAGCGCGATGAGTTTTCCCTGACTGATGAAGCCCACGCGCTGACACAGCTCGGCTTCGTCCATGTAGTGGGTCGTTACCAGCACCGTCACTCCCTTCTTGGCCATGGCGTAGATGAGGCCCCAGAACTCACGCCGGCTGATGGGGTCAACGCCGGCCGTCGGTTCGTCGAGGAAGACGACGCGCGGCTCGTGGACAATGGCGCACCCCAGAGCCAGGCGCTGCTTCCAGCCCCCGGAAAGATTGGCCGTGAGCGTATGCTCCCGTCCGGTCAACCCGGCCATTTCCAGGATTTCGGCCTGCCGTTGACGCAGTACCTTACGTGAAAGTCCATAGGCCAGCCCGTAGAAGCGGATGTTTTCACGGGCCGTGAGGTCGTTGTAGAGCGTGAAAAGCTGCGACATATAGCCGACGTGCGCTTGCATCTGCTTGGCCTGCGTTGCCGGATTGTAACCGAGCACGCGCGCTTCCCCGGCAGTCGGTGCAAGCAATCCCAGCAGCATCCGAATCGTCGTGGTCTTCCCGGCCCCGTTCGGCCCGAGCCAGCCGTAGACTTCCCCCGCACGGACGCGAAAGCTCACGTGATCTACAGCAGTAAAATCCCCGAATTTTTTCGTCAGGTCGCGGACTTCAATTGTGTATTCGTCCATAGTTTCCAGTTTTCAGTTGCCAGTTTCCAGTTTTCAGTTGTCAGAGCGAATTACTTCTTACCCCCTGCCCCTTGCTCCCTGCCCCTTGCTCCCTGCCCCTTGCTCCTTGCTCCCTGCTCCTTGCCTCTTGATCAACGAGATAAACGCTTCTTCCATTCGCGGCTCGATTTGACGCATGCCGGTGCAGGTGATGCCCTGAGCCGTTAGCGCAGCCTCAATCTCATGCTGGCGGCGCACAACATCATCCACAAAGACGTGCAACATCAGCCCGTAAGTCTGCACTTCCCAAACCCCTTCAAGTGTGGAGACCAGCTCCTGCGCCGGTACAAAATGGGAGGGGGTGAATTCCAACAATTGCCCCGGCACCATTGTTTTGATCTTTTTCGGCGCATCATGCGCAATAAGCCGTCCGCGATACATCAGGCCCACCCAGTTGCAGCGCTCGGCTTCGTCCATGTAAGGCGTGCAAACGAAGATAGTTAGCCCCTTTTCGGCACGCAGATTGCCCAACAGGTTCCAGAACTCGCGGCGGCTGACCGGGTCCACGCCCAGCGTCGGTTCATCGAGCATGACGACGCGCGGTTCGTGGACGAGGCTGCACGCCAGCGCCAGCTTCTTCTTCATCCCGCCCGATAGCCGTCCGGCCAGGCGTTTGGTGAATTTAGACAATCCGGCAAACTCCAGCAGTTCCGGGATACGGCGTTTCTGTTCCTCTGGACTTACGCCCTGCACATCGGCAAAGAAGCGCATGTTTTCGATGACCGTCATATCCGGCGGCAGCGAGAACTGTTGGGCGATGTACCCCACACGCTCGCGGATCGCGTAAGTGTCGCGCATCGAATCGTAGCCCAGGATGCGGCTTTCGCCGGCCGTGCGCCGCAGCAGGCCGAGGATCACGCGCGTCGTCGTCGTTTTGCCGGCGCCGTCCGGCCCGATCAACCCGAAGGTTTCCCCCTGGCGTACCTGCAACGTCACTCCGTCCACCGCCGTCACTTCCCCCTGGCGGGTCTTGAATGTTTTCACCAGGTCTTGCGTCTCAATTGCGATGAGTTCTTCCATTGAGTCCTTAGTCTGGTAGTCTTTAGTCTGGTAGTCTTTAGTCTGGTAGTCCTTAGTCTGGTAGTCGTGTGGTCATTCACCATTCGCCCATTCTCTCTTCGCTGATTCTTTCTTCGCTGATTCTTCCCTCAATCCAACCGTTTCTTAAACGTGACCGCCGCCAGTCCCATCGCCACGATGACATAGACCAGCAGCGCGAGAACATCGCTCCACAAAAACGTCAGGCCCACTCCTTTGGTGATGATACCGCGTGCAATTCGCAGATAGTAGGTCAGCGGAATCAAGTTGCCGATGGCGCGCACGACCGCCGGCATCGGACTGCGCGGGTAGATGAAGCCGGTGAGCAGTTGACTGAACAACATCAACAAAGCCGAAAGTTGCTCGGCTTCCTTCTGCGTGTGTGCGACGGTGGAAATCAGCAGCCCTAACCCCAGCCCGGAACACACAAACAGGAACGAAAGCCCTGCCAGCAACCAGGGATTCCCCCGGAACGGAACGCCGAACCAGAAAACGCCGAGCAGGGTGATCATCGCCTGGTCAATGACCACGAACAGGATATTGGGCGTCAGCTTGCCGACAATCAGCTCCAGAGGCCGCACCGGTGTCACCATAATCTGCTCGATGGTGCCCAGTTCGTACTCGCGCACGATAGATTGCGCAGTCATGTTTACCGCCAGCACCTGCAACAGCATCGCGATCAATCCCGGCATCACAAATACGAGATCGTCGCGGTTGGGGTTGTAGAGCACGCGCGTCGAAGCTGCGATGGGCTGCGTCTGCAACCGTCCCCCCAGGCGGTTGACCTGCTGCACGACCAGTTTCAGCGCGAAAGATTGCGCCACGGCCACGGCCGCGCTGTATCCCGATTGCACCGAGAACGAATCGGAGCCGTCCAGGATGATCAACACCTGCGCCTGTCCGCGCTCGATGTTCGCGGCAAAGTGCGGCGGGATGACCACCCCGGCCCGCGCGCTTCCACTGTCGAGAGCGTGCAGCACGTCTGCTTCAGCAGCAACATAACGCCGAATATCGAAATAGCCGGATGTGCGCAGCGCATCCACAAAGCTCCGACTGCGCGTATCCAGGCTCATATCGGCGACGACGGTAGGCAAATTGTACGCCGTCAGGTTGACGGCGTAGGCAAAGAGCAACAACTGGATGAGCGGTATCCCCAGGATCAGCGCCAGCGTGCGCCTGTCCCGCAACCGCTCGATCATCTCGCGGCGCATCACCGCGCCGGTGCGATAGAGTGAAGCCGTCCAACGTCCTGACATTGCGTTCTAATCCAGGCCACGTTTGAACGAACGCGTGGCAAAAAACAGAATCGCGACCACATACACAATCAAGATCACCATCTGCTGCCACAAATACGTCACCCCGATTCCTTTGGTGATGATCCCCCGCGCCAACGGGATGAAATACGTCAGCGGGAAGAGATTGCCCACCGCGCGGATCATGGGCGGCATCAGGTAGCGTGGGAACATAAAGCCCCCCAATACCAACCCGATGAGCATCAACATCATGGCCGTCTGTTGGGACTGCTTCTGATTTTGCGAGATGGCCGACACCAGCAACCCCATCCCCAGGCCCGCAAGCACATACAGACATGCCAGCCAGAAGAAAAGCCAGAAGTTCCCCTGGAATGGCACCTCGAACCACAACACCCCTAGACCCAGGATGGTGAGCATGTTGACAATGGCAATGACGATGTTCGGCGCGATTTTGCCGATCAGCAACTCGATGGGGCGGATGGGCGTGACCAGGATTTGCTCAATGGTGCCGCTTTCGCGCTCGCGCACCACCGCGGCGGCGGTCAGCGTGATGGTCTGTGTCTGCAAAATCACCGCCACAATCCCCGGAATAAGGAACCACAGATCGGTCAAGTTGGGATTGTAGAGAATCCGCACCCGCGCATCCAGGGGCAAAAGCTGTTCCCGGCCTCTCAGTTTACCGGCGCGCTGGAGTTTAGAGATCAGCACCTCCATCGAATGATTCTGGGTGATGGCGGTAATGGCATTGTAGGCCGTCTGCGACGTGAAAATGTCCGAGCCGTCCACCAGTAACAGCACCTGCGCCGCGCCACGCTCGACATTGGCCGCAAAATCGGGCAGGATCACGACGCCGGCCTGCGCGCGCCCCTCATCAATGGCGCGGATGGCCTGCGCTTCGGTGGCGACATAGTCCACCACATCGAAGTACTGCGATGCGACCAACGCCGTGACCAGAGAGCGGCTGGCGCGGTCCAGACTTTGATCGGCCACCACCATGGGAATATGTTCAACATTGGTGCGGATAGCATACCCCAGGATGAGCAACTGGAGCACCGGCAGCCCCAGTTGGATCAAGAGCGTCCGCCGATCCCTAAACGTCTGGATGAATTCCTTCTGCATCACCGCCCAGATACGTCGCAACATCATGCTCTCTCAATCCAGCCGCTTTTTGAACGTCGCCGCCGAAAGCGTCACGATGATCGTCCCGTAGATTGCCAGCGCCAGGACATCTTCCCACATAAACGCCAGCCCGATGCCTTTGGTCATAATCCCCCGCGCAATGCGCACAAAGTAAGTCGCCGGAATCAAGTTGCCGATGGCGCGCACCAGCGGCGGCATCGTCGCCCGTGGATAGATCAGGCCGGTCAGTAAGATCGAAAGCATCATCACCACCGCCGAAATCTGCTGCGCCTGCTTTTGATTCTTGGAGATGGTGGAAAGCGCCAGCCCCATCCCCAGCCCGGAAATGATGAACAACAGCGCGAGCCAGCTAAACAGCCCCAGCGACCCACGAATCGGCACCTTGAACCAGTAGACGCCAAGCAGGATAATGATGATGAGGTCTACGGCGATCAAAGCGATGGGCGGCACAATCTTGCCGAGAATCAGCTCCAGCGGGCGCGCTGGCGTGACGAGCATCTGTTCCATCGTGCCCAGCTCGCGCTCGCGCACCACCGCCATGACCGTCGCATTGACGCCGATGAGTTGCAATAGCATCGCCGCCAGACCGGGGATGAGAAAAACGATCTGGTCAATGTTGGGATTGTAAAGAATGCGCGTACTGGTGTTGATGGGCAATTGGCCCAGCCGGGACATGCCCATGCGTTCGGCGGTCTGCAACATCAACTGCATCCCGTGCACCTGCGCAATCGCTACGGCCGCGCTGTACCCCGATTGCACCACAAAGGCATCCGACCCATCAATAATCACCAACGCCTGCGCGGTGCCGCGCGCGATCCGCCCGGCGAAATCCGGCGGAATCACCAGCCCCACGTTGACCCGTCCCTCGTCAATGGCGCGAATGGCCTCGTTCTCGCCGTTCACGTACTCAACCACGTCGAAGAAACCCGAAACCTCCAATGCACTGATGAAAGCGCGGCTGCTTGAATCCCGGCTCATATCGGCGACGGCCGTAGGCAAATGGTCGAGCGTCAAATCACCGACATAGGCAAACAACAGCAACTCGATGACCGGCATAAGAATAATCATCAACAGCGTCGGCCAATCTCGCAGCATCTGGATGGTCTCTTTTTTGACGATAGCGGACAACCGCTGCGTACTCACAGCCATCGTCCTACTCCAGCCCCTGGCGGAAGGCCTTTGAGGCAATCGCCATGACCACCACTGCGTAAACGGTCATGCCGGCGATCTGCGCCCACAGCGCGTCCACGCCCACGCCCTTGCTGATAATTCCCCGTGAGATGGGAATGAAGAACGTCATCGGAAACAACGTCCCCAACACCCGCAGCACCGGCGGCATCGTATTGCGGGGGAAAATGTACCCGCCCAGGATGACTCCCAACAGCATAATCATCATCACCAGTTGCTGCGCCTGTTTCTGGTTGTTGGCGATGGTGGAAATCAGCAGCCCCAGTCCCAATCCCGAAAAAACGTAGATGACCGCCAGCCCCACAAACAGCCCCAAACTTCCGCGGAAGGGCACATGGAAAACCCATACCCCTACTGCCACCGCCGTCAGCACATTGATGAGCGCCACGACCACGTTGGGAATGATTTTGCCAAGCAGTAATTCCGCCGGACGGATAGGCGTGACAAGCAACTGCTCGATGGTGCCGGCCTCACGTTCGCGCACCACGGCCGCCGCCGTCATCGCAATGCTCGTTGTCTGCATCAACAGCGCGATCATATTGGGAATGGTGAACCACAATTGTTGCATATCGGGATTGTAAAGCACACGCACCCGCGTATCCAGCGGCAACGCGCCGGTCACCGGCAATCCCGAACGGCGAATCTTTTTCAACAACACTTCGGAAGCATAAGCCTGGGCAATGGTGGCCGCGCGCGTATAGCCTGATTGTACGGTAAATAAATCCGAACCATCAATGAGCAGCAGCACCTGCGCTTCGCCGCGTTCCACGCGCGCCGCAAAATCCGGCGGGATGACGACCCCGGCCTGCGCGCGCCCGCCATCAATCGCGCGGATCACCTCAGCTTCGCTGGCAACATACGCCACCACATCGAAATACTGCGTATTGACCAGCGCGTTGACATACCCCAGACTGTAATCATCCAGACTTTGATCGGCGACAACGGTGGGAATGTGTTCTACATTCATATCCACCGCATAGCCAAGCAAAAACAATTGCAGGATGGGCATGCTCAACATCAGGAGCAACGTGCCCCGGTCGCGCAGCGTTTGGATGAATTCCTTTTGTAGCACTGCCCAGATACGCTGTAACATCGCCGGTCCTAGCCGTTCCCACGCACCCGCAATCCATTCAACAACAAATCCACCGCCTCTTGCGCCATCTTATGCCGTTCCTCGGCTGTAGGGATGGGCTTTATACCCCGCACGATGGGGAAAATGAGCGCCAGAAACGTCCCCAGCACCATCAAGGTCGTGGTCTCAATGTCCAGTGGGCGGAAATTGCCGCCTTCGATGCCCCTGGCGATGAAATCGCGCACGGTTTCGCCAATGTGCTGCAAACGTTGGATGACGAAATCATTGAGCACCACATCATCTACCCAGATTTCGGTCAGCAGCGTGCGGGTGAAATCCAGTTGGGCGACAAAAATACCCAGGCCATTTTCGACAATGCGAACAAAATCTTCGGGTGTTTTGGGGACTTGTGCATTTTGCAACAGCGCATCAATCGGGACGCACATCTCGTTGAGAATGGCAAGGAGAATCTCCCGCTTGCCGTCGAAATAATTGTACAGCGTCCCCTCAGCCATATCGGCGGCATCGGCCAGCTCTTTGGTGGTCGTATTGGCGTAACCCTTTTGCGCGAAAATCTGCGCCGCCGCGGCGATGATCTCACGACGGCGGCGTTCGATGCGCCGCTGCCGCTGGCTTGGAAAAAGCGGCCCTCTTTTACTATTCATACGTCCTCGCTTTCAGGGTTTAATTGCGGTTATAATATGAGTCATCAAGTGATAATATGAGTCATCACTCATTATATGAGCAATTATACGACAAAGAAGCCCCTTGTCAAATCAGGTGCATTTCAGGGCTGAGGTAACTTATCAGACACAGCAACCGGGTAATGCTCAGGCCGGTCTCCAGACCGCGCCTGCGCAGCGCCTGATCCCGCAATGAGCGGGGGAATTTCTCAAAGGGGGATTTTGGACGGCGAAGCCGTCCAAAATCCCCCTCTATTTACTTCCCCACTGTCAAGGAGCGAGGTCACAGAGGAGGGCAAAGCTCAAAACCTGTGACCTGCCTCCATGTATACAAGGTCCTCCTTTTGTCATGCCGGCAAAACTGACTACAATACACAATATAAAGCACGCAAACCAGACCAGGGACTATCGGACTACTGGGCGACCAGACTGTCGAACTATTTCAGCCAGCCTTTTGCTATTCTGCCGCATCGGGATACAATAAAAGGCGCAATCCGTTTGGTAAGGCTATCTCGTGGACATCGAAAACATTATTGACGCCATCCGTCATAACCGTATCCGCCTGACCGATCAGGCCGACGAGGAAGCACGGGCAGACCATTTGTCCTTTGATGAAGTTTTCTTCAGCGTTTTGCACGGCGAGATGATTGAAGACTATCCAACAGACAAGCCCTACCCGAGTTACTTAATCTATGGTGATAGTTTTATGGGAGAACCGATTCACAGTGTTTGGGCTTACAATCAAGCCACCCAATGGGCAGTATTGGTCACCGTGTACCGACCTGACCCTAACCGATGGATTGATTGGCGTATCAGGAGAAAGAAATGAAGCCTTTTGATAAGTGTCCTATCTGCGGTGGCGAATTGGTGGAGAAGGAAGTAGAGAAACTACTCAAAGGCGGTATCCATACAGCAGTACTCAGGGTACGTGCTGAGGTATGCCTGCGATGTGGCGAACGGTTATATGCTGTCGAGACAGTTAGACGTTTTGAGCAAATTCGACAGAAACTAGAAAGGCAACAAGTCGCCGAGTTTCAGCCACTTGGTCAGACCTTTCAGGTAGCGTAGTTTACCGTCCCCCACAACGGGCTGGCTAACATCTCACTGCAACTGATGCCGTTTCGCAGCGCGGCTGAGCTCGGCGTCGTCAGGAGGAGAACGATGACTTTGCTATCCCCGAACGACATACCGATCACGATTCGACCGATTCGGCCAGACGAACTTGACCGCATCCCCTTGCGGTGCTGGCCGGCGGAACGTGAGACGCTGCTGCGGTTGTTCGAGACACAGGGGACCATCGGCATGGCGGCCTGGGAAGACGACCGTTGCGTTGCCCAACTGCACTGTTATCGTATCATCCTGCCCGATCAAGACAACCCCGACTGGCCGGCCTGGAACCACTGGTGGCGTTCCCACTGGTGGCGGCAGATGACCGGTGCGGTGAATCTGGAACTATCGGGGCCGGCCTGGTGCCATGCCTGTTGCCATGTTGGGCGGACTTTGGAGAGTTTCCGGCAAGAAGTCGAGGAAGGCGCGGGCGCGCCGACCATCTACAAAGGCGCCGACCCGCGCTATTTTGGCCGGGGCATCGGCACCGCCTTAGTGCGCGCCTCCATGCGCTGGGCGTGGGATCACGACTACACCACCATCCTGGCGCTTGGCGCGCCGAGCGGCCTGTTCGAGTTTGCCGTGGCAACCGGACACCTGCCCTGGACCACGTATGCGCGTCTGGGCTTCGACCCCTTCGGCCTGATCAGCGATGCGGCGCATCTGCCCCAATGGGCGCGCGGGCACGGCCCCAGCGAGGTCAACGACGCCATCCAGGCCGCATTGGCCGCCGGACGGCCAATGCAGGATTTCTACGAGCGGCTGATGGTCTTGAATCTGACCGAAGAATAGCCCCTCCAGAAAATACATAGCTTGCATTTCTGCCCCCACCCCCTGCCCCGCCCCCTTTGGGGGCGGGGAGATAAAAATAGAGGGGGATTTTGGACGGCTTCGCCGTCCAAAATCCCCCTTTGAGAAATCCCCCCTCGTTTTTCTGAAATTGACAACCCTCAGAATTAAGGTATAATAAAAACATACCGACCGGTCGGTTTTTTGCTCCACCTCTCGGTGTGAACAGGCTCTGTAAACAGTACGGTATTGTGGCGATTCATTGGCATATTTTTGCGGCCCTTATTTCAAACAGAGCGTTCACACGGAGGTCAAAAATGAATCTGGTCACCGGGGCCACCGGCCATATCGGGAATGTTTTGGTGCGCGAGTTGCTGGCGCAAAACCAGCCGGTGCGCGCGATGGTGCTCCCCAACGATGATTGTCGTTCCCTCGCAGGTTTGTCGGTCGAAAAAGTAACCGGCAACGTCCTCGAACCCGAAACGTTAGAGCGGGCCATGGAGGGCGTGGACACCGTCTACCATCTGGCCGGCATCATCTCCATCATGCCGGGCGCCGAAACCCTGATGCGCAAGGTCAACGTGGACGGCGCGCGCAACACGGCGCAGGCTGCGCTCAGGGCCGGCGTGAAGCGCATGGTGCATATCAGCTCCATCCATGCCCTGGAACGGCTACCACACGGCGTCTGTATTGACGAAAGCGTCCCCTTTGCGCCGGATAGCCCGGCCGGCGCCTACGACCGCACCAAAGCCGAAGGCACGCTGGCCGTGTTGCAAACTGTGGAACAGGGGTTGGATGCCGTGATCGCCTGCCCTACCGGCGTCATCGGGCCTTACGATTATCTGGGATCGGAGATGGGGAATGTCATTCTCAGCTTTGCCCGCAAGAGGCTGCATTTTGTGATCAAGGGCGCTTACGATTTCGTAGATGTGCGCGATGTCGCCAAGGGATTGACCCAGGCCGCCGCTAAAGGGCGCAACGGTGAAACCTACATTCTATCAGGCGCGCGGATCGAGATTCCGCAGATCAAGCAAATCGTGCAAGACATCATCGGCATTCACACACCGCACATTGTCGTGCCGCTATGGCTGGCCGAATTTTTCGCCGGCCTTGCCGAATCCTTCTATCGCCTCACCCATGCCATTCCTATCCTGACCCGCTACGCGCTACGCACCGTCCAGGAGAACTGCAATATCAGCAACGCCAAAGCCCGCGCCGAGTTGGGTTATAATCCCCGCCCCTTGCGCGAGAGCATCGCCGACACCCTGGCCTGGCGCAGAAGTTTCATGCCGGCGTAGCAAGCGACCTGGGTAACCGAGCCTGAATTTTGTCAATCGTAGCATCAAAGCGGCCCGCAATTCTTGCGGGCTGCTTTAATTCCACAATAATATTTTAGGAAAATCAGGAAATTTATCAGTTGCCAAGACCGGTCATTGAGAGTAGAATGAGCTATGGAATGTGAGCAGCGTCGTGCACTGATACGTTCACTTCACATAAAGTGTCCAAGGAGTTGAGGCAAACCGATGAAAGTTAATTGGCGTGATTACATCCACTCTGACCCTAAGATCTTGACCGGAAAACCGGTAGTGAAAGGCACGCGCCTGGCCGTTGATTTCATTTTGGGATTATTCGCAGCAGGTTGGACAGAACAACAAGTTCTGGAAAGCTATCCAACGCTCACACTGCCGGCATTGCAAGCCATTTTTGCTTTTGCGGCCGAATGTATGCGAGAAGAAAGTCTCTATACTTTGCCAACATCCCTGATTGCTAATGCAGTTTCCGCACCATGAACTTTCTTGCAGATGAAAATTTCCCCATGCCCAGTGTCAGGCGGCTGAGGCAGGCCGGTCATGATGTGTTAGCTATCATTACCAATGCACCTGGAAGTGCAGATGAAGATATTTTGATACAGGCGGATTCCCAACAACGGATTATTCTTACGTTCGACCGCGATTTCGGTGAGTTAATTTTTCGTTTCAAAGCCAAGACAAACATAGGCGTCGTTTATTTTCGCTTTGAGCCAGCTTCACCCGAAGAACCGGCCAGGTTACTTCTTCAGATCTTGAATTCACCCAATATGGTGTTGCACAAATATTTCACCATCGTAGAACGCGGGTATATACGTCAACGCCCGCTACCTCAAATCTAAATCTTGACAGAAAGGAGTAAAATTATGCCGCGACCGATAACCCTTTTTACCGGACAATGGGCCGACCTGCCCCTGGAAACGCTGGCCCAGAAAGCCAGCGCCTGGGGGTTCGATGGCCTGGAACTTGCCTGTTGGGGCGATCACTTCGAGGTAGATAAGGCTCTCGAATGTGACGCCTACGTGCGCGAGAAGCGCGATCTGCTGGCAAAGTACAACCTGAAGTGCTTTGCCATCAGCAATCACCTGGTGGGGCAATGCGTGTGCGACGCTATTGACCGCCGCCACAAAAACATCCTTCCGGCGCGCCTGTGGGGCGATGGCGATCCTGAAGGCGTGCGTCAGCGCTGTGCCGAGGAGATGAAGAACACGGCCAAAGCCGCCAAACTTTTCGGTGTGGACATCGTCAATGGCTTCACCGGCAGCAGCGTGTGGGGGATGTTCTACTTCTTCCCGCCCACGAGCCAGGCCGACATTGACGCCGGCTACGCGGACTTCGCCGCGCGCTGGATCCCCATCCTGGATACCTTCCAGGCCGAAGGCGTCAAATTCGGCCTGGAAGTGCATCCTACTGAGATCGCTTATGACCTCATCACCTACGAGCGCGCGCTCAAGGCGGTGAACGGCCATCCGGCCTTCGGCATCAACTTCGATCCGAGCCACCTGATCCATCAGTTCATTGATCCGCCGGAGCTGATCTACGCCTTCCCGGAGCGCATCGTCCACGTGCACGTGAAGGACTCGCGGCTCAACCTCAACGGACGCAACAGCATCCTCTCGTCGCACCTGGACTTCGGCGACCGGCGGCGCGGGTGGGACTTCGTCTCGCCGGGCCATGGGGACGTGCGCTGGGATCCGATCATCCGCGCGCTCAACCGCATCGGCTATCAAGGCCCGCTCTCCATCGAGTGGGAAGACAGCGGCATGGACCGCGAATATGGCGCGCAGGAAGCTCTGGCGATGATCCGCAAGCAAGACTTCGCGCCGTCGGCGGTGGCGTTCGACGCAGCGTTTGGGAGCGAGTAGCTATCAGCCGTCAGCAATTAGCGATCAGCAGGAAGAAACCCAATCACCCGTTATTGACTACCGATCACTGACTTAAGGAGGCACGTATGAGTGACAGCGGTGGTTTCACGACAATGGCCGGCGCGCGGGCCGAGGGAGAAGCCCCACGCATCGGCGTTGGGATGTTGGGCTATGCGTTTATGGGCAAAGCCCACAGCAACGCTTTCAAGAAAATCCCCTATATGATGTATCCGCCGCCCGCCGTGCCGGTGCTGGCGGCCATCTGCGGGCGCAACAAAGAAGCCGTCGCCGAGGCGGCCAAACGCTATGGCTATGCCAAATACTACACCGACTGGCGCGCTATGCTTGAGGATGAGAACGTGCAACTCTTCGACAACGGCGCGCCCAACAACATGCACGCCGAGCCAAGCATTGCCGCCGTACAGGCAGGCAAACACGTTATCTGCGAAAAGCCACTGGGACGCAACCCGGAGGAATCCAAAGCGATGTGGGAGGCGGCGCAAAAGGCCGGCGTCAAGCACATGACGGCCTTCAACTACCGCTTCGTCCCGGCTATTCGCCAGGCGCGCGAATTGATCGCCAGTGGCGCGTTAGGGCGCATCTACCATTACCGCGCCGTGTATCTGCAAGAGTGGGTGATGCCGCACTACGGCACACCGATGATCTGGCGCCTGAACAAGGCCGAGGCCGGCGCGGGCACGCTCGGCGACCTGGGCGCGCACATCATTGACCTGGGGCGCTTCCTGGTAGGCGAGATCGAGAGCGTCGGTGCGATGATGCGCACGTTCATCCCGCAACGCCCGCTGGCCGACGGTTCGCCGGCGTCCGTGGACGTTGACGATGCCTTTGTAGCGACGGTAGCCTTCGCCAACGGCGCCATCGGCACGCTGGAAGCCACACGCTTTGCTGCCGGCCGCAAGAACCACGAGGTCATCGAGATCAACGGCGAAAAGGGCAGCCTTGTCTTCAACCTGGAGCGGTTAAACGAGCTGGAGGTCTACTGGGTCGGCGAAGGGCGCAAGGAGACACAGGGCTTCACCAACGTCCTGGTCAGCGAGCCGTACCATCCCTGGTGGTCGAACTGGTGGCCACAGGGCCACATGATCGGCTGGGAACACACCTTCGTCCACGAGCTGACGCACTTCCTCGATTGCATCGTCAACGATAAGGACGTGGCTCCCTACGGCGCGACCTTCGAGGACGGCTACCGTGCCGATTGCGTCTGCGCGGCGATTGCCGAAGCGGCCGCCACCAGGCGGCAAGTGGATGTGGTGTATTAAACGTCAACAACCTTCATGCCTCATGCACTATGGCCGGTCTGTGGGCCAAACCCTCACGGCCCAAGACCGGCCCGGGCGATTCAAGTTATCTCAAAAATTCAGTGTGGATCCTGGGACTCTCATCATCTTTACAAAAAATCAGATTGACGCCATAATGATGAAAAAGCACCTAATCGCTTCAAGACCGATATAGCTATCACGCCAAGAAGCGACAGAGGAACCCATACGAGCAGAATGGCTCTTTAAGGTTATCTGATGCACCTGGCACGTGGTTTCTATATACGAACTGTTGGTTTACGGCAAAGACACAGGGAGTAGATAAAATGCAAGTAAGAGAACAAGCAATGTATGCGATTGAGTTTCAAGCACACGTTAAGGACGGCGTCATTCAGATTCCCCCTCAGTATCAAGAACAGTTCCAGAATAACGTACGCGTGATTATTTTGATGGAGCCACCATCGCCTACTCATACACTCATTGATCAGCTTCTCGCAAACCCTTTACATATTCCTGACTTTCAACCCTTAAGTCGAGACGAAATCTATGCACGCTGACAAACCGCCCCATCGTTACTTTGTGGATACGAACGTTTGGTTATATGCGTTAATCGTCAACAACAATGCTCAAAAACACCAAATAGCCGCTGAGATTGTTCATAGAATCTGACTGTAATGTGCTATACACCGAAGATATGCAAGACGGGTTGGCCGTAGAAGGACAACTGATCATAGTCAATCCATTTCAAGTCTTAATGTAATTTTTATATTCCCATTCAACGAGCTCGTGCAATATTACTTCACAAAGGAGGTGATGTCCAAGGCCAATGCAAAGTGATCTCCACAAGTGACCCCAAAATTGTAAAAATTCCATAGTTTTTGTTAAGGAGGAAACTCATGAGTAAGCTGGTACGTTTGTGGATTTCGGTGATGGTTGTGCTGGGTTCTGTGACCATTGCACCGATTGCGGCAGCCGCGCCGACCGCGGCGACGCCGATCGCCATTGAGACGAATGTGTCGCTACCTACCTCGTCTCTGGCGCCGAGCGATGTGGTGACGGTGACCATTCTGCACACCAACGACTTTCACGGCAACCTGCAACCCGCCGGCAGCAACCCCGGAATGGCGCGCGTCGCCAAGGTGATCAATGATGTGCGTGCGGCCGTTGGCGACGAGAATGTTGCCTTGTTCGATGCCGGCGATATTATGCAAGGATCCCTGCTGTCGAATCTCTTCAAAGGTGAATCTACTATTGATGTCTACAACCTCGTCGGCTATGACCTGGCGACCTTCGGCAACCACGAGTTCGACTGGGGGCAACAGGTGCTCATCAGCCGGACCCAACAGGCCACCTTCCCCTTTATCGCGGCCAACCTGACCGTTAAGAGCGGCGATTCCTGCGCCGGATGGGATACGCCGGCCTGGGCCCAACCCTGGGTGACGATGACGCTGGGGACCGGCGCCAATAAAGTCACCGTCGGCGTGGTCGGCGTCACTTCACAGGAGACACCGTACATCACGATTGCTTCGGCAACTGCGGGCCTGTGCTTTAAGGACCCGGCAGAGTCCATCCTGCACTACTACGATGCCGTAGATGCTGCTTCGGACGTGATCGTCGTGTTGAGCCACATCGGCAACACAGACGGCGGGTACGGCTACGGCCTCACCGTCTATGGCGACCAAACGCTGGCGAAGAAGCTGGCCGCAGCCGGAAAGCCGGTCGCCCTCATCATCGGTGGGCATAGCCACACCGACCTGGCAGCCGCGCAAGTCGTGGATGGCATTACGGTTGTGCAGGCTCACTATAACGGCCGCAAGGTCGGACGCGCCGATATCGGTGTGGACAAGAGTACCGGCAAAGTCACCGTCGCCTGGCAACGGCTTGTCGTCAGCACCACCGGCGCGGAAGATGCAACGGTCAAGGCGAAGATTGACGAATGGGCCAACGATCCGTGGTATCTGGAGCAGATTAACCGGGTGGTAGGTTACACCAATGTAGACCTGGTGCGAGATTACAACGGCGACTCGCTGATGGGCAAATTCGTCAACGATGCCATCTACAACGACCTGAACACCGACGCCGAACCGCTCAACGACGCCGATATGGTCTTCAACAACCCCGGAGGCTTGCGCGTGGACATTCTCACCGGTGGCGTGACGCCGTTCACGCTGACCCATGGAATGCTATACAGCGTCCTGCCGTTCGGCAACCAGACCATCGTCGGCGATATGACCGGCGCGCAAATCCTGGACCTGCTCAACCAGAGCGCCACGCTATTCAAAGGCGCCCTCCAGGTGAGCGGCATCCGCTACAGCTTCTATCGCTATGCGGATACCTTACCCGGCCCACAGCCGTATGCCTGGGGCGCGTTTGACATCACCGTCAAGGACCGTGTCAGCGGTGAATGGGAACCGCTGGTGATGACCCAGACCTACCGCGTCGCCACCAACGAGTTCCTGGCGCCGGCCGGTCAGGACGGCTTTACACCGTTCCAGTATATGACCAACATCAGCTACTGGGGCGATATGCTTGACGGCGTCGAGCGGTGGGTGGGCAAGACCTATACGTACACTAACCCGTACAACGAGACGCTGGATGGCCGCATCAAGCGCAACGGCACGGATGACGGCGGCACGATCTTCCCCATCACCATCCTGCACCATAACGACTCGCACGGCAACCTGGCCAAGGGAGCCTATGTGGGCTACACGCAACTGGCAACGCTGATCAAGCAGGAGCGGGCGCACAACCCCTACCGCACCATCCTGCTCAACGGCGGCGATGCCATCCAGGGCGATGCGATGATGTACTATTTCAAGTCCGCGCCGCTGGGCTATGCTGCGGACGGCACGCCACTGCCACCCGCACTGCAAACCCACCCGATGATGGCGGTGTTGAATGTGATGAACTACGCGGCGATGGTCGTCGGCAACCACGAGTACAACTTTGGGAATACCATCTTCAAAGCCGTGCTCGGACAGGCCAACTTCCCCATGTTGCAAGCGAACGTCTATGACAACGGGGCTTACGGCATTGCCGATGTCCCCATCGAGCCGAGTGTTGCCATCACCGTTGAAAACGTGCACAAGGGTAGCGCGGGCACGATCCTCCTCGGTGCGCCCATCAAGATCGGCATCTTGGGCATCGGCAACCACCGCGTCCCGAACTATGAGCTGCCGAGCAACATCCCCGGGCTGACATTCACCAACCCCATCACCGAAGCGCAGGCGCGCGTGCCGGCGCTGCGGTCGGCCAACGATGTCGTTGTCGCGCTGACGCATATCGGCTTTACCGAAAACCCGGCCAGTGTCGAAGTGGATACCAACGTCGACACCAATCTGGCGGCGCAGACCAACGGCATTGACGCCATCATCGGCTCGCACAGCCACACCGACCCCAGCAAGCAGACGCTCTACTCCGGCAACTACAAGTATTTGCCGGCCATCGTCGGCAGCCCGAACAACACCCCGGTGATCATCAACCAGGCTTACCGCTACAACAACACCCTGGGCGAGGTGATCATCGGGCTGCGGATGAAGAGCGGCGGCGGATACGAGGTCGTTTCGCGCGCCGGGCGTTACATCTCGGTTGCTTCGTCCACGCCGGAGGATCCCGAAATCAAGGCCATCGTGGATCCCTATGTAGCGCAGTTGAATACCTACAACAGCACCATCCTCGGCAAGACGGTCTATCCCATTGATGCCACGACGGCCTATACCGAGGAGACCAACGGTGCGAACCTGCAAACCGACGCCTCGGTCTGGGAGTTGAAGCAGCACGGGATTAATGTGGACTTCCACCTTTCCGGCGCGATGTCCAACCGCAAGGTCGCCGATACGGCTACCCCCAGCAACCCGTTCACCCTGACCGTCGGGAATATGTTCACGCTGATGCCCTACGAGAACTCGCTGGTCACCATGCGCATGAACGGCCCGCAGCTCAAGGCGATCCTGGAACGCGCGTACCGCAACTACTACTACTACAAGTACGTGCCCGGCTACGGCGGCTACTCCTACTACACCACCTGTATGCTGGACATCAACAAGGGCGGGAAGATCACCTACTACGACACATACCCGGCGTTGCCGAACGGCGACAACGTGGCTTCGCTGACCATCGGCGACCGCACCGTGGACTTCCTGGACGCCACTACCTACTACACCGTCTCGACCGTCAACTACCTGGCGGCCGGATCGTGTAACTTCAACAATGGCGGCGTCAGCCTGTGGCCGTTGAACCAGATCGTCAACGATACACAGTACTATGTCCGCGACGCAGTCATCAACTACGTCAAGGATCAGCAGGTCGTCTCTCCCACCGTCGAAGGCCGGTTGGTCTTCCTGAAGCTGTATCGGGTATTCTTGCCGCTGGTATTGCGTAACAGTGGGCAATAAGCCGGTATAGATTTTCACAACAAAACCGGTAGACAGGATGACCTGTCTACCGGTTTTTTTATACCCGAATCACGGGTACCGCGCGACGTCAATCACTTCCTGGCTAAACGGCTCTTAAACAGCCCAAACAGCCGGCGCCGCAACTTCGTCCACGCCCACCCCACCCCCGCGCCGGTCACCAGCGCGAGCAACGTGAACCACAATTGCCCGGCCTCCATCACCGGACGGTTGAGCACAGTCTCCACATACCGCTGCTGCCACGTGTTGACGAACACCAGCAGCGGAATCGGCAGCATCTCCGGCGACATCCAGAAAACCGCAAAGCCCAGCGCCATGGCAGCTCCAACGAACGCGCCATCCCGACCGGATTCCAAACGTGCCAGACGCGATCCGGCCAATGCCAGCACGGCCAGCCAGAGCAGCGGCGCCAGTGCCATGTGCAGGCCGGTGTAAGGGTTAATCCCCAGGACAACCACCGCGCTTAAACATCCCAGACCGAACAGTTGCGCCAACCGTCCCCCTGAGGCCGGCGCAGCTTCGGCGTCGGGATACAACAGGGCACGTAAGGCCAGCGGCGCCCCCAGGTAAAGCACTCCCAGGAACGAGTAGAAGGTGTATTCAAGGAGCACCATCGGTGAGCCGATGCCGACCAGCACGGTGGAAACGCTCAGCCATAGCAGCAGCGCGCCCGTC
This sequence comes from Chloroflexota bacterium, assembly GCA_019873645.1. Taxonomy (GTDB): domain Bacteria; phylum Chloroflexota; class Anaerolineae; order B4-G1; family SLSP01; genus DSWT01. The sequence goes on along the minus strand of JAIOAX010000038.1, from coordinate 2,042 downwards.
AGCCCGTACAGGCGCGCCCACGACGCGCGGGACCATTCGCCGCCGGCCTCGATCATCTGCCAGAGCAAACCGCCCAGCAGCACCAGCGCTGGCCAGAAGGTCAACGGCGCAGCGGCCTCGGCTTCCACCGTCCCGAAGGCTTCCATCGCCTGGTGATAGCCCAATTGTCCGAAGAACGCCGCAATCCACACACCGTTAAGCCAGGCCAGGGTGAGCGCCGACGGGAGCCGACCCACTTTGCGCCAGATCAAACCCACCGCTACTGCCGTCAGCGCCGCCAGGCTCACCCATACCTGGCCCCGCACTGCGAAATAGACGGCGTAAGGCCAGGCGTCCACCCAGGCGTACAGACCCAGGCGGTGCAGCAGCAGCATCAAGGCCGGCGGCGCGGACGAGAACACAAGCAGCCAGCCGCCGAACGCCATCAGCCCCCAGCACAGCGGCCACAGCCAACGGGTCCATTTCTCCGGCAGCCACGTACCGATCTTCTCCGTTCCCCACTCTCCAACCTCCAGCGCGCCGACGAACAATCCGCCGCCAAGCCACATCCACACCAGGTCCACCAGCCCCAGAATCCCCTGGAACGAGAGGATGGTGTTTTCGCCAAGCGCGGCGGCATCGCGGCGCGCCGCCAGCCCATAGAAGAGGCCGATCACGGCCAGCGTCCCCCAGAAGACGCGGCCAGGCGTGGGTGGTTTGCGCAGGCGGTCTGTCAGCAGCAACAGTCCCAGGTAAATCAGACTTAAGACCACCTGCCCGGGCCAGTACCAGGTTTTGGGCAGGGCGCGGTACAGGCCCCATGCGCCATAGGTGAGATAGGCCACAATGAAGCACAGCGTCCACAACCAGAACCGACGCCGCCAACGCGGCAGCGTGTAGCCGACCGCGCCACCCACCCACAGCATCCATACGGTGGGCAAGGCAAAGGCCGGCGTCCCGGCCAGCGCGCCGCCCGCCAGGACGCCGTACCAGGCCAGGTAGGCGCAGGCGATGACGTAGCCGGGCAAGCTGAGGCGCGTGGCCGCCGCCAGCGCAAAGGCCCAGGCCGCCGTGAACAACGTCAGGCCGAACGGCAGCATCAAAGGCCCGCCGGAAGGAAGCACACCGCTCAGCAGCGCCGCCGCCAGTGGCAACCCGATGATGAGCAAGGTCAGTCCCAGCCGCCCGGCCGGGCCGACGTTCCACAGGCCGCGGAGCAGCCAGAGGGCAGAGGTGACCGCCTCACCATAGCGTTCACGGAGGTATTCCCATACGATGTTCATAAGGTGGCCCTTTGGGGGTTAGCAGATTTTTGTAGCGCAATCTGACAGATTGCGCTACAACGCCGCCAGCAGCGTTTCGCGCAGGTCTGCGGGCAGGGCAGCGCAGGCGATTGCCGGGTCTTCGCCTGATAACACGGCGCGGAGGGCGCGGCCCAGGGCGGACAGCGTCGCATCGTCGCTGCGGGCCAGGCCCTCGCAGATGCCCCAGGCCTGTTCGCCGGCAGCGCGGTCGCCGTGGCGCGCGGCCTGTACCATAGCGATTACGTCATCCAGCGTGAGCACGTCCCCGCCGGCCTGCGCCAGCAGTTGATCCACACTGGCGACCCATTCAGCGAGGCCCAGAGCCGCAAAACCGGCACGCGCTTCGTGGAGTAGAGAGAGAGCCGCTTCTTGTTGTTCCTGATCCAGCGCCAATTGCCCTAAGCGCATTAAAATGGCGCAAACGCTGTGCAGATCGTGAACAGCCTGGCATATCGTCAGACTGGTTCGGTACAAATCCTCAGCCGCAGCATAATTTCCACGCGCGCGATAAACATCCGCCAATCCTACTTGCGTCACCGCCACCTCACGCCGGTCGCCCACCGCCTCTTTGACCGCCAGGCTCTCCCGATACAGCCGTTCCGCTTCGGCATACTGCCCCCGCGTGCGCAGCAAGTCCGCCAGGCTGCTTTGCGTCACCGCCACCTCACGCCGGTCGCCCACCGCCTCTTTGACCGCCAGGCTCTCCCGATACAGCCGTTCCGCTTCGGCATACTGCCCCCGCGTGCGCAGCAAGTCCGC
>JAIOAX010000037.1 GCA_019873645.1 Chloroflexota bacterium | reverse complement strand
GACAAAGTTGTTCTCGTCGGTCAGGCGCTCCACCGGGAAGCTGGTGACGATGTTGGCCGCCGTCTCGCCGGTCTCCAGAATCTCGCGCAGGCGGCTGAAATTGCCGTTCAGCCGCCGGTCTACCGTCAGCAGGTGGCGCAGTTTGCCGTAATCGGTGCGGATATTTTGGTCGAGCCATTGTTCGGGTAAAGTCCCAGAGGCCACGGCTTCTGACAGAAAATACAACACCATATCGCTGTTAAAGAGATAGGTCTGAGCCTGCGATGAAAAACGATAACGGCCATACCAATCGGCCATCGCGCGCAGGCAGTCTTCCACGTCCAGGCGTAATTCTCCGGCGTCGTGGTAATAGTTCAAAAGGGCGCGGGTTTCCTCTTCGGTAAAGCCAAGCAGTTCATTGAAACCGGCCTGCAGGCTGACGTTCCGACCGATATTGAACCCGCTGGTCACGTCGTCCATCGTGATCGGCGAGACGCCGGTGATGAACATCCGCGCGATGCCGCTCATGGTGCCGGAGGTGGCCCCCTTGAGCAGGTTAAAAAAGTAGCGGAAGAAACCGGCCCCGTGCGTCAAATCGCGGTAGGCCATTTCACCTGCGGTCGTCAGAATGGTGTTGGCAAAGTTGTCGTATTCGTCTATCAGCAGATAGAGCTTTAGTCCCTTTTCGGCTACATACGTAAATACCCGCCGCAGTTGTGCATCCAGCGTGGGCTGGGTCAACACGACCTGTTGTTCAGCGGCGCTGAAAAACTGCGCGTATCGGCGCATAAAGCCCTCGACCACTGTGCGACCGTTATCCTCAAAAGACGCCTGCACGAAACGCACGTCGGGATTGATCTGTGCAAAGTTGAATGCCATCACCAGGTAACTGTTGCGATCCGGCGTGGGATGGGCGCCGATCCAGGTGTCGCCGAACAGTGCGTCAAATTCATCTCTGGCATTGATGTCGTAGTAATGCTGCATCAGCGACAGCCACAGTGTCTTGCCAAAACGGCGCGGGCGGATGAGGAACAGGTAGTACGGCGCGGCCTCGATCTGCGGGATAAAGCGCGTCTTATCCACATAGTACATATTGTCCAGCTTCATCCGCCGATAGTCGGCGATGCCGTAGGGGATGCGTTTCACCCGATTCATTATGCCTCCAAAGCGGTCAGCGGTCAGCCATCAGCTTTCAGCTATCAGCCGTCAGCAGCACGGTTATCCTGCTCCCTAATCTCTGCTCTCTAATCCCTAATCCCTATTGTACCCGTTTCCCGTAAGGGGTGCAAGGCCGATGAAAAGCGACTTTTAGCCCTGCATCTCCCCCCGAAACGCCGCCGCCAGGATGGACTGCTCCAACTGCTCCAGGGCTTGCCGGTCGTGCGCGGCCAGCCGCCGGGCAGCGTTCACCTCCGCCTGCACGGCGTCCAGCCGCGCGACGATGCGGTGTTGTTCGGCCATCGATTGCGCCGGGTCAGCAGGGTAGGGGATGGGAATGCACACTTGTTTCAATAGTTGGGCATTCATATTGGGCTGCGCGCCGCCGCGTAGGGTGATTTGCTTCCAATATTGGGGTGATTGGAAAAACCAAAAGACATATTCCGGAATACTTTTTTCCTGAATTCTGATTCTTATGAGATAGGAAGCAAAAACGGCTTTGGGTGGGTTAGTAATCAGATAAGTTTTGCCGGTAGTTGCTCCAGAACGTGCAAATACAATATCTCCGCTTTTCAATTCATACTTGGCAATTTGATTTTCTTGAATTTTGCAGTGTGGCACTGTATCCCAATCCACAAATCCATCTTGAATGTCGGTAATGCGAAGAAATTTTGGACCAATAGGTTCTTGGTGGGCAGAAGCGGTATAACCATATTGGGGCGGTGTACTAATTTCTTCAATGGCGTAAATCTCCCAGCCCCATTTCTTAACTTGTGCCTCGTCAGAAATGTCAGGAAACACCTCCCCCAGCGCCGCCTCCATCAACCGGCCCACGTCCGCTTCGATGGTGGCCTGTAACTTGCGCATCTCGCGGACCTCGCCCAGCAGCGCCTCCAGCCGCGCGACGATGCGCCGCTGTTCGGCCAGCGAGCGCGCCGGGTCGGAGGGGTAGGGAAGGGGAACTTCAAGATTTTTCACTACCTCACGAGTTACACCCTTAATTGTTGCTCCTCTCTGATTCTCGATAAAGTAATCTTTGCTATTTCGAAGAAAATGATATAGGTACTTTATATCTACCCTTCGGCGATCGGGAATCAGACCTGTAAAATCTTGACTTATGCAAATATCCTGTTCATTGATTGCTACTTTACCCACACCCGTTCGTGTCACAAGCAGAATATTTCCGGCCGGTACAATATTGGTTGCTGAGTTCTCGATGGCTTCCTGGGTGATGTAGCACCTGGGTTCTTGAATTCGATCATCTACAATATCTGCACCAGTTATCCAGGGCATATCTCCGGTATAGTATTTCTCGATATCTCTTCTTGGGGTACCACCACTCACAAACTGACACAATTCGCCAAGTTTAACCATCACCTCTCCTCCCCATCCTCTGCGTAACCTTCCATATCCCTCAAATAGTCTTCGACGACGGACGGCGGCGGCAGACGGCGGATGTTGGTCAGGTTGTCGCGGTCCTCTTGCCAGCGGCGCGGGTTGTTGATGATGTAGCGCCGGATGCGCTCCAAATCGCGTTCGTCGCGCACGATGTGTTCGTAATAATCGCGTTGCCAGAACCGCGTCCCCGGCGTCCCCTGCATTGCGTTGATGTGTTTGGTGGATACCGTTTTGAACGCGCCGATCAATTGCCCCAACGGTTTACGTTTGATCGGGGGCGCGTCGGGTTGGGGCGCGTCGTACCGTAGGGGCGCGTCGCGACGCGCCCCCACGTCCACGACGGACGCGCCCACCCCCGCGACCGACGCCCCAACGTCCACGACGGACGCCCCAACGCGCGCGAAGAAAGCCCCCACCCCCGCGACGGACGTCCCCACCCCCGCGACCGACGCGCCCATCCCCCGAACGTCATCCGTCAACACGATGATGCCGTGGAAATGGTTGGGCATCACCACCCACACGTCCAAAGCCACGTAAGGGTATTGGTCGCGCAACCACGTCCACGTTTGCGCGACGATGCGCCCCCATTCGGAAAAGACCATCGCCCCGCGCCGGATTTCTCCCAACACGCAGCGGCGGTCCTGCACGCACAGGGTCACGAAATAGGCGCCGGGCCGGGTGTAATCATAGCCCGGCAGGCGGATGGAACGCCGGTGGTGGATTGCGGGGTTATATCTCGTCTTCGCCATTGCTCACCATCTCGTGCAAACGCTCCAGGATGCTCTGGAACTCACGTTGACGCTCCAGCAGCCGGGCGGTGATCTCGGCCGGCGGCGGCAGGCTCTCGCGCTCGTTCTGATGGGGGTTGCGCGCGCTCAGGTCGCAGGCGCGGGCGCGCAGGTCGGCGAGCGTTTCCACCCAGGATCTTCGATTTTCGATTGGCGATTGGGGAGCGGCGCGCAGGTCGGCGGCCAGGGGGAAGGGGCGCTCGCCCTGCCCGTCTATCCACCGTTTCCACTGCGCCCACAGTTGGCGCGCTTCGGCAAAATGTTCGTCGAGGATCGGGCTGCCCTTGCTGAACTTTTTCAGGCCGGCAGGCAGGGGCAATTCGTAATACCAGGTCTCCTCGCGCGCCAGCGGATTGCGCGTCAGGCTGCCTTCGGCGCGGCGGAAAAAGAGCAGCGCGGTTTTCACATCGGAATAGGGCGCAAAGGCCCCCGGCGGCAGGCTGACCACGGCAAAGAGGTGGAAATCTTCCAGCAGGATTTGCTTGACCTCGGCAAACGCGCCGCCGCGAAAGAGCGTCCCCTCCGGCACGACCACCGCCGCGCGGGCGTCCGGCGTGACCTTGAGTTTTTTGAGGATGTGCTGCAAAAAGAGCAGTTCGGTGGCGTTGCTCTTGATGTTGAAATTGTTCTGGATGTGCGCGCCCTCTTTGCCGCCAAAGGGCGGGTTGGTCAGCACGATGTCGTAGCGCGGCGCGACGCTGCCGCGCACGTCCTCTTCCAGCGTGTTGATGCGGGCGATGTTGGGCGTGGTCACCCCGTGCAGCACCAGGTTCATCGTCCCCAACAACGCCGCCAGCCCCTTTTTCTCCTGCCCGTAAAAGGTGCGGCTCTGCAAGGTCTGGTCGTCTTCCAGCGTCTTGACCTGCCGCTGCATGTGCAGGTAGGCTTGCGCCAAAAAGCCTGCCGAGCCGGCTGCCGGGTCGTAGACCGTCTCGCCGATCTGCGGGTCCATCACCTCGACCATAAAGCGGATGATCGGGCGCGGGGTGTGGAACTCGCCGGCGATCTGGTTCTCCTGCCCCATCCGCGCCAGCAGGTCTTCGTAAAAGCGGGTGATGGTGAAAAAATCCTCGTCGCGGTCAAAGTGAATCTGGTTGATGATCTGGATAACCTGCTTGAGGTTGTAATCCGACGCGCAGACCGGCACGTTGCGCACCACCGTCTGGTCGCCGACCGTCTCGTCGGAAAAGAGTTTGGCCACCGTTTGCGCCAGCGGCGAGCCGGAAAGGCCCGCCAGGCCGGGCAACAGCCGTCCCCGCACAAAGGCGACCAGTTCACCCTTTTGCGAGTCCCACCGCTCTAACGCCGCCGGGCCGGCCCAGGCGTCCCAGGCCAGGTCGCCTTGCAGGACGGGCGTGTAGGCTTGCCCTTCAAACGCGGCTTCTTCGGCGCGTTTCTTTTCCTCTTCGTCCAGAAACTTGAGGAACATCAGCCAGGCCAGGTGTTCGGTATAGGCCATCACCCCGCCGACGTTGTTATCGCGCCGCAAAATGTCGCAGGCGCGCCACATTTCGTTGCTCAGGTTCTCGTTCAGCCGTGTGGCCGGGATGCTCATATCTGATACAGTCTCCGTTGGATGTCTTGAAGCGTCTGCCGCAGCGGCTCTGCGCCGCCAAAGCGTTGTGTCACGCCGCGCAGTTCACCCATCGCCTTGAAGGGCGGCAGACGAAAGACGCGCGGGTTGGTGATCTCGTCCACCCCGCTCAGGCGGTACTTGTCCAGCAGCGCCTCGACCACCGCACGCGCGTCGGCGGACAGCGTCGCCAGCCAGCCCGCCTCGCGTTCCACAAAATGGCGCACGCGCTCGGCGCGGGTGGGGATCGGCTGGCGTTGAAACGCGACATAGGCCAGCACGTCAAGGGGGTCGGCCTCGGGGACGGCCAGCACCTCGGCCAGCACTTCGGGATGGACGCTGGCCCGCTCCAGCGCCTCACGCACCTGCCGGCGCGCGGCTTCATCCTGCCAGGCGCGCTGCAACTGCTCCCAGCCGGGCAGGAGCGCCAGCACTTTTTCGCGCGAATAGTCCACGTACTGCTCCAGCGTCAGCGGCTCGTCCAGCCCGGCGACCAAAAAGACCGCTTCCTCGGCGATGGTGACCTGGAGGTTTTTGACGGTGATGGTGCGCTCGCCGCGCGGGTCGGCGAAGGCAAGTTCCAGGTCGAGCGTCGTCGTCCGGTCGGCGACCGTGGCGACCGTCCGCTGGACGCGGTTGAGCCGTGGGCCAAAGGCGGTCACGCCGACGTTGCCGGTGGGCAGGTGCTCAAAGCGGTAGCGGCCACGCTCATCGGTCAGGATGGGGCCGCGCTGGTCGTTGGGCGCCACGGTGACAGATACACTCGCCCCCTGGATCACGTCGCCGGTCCCGGCCAGGCGCACCGTGCCCTCCAGCGCGGCGGTCTGCCGTTCGGGGGGCGGCGCTGCGACGGGCGGCGCGGGCGGGCGATCCCATTTGGGGTCGAGCAGGCGGGTGGCGTCGGTGTAATCAATGATGCGGAACCACAGTTTGCCGGTGGCCGGGTCAATGCGGCTGCCGCGCCCGATGATCTGCTTGAACAGCAGCGGCGAGGAGAGCGTTTTCATAAAGACGATGTTGCGGCAGGCCGGCACATCCACGCCGGTCGAGAGCAGCTCGGCGGTGGTGGCGACCACCGGCAGTTTGCGGTCGCTGTCCTGAAAATGGGCCAGCCAGCGACGGCCCTGCTCGCCCTCTTCGCTGATGATCGGCACGGCGTAATCATCGCCCAGGCCCAGGTCGGCAAACTCGTTGTTGAGCAGGCGCGCCACCTCACGGGCGTGCTCCATATCCACGCAAAAGACCATCGTCTTGTGCATCACGCCGAACTGCCGCAGCAACCCGGCCAGGTGACGGACGAGCGTGGCTGTGCGGTCGGGCAGGCGGATTTCGCGCTCGAACTGCGGCGTGTAATAGTCCTCGCGCAGCGCGGCTTCCTGCGGGGCGATGATTTCGGCCCCCTGCTCGATCACCTGCGCGATGTGCAGGCCGTCTTTGTCCAGGTTTGTGCGCACGCGATGGACCTTGTAGGTCGCCAAAAAACCGTCCTCGATGCCCTGGCCCAGGCTGTACGAGTAGGCCGGGCGGCGGATCACGCCTTTGCTCGCGTCGGCGGGGTCGAGCGGGATGGCCGGCTCTTCGGCGCAAAAGTAGGCGTAGGTGTCCACGTTCTCATCCTGCCTGGGCGTGGCGGTCATCCCCAGGTGGATGGCCCCGGCAAAGTGGTCCAGAATCTCCTTCCACGTGCCGAATCCGGAACGATGGGCCTCGTCAATGATGACAATGTCGAAAAAATCGGGCGGGAATTGCTCAAAGAGGCGCACGCCGTCGGCGTTTTCGCTCCACAGGGTCTGATAGATGCCGAAATAGAGGTCGTGATGCAGGCTCAAGGGGCGCGCGCCGTCCAGCATAAAGCGCGGGTCGCCGTGACTGCTCGCAAAGGGGCTGAAGGTATTGTACGCCTGGTCGCGCAACACCAGGCGGTCGGCCAGGAACAGCACCCGTCCGGGGCGACCCTTTTGTGCGTACAGCCACTCTGACTTGATCAGTTTCCAGACGATCTGCATGGCGGTAAAGGTCTTGCCGGTGCCGGTGGCCATGGTCAACAGGATGCGTTTCTGGCCGCGCATGACCCGCACAAGCGTTTCGCGGATGGCCGCCTCTTGAAAATAGCGCGGGACGCTGCCGCGCGTCAGTTCGGGCGGGGCGTAGGGATGCAGCAGCGGATTGCGGCGGCGGGCGGCGGCCAGCGCCGCGTCGTAGACCGGGCGCAGTTCGGCGACCCTGGAAGCCACCTGGGCCGGGTCGGTGATGCCGGTGTTCAGCGCCCAGCGCGTCCACAGTTCGTCGGGCGTGGGGAACTCGGCGACCTCGCGGGTGGTGTTGCTAAAGCCGTCCCACTCGATGATTGCGTGCCCGTTGGTGGCATAGGCAAACATCAGGTTGTTTTCGCGGGCATATTGAATGGCCTGCTCCAGACCGGCCGCAGCGGGCAGGCTTTCGGCCTTGGCCTCGACCACGGCGATGGGAAAGCCGTCGGTGTAGCGGAGCAGGTAATCCATCACGCGCGGCTTGTCGCGTTGGGCGCGTCCGCCGCGCAGCACCACCCGTCCGGGCGTGTATTGCCAGTCCGGGCGGTAATAGTGCTCGCGCGTCACCTGGCTGCGCGTCCAGCCGGCGCAGTTGAGCAGGGGGTCAATCAATTGTGCGCGGGTATCGGCTTCGTTTAGCGACATCGGCGGTCTCGGTAAATTGAGAACAAATGACCGATTCGATTATAGCACAGGACAGAGAGGGGACAAAAACGAAAGACGATTATGCATTTCTTGAAATCGGGTATATAAAGCAGCGTGAGTTTCAACTCGCAACTTTTAACGCGCAACTCTTTTCAAGGAGGCCAGAGATGGAATTCGCAGAACTGATCCAGAAACGTTACAGTGTGCGCGATTATGTTCCCACGCCGGTTGAAGACGAGAAGCTCCAACAGGTCTTGCGGGCTGCCCAACTGGCACCCACAGCCGCCAACCGGCAACCGGTGCGGATCATCGTGATCCCCACCGCCGGGCGCGAAGCCGAGCTGCAACGTATCTACGGCACCGCATGGTTCGTCAAGGCGCCGCTGGTGCTCTGCGTCTGCGGCGTGAAGGATGAAGCCTGGGTGCGGCGGCAGGACGGCAAGTGCTATGTGGACGTTGACGCCGCGATTGTGATGGATCACATCGTTCTGATGGCGACGGCGCTGGGACTCGGCACGTGCTGGATTGCCGCCTTCAACCCGGACGCCGCGCGCGAAGTCCTGGGACTGCCGGAGAACGTCGAGCCGTTGCTCTTCACGCCGTTGGGCTATCCGGCCGACAGCCCGCGTCCCAAAAACCGCAAAGAGCTGGCCGCGTTGGTCAAATACACGCACTGGTAGGCCGTGCGTGACCACTTTCCAGGAAGTACAACGCGCCGTACAGACCCTCTATCGCAGCGCGCCGGAGCTTGAATGGCAGCGGATGGAGCGTCACTGCACGGAGTTCGCCGTGACGCTGCGCGCTTTGGGTGAGCATTTGCCGCCCGCGCCGGCCCGCGTCCTGGACTGCGGCGGCGGGCCGGGATGGTATGCGATTGCGCTGGCGCAACGCGGCTACGCGGTGACGCTCTTTGACCTCTCGCCGGAGCTGTTGATGCTGGCGCGGGAAAAAGCCGCTGAAGCCGCCGTGACGTTAAGTGGATTCGAGCAAGGCACGGCAACCGATCTCGCGCGTTTCACCGATAACAGCTTCGACGCAGTGCTATTGATGGGGCCGCTCTATCATTTACTGGATGAAGCCGAGCGCAAGCAAGCGTTGGCCGAAGCCTATCGGGTGGTCAAACCCGGCGGGCCGGTCTTTGTCGCCTTCATCAGCCGCTATGCTGCGCACCGTGACGCGGCCGCCCACTATCCTGAAGAAGCTTTCAAAGAAGCGCAAAACTACCATACCATCGCGCAAACGGGTCTTCTGCCGCCGCGCGCCGATGGGACGGTCGCCTTCACGGCGTACTTTGCCCACCCTGCCGAAGTCGCGCCGCTCTGTCGCAGCGCAGGCTTCGACGTGGAGACCGTCCTCGGCGTGGAAGGCGTGGTCAGCGGGCACGAGACGTTGATCAACGCGCTGGAGGGGGCGGCATGGGAATTTTGGGTGGAGGTGAACTATCAGATCGCCCACGATCCGGTGATTTACGGTGGCGTGGAACACCTGCTCGCAGTGTGTCGCAAACCGCGCTGGCGGACGGTGCTGCGGCGGATCGCCACGGCACTGGATGACGCCGGTATCGCCTATCGGGTCGTCGGAGGGACATCGCTGGCGCTGCGCGGGTTGCCGGTGCCCGTCAATGACATTGATCTGGAAATGGCCGTCGCCGATGCCTATCGCTGCCAGGAGATATTCGCCGCCCACTGCGTTGATCCGGTAACCCTTCGCGAAAGTGACCTGGCGCGCTCCCATATCGGGCGATTCGCCTTCGATGACGTGCGCGTCGAGATTATGGCCGGTTTGCACTGGCACAAGGGCGACCGGTGGGTACCGTCGTTTTTGAGCACCTGCGCGACCGTCAACCTGGACGGTGTATCGGTTTCCGTGTTGGAGCTAGAGGAGGAAGCCCTGGCTTACCTGCGTCGTGGTCGCCTGGAACGTCTCGCCCTCTGCCTGCCCCACTGCAACCCGGAGCGTTTCAACGCGCTCCTTCAAAACGCCATCACCGCCGGAATGTTTTGAATGAAAGAATCGGCGAATGGGCGAATCGGCGAATGGGCGAATCAGCAAATCAGCAAATCAGCGAATCAGCGAATGGGCGAATCAGCAAATCGGCGAATCGGCGAATGGGCGAATCAGCAAATCAGCGAATCGGCGAATGGGCGAATGGGCGAATCAGCAAATCAGCGAATCGGCGAATGGGCGAATCAGCAAATCGGCAAATCGCTGATTCTTTCATTCACTCATTCTTTCTTCGCTCATTCTTTCATTCACTCATTCTTTCTTCGCTTATTCTTTCATTCGCTGATTCTTCTATGGTACACTACCTGTGATGAACAAAACTGCTATCCGCATTAAAGGGCTAGTCGTGCTGATGAACCGCGTCCGCGAGCTGATGAGCGCGGGGATTCCGGCCGAGCAAGCCGACGAATTCCGCGCACTGGTGATGGATGGCGTGCGCACCGTCGAGGAGATTTGCTGCCGGAACCACAGCACACCGAACGATCTACCTGCACCGTCGCGCCGCGCCTATGCTTACCTCAAGGGCCTTGATCTCAAGCGACTGCCGTTGCGCGCCGCCAATGCCCCCAGCGCGCCGACCGCGTCCAAGACCATTCACATCACCAACGTTGTCGCCACCTGCAATGATTATCACAGAGTCTTCAGCCGCCTGGTGACGGGTGAAAGCACGCCGGCATGGACCACCGAGCATCCAGAAGTCAAACGCCTGGCGGCAGAACTGCGCGCCGAGGCGGAAGGCATCGCCGCGCTGTGCCGTGAAGGGGGCGGCACGCCGGGCGACCTGCCGACGCAATCACAGCGCGGCTACCAATGGCTGGCGTTCCTCGGCGACGCCGGTAACCTGGCGCTGCATCTGACCACACTGACCGAAGCCTATCAAATCGCCAAAACTGACGCGGCGCAGAAAATGCTCTCTCTCGCCCAACGCAAGCTCCCACTCCACATCGAGTTCTATATGCTCGGACATCTCTATCGCTCGCGCATCGAATCGGACGGCATCACCATCACCGCCAACGAGGGTTTCAGCGGCGCGCCGCATCCGGTACTCAAGGCATTGATCTACGTGGCCCTGCATCATCCAGATGCCCAACACGCCGCCCAGATCAAAGCGTACAGCCACGACGAAGCTTTCGAGGAAATCATTCTGGCGCTGGAATTGACCACCGCCGATCTTTCACCCAACACACAAGGTCAACACTACGATCTGGCGGCCGTTTTTGAGCGGGTGAACGCAACTTATTTTGCCGGAAGGCTTTCTGCACCACGGCTCACCTGGAACAAAACATTGACAGAACGCAAGCTCGGCCACTACCAGTTCAACACCGACACCATCATGCTGAGTCTGTCGCTCGATAGCGCCGCCGTGCCGCCTTATGTGGTCGAATTCGTGATGTACCACGAGCTGCTGCACAAATCCCTGGGCGTCAAACTCGTCAACGGACGGCGCTACGCACATACACCGGAATTCCGCGAGGCCGAACGCCGCTTTGCTCAATACGAACAGGCCAAAGCGTTTCTGGCAAAGAAACATACCGCTAACAGGTAAATTTTATCAGCAGACATCATGAGCGATGCCCTCAACCCAGCATGAAAATGCATGTCAACGGATTAGACGGATTTGAACGGATTTCTAACTTGCATAGCGTAGCACTGACAGCCTGAACCGGCGCCTTACACATTCCAACCTGCCGACGTTCCAACTGTGTAAACGCGCCAACGTTCCAACGCTTTTCGAGGGAGGCAATCTTATGACACGCCGACGTTACTCGCGTTCGCCCCGCCGCTCGACGGCGTACAATACCGTGCGCATCCGCGGCGTAGAACGGATTCTGTTTATCCTGGGTGCGATATTATATCTCATTGGCGTCTTCGGCGGCATCAAACTCTTAGCCATGCCCGCCTCAACCAGCATCCTGCTGCTTGGCATCGGCGGCGGCCTGCTGCTCATCATCACGTTGACGTTAATATTTTAAGATGTGGAATCAATTAGGACTCTTTTCACAACCTGAGCGTCCTTATACCGTCAGTGAGATCACGGGACGGATTCGCGCACTTCTGGAGCAGGAGCCGCTGCTGCAAGACGTGTGGATCGCAGGCGAGGTCTCCAATTTCTCGCGGGCGTCGTCGGGACACCTGTACTTCACCCTCAAGGATGCCGGGGCGCAGCTCAACGCCGTCGTCTGGCGCAATCAGGCGCAAGGGTTCACTTACATGCCGTGCTCCGGCGACCAAGTCGTCGTTCACGGGCGCATCGGTCTGTATGAACAAGGCGGGCGCTACCAGATTTATGTGGATGTCATCCAACCTGCCGGTCGCGGCTCGCTGTACCAGGAATTCGAGCGACTCAAGGCACGCCTGGAAGCCGAGGGGCTGTTCGCGCCGGAACGTAAGCGCCCCTTGCCTCCCTATCCCCGCAGAATCGGCGTGGTCACATCGCCCACGGCAGCCGCCTTCCGCGACGTGGTCAATGTCCTCACCCGCCGCTATCCGCTGGCGGAAGTGCTGCTCGCGCCGACGCTGGTGCAGGGCGAAACCGCCCCGCCCCAGATCGTCGCGGCGCTGGCGGCGCTCAACGCCCGCGACGATGTAGATGTCATCCTCATTGTGCGCGGCGGCGGCTCGCTAGAGGATTTATGGGCCTTCAACGATGAACGGGTGGCACGGGCGGTGGCCGCCTCACGCATCCCGGTCATTTCCGGCGTGGGGCACGAGACGGACTTTACGCTGACCGATTTCGCCGCCGATCGCCGCGCGCCCACGCCCTCGGCGGCGGCGGAAATGGCAACGCCCGACCGTGCGGAGTTAGAAGCCGTGCTGCGTCAACGCCAGGCGCGACTCACGCGCACTTTCGAGGCGCGACTACGCGGGTTCCGTGAGCGCGTGACCCGGTTGGAGCGCGCTTTGCAGTACCTCTCGCCGGCGGCGCGACTTGCCGGTTCCCGGCAGCGCGTGGACGATCTGCTGGCGCGCGCCGATGTCGCCGTGGCGCATCGGCTGGCCGTGCAGCGACAACACGCACAGGGGTTAGCAGCACGTCTCGCCTCACTCAATCCCGATGCGGTGCTGGCGCGGGGCTACGCCATCGTGCAGGAACGCGAAACGGCGCAGATCATCACATCCGCAAAGGCCATCACGCCTGGATTGGCGCTCACCTTGCGTCTGCAAGACGGTGAGGCGCTGGCAAGAGGAGAATAAAACGTAAAGGCGTAAAACGTAAAAGTCAGCTTACACCTTACGTTTTACGTTTCACGTTTTACGCAGTTGCACTACTCATACTTCAGCGCATGAATAGGACTGAGTGCGGCGGCGCGGATGGCAGGATAAATGCCCGACACCACGCCGATCAATGTGGCAAAGAGAATGGCAAAGATCGGTAGCCACAGTGGGGTCGCCGTCAAAGCCTGCGCCGTCTCCTGACCCATCCCCGGCCCCATCAATCCCCCGTTCCCCTGGGAGATAAATGACTGCCCGACAACATTGATCACCGCATTGACGCCCAGCGCCAGCAACACCCCGCCGACGCCGCCCAGGAAACCGATGCTCCCCGCCTCGCTCAAAAAGACCGACATCACATCCTGGTTGGTCGCGCCGATGGCTTTCATCAAGCCGATCTCGCGCGTGCGCTCGTAAATCGCCATCACCATCGTGTTGGCGATGCCGAAAGCCGCCACCAGCAGCGCAATCGCCCCGATGCCCCCCAGCACGGCTTGAATGATGAGAAAGAACTGGTTGATGCTCTCCAATTGCTGACGGTCCGAATACACCGAGAAGCCCATATCTTTGAGCTGCTGTTCGATGACCGGCGCCTGGTTGGGATTCTGGACTTTGACCAGGGCCTGCGCATAGCCTTTGCGCGCGGGGGATTGCGCTTCCGGCGGCATTGCCGCGTTCATCCGCTGGTTGAGCCGTTGCGCTTCTTTGAGCGGCATGAAGATGCTGTAATCGTACATGTAGCCCTGGCGTTTGAGTTGCCCCACCACCTCCAGACGCGCCACCACGCTTTCTGTTGGGGCCATATCGCCTTCACTGTACTGGAACTGGATCATCTGCAAGGTCTTACCGAGCAACTCCGGCGGCGTAGGCGGTGTCTCGCTCTGTTCACGCTCTTCCCAGGGGATGAAGTTTTCCGGCACCAGCGCGCCGATAAGCACCTGCCCCCGATAAAGCTCCAGGGTACCCCGCTCCAGTTTGGCAATTTTGGCAAAATCCTCCATCGTCACGCCGTAAATCTGCCCCCATCCATCTCGCCGATCCAGCCGCAGCGGCCCCATCATCGTCACATCCAGAAATGGCGTCGCGGCGACCACGCCTTCCATCTGCCGGATTTGATCCAGGACGGCGTCATCCAGCACCACATTCTGTTGTGGCTGCTGTTGCCCTCCGCCAGACTTCACCTCCACCATTCCCCCCCAATAGCTGTCATTGCGCACCATTAACTCATCGAGGCCGCCCATCCCATAGAGGCTCTCGGTCGCCAGCCTCTGCAGGCCGGCGCCCAGCGACATCAGCACCACCACCGCCGCTGTGCCGATGATCACGCCGATAGCCGTCATCGCCACACGCGCCTTCATGCGCTTGAGGTTGCTCAGGACTAAATGGAATAGGTCACGCAGGGTCATAGAGAATCAGCGAAGCAAAGAATCAGCGAATCAAAGAATCAGCGAAGCAAAGAATCAGCGAATCAGCGAATGGTTGAGTAGTCAGTAACGAGCATCCAGCATCCAGCAACCAGCAACCAGTCTAACTCCCCAACCCCAGGAAACCTTTGATGAAGCGCAGGACTTTTTGCATGAGGGTCTCCGGCGGCGCCTCGGGCGGCGTCTCTGGGGTGAAGGGGCCTTCTCCGCCGTCCGGCTGCGGCATTTCCAGCACCTCGACGGTAAGCGTCTGGCTGTAGATTTGCGTTTGGTTCAGATCGTCTACGTAATGGATGTTGACCACCACCTCCGCCGGCCCCGGCGTCAGCGGGATCGCCAGCGCGTCCAGCGTCCACGAGCCGCCGGGATCGAGATTGCCGACATACGTGCTGTTCTCGCCCTGGAATTCCCATCCTGCGCCGACGACTTCCAACTTGGCGACATTGAAGCGCGCCGTGCCGGCATTGACGACTTCGATGGGCAAGGGCATAGGCTGGCCGACCATAGCCGCGCCCTCCACAGGGCGATAGAAGCTGGCCTGGAACTTGGGACGGCGGAACACCATCAAGCTGATGCGCTGTGTGCCTTTCTCGCGCGTGCCGGTCCCGGTATCATACGCCAGCGCCACGGGTAGATTGTGCGCCCGGGTTTCGGCGTTTCCGGCGACCATCAGCCGCATCGTGAGTACTGCCGTCTGTCCGGCAGCGACATCGGGCACAAAGCTGACGTTACTGCCCTCAAGCGGGACAAACGCGCCAAGCTGTTCACCATCTTCGCCGCCCAGAGCCAGGGTGATGCGCTGGGCATTGCCCCCACCCACATTCGCTAACTCTAACGTGAGCGTGAAGCTGTCGCCGGGTGAGATAGTTGATGGGTCGGTGTGATAGGCTTTGATCAGCAATTGCGGACGGTTCGCCAGGCTGGTATCAATGTCTACGCCTACCGTTTGTTGATCGGAATAGCTGCCGCCACTGTAATCGCTGTATTCCAGGGCGATGGTCAGCCCTTGCCGTCCCCCTTCCTTGATCGGCTTGAGCAGCAACGGCAAAGTCACGGTGACACTTTCGTTAATACGCAGCACATCGGTAGAAATCACACTGCCGCCCGAAGCTGGCACGGCCCCGGCCGGATCGGCGCCGGTCATAATGTTGATCGCGGTGCGACTGCCGCGATTCGCCAGCACCAGCGTCAGCGAGAAGGGAGCGCCCGGCGTAATCACCGTCGGCGTCGTGGAGACGCCCTCGATGAGCACTTTGGGCTTGCCGGTCGGCGCTGCGCCGGTGCCCGCGCCGATCACTTCGACGGGGATCGTCGCCGGATAGTCGTAGTGGTTGCCCTCCCAGTCGTTGGCCGAAAGCTGCACTTCGACGTTGTGGATGCCGTTGGTGATCGAGGTCGGTACACGGAAACGTTGCGTCGCCACAAATGTCGCGTTGATATGCACCTGCCAGAAAAGGTGGCCTTTGTCGCCCAGAGGGATGAACGTCCCACCCGGAAAGACGGCCATCGTGTTCTCGCCAGCGCGGCTGCCGTTGTTATAGACCTCGACGGTCACGGTGAATTCCTGACCGGGACGCACTTGCAGCGGTTCGACAGTGTAGTTGCGGATCGTCAAGATCGGGCGGCCGGGGGGCGGCGCCGATGAGGGTTTCGGCGTTGCGGTAGGTGCCGGCGGGTCCACCAGGCGCAGCGCGCCGGCGCCGACGGGGACGCCGTTCGTATCCAAAACCCACAGGGTATAGTCGCCGGCGCTCAACCCCGCCGGGACGATGGCCTGTAACACGGTCGGGTTGATATAGTTGGTCGTCAGGATGCCGTAATTGACCAGGCGCACGGTATAACCTTCTGTAAAAGTCAGCGCGCCGGTCGCGTAGATGCTAACCGAGCCGCCCAGGTCGGTGCGCAACACGGTCGGTTCTACATTGACAGGTGTCTGCGCCGTCACCCACGCCGCGACGCCCAACGCCAGCCATAGCGTCAGTCCTGCCACAAAAATCCATTGGATACTTTTTCGCATAGAAACCTCACGGGAGATTAGTCATCGGTGATCGGTAATCGGTAATCGGTAACAAGGGAGCAATCACCAGTTACCAATTACCAGTTACCAATTCAAAGATTGGGATGAGAAGAGCAGGCCGGATAGGATTCATCAGATATAGATGATTCAGAGCAGGCCGAGTTTCGCCCGTATAAACAATCAGCTTCAGCCTTGCGCAGCCATTCGGCTACTTCGCTCATAAAGGACCTTGCCTCGTGTGACAATTTCTTTGAAAAAAGCGGGGCCGCGTTCTACCAATTGTTGCAATTCGGTCGGTGTGCGCACGATGACATCCAGCGCAAAACGACGACGCGGGAATAAATCGGAGACCGCGCGATGACGCTCAAAAACGCTGCGGTCGGCAAATGCATCGGTGACGACCAGCAAGTCTACGTCGCTATCCGGCTCCGGCGTGCCATAAGCGCGCGACCCGAACAGGATGACCATCTGCGGATCAAAGGCCATCACAATGCGCTCTGTAATGCTGTCCAGTAACTCTGTAGTAACCGGCGTATCAGAAATATCCATCACGCTTGCTCCTGTGAATAGTGTAACACAGCCCGGCGCGCTTGACAAACGCTATCACGACACGGCGACTAATGCGCAGGCCGGTCTCCAGACCGTGCCTGCGCATCACTTGATCTGCGGTGGCTCGATCAGAGATTGGCCACAGCAAGATTTGCCTCGAAGTTGAAAGACACCCTTACAAACCACGCTCCACAATCCGCCCGTCCAGCAAATGAATATCCCGCGTGACAAAGCGCGTCACCGACGGATCGTGCGAGACGATAACGATAGTACGCCCCTCTTCACGATTGAGATGCGTGAGTAAATCCAACACTTCCTGTCCGGTGCGCGTATCCAGATTGCCGGTTGGCTCATCGGCCAGGATGATGCGCGGGTCGTTCGCCAGAGCGCGGGCAATGGCGACACGCTGTTGCTGTCCCCCCGAAAGCTCGGTGGGCTTGTGCCCCATGCGGTCGCTCAACCCCATACGTTCAAGCAGAGCCTGCGCACGCTTGCGGCGTTCTGCGGGAGGAGTGCGGTTGAAAACCATGGGGAATTCGACATTCTGCAACGCCGTCATGGTCGGCACAAGATGGAATGCTTGAAAGACAAAGCCGACTTCCTGCCCCCGGTAAGTTGCCAGATCGTTTTCGTCCAGCAAGACGATGTCGCGTCCGCCGACCCAGATTTCGCCTGCTGTAGGCCGATCCAGCCCGCCGAGCAGGTAAAGCAGCGTGGATTTGCCCGACCCTGACGGCCCCATCACCGCCAGGAAATCGCCCTCATTGACCTCCAGATCAATCCCGTCCAGGGCATGGACGACTTGATCCCCCATTGTGAAATCACGATGCAGGTTGTGGACGCGAATAATCGGCATCTCCATACGCAGCCAGCTCATCGGCGAAATTGCCCGGCCCTAAACTCTGGGGCCCAGCAGGCTATCCAGAACGTTGCCGAACATTCCTCCGAAAATCGCCGGGACGACGCCGAGCAAGGCCAATACCAGCCAGATGACCAGCGCAGCGGTCCAGGCTTTCTTGCGCGTCAGGTTTGTGAAGGCCATCAGCCCCACGCTCACCAGCAACAAGTGCCAGAGTGCGTAAATATCCACGCGCCCCAGGATACTGGCTAACGCCAGTTGACCGGGGCCGGGAGGAATGAGCGACTGCGCGCCTTTGTCTATGACAAAGCCGGATAAGCCGCTGTTGACGATCGCTTTGCCCGTCGTCAGAACGTAAATCGTCTGGACGAGGCCACGGATTCCATACGGCAGCCAGGTCCACACGGCCAGGCGGAACATCTGCCCAAAGCTGCTGCTGCGGCCCAGGAAGACACTGGCGAGATACAACGCCCCACCCCACAGTAGCCACGCGAGGGGGGTACGGAGAATTGCGCCACCCAACGCCAGGATGCCGGGCGCGCCGGATGCAGGCTCGGTTGGCGGCGTTTCCACCGGCCCAACTTCGACGACGACGCCTTTCGCACCGGACATTTCCGGTACATTCATCGCCGGCGTCGTTGCGGTCGGCGATTGTCGCGCCGCAGCCCAGAGCGGTGCAACGCTGAGCAATACAATGAGGACGGCCGGCAACCACCATCCGCGCTTGTAATTATCCTTGAGATAGCCAAACGTCGTCTTGGGGCGGATAAGTACCCCTACCAGGAGCGCAATGATGTTTTTCTTTGCCGGTTTGGTTGCATTTTCAACAGACATCGTTACCTCGTCAGATAGTCGTGAGTCGGATAGTCGTTAGTCAGGTAGTCATTAGTCGGGCCGTCATCAGGAATAAGACGTGCCGGGCCGGAAAAAAGTTCCCCTTTCTGCCTTAACTTGGCGGTTCCTGGGTCTTGAAATGCCCGCCGCGCACCTCGCGGGCCTGCGTCACCACCACAAAACCCTCTTTGTCTACTTCGCGGACAATCGTCTTGAGATGCGCAATTTGCACATCGGTGATAGCACACAGCAAGACACTCCGTCCCTCTCCCGTATACATCCCAGTGCCGTCCATCGCCGTGACGCCACGCCCCAGTTCGGTCATCAGACGCGCGGCCATTTGCTCTTTCTGCTTGGTGACGATGACGGCCAGATGCGGAGTGACGCCCGTTTTGAACCAGCTTGGCCCGCGATGTTGCCATTCATCTCGACGCGGCGCGCCGCGTTTCCGATAACGCCGGTAGCCCTCCAGCGTCATCACAAACAGCAAGAAATAGACCGAGAAGACCAGCGTAACCACCAATGCCCCCGGAACTACCTGTCCGATAGTAGCCCGTGCGATCAATTCCCCCAGGCTGCCGACCGGCATTGGATGCACGGCAAGTTTGAGAATCCAACTGGCAATCAAGATGGTGACCAGCGCCGCATAGTTGCGACGGTAGCGATTGCCCATCGCTTCCCAATGAGAAATGGGGAACACCGGATGCCGCAACACGTCCGCAAGCGCATCTCCCCAGTCCGGCGCCGGTTCATAGGGGGGCGCAAGCATGGCGGCGAAAAATTCCGTCTCCATCAACCGGGTACGATGATACCACAGCGAATAATACGCATAGCGCCGCGCCTCGATGTTGAGAAAAATGAGCACGAGCAGTAACACCAACAACAAGACAAAGTGTGGGTTATCCAGCTCGCCAAATGTAAAGGTCAACGCAGCAGCAGTAGTGACCACAGCCCAATTTGTCGTCGTGTCCAGGCGATTGCGCCATAAATTGACGCGGGCAATCTCGGCCCGGTACAAATGTACCATAGCCGTAGTGAAATTACCCTTATCAAGTTTGTAGCCGTGATAAGTCCAGACGCAATCAACTTTATCGCGGTCTGGATGATCCGATACAGGGTCAGATACAGGGGGGATTGTATTCATCGTCACACTCGATCGCTCAAATCAGTATTTGAGACATTGTAAACCACTTATTCACAGGAACAAGTGACTTTGCTCGCGAGGTTAAATGGGTTATAATTGTTAAGATTTTCAATGTGCTCTTATTGAGCGAGATTGAACCGGGACTTTTTATGAGCAAGGAATTGATTGCCACACTTATCATTCTGGGCACGGCCATTGTATTATTCCTCAGCGAGAGGTTTTCGGTTGACTTAGTGGCGCTGCTGGTACTGGCAGCCCTCGGTCTGAGCCAGGTTTTGACCCCCCAGGAAGTCTTCTCCGGATTTAGCGATACTGCCGTGATCACAATCCTGGCTATTTTTGTGTTGGCGTATGGCCTTGAAGTGAGCGGCGTCGCTGAGCAAGTGGGAGAGCTTCTGGTACGCACCGCCGGAAAAAGTGAAACGCGCCTGATTATCACCCTGATGACAGCCGCAGCGTTTATGTCCTTGTTTATGAATAACATCGCTGCCGCATCCATCCTACTTCCATCAGCCTCAACGATAGCGAAAAAGACGAACGTCAGTCTGTCTCGTCTGCTGATGCCGTTAGCATTTGGGACGCTTTTGGGCGGCACTGCTACATTGTTTACAACGACGAATATCATTGTCAGCGGGATTCTGAGATCCAATGGGTATCGTGGATTTGGAGTCCTGGATTTTGCTCCGGTTGGGGTCCCCCTGACCATTGTGGGAATTCTTTATATGGCGGTTTGGGGTAGACGGCTGCTTCCAACAGAATCACAAATGGAGCAAGCAAATATACCACCTCGTCAAACAGAATCCGATTTGCTACATCTGTATCAGTTAGGTGAACGTCTCTTTCGTGTACGGATACCCGCGGGTTCATCTCTCATTGAAAAGAGTCTCGCCGAGAGTAATCTCAGGGAAAAGTACGGGGTCAATGTAGTGGGGATTGAACCTGGTAGTAGTGGAACACTGCTGGCCCCAGAGCCTGACTTTGTCATTCACCAGGGCGATGTTTTGTTGCTGGAAGGAAAGTTAGAAGAGTTTCGTGAACTGGATGTTGAACCATACCTGGAAATCCTGCCAATGCGCCAATATACTGAATCTGATCTGGAATCTGCATCCACCGCTATCGTTGAAGCAGTCCTGGCACCTCGCTCGCAGCTCATTGGCCGGACGTTGAGAGAAACACACTTTCGAGAAAAGTTCGGCATGATGGTACTGGCAATCTGGAACGGGGAACAAGTTATCCGCACGCGATTAACTGACTTGAAACTTGCATTTGGAAACGCGCTGCTTCTACAAGGGCCTCGGAAAAAACTGCCCCTGCTGCGCCAGGATCCAGATCTCATCGTATTGAGTCAAGACGATGACAAAGTGGTGGCTGTTTCCAATAAAGGGTGGTTGGCAGTCATCATATTTGCTCTAACAATCTTCATGGCTGCCCTGGGGCGATTTTCAGTACGCGAGGTTATGTTGACAGGTGCCCTGGCGATGGTGGTTGCCAACATCGTATCAATGGAAAATGCGTATCGCGCCATTGATTGGAAAATCATCTTTCTGGTTGCCGGGTTGTTACCTCTGGGGCTGGCGATGACAAAGACAGGAGCAACCGCCATCTTTGCGACAGCTATGACCAATTTATTGGGGCCTTTTGGTCCTCGGGTGCTCTTGCTAGGCCTTCTCACACTCACCGTATTATTATCGCAGGCGATGAAGGGAGGGATCGTTTCAGCGGTCATAGTCCCTATTGCTATTCAAGCGGCCCAACAGTTGGGCGTGAATCCACGCGCCATGGCTATGGGCGTAGCATTGGCAACATCGCTGGCCTTTGTCACACCTCTCGGTCACCCGGTTAATATCCTGGTGATGGGGCCAGGAGGATACAGTTTCAAAGACTTCTTCAAGGTCGGTTTCCCCCTGACAATCATTTCGTTTATCGTTATCGTGTTCGTTTTACCAATCTTCTGGCCCTTTGCTACCTCATAACTGAAGATTTCAAACTAAGTCACTGTAGCTTGCGATCGCGTTACGCACAAACGCCTCATCAAACGGCCCGGCGGGTGCGGGTGTCTCGATGATGCGCTGCGGGATGCGCAACGCGCCAAAGTCAAAGCCCTCGCGCTGCTTGAAGGCAATCTTGCGGCGCAGCGTCTCGGCCCCGAGACGTTCAAGGTCGGCGACGCGCCAATCGAACCCCGCCGCCGCCAGCGCCTTAAGCGTCGTCTCGCGGTCATAAATGCCGCGCGCAAACAGGCAGACGACCAGACTCGTGAGCACCTGCCGCCAGCGTTCCTCTTCGAGCAACGTTGCGCCCACAAATTCAGCAGTCAGCGCCTGCCCTTTTTTCGCGGCGTTCTGGTCGAGACTGTAGCCCGCGTTATCCAGGTGACTGTGCCGCGCGCCCACCAGCCATCCCACGTGACACGCCGGCCCGGTGTGGTAGCCGGGCATCTCGTTACCGCCGAACGCCAGCGCGAAATCCAACCCGCCGTAGAGCGAGGCCGCATGCTCCACCCCGCGTGCGAGCGCCTTGTAGAAATCGGTCGGCTGGCTGACAATCCGCTTCACGGCCTCGATATAGGCCGCCGCATTGCCGAAAGCCAGCGGCAACCCGTCGGTTTCGGCCTCCGTGATAAGGCCGCGTTCAAAGGCTTCTGTCGCCCAGGCCAGCGTTACGCCGGCGCTGATGGCATCCAACCCCTGTACCTCGATCTCATCAAGCACCTGCAACATACCGGGGACATCATCTAACCCTAACATACTGCCGGTAGCAAAGATGGGTTCGTGGTCGTAGCCGAGCATCAGCGTCTTATAGAAATAGGGATCATTGGGATAGGGCAAACGCAACGCCGCCAGGTGAATGCAGGCTACCGGACAATGCGCGCAGGCCACCCGCCGCCCCAGGTAATGCGCCGCCAGGCTTTCACCGGAGATCGCCTCGGCGCCCTCGAACCGGCCGGATTGCAAGTTGCGCGTGGGCAGCGCGCCGATGGCATCCAGCGGAATGACGTTGATCGGGGTGCCTAGCTCGTGGTATTTTTTCATCAAAGGGGATTCGACGGCGGCTTTGAAGATCGCATCATACGTCGTGCGGAAGGCGCGCCGATCCGCCACCGGCAAGTTGCGTTTGCCCTGGATGACCAGCGCCTTGAGCCGCTTGCTGCCGAAAACTGCTCCCAGGCCCAGACGCCCGAAATGGCGGTAGGTTTCGGTGATGACACAGGCGTAGCTCACCAGTTTTTCGCCTGCGCGCCCGATACGCATAATCGAGCGCGTTCCGCTGCCTGATTCACGGCGGCGCAGCACTGAGCCGGTGGTGTAACTGCTGCGCGTCCCCCACAACGCCGTCGCGTCACGGAATTGTGCCCCGGTTTCGTCAATGACCAGATACACGGGCATCGTACTCGCGCCGCGAATCACTACCGCGCCATAGCCTGCCATGCGGATGGAAACGGCACTGCGCCCGCCGGCGTGGCTTTCGCCCAGGTTGCCCGTGTGCGGCGACTTGAACATCGCCACCGTCTTGGACGCCAGGGGATACAACCCTACCAGCGGTCCCACGGTGAGGATAATCGGGTTTTCCGGCCCCAGCGGATCGGCGCCGGCGGGACACTCCTCTTCCAACAAGCGGATGCCGACGCCGGTTCCGCCCAAACTCTCATCAAAAAGTTCCGGTCGCTCCCGCACCTCAAAGCTGCGACGCGCGAGGTCAATGTAAAGAATGCGCTTTAATGGATCACTTGTAAGCATTGTGGGTATCTCCTTTAGTCTATAGGACAAGTTGACAACTTGGCCTACGTTCACGCCGCGATTTCTTCCAACGCAATGACATCATAAGGACAATAGTTTGCGCAATAGCCACAGTAAACGCAGATTTGTGGCTTGTGATTCACTCCGTCCCAAAACGCCGCGCCAAACGGGCAGGCTTCCACGCAGTTGTAACAGCCAATACACA
Organism: Chloroflexota bacterium; assembly: GCA_019873645.1. Lineage (GTDB taxonomy): Bacteria > Chloroflexota > Anaerolineae > B4-G1 > SLSP01 > DSWT01. Next base: position 22,680 of record JAIOAX010000037.1, on the reverse strand, counting down.
GGTTGGCCTTGAAACGCACACCGCCGCCCTCGCGTGGGGTCAGCGCATCTGTCGGACAGACGCGCGCACACGGAGGATCGGCGCAGGCGCGACACACGATGACCATAAATCCCTTGCGGATGCCGCCGGCCGATTGCACGTGGATACACGATTCCTCCAATCCCCCGCTTCCCGTCCGCCGCGTACAGGCAAACATACACGCCTGACAGCCCACACACCGATCTACATCTATCACCGATAAACGTTTCGCCATAAGCCCTCCGGTAAGGTTCGGGGTTGTAGGTTCCGGGTTGTGGATTGTGAGTTGTGGAGACGCCCTTCCCAGAACCTGCGTTCCCAGTATACACCGTTTTTCATTTTAGTCGGATGCTGAACGGGCACAGTCAGGAGACCGGAATGAGGCCAAGGGCTAACATTGCACTTTTGTGCCCCCAACCCCGGCCCCGCCCCAAAGGGGGCGGGGAGGTAAATAGGGGGATTTGGGGCGGCGAAGCCGCCCCAAATCCCCCTTTGAGAAATTCCCCCGCTCTCCCCGCACGCGGGGAGAGCGGGGGCAGGGGGTAAGAGGGGAAAACTCAAAAAACCTGCCCCCGTCCTGAAATGCACCCTTTGTTCTATACCCCCTTGCCAAGCCAGCATTTCAAGTGTAAACTCATCGGGAGAAACTTAAAGATGTATCGAGGGTGAGAGTAATGAAAAATCCAGCCTCTTTGTATCTTTCCCGTGGCTCATCGAGACGACAATCTGCCGTCCGCCGCCTCGCGCTCTGTGGAGTTATAATGGCCTTGCTTCTCTCGGCGTGCGAGATCCAGGCCCCGCCGGAGGTCACGCCGGTTTTTGTGGAAAAAGACACGACGCTGGTCTCCGTCACCGGCGAAATCGTCCCGGCCGTTTGGACAACGCTCGCGCCCCAAACCGGCGGCCTGGTTGTTGAAGTGCGCGTCGCGGAAGGGGATCAGGTGGTGGCCGGTGATGTGCTTGTGCGCCTCGATGATACCGAGGCGCGGCTGGCGGTGCAACAGGCCGAAGCAGCGCTGGCCGCCGCCGAAGTGCAGGTCGCCCGTGCCAGGGTCGGCGCCCGCCCCGCCGAGATCGCCGTGGCCGAGGCGCAAGTCAGCGCTGCGCAGACGGCCATCTCCCAGACGCTCGCCCAGCGCAGCCAACTGTGGAGCGGCGCCGCCGAGGCCGAAATTGCCGCCGCCGAAGCCGCCGTTGCAGCGGCGCAAGCCGAACAATTGCTGGCGCGCCAGAAACACGACGAAACGCTGAAATGTTACGACGTTCCCGGCTCAAACGAAAAAGCCTGCCCGTTGCTGGGCACAATGGAGGAGCAGACGCGCTTCGCGCTCCAGGCAGCAGATAAGGCCCTTGCAGCGGCAGAGGCGCGGCTCCAGGCCGCCAAATCCGCTCCGGCGGCGCAACGGCGCCTTGCCGACGCCAACGTCGCGGCTGCCACCGCGCAGTACAACGTCGCCGTGGCGCAGCTTGAGTTGCTCAAAGCCGGCGTGCTGCCCGAAGACATCGCCGTCGCAGAAAGCGCTGTCGCGCAAGCCAAAGTCGCGCTGGAAGCGGCCAAAGTCGCGCTCACGCGCACCGTCATCGTGGCGCCCTTCGCCGGCACCGTCACCCGTGTCAACGTGCGGCGCGGCGAATTTGTGACGCCGGGACAGCCGCTCATCACCCTCGGCGACCTCACGACGTTGCGCGTTGAGACCACCGACCTTGATGAGATTGACGTGGCGCGGATCACGATGGGGCAGGTCGCCACGCTCACCTTCGACGCGCTGCCCAATGTGACGCTCACCGGCCGTATCATCCACATCGCGCCGATGGCTCAAACGGGCACCGGGGGCGTCCATTACACCGTCATTCTTGAGCCAGAAGCCCTGCCGTCACAGGTCCGTTGGGGGATGACCGTTTTTGTGGATATTGACGTTGGACAGCAGTGAGCATCCGGCCACAAGTTACATTCAATCCCCAGTTGCACATTGACGGTGTCCCGACGCTGCTTCAGGGCGGAACACTGCACTACTTCCGACTGCCGCACCCCGATTTGTGGACGCCGGTGCTACAGCGTATGCGCAGCGGCGGCCTGAACGCCGTCCTCATCCCTTTCCCGTGGGCCTATCACAGTCCGGCGGCCGGGCTGTACGACTTCACCGGGCCGCGCGATGTACGCCGCTTGCTGGACGCCGTCGAGGCCGCCGGATTGTGGCTGATCCCCGACGTCGGGCCGTGGATCGAGGCCGATTTGAACGCCGGCGGCCTGCCCAACTGGTTCATCCATACCCCTGGCGTGCGCCCCGATTGTAGCGGCGACGTGCCCCCGGGCCCCTCGTTTGCCTTCCTGCGTTATGGACGCGAATGGTGGGAACAGTTGTTCCCGTTTTTCATAGCACGCCCCAATCTGCTGTTGCTCGCCCTGAATCCCGGCCCGTGCGCGGATGGACGGGGACTGCCGCGCTACCTGCGTGCCCTGGCCGAACTGGCGCGTGAACTCGGCGCGCCAACGTGGCTTGCGGCGCCCGCGCAGCACTTGAGCGCAGATGAAAAAACAGCCGCTATCCTCCCCCTCCACGATCTGCCTGCGGACGCTTTACCTCCAGCGCAGGTTGAGAGAGAAGGATTGCCCATCCTCCAAATCACGCCGCCGTTCACCTGGGACAGCGAAAGCCGCGAACGCTTGCAGCGGCGGCTCGGCGCGGAACACCCACGCCTCTCCATCGGCCGCGTCCTGGGCCAGAGCGCAACAGGCTACATACTCGCGCCGGCCCACACCGGCCTCAACTGGGGCTACTGGGGCATGGCCGATACCTGCGCTGCCGAAGGCGTCGGTGCGCCGCTCGGCGAAGGCACGGCATTTACATCAGCTTATTTCCAGATGCGGCGAATGGCACTCGAAGCCGAAACGCTTGGGCGCGCTCTGACAGCGGCGCAGTCTACACCGACGGTCTACGCTACCGAAGGTCGGGTACTGCGCGCCGCCCGCGCTAGTGAGGCCGCGACCCTGGCTTTTCTGGACACGGCCGGCATGGCCGCAACCGAAACGCGCCTTTCGCTGGCCTGCGGCGACGCTGTCCTCACCACCCCGCCTATTGTCCTTGAAGCCGAAACCGCACGCCTCCTGCCACTGCGCTGGCGCATCCCCGGCGGCTCTATATTGACGACAACGCTCGAACCGCTGCTCCTGATGACCGTCGCGGGGCGGCATTTGCTCATTCTGGTCAACGGCAGCGGCGGTGATTTGCTGCTCTCAGATGATTTTCGTCCTCGCCATGCGCGCGGGCCGGTACGCACCCAGCGCACCGATGCCGGTTTAGCCGTGCGCTTTGAAACGGCGCGCTGGATTTCGCTGCTGCTCGATGGAACAGAGGGGCCGTTACAGATCCTCGCGCTGGAACCGCACCTGGCCGCGCGCGTGTGGCCGTTGGACGATAGTTGGCGCACGACGCCGGCTTACCCCGCCGTCTGGAATCCCGCCCCGGAAGCACCGGCGCGCGGCCTGGTCATCGGGCCGGAATGGGTACAGCCACAACCCGACGGCAGCTACTTCTACCTGGTGGCGGAAAAAGGCGCGGGGTACCGTTGGGGGCCATGGCGCGGCAGCGACCCGCACACCTGGCTCGCACCGCTGGTCTGGCCGGCGGCCCCTGCCGTGACGTTGCCCGCTCTCGTCTGGGAAGCGTACCCCGCCGCGCCGGAAATCGCGCCGGATTACGACGATAGTCTGTGGACGCATACTGAACCTGGGGCCAGCCTGGCGGCGAGCGCCCCTGACGGTTTCCTGTGGTATCGCGGACATTTCGACGGAGTAGCCGGGCAAGTCACATTGTCCTGCGATCAGGCCAGCGACGTTTTTCTGAACGGCACCCTGGTTGCGGCGCTCAACGCACCGCCCGGCGCCGCGCCCGGCACATCCAAAGTCCTGCCGCTGCCGCAGCACCTGTTGCGCGAGCGCAACGTCCTTGCCATCCTGGTGGAAAATCTGGGGCGTCAAGGCGACTGGGAAGCCACCGCGCAGTCACGGGGATTGACGGCCTGCACGCTCGACAGCGGCGCGCCAATCCGCTGGCGCGTGCGCCGGGGGTTGAGCGGCGAACGTAGCGTGCAGGGCTATAGCGGGTATGCGGATCGGGCGCTGCTCCCCGACAACGGTGATTCTCATATCACGTGGCAGCGGGCCGCATTTCGGCTCTCCCTGCCGGATGATGTGGAAGCGCCGTTGTTTCTGTTTCTGGATCGAACGCCGGGGCGGGCCTACATATTTCTCAACGGGCAATTGATCGGGCGCTATGCCGACGCCCGCGCCCCACAACACCGTTTCTGGCTACCGGAAGGACTGTTGCACCGCCGTGGAGAGAACGAGCTGCTCATCGCCCAGTGGACGCGCGGCGCCCAACCCGGCATCGGCGCCGCGCGGTTGGAACACGGAACGATTCTGCGACATTTTGAAGGCCGTTGACGTTTGAGGATTCGCGCCTATCATATACAGGCGTATGATCAAAATTTCTTTAATTTAAGGAGATGACTATGCTCCCGGCACGTACCCTGAAAGATGCTTACAATAACGTGGACCCCGTCCAGCCACTTCCGGCCGGGGACCCACGCTACGTGAATTGCATGGCCGTGCGCGGCAATGAAGATGTCGTCGAGCAGATGTTGAAGAAAATCCGCTAGTCAGAGCGGTTCACGGCACAACTTTTCACCGGACATCGCGGCTGCGGCAAGTCCACCGAACTGCTGCGCTTACAAGCGCGATTGGAAGAAGCCGGCTATGTGGTGCTCTACTTTGAGTCCGATGACGACCTGGACCTCAACGACATTGAATACACCGACGTGCTGCTCACCATGGCGCGCCGGATCATCAGCGACCTGGAGCAAAAAGGCATCCGCCTGTCGGAAAAGCTGTTGGAGGAAGTGGAAAAGTGGTTCAACGAAGTGCTCTATACCGAAGAGCAACGCCGTGAAATCGAACGGGAGCTGCAAACCGAAGCCGAGCTGGGGATCGGGCTGCCCAAAGAATTGCCGCTGGTCGCCCGCCTGTTGGCGCGGCTGACCGGGCAGATCAAGACCGGACGCGCCGTCAAGACAGAAATCCGCCGCAAACTGGACCCGCAGATTTCACAATTGATCAATAACGTGAATTTGTTGCTGCGCGCCGTCCATGCGCAAATTCGTAAAAAAGGTCAGCAGGGCCTGGTTTTGATCATAGACAACCTGGATCGCATCGTTTTTCGTGATTTGGGGCATGGGCGCACGTCGCACACCGCCTTCTATGTGGAGCACGGAGAGCAATTGCGCAATCTCGATTGTCATCTTATCTATACCGTGCCGATCTCGCTGATGTATTCCGATCATGCCACGGTCGTGCAAAGCATTTTCCCGGACTGTCACGTCCTGCCGATGATCAAGATGCGCGACCGTGAGGGTCGGCCTTATCCTCCAGGGCTGGCCCATTTGCGCGCTATGCTCGGCGCGCGTCTGGACTTGCAGGTTTTATGCACGCCCGAAGCCGTGGATTACTTATGCGAAGTCAGCGGAGGACACCCACGCGATTTGATGTTTATGGTGCGCCAGGCATGCATCTACGCGCCTGACGATGTCACCACGCCGCCTGTAACACTGGAGGTGGTCAAACGCGCAGAAGCGCAACTGGTTGCCACCTACAGCCGCATGATTCCCGAAGAGCATTATCCTTTGTTGGCCCGCGTCCACATGACCAAACAGGTACAAAGCGACAAAGCCCACGAACTGATGCTCTACAATCTCAGTGTGTTGGAATACATTAACGGTATGCCCCCCTGGCATGATGTGCACCCGGCGGTGTGCAAACTTCCCAAATTCCAGACCGCCTTGCAAGCCGAGCGCAAAGTCGGCCTCGTCACGTAAACGGCGATGAACGATTCACTTCCCATCAGCGCAGAAAATCAAGCCGTCCTGCAAAATCTGGCCCGCGCTTTAGAACTGGCGGAAGGATTTACCTTGCTGTTTGCACGGTGTAACTTGCCCGCCCAACGTGACGATTTACTCGCCCGTCTGAGCCTGCAAGGGCATACCTTACAGCGGCTGGATGTCACCCCCCAGGACAACGTCATCGCGCGGTTGCTGGAAGAAAACGCCCGCGCGCCGCGCGCCGGCAGCCTGCACGTCTGCAACCTCGAGACCCAAATGCCTTACGGCGACCCACATCCGCCGATTTTGGAACGTCTGAATTTGACCCGCAATACGCTGCGCCTTGTGGACCGGCCGATTGTTTTCTGGTTACGCGAAGAGGCGCTGACCTGCCTGGCGCGCGGCGCACCCGATTTTTGGGCCTGGCGCAGCGGCGTTTTTGAATTCATGCCGGAACCGGCATGGGCCGAAGCCGTTTATCACCAGCCGCGCGGCGGAACCCTGGAATGGCAAGAACTGCCCGAAACCGAAAAATCGCAACGCATTTTGACCCTGGAGGGTCTGGTTGCCGACTACCGCAGTCTGGGCGCAGGGGAAGCTGAACGTCATGGGCTGGCCGAACTGCTGTTGGAACTGGGGCAATTATACCTGCGCAGCTATCGCATCCCTTCAGCGCAAATGTGCCTGGAAGAGGCCCTCGACCTCTACCGCGCCGGCGGCGACCGCCTCGGCGAAGCCGACGTGCTCCAGGCGATGGGCGACGTCTTCAGCTTCCGCGATGAGCGCGACGCCGCCCTGGACGCCTACCGCCAGGCCCTCGACCTCTACCGCGCCGTCGGCGCCCGCCTCGGCGAAGCCAACGTGCTCCAGGCGATGGGCGACGTCTTCAGCTTCCGCAAGCAAAACGACGCCGCCCTGGACGCCTACCGCCAGGCCCTCGACCTCTACCGCGCCGTCGGCGCCCGCCTCGGCGAAGCCAACGTGCTGGCTTCACTGGGGCGATTTTATGTGTTGGAACAACCGGAAAGAGCGGAGCAATTCCTCGATCAGGCCATCACGATTTATCAGGCCATTGGGGACCGTTACAGTGTTGCAGCGCAGGTCGGGAACTTCGGCTGGACCCTGCGCCGTTTGGGAGCAGAAGCGCGCGCCCGCCCCTATTTGCTGCGAGCAGCCGAGCTGTTTGAAGCGTTGGGACTGACCGACTATGCGGAGCGGCATTACTACTACGCAAAAATAGATACGGATGAGCCGTAGTGACTGTTGCGAGGATTTTTACTCTCAGGGATTTCTCAAATGTTAGCCCTTAGCCTCATTGTGGGTTCCGAAGGAGATTTACAACCAATCTAAGTGCATTATTTCAGAAGTTTATCTGACTTTTCCCCTCAAGCTGAAATGCACCCGTGATTCAGGCCTTGCGCAACACCATGCCGACGACTTGTTTTAGCTCCTCAACCCGCAGGGCCAGCGCCAGCGCCGCGTAGACCAGCACGCCCAGGGCTATTCCTCCAACACCCTGCACCAGTGCACTCGGCGGCGCAATACGCATCCAGACAAGCAGTGCCGCGCCCATCCCTAGCGAGGCCAACAGGACGCGCAATGCCTGCCTCGCCAGCTCACGCCCGTTGAAGCCGCCGATGCGCCGGTAAATCAACACCAACAATACAAACATCTGTGTCGTCAGCGCCAGCGCGCTCGCCAGCGCCAGCCCGCCATGCGGCATCCATCCCACCCCGGCAAACAACGGCGGCAAAAGCTGTCCCAAGCATCTGTTCAACACCACCGAGAGCAACGCCGCCAGCGCCGGCGTCCAGGTATCGTGCAACGCATAGAAGGCGCGCGCCAGCACCTCAATCGCCGACATGCCCACCAGGCCCACGGCGAAAAAGAGCAGTCCCCAGGCCACCGCCTGTGTTGACGCTGCGTCAAACGCACCACGCTGGAAGACCAGGGCGATGATGGGCCGCCCCAGTGTCATCAGGCCCACCGCCGCCGGCACCGTCACCGCGGCGATGACGCGCAACATCAACGCGAGCGTCCGGCGCAGCGCGTCGGTCTCCTCGCGCGCCGCCTGAGCGGCAAACGTCGGGAACACCGCCGTCCCTACCGCCTGCGCAAAAACGCCCTGCGGCAGCAACATAATCAGCCAGGCATACTCCAGCGCCGCAATCGCCCCGCTGCCCAGCCGCGAGGCCAGGTTATTGGTGACGAGCATATTCACCTGCACTGCCGCCACCCCCAGCACGCGCGGGGCCATCAACTTGCCCACCTGGAGCACGCCGGGATCGCCGCGTCCTAAGATGGGCCAATAACGCGCGCCGTAGCGGAGCAAGCCCGGCACCTGGATCAACAGATGCGCTATCGCACCGATGACCGTGCCGATGGCCGGCCCCATCGGCCCTAGCCCCGTCTTGCCGCCCCAAATGCCGCCGCCGATAAGCGCCAGATTGTAGAGGATCGGCGCCAGCGCCGGCAAGAGAAAATGCTGGTGCGCGTTGAGGATACCCATCACCACGCCGCTGACGCCGAAGATCGCCGTCGAAAGCAACATCACCCGCATCAAGGCGCCGATCTGCGCCTGCACATCGGCAGAAAGCGCGGGCGCGATCAACGTGCGCACCAGCCAGGGCGCCAGGAGAATACACAGCAGACTCAATGGCCCAAGGACAAGCAACAAAATGTTGATGATGGCAGAGGCTAACCGCCACGCGGCCTCCGTCTCGCCGCGCGCCAGGCGTCCGGTGAACATGGGAATGAAGGCCGAACCGAGCGCGCCGCCCGCCACGACGAAGAAAATCGCTTCGGGGACGCGCTGCGCAGCCACATAAGCATCCATCGCCGGCCCCGTGCCAAAGTAGTGCCCGAAGACCATCTGCCGCACCACCCCTAGCAGGCGGCTTACAGCAAAGGCCGCCATCACCAGGACGGCGGCTCGCGCGACATGACGTTGTGTGTTTTCCATAAAGGGCTACATCTCCGCTGCATCGCGCAACACGCGTGTATAAAGCGCGTTATGCACACGAAAGCCGGCATAATCACGTAAAGCGTCTAAGTGAGGTTTAAGCGCGTGGATTAACCCTTTATGACGTGCTTCAACGAGTACGCCGATAATACCGATCACGCGCTGACCTAAATGACGCGCGGTCTCGCGCCCCAGGGCTTCATCCATTAACAATAACTCGGCTTGCAATTCCAACGCCAAGGTAATTGCTTCAGCTTCACCGGCATCAAGGTCCTGCCGTAGAGCCTGTACCAATGACAAGTTGGTCACAGTGCCCCTTTTAATCCATGTCGCCGTCGCTACATCCTCCGCACCTGGCAAATTAGCGCCGGCAACCACAACCTCCTGCCACACGGCCTCAGGGATATAGATTTCACCATAAAGGGCGGGTAACAACCTTAGCTGACCAATGCGGGATAAGTTAATCAATGGCGAGGCATTGCTCACAATGGTCATAGGCGTCCTAGCTCCTGTAAAGTTGCCAGGTCTTCCTCATAATCAGCCACGTCATAGGAAGCACAAATCCCCCGGCTTCCTAGAAGTTGTTGGAAAGCCCAAACGGTCATGCCGGCCATTTCACGAGCTTTGCCAAAAGAAATCTTTCCCTGCTGAAATAAGGCGATAGCCAGCTCGCGAGTCAACTCCTCTGGTTTCATACGGGTTGTATGAACCACCTCGCGAGGAATCTGAAGAGAAATTGTCATAGACATTATCCCCCCTTACAGTACCCGGTTTCATTGCCTATGTACTGAATGATTTCATTGTAGCACAAGTTATGGAACAACAGAAAGCATCTTGAACCGCCGACAAATGCAAAATCTGCTCAATCTGCTGCCCCGATTTAGCCCGCGCTTCAAATCACCACAGATAAGCCTTAAATTCTTCAGCCAATGCCACCGGGCCGCTGAAGGTTTGCGCGGCTTCGGCCAGCGCGTGAGCCATTGCCTCGGGGCGGGTGTAGTAGTGGATCAACACCAGGTGCTCCACGCCGGCCCGCGCGGCCAGGGCGCCGGCGGCGGCCGGGCGCGTGTGATTCCGGTCTGAGTCGGTCGCTTCGTGGAACAGCAAGGTCGCGCCGCACGCCAGCGTCTCTACGGCCGCACAGGGGAAGGTGTCGCTTGAATAGACAAAAGCGCGCGCAGTCCCGCGCAAGGTGAAACGCACCGCCATCGAAGGAACAGAATGGGACGTCGGCGCCGCCGTGATGGTGAAATCGTCGTCTTCCGCTACCGGCGCACCCACTTCCGGCGCGACTTCATGATAAACAAGGGGTACAAACTGCATCCAGCTTTGGGAAGCAAACAGGCCCACCATACCCTGCACGGCACTCAATACTTCAGGGAGCGCGTAGATGGACAAGGGACGAATGGGCAGTGGTCCCTGCGCCAGCATCATCAAGCCCAACAGATAGACAGGTAAGCCATACACATGATCCGGGTGGAAATGGGTGATGATGACGCCACGCACGGTCAACGGATCAAGCCCCGCGCGCTGCAAACGTCCGATGGGACTATCGGCGCAATCTACCAGCCAGTAGCCGTCACGTCCGACCACCGCCAGGTAAGAATTGGCGTGCTCGGCGTCGGCCAACGCCGCCGCCACCCCCAGCGGAATCACATAAGGCTCATTCATCTACCTCATCCCCCCGTCTACCGTCTACCTCATCCCCCCGTCTACCGTCTACCTCATCTTCCCGTCTACCGCCGGCACCCCACTGTATGCCGCTGCGGCTTTCACCACCAGCGTCGCGTAGCTGCCCGATGACAGGGTGAAGTTGACCATGATGGCCTGCCGACCGGGGAAGTGTTCGTCGGCGGATGGCAGCGCAATGACTACGTCGGCAGGCGCGAACCAGACGCCGCGTTCCCCTTTGGCAAGGTAGACGCGCTCCAGAATGCGCGCTTTGAAGTCATGCACTGTCAATCCCTCGGCCGCAAACACAGCCTCTGCCGCTTCGCCAATCGCGCCTTCATAGCGCGCCGTCAAGCGTGGCAGGTCAATTTCCAGCTTCTTCACATCATCCGGCACTGCGGTAGCGGTCGGCAGAGGGAAAGCCGTCCCGGCAATGTCCAGAGTCAACGAGGTCGGGGCGGCGTGCTCGAGGCAACGCGCCGCGATGTGATTCCACACCCATGACTGATAAGCCGCAAGGTAAATGGATAACAGGCGATCCTGGATTAAATTCACCGCTTTGCCGTAATCGTGGGGATGATCTTTAAGGTACGTGATCACACTGCGCAAGTTCGAGGGGCGCGGGGCCTGATGCAACAGAAATCCCCACTGGCCCCAGTGGCTCTTCACCAACGCCTTGAATTCGCGCACATCGGCGGGATCGCCGAGCATGGGTTCTTCCAGGTAAAAACGGATCACCTGCTCGGCGTCGCGCATCAAAATCGCCTTGCCGATGAAGCCTTTGGCCGTCAGTGAGCCGAAACGCTGCTCATCGAAATAGTTGGGCAGGCCCTCGGTTTCCAGACGCCGCAGCGCATCGGTCAACCTCGCGGCGTCCTGTTCCGACAGATCGCGCACGACGATGGTGAAGCGGTTGCCGAGCACATCTTTAGGTTGTAAGGCGCGCGGCCCCCACCCCACACGTTGGGCAATGAAACCCTTATCCTTAATCTGTTCCGCACCGCGCTTGCGAACGCTGGCGTATTGGACGGCGACGGCGCCGGCATCCTTGAGTGCCGGGAAGACCACCATACTGGGGGTGAGCTTCAGCCGCGCCGCGAGGACATCGCGCACCTCTAACGTCGAAATGTCGCGCTTCTCGACGCGATAATAAGCATACGCGCCGCGATCTCCGGGCAGATGGATCAGTTCCTCAACCTGAAAGTCTTCGGGGATATGCTTAATGCGCATCGGCAATGTCCTTGTAGTTAAGGTGTCATAGCGGTTGCTGTAGGGGATGGCGGAAGTGGTGTAGGCGTGGGCATCTCTTTGACAAAGATGACGTGCTCAAAGCCCAGGCTGAGGATGAGCGAACGCAGCACGGTGCGGGCGTTGTCCTCCGCCATTTCCAGCAGACCATCCTCAATCGCAGCCTGCAAAATCATCCGCTCGGCCTCCTGGCGTGCGGCGGTCTCTAATTGCGGGTTCAATCCGGCCACGCCGGTGCGCCGGTCATACACATACGTCCGACCGTTATCTAACGTGGCGATGAAAACCTCGGCGGGCGGCAGGCGCACATACACCACCCCATCGTCGGTGGTCATCAAATCGGCGGGGCCGATGTACGACAAATCCACGCCCGCGATGACCTCGCCATGCGCAATCAACAACAGCTTATCGCCGAACAAAAAACCCAGGGGGCCCTGCCCGGATTCCGCCGTGATGACTTTCTCAATCTGATATGAGGCCGTCTCCAGGCGACTCAAAGCCTGCACGCCCTCAATCACCGTGGCCGCGCTCGGATAAATGGTCGGCGTCGGTTGAGGAAGAAGCTGTTGTGGATCAATGACCGGCTTTGGGGATTCTTTGCGCGACTCGATATACAGCCATATCCCTACCACGCACACGGCGAGCATGCCGATCCACATCAACAAGCGTCCCAGTCTTGACATAGCTGCTCCTTGGAAAGCGTTGGAAAGTTGGCACGTTGAAACGTTAGAACGTCGGCAGGTTACACGTTGAAACGTTTACAGATACAAGCATACTACGATTTGACAACTCCGTCAAACACACCCGCAACTTTCACGGTTTCCTCTCGTAATGTTGTATAATAGTTAAAGGGAGGTTATATGCATAAGACGAAACGCACGTTTGTTTTGATCCTGATTGCTATGTTGATTATCTCGCTAGGATGTGCAACTATGCACGTCAATGTGGCTACGGTTACGGTGGGGGAATTGATTAACGAATCGCGGACGATAGCGTTGGAGAACGCCCAACAGGTACGGGCAACGGTCAAGATGGGCGCCGGCGATCTCAAGATTGACGGTGGGGCAAATGAACTGCTGGAGGCAGATTTTACCTATAATGTCGTAGACTGGAAACCGGAGATCAACTATACTGTCGCCGATGAAACCGGACGCCTGGTCGTCCGCCAGCCCAACAGTGAGCAAATCGCTGCCTACAGCGCTGCGCGCTATAAATGGAAGCTCTTATTCAACGAAGATGTGCCGCTGGATATGCGCATCGAATACGCTGGGGGCAGCGGCGAACTTGATCTGGGCAACCTGAATATCACGCGCCTGGACATTCAGTTGGGTGCGGGTGACCTGATGCTCGACCTGAGCGGCAATCAAAGCCTGCGCAATCTGGAATTCGACATGGTCACCGGAAAGACCACGCTCGACTTGAACGGCGATTGGGCAGAGAACGTCTATGTGAATTTCCAGGGCGGCGTAGGGCAAACGACCATGCGTCTGCCGCAAGCGATCGGTGTCCGCGTCATCACGAACCAGGCTCTTGGGCGTATCAACGCGCGCGGACTCAGCAAGCAGGGCAACGCCTACGTCAACGACGCCTACGGCGTTTCCGCTGTTACGTTAGAGATCAACATCCAGGCCGGCGTCGGCGAGATCAATCTGGAAATTGTAGAATAGGACATTCCTGCGGTGGCGCGGTGGAGTTACGCACTGCGCCATTTTCTGACAGGGATTAACAGGATTTTCAGGATTGAAGAAGGCTTTGCAGGAGCTTTTTCATCCTGTCAATCTTGTCAATCCTGTCCAAAGAAACGCACTGCGTAACGACTGTCTCTAATACCCTTGCCTGCTTGCTCATCCAGCCATCTCACCAACGCCAGCGAGAAGAAAAACACAAACGCCAGATCAATCACGAAGTACGCCGCATCCACTATCCCGTGCGCCAGAAAATCCGCCATCGAGGCCATCACGCCAAGCGCCAGCGCCCGTGTTTCGGGATCGCGGCATGTGCGCAGGGGCCATGCCTTGTGCCAAAATAAAATTTGCAACCCCGCAAACACAACTAACCCGGCAATCCCCAGCCGCGCGGCGAAATCGAGCACCACGTTATGCGGGTGCGCCAGGTTGAATTCCTCCCAGGCCGTCGGCAAGACGTAGCGGGTGCGGTAGGCGTAGAGGAAATTATCCGGCCCCACACCGAGCAAGGGATGATCGCGGATCATCCCCAAAGTGCTGTACCACAGGGCCACACGGAAACCGGTCGTGCCCCCGCTCAGGTCAAACATGCCCGCAAAGCGCGGCGTGCGCAGCAGGGGGACCAGCGCCAGCGCGCCGATGAATAAGACGATCAGCGTTGCCCGACGCCACTTTGGCCCGCCGAGCATCCCCAACACCAGCAATATGGCCGGAATTCCCAAAACGATCGCCCCGCGCGAGAGGGTGAGCAGCAGCGCCGCCCCCACCGGCGCAAGCGCCATGGCGTAAAGTCTGCGGCGCCGCGAAGCCAATAGCGAACGCATAAATGCTTTTGTGCCGTTATGGGTATCCCCACCGAAAAACACCACGGCGAGCATGAACGGCAACGCCCGTCCTAAATACAGCCCCACATTGTTGGGCGATCCGTAAACACTGCGCAGCCGCCGCATGCCGCCTTCCGCCGTGATCACATCGCCCAGGAAGAAATACTGCACCAGGCCCACCACGGCCACCATCACCGCGCTGCACACCAGCGCATCCACCATGCGCCAACGCTCGTGTTTCTCCAACGGCAAGGCGATCAACGCCAGATAAAACAGCACTGGCTCCAGGATGACCAGGCGGAACTCGCGGAACGCCACGCGCTGATTAGCGGCGCCCAATGTCGAGAGCAAGGCAACGACAACGAGAGCTCCCACAAGCCATAGCTCGCGGCGCGGCAGACGCGGACGCCAACCCTCCCGCCACATCCCCGCAAGCTGGAAAAAGCTCCCTGCCAGCGTGGGCAGCAGGAGCAACTCCGCCAGCGAGAACGATTTTCCCAACAGCGAAAGCGGGTGCATATAGAGCGGCGCGGCAAACAGCACCAGCATCAGCCCCAGGGCCGGCCGCAGGAAAACAATGAGCGAAGCCACGGCGCCGGCGGCCAAAGTCAACAGCAGCCACGGGGAGAAATAGTACAATCCCGTCGCCAGTAACAGGCTCAACAGCTCCCCGCCATCCCCCAGGCGCCGATACACGCCCTCGCCCATCAATACCCGCCATGCGGCAAACAGATATACTGCACTCAAAGTCGCAGTGAGGACAATCTGGCCGCTCTCACGCAACCGCTGCCACAGATAAGCCAGCCACCGCCCCATCCAGCCCCAGTCCACGCGGCGTCCGGCGTAAAACGCCAGGAGCAGTCCAACGAGGCCCAGGAGCGCCAGCGCGACGAGACCCCGCGTATAGGGTGCAGCATCGAGTTGGTTCGCCACCCGCCAATCGGCGAGCGCCCATTGCCCCCACCCGCGCTCGGCAACGACCTCGACGGTATGCTTTCCATAGGGGAGATGTTCCGCCAGTGGGACGGTTGCTATAGCCGCCAGGGGATCGTAGAGGACGACGTAAGCGTGCCCCTCACGGTCACGCGGCAGCGCCGGAGCCGGCTCGCCATCTACGGTAACGAAAAGGAAGGCGCGGTATGGCCCACGCCGCACTGTCAACGCGACGCCGGTGCCTTCAAAGGTCAGCCGTACCCGGTCGCCGCTCTGGCCGATGTCCGCACCCTGCGGGCCGCGGGTCCACAAACCCTCGAAGTCGGCCAGGTCGGTGCCGGCGGTGTAGCCGCCGGGCGTCGCCACGCGCGGGCGGACATTCCACTCACGCAGCGCCGTGTAGACCGGACGCGGGGTGCCGTCCGGCCCGACCAGAGCAAACCCCCAGTGTTCTTCAGCATCGGGGACGGCGCGCGGTGTGTTTTCAGGGCGCGGCTGGAAACCGTTGACGCACAGCACGCCCATCCAGGGCCATTCACGCTCTGCCCGCGCCAGCGCTGCGACGGTGTATTCCGCCTGCGTGGTCTCGTCCACACTGCCCCAGATCGAGGCCGGGCCGGGCCAGACATCCGGCTTGCTGTTCCACCCGAAATGGCTGACCCACACGGCCTTGTTCGCGTCGCCGTGCGCCTGCAATGTCTCACGGATCAAGATTGCCCGCGAGAAGTTGAACACCGTGCGCCCCACAGTGCGGTCTTGGGGATCTGCGAAGAAACCGTAGGGCTGTGCGGCGACCACGTCAAAATACGGCTGCGCGCCCGCAACATAGAGCATCTCCAGGAAAATGTCTTCGGCGTAGTTGCGCGCGCCGGATTCGACGTTGGGCGCCAGGCTGCCGAGCACGATACGCGCGTCGGCGTCGGCGGCGCGGATGGCCTCTGCCGCGCGGGCGAGAAGCGTTGTGTAAGCATAGGCATCGGCATAGCCGCCCCAGGCGTCGCCCAGGTTGGGGTTATGCCAGATTTGATAATAGGTCAGTGTGTCGCCGTAGCGGGCGGCCAGCGCTCCGGCAAAGCGCGCAAAGGCAACCGGGTCAGGCGGCATGCCGGCCCAGTCAGGCGCAGTATCGAGGACGGCCAGCAGGCGCAAGTCGCGCGCTCGCGCCTCTGAGACCAGCGCGTCCCAGGTTTCCCAATGAAATTCGCCCGGTACAGGTTCAATGGCGACCCAGGCAAAACGCTGTCGCACCCAGGCAAAGCCGCCCTCGGCAATGGTGTCCAGCGCCCAGGTCAGAGCCTCGGCATCGTACTGTTCCAGGGCAGCGTTGACGCAGGCGCGCGGCAATGCGGTATCGGCCAGCGGCGCGGGGAAGCCGGCCTCGCGGCCACGGGTGAGAAATTTCCAGCGCGCACGCAGTTGCACGGCACCCAATGCCGCCAGCAGCAGCAACAGGATTCCCAAAACAAAGAACAGGAGCGGTTTGTGTTTCATTATCCGTTTCATAGGGGGCATTATAACCCGGCAACGCCAAACGACAATGTTTTTTAGGGCTATCGCATTTGGCCGCTTCCGGCAACTGAATACGGCCTAAAGGCCGCTTTAGCGACACAACAGACAGCACGACAGGACAAAGTTTTCCAAATGCGATAGCCCTACAATGTTTTTTCTCGAATCAGGGCGAAGGGTGTATACTGAGGGGGAAGAATCAGCGGGAAGAGAATCAGCGAGAAAAGAATCAGCGGGAAGAGAATCAGCGAGAGAAGAAGCGGCGAGAAGGGAATGGGGGGCACAGCGATGCGACGACGGGCGTTGATCACAGGTGGCAGTGGGTATCTGGGCAACTGGCTGGTGCGCCTGGCCCCACCGACCTGGGACATTACAGCGACGTATTGGACGCAACCCGCCGCGGCGCCCGGTGCGACATGGCGGCATCTCGATGTGCGCGACGCGGCGGCGGTAATGGCAGTGATTGGAGAAGTTATGCCTGAGGTCGTCATCCATACGGCGGCAGCGAATCCCGGCGCCAATGCCGACTTCACAGCAGTCAACGTTGACGGCACGCGCGCGGTCGCGCGGGCCGTGGCGGCCATCGGTGGGCGGCTCATCCATCTTTCTACCGATGTGGTCTTCGATGGGGAACGTGGAAACTATACCGAAGAAGACATCCCCAACCCGATCACTGATTACGGACGCAGCAAAGCGCTCGCCGAGGCCGAGGTGCAAGCTTGCGGGGTGCGGGCGCTCATCGTGCGGACATCGCTGATCTACGGACGCCGGCCCCCGCTTGACCGGCAGACGCTATGGATTCTCAACAGTGTACAGAACGGCGCGCCCATTGCGCTGTTCACCGATGAACTGCGGAATCCCATCTGGGTGGAAAGCCTGGTGGGCGCACTCTGGGAGCTGGCAGACGGCGACTATAATGGCGTTCTTCATGTCGCCGGGGCGCAAGCCCTGTCGCGTTACGAATTCGGTGCGCGCCTGGCGCGCTTTCACGGCGTCGCGCCTGATCCCATCCGGGCTATGAGCAGTCGCGCCAGCGGCCTGATCCGGCCCCTGGATTGCACACTTGATTGCAGCAAAGCGCGCACACTGCTCCGCACGCCGCTTCCGGGAGTGGATACGGTTTTAGTGGGAAATGAGTAACGAATAACCAGCAACCAGCTTCCGGCAACCAGCAACCAGTTTGCTCCGGTGGGGTTTGTGCCTATAATGAGCGTATATGAAGAGCTTGATGCGTCTTGAAAACTGGATTGAGCAGCTTGTCGAGGAGCCTTTCGTGCGGCTGTTCGCCGGGCAATTGCTTTCGCAGGATGTGGCGCGTCGTCTTGTGCGGGCGTTGGAAGACGGCGAACGCATCGGCGCCGACGGAACGCCGGAAATTCCGGGACGCTATCGCATCACACTCAATCCCGAAGACCTTGAGGCGTTGCAATATCACCATCCCAACCTGGATATGCAACTGGCGAATGCTCTGGAGACGTTGGCCGAAAGGATGCGCGTCCGGCTGATGGAGCCGCCGGTTGTACTTTTGGAAGCCAAAGCCGACGTTCCACTGCATGCCGTGCGCATCACCCCGGCCGACCGCGTTTCTGCTTCCCATGACCCGACCCGCGATCTCGACCTGGAAAGTATCCATCAACAGCTGGCAGAAGAAACCATAGACCTTCAGGCCTACCTCATCGTCCAGGGAGCGCGCACCTTTGACCTGACACAACCCACGGTACGCATCGGACGCGCCTTCGACAACGATTTGATTATCGAGGACCTGCGCGTTTCACGCTATCATGCCCAGTTGCGCTACCGTTACGGACGCTATATCCTGCAAGATTTAGGAAGCAGCGGTGGCACACAGGTTAACGGGTTTGCCGTCCAGGAAATCGTCCTGCGTCCTGGGGATGTGATTTCACTTGCGGGTGTGGAGCTGATCTATGCCGAAGGAGAAGGCGGCCGGCGCGGAGCCAGAAACCGGCGTTATGAGAGCGATGGAGATACCCATACCTATCCACCGTTGAAGATGTAACATGGGCGAGCTTTTATTGACCTTGCGCCTGGTGTTGGCGGCTCTACTCTATCTCTTCCTGGGTGTAGCGCTCTATGTGCTCTGGCGTGGACTGCACCAAAACGAGCAGCCGCCGGGCGTTGCCCATACGCAGGCGCAAGTCATCATTGAGCAAGGCGATGAACCGGGGAGATGTATTGCCCTGCGTCCGGTCATGGCGATTGGACGCGGCGCCGCCAACCATCTACCGCTCAACGATCCCTTCACCTCCACCCATCACGCGATGCTCCTCTGGCGCGATAACCTGTGGTGGCTCGAAGATTTAGGCAGCCACAATGGAACTTTTCTCAACGATAAGCGCGTCAATCAACCAACACCCTTAGCATCGGGAGATCGCATCCGCGTCGGACAGACGATCTTGCGGTTTGAGACAATGAACGAAGGGCGAGTGGTGAATTACGAATAGCGAATTACGAATAACGAATTACGCCCATAACCCACAACCATAATCAGGAGTTTACAAATGGACTTGATGTTGAAAGGTAAAACGGTATTGGTCACGGCGGCGAGCCGGGGATTGGGCTATGCCACCGCACGTGTGCTGGCCCAGGAAGGCGCCAACGTCGCTCTGTGCGCCCGCAACGTCACCCCATTGAAGGAGGCCGCACGCCAGTTAGCCCGCGAAACCGGCGCGACCGTCCTGCCGGTGGTCGCCGATCTGACCCAGGATGTGGATATCCAGCGCCTGGTCGCCGAAACGCTCAGGCAGTTTCAGCGGATTGATGCCCTGTTTATCAACGCCGGTGGGCCGGCGCCCGGCCATTTCCTGGACCTCAACCTGGAGCAATGGGACGCCGGCATTCAGCTCACCATCCAAAGCGCGATTCGACTGGTCTATGCCGTCGCACCACTCATGCGCGAGCAAGGCGGGGGCAGTATCCTCGCCAACACGTCCGTCACCGTGCGCTATCCAATGGACGGGCTGACCATCTCCAACGCCTTGCGCACCGCCGTCATCGGCCTGGTAAAGACGCTCTCCATCGAGCTTGGCGCCGATAACATCCGCGTCAACGCCATCGCGCCCGGCTGGACGCACACCGAGCGCGTGGATGAAATCCTGCGCGCCCGCGCCGAACACAACAGCACGACCGTCGAAGAAGAAGCGGCGAAAATCGTCACCGAGGTTCCCTTGCGCCGCATGGCCGACCCGGTCGAGTTTGCGCGCGCGGCGGCGTTCCTGCTTTCACCGGCGGCCTCGTATATCACCGGTGTCACCCTCCTCGTTGATGGCGGCCTGGCTCGCGCCGTGTTATAAGTTCACCACGAATCTTCACGAATCTACACGCATTGCGATTCTTGAGTCTACTGAAAAAATTAAAAATCTCACCGCAGAGTCGCGGAGGGCGCAAAGATTTTTATGTCAGATTCAATAAGATTAAGTCTTTCGCGTTTCATTACTAATTTTATTGATATAAACTTTAATTTTTCTCGGCGTTCTTTGCGTCTCTGCAGTGAATTAGACTTTTTTCAGGGGAGTCATTCTTATTCGTGCAAATTCGTGGTTCATTTTTGCAAGGTAAAGTAGGATGAGAAAGTATGAATATGTTGCCTGTTTGCTGCTGAGCGGCGTCATACTGCTGGCATGCACGGCGACGCCTTCTGCACCGGCGACGCCGGCGGTCGCTTCGGCGACGGCCACGCCCAACCTCACCGCCACGCCGCTTCCTTCACCCACCTCAACCCCATCCCCTACCCCTACACCGAAGCCGCGCGCGCTCACCATCTGCCTGGGATCAGAACCATCCTCTTTGTACCTCTATGAAGACGATATGAATGCCGCGCGGGTGATCCGTCAAGCCCTCTACGACGGGCCGATAGATACCGTCGGCTATGCCCATCACCCCGTTATCCTGCAAAAGCTGCCCTCGCTGGCGGATGGCGACGCCGCGATTACGGCGGTCACGGTCGAATCCGGCGCGCAGGTGGTTGACGCCAACGGCGATGTGGTGAAGCTCACTTCCGGCACACGCATCCGCCCGGCCGGCTGCCGCAGCGATGCTTGCGCAGTCAGGTTCGACGAGCGCCCGATTATGATGGACACCATGCAGGTGACGTTTACCCTCAAACCCAACCTGCGCTGGTCCGACGGCGCACCGCTCACCGCGCAGGATTCCGTCTACAGCTTCAACCTGGCCCGCAGTCCCGACACGCCCAACTGGAAATGGCTGGAATCGCGCACCGCCGGCTACACTACGCCCGACGATCACACCACTGTCTGGACCGGCCTGCCGGGCTTCCTCGATCCTGCCTACGTCACCGCGTTCTGGACGCCGCTTCCTGCGCATGCCTGGAACAAGTATACGCCCGCAGCGTTGTTAGAACAGGATGCCGTCAGGCGCACGCCGCTCAGCTATGGGCCTTACGTCATCGAGAAATGGACGCCAGGGCAATCTATCCGCCTGTCGGCCAACCCCCACTATTTCCGGGCGGCGGAAGGATTGCCGTATTTTGAGACGCTCACCTTCCGCTTCATCTCCAACCAGGATGTCAAAACGGCTCTCGATGCGCTGGAAAAAGGACAATGCGACGTCCTGAGCTTCGATCTGTACCTGGAACGCGACCTGCCGCGTCTGCAAGAGCTGGAAGCGGCGGGAAAAGCAAAGCTCTACGTTGTCAACGGGCCGATTTGGGAGCATCTGACATTCAACGTTGATCCCCCACCTGACTATGCCCAGCCGCCGTTCTTCCAGGATGCCCGGACACGGCGCGCGGTCGCCTATTGCATCCATCGCCAGGCTCTGGTTGATCAGGTGGTCGGGGGATTCAGCATCATTCCCAACACCTTTGCCCCTGCGAACCATCCGCTGGCCGTCGGCGATGTCACCATCTATCCTTATGATCCGGCCCAGGGGCAGGCGTTGCTGGAAGAGGTTGGCTGGCAAGATCGGGATGGCGACGGCGTCCGCGAGGCGCACGGCGTCGCCGGTTTCTTCGACGGGACGCCGTTCCGCATCCGCTACAGCACCACGACGGCGAATATGCGCACCCAAACCAGCGCGTTGATCGTCGCCGATCTGGCCGCCTGCGGCATCCAGGTAGATGTCAAACAACTGGACGCGGCAACCTTTTTCAAGGACGGCGCCGGCACAACGCTCTACGGGCGTCAATTCGATCTCGCCGAGTTCTCATGGCTTGCAGACATCACCCCGCCCTGCGATCTCTACCTTTCAACGGAGATTCCCTCCGCCGACAATCAGTGGAGCGGACAGAACTTCGGCGGCTACCACAACCCGGCCTACGATGCCGCATGCCGCCAGGCGCTTGCGACGCTCCCCGGCGAGGCCGATTATCTGACGGCTTTCGGGGAAGCTCAGCGGCTCTTCAGTACCGACCTGCCAGCGCTGCCGCTTTTCTTCCGTCCCCGCTTCTACGCCGCCCGCGCCGACCTGCGCGGTTTCGCCCCGGATCCAATTAGCGTGGAGACGTGGAATGTTGAGGGGTACGGAGTAAGGAGTATGGAATAAGGAGTATGGAGTAGGAGTATGGAACGGCTGGTGTGAAATCAAAGTGAGAATGGAGATGGATCAGGGTAAACTTACGAAAAAGAGACGATAGCGATGTTGTAATCACGGCGTAACAAGACCTTCAAAACATGGTTTGCCATCTTGACCATGACGCGTGTACACAGGCCCTCCACCGTCAGAGCCAAAAGCCGTTCCAGATTGCGCCCAATGTTCTGCAATTCGTTAAAGGCGCCTTCAATCCGCTCACGAACGCTATTCAGCCACTGGTCGAAAGCAGGCGTATTCTGCCGCGCCTGGTTCGCCCGCTGCGCTGTCCAAATACGATTCCGACGGAAACTAACATTCTCGACATGACCTCCCCGCCGCCAGAGCCGTTGATGCTCCCCCCGACAGAAGTTTTGACGCCCACCGCGGCGCTCTCCCCAACGATCGTGATCAC
>JAIOAX010000036.1 GCA_019873645.1 Chloroflexota bacterium | reverse complement strand
ATTGTTGGGGGGATGCCTCGCCCCTATTCCCCCACCAGACCGTAGGGCATCGTGATCGTGAATCGCCCGCAGGTGATTGCGCCCGGGCATTGTTGGGGGGATGCCTCGCCCCTATTCCCCCACCAGACCGTAGGGCATCGTGATCGTGAATCGCCCGCAGGTGATTGCGCCCGGGCATTGTTGGGGGGATGCCTCGCCCTCCCGGCGTTCAACGCGAACCAACAAAAAACGAATGGGCGCGCAATATGCCCATTCGTTTATTCGTTGTAAATTCGTGGTTATCCCCCCGCAATCATGTGAATCACCCGCACATCCGCGTTGTCCGGCACCGGCGTCGTATCGTAGGCGTCGTGACGCACCACCGCCCCGTTGATGACGACGACGATGTGGGGGAAGGTGTAATGCATCGCCGTCAGCACGTCGCGCACGGTCATCCCATCATGCCAGGGGATACGGTGTTGTTTGTTGACGGTGATTGCCGGGGCGAGGCATCCCCCACACGATGATTGTTTGATTATATCTGGTGCTTCCCGGCCGTTCTGATCCATCAGGCGTCTTGTAGGGATGCCTCGCCCCTGTTACAAACGGCCACCACGTCAGGATAATCAATCCCCAACGCGCGCAATTTTTCCAGTGTCGGGACGCCGTTTTTGGTCCAGCCGCGGCGGGCGTAGACGGCGTCGGTGAGACGTTCATATTGCTCGGTGCGGTAGGCGCGGTGGGCCGCCAGCTTCTCCTGCAAGGTCATCTTTTCGGGATCGAGATTCAGCCATTCGCGGAGTTGCTTATCGTAGCGCTCCTGGCGGGAGAGATACTCGGCCTCCGTCACCGGCCCCATAGCGCGGTAGGGCGTCGCGTCGTGCGCGCGCAGGCCCTTGCCCAGGCGGATGTTGAACACGCGCTGGAAATTGTACACGCGCTCGGACATAGTAATCAGATCGTCCGCCGTCACCTCGCGCCCGGTCACGCCGCTGAAAATGTCCACATAGTTCTGCACGTGCCCCATAATCTTCGCCGGTTCGGGGGTGTGGGCGTTCTCCGGCGGGATCACGTCGTTCCACAGCAGCTTGCAGAACCCGCACAGCCCAAACCACGTTCGCCACATCGGGAAGTAGTGCAGCGCCTCGGCCTTGTCCTCGAAGGTCGGCAGTTGATGGTTCACCTGATCCATAAAGATGAGCCACGCCTCGTCATGCTGCGGGCCTTTGTTCGTCAGCCCGTAGCCACCCTGTTGGGCCAATGACTCTTTCGAGATATACTCGGAATACTCCAGCCCCTTGGCCTCCATGCCGATGTCCTGCACGAACTGCGGGTCGGCGCCGAAATGTTCTACAAAGTATCGCTTCATCCGCCGGACGCCCTGCCCGAAGATCAGCCCAAAGCCCTCGCCGCGCGCCATCTGGTGCAGCACTTCGAGCGCGGCTGCGGCATTGCCCGGGCGCAGGTCCAGGCCGCCGGTCTTCTCCAGGTCGAGGATGCCGGCCTCGTAACACTCCATCACGAACGCCATCGCCGTGCCGAAGGAGATGGTGTCAATGCCATAGGCGTCGCAGTAGAAGTTGATTTCCTGGATGGCGTCCGGGTCGAAGATGCCGCAGTTGCTCCCCACGCCGGCGATTGTCTCGTACTCCGGGCCGTCCACCATCACGCACTCTCCTTTATATGGGCCGGTGCGCAGGATATGGCGGTCTACGGTGTGCGCGCAGGCCATCGTGCAGCCGTACCAGCAACCGTCGGGCAAGCCCTGCGTAAAACGCGATTCCCATACATCCCCGCCGATCTTGGGGGTTTCGGAGTGCGAGCCGTAGCGGAAGTTGTGGACGGGCAGCAGGTCATAGTCGTCCATAATCTTGACCAGGTACGCCGTGCCGCGATGGCGCATGCGATTTTGGACGGCGTCGTAGGCAGCGATTTCCTTGCGCATCCGCGCGCCGGTTTCGACAAGGCGGTCGAGGTCGGCGGGGTTGTTTTCGTCGCCCTTGAACGGCGCAGCGCGCACGACCAGCGCCTTGATGTGCTTGTCGCGGAAGACGGTGCCGATGCCGCCGCGACCGGCCTGCTTGAAGCGCAGCGCCTTGCGTTTGCGGTCATACAGGCTGAAGTTCAGGCAGCCCATCCGCGCGTGTTCCGCGCCGCGTCCGGCGGTGACGAACGACACGAACGGCTTGTCCGCATCGTTCGGCGCGAAATATTCGAGCAGCCACGGCCCCAGCTCATAGGTGTCGGTGGGGCAATGCGGCGGCGCGGCAAGCAGTTGTACCACACCCGCCGGTCCATCAATGTAGATAATAACATCTGTATAATCCGTGTAATCTGGGGTTAATTTGCCCTGTATCTCGATTGCATCCCATCCGGCAAACTTGAGATACGGCCCGAAGTGCGCGCCGACGTTGCTGTCAATGACGATATCCGTGAGCGGCGAAATCGTCACGACGATGGATTTGCCGGAACCGGGATACTGCGTGATCCCGCCACACGGCCCCGGGGCGATGACGATCTCATTTTCCGGCGAATCCCAGCAGGTATCATCGCGCACGGCGTGCCAGAGCAGCCACAGGTCGAAGCCACGCCCGCCGATGAATTTCTCTTTCATCTCGTCCGTTACGGGTTTGGCGGCGATGCGGCCATCGCCCACATTGACATAGAGCGTCTGACCCGCGTAGCCGCGTTCAATGGTCGGCGGCGTATAAACAAATTCGGATAAGACGTGTAATGTTTGCCTGTTCATCCTGCCCTCCCTGTGATAACGTTGGAACGTTCAAACGTTCTACCGTTCTACCGTTTTGCTTTCATCCCTGATTTGTACTATATTGGAGGGCGGAGGATTTGGCAATGTCAGAACGTCATCAGATTGCGCGCGGGATTTCCCCACCATTGCGCGCGGCACGGACTGCGATTGTGGGGATAGCTTTTTGGGTGCGGATTGTGGCGCTGGATGGGCAGGGCCTATGGCGCGATGAGGTGGATCAGTGGCGTTTTGCCCTGCAACCGTGGGGTGAAATGTTGCGCAATTTCATCCGCGAGGGCTGGAATGGCGCGCTTTACTCACCGTTGTTGCGGCTGTGGATCGCGCTGACGGGCGATTCCGTCCTGGCGATGCGCTATTTTTCACTGCTGTGGGGTGTGCTGGGTGTGGCGCTGCTGTATGGGTTGCTCAAGCGGCTGCTCGATGAACGCGCGGCGCTATGGGGCGCATTGTTGATGGCCCTGTCGCCGTATATGGTGTGGTATGCCCAGGAAATCAAGATGTATACCTGGGTGCCGTGCCTGGTTTTGCTGTCACTCTACGCGCTGGAGCGCGCCTGTCGTCGCCCGGCCCGGCGCTGGTGGGCGACGGTACTGGTCGCTACCACGTTGGCCTTCTACAGTCATTTACTGGCGGCGTTGCTCATCCCCGTAGAGGTGCTGTGGTTCTGGCTGCATCCACGGCGTCACCGCCGGGCATGGCAAGGCGGCGCGCTGACGCTGGCGCTGTTCACGCTCCCCTACCTGCCGCTGCTGCGCTGGATTGCGCCACTGCTGTTGATGAAGCGTGAAACCGGTTTCCCGGCCTATTCCCTGGGGCAGATGGCGGCGATTTTGTTCGGCGGATGGACGCTGGGCGTCTCACAGGGGCTCAACGGCGGGCCGCTGCCGTTCTATATCGCGGCGTTTTTCGGAGCGCTGGCGCTGGTAGGGACGGCGGCGTTGGCGTGGCGCAGACATTTTGCCGTCCTGGCGCGACTATGGCTGTGGCTGCTCACGCCGTTGCTGCTACTATGGCTGATCTCGTTGCGCGGGCCGCTGTTCACCGACCGTTACCTCATCTGGACGGCGCCGGCCTTTTACGCGCTGGCAGGGGTGGGGCTGGCAACGGTTCACCGTTTCCGGCGCTGGTCTATTGTGATTTTGCTGCTCAACGTGGCGTTTCTCAACGGCATCGGATTGTGCCGGCAGGCGACCATCCCCATCAAACCGCAATTTCAATTGGCGGAGCGCTACATCGAAGCGCACCGGGCACCCGATGAACTGCTGCTGTTCCAAATTCCCTACAACCATTACGTGGTGGACTACTACGCTAAAAAACCGCTGGATCCGTGGGCCGAAGCGCCCTTCTCCAACTGGAAGCTCCCCGACGGCAGTTATCGGGTGGATATGGCGTATGTGGATGAAAAGATGGCGTCGCTGACAGCCGGTTATGATGGTGTATGGCTGGTATATTCGGAGGTAGCGCTGTGGGATGAGCGCGAGCTGGTCAAAAGCTGGCTGGACGCGCGCTGGCAGTTGAGGGATCAACAAGACTACGTGGGTGTGTCGGTGTATTATTACCGACGTTGAAACGGGTCAGCAGATTAAGCGGATTGAGCAGATTTTAGTACCTTTTATCTGCTTAATCTGCTCAATCTGCTGATTTAGAGTCTTATGGGATACATAACACCTGCCCCGCGTGGATGAGATGCAGGTTGTAGATACGGTTGGCGCGTCCGATGTCCCACAAGTCGGCCTGATAGCGCAGACCGATGGCGGTGAGCGTCTCGCGCGGCTGAACGGTGTGCCAGGCGCGGCAACCGGCGGCGGGGGTGGGGAGGGGCGCCGGCGTCAGCCGTGGAGTGAACTGCCGTGCGGCTGTGGGGCCGGGAGGGACGTTGCTCCACGGCGCGTAGGGAATCGCCAGATGATTGCCGGCGTGAATCAGGCGCGGGTTGACCGTAGGATTACACGCGGCGATGGCGTAAGGATCGGTGGCGTAAGCGCGGGCGATAGCGTAGAGGGTCTCGCCGCGCCGGACGATGTGATACCCCTGAAGGTTGACGCAGTTGTAAGCCGGCGACGGTGTGGTTGTTGACGGCTTAGGCGTCGGAGGGGGCGGCGTAGTCGGCGCGGGGGTGGGGGTAGGGGGCGCAGGTGTGGCAGTGGGCACTTCACCGCCGGCGGAGACGATGGTCAGCTTGCCGTTTTGCAAAACGCTGAAGAGGCCGTCGCCGTCAAAATTTGAAAGGTAGGCCTCTTCCAGCACGATGTCTGAAACGCCGCTGGCTTTGGCGCGAAAGGTAATCCGCGCGAGCGCGCCGCTGCCGCTGACGGGCATGCTGGGTTCGACCTGCTGCACCACGTAGGAAATAGTGCCATCTACAACTTGATTGGTTGGCACATAATCGGAGCTGAGAAGGTCGCCGGCTGCGATTTGAACACCCGGCATGTTGGGGTCGGCGTCCACGACTTCCAGCAGATTGGGGTCAAACTTGATGCTCCAATCGGCACCGAAGAGGTTGGCGATATTTTCGACCCGCACCGTCAACTCGATGGTTTGTCCGACCTGGATGGTGGCCTCGGCAGGAACAATTTTGACCATCGGAGTACCCTGCGCGTATGCTACATAAGCCAGTATACCTAAGGTTATCAGAGCCAGGAGTATACTTGCCCACATCACACGCCGTCTTAGTTTCCCCATCAGTTTGCGCTCCTTTCAATCTTTGTGCTTACGTCTCATTGTGTGCACAGTCAAACACCATAACTTTATTATATCCACTTTCACAGAATGGGGAATGTTTTACTTGCAAAATACGGGTTTGATTTTGGTAAGAACGCTTATTGACACTCTGCCGAAACTGTGCTATCATCTTGAGGTAAGGGTTGTTGATTTGCCGATTCGCCGATTCTTGGCTTCGCTGATTCTTTGATTCGCCGATTCTTGGCTTCGCTGATTCTTTGCTTCGCCGATTCTTGGCTTCGCTGATTCTTTGATTCGCTGATTCTTTGCTTCGCTGATTCTTACGGAGGTCCTATGTCTCTTTTCAAACGTCGAGATGCGACCGAAACGGTACCGCCTACCCCTGCGCCGGCGCCGGTAGCGCAGCCAAAAGCTGAGAAAAAAGAGGAACCGCCTGATCCAATGTTCCGTCCGCTGGAGCCGGAACCGCCGGGGACACCCCGGCAGCGCGGTTTCATTTCGGACCGTGAAGCGGCGTTGCTGCGCATGCAGTTGCAGATTGCGGATAATCTGCGCCAGAAGTTCCTGGCCCCCAGTATCCCGCTGGACCTGCCGCTGGAGCGCACGCCGGAGCTGGAGAAATTGGCCCTCGAAAAGCTTCAACAGCTCATTGGTAGCAGTAACTTCAGGCTGCCACCGACCATCTCGCAAGAGGAATTCATCGCCAATGTGTTGAATGAGGCCTTTGGCTACGGCCCAATTCAGCCGCTCATTGATCGCACCGACATCACCGAAATCATGGTGAACGGCCCGTACATTATCTTTGTTGAAAAGAACGGCCGGGTGCGTGAGACGGGTTTCAAGTTCCTGGACGACGACCATGTGGAACGTATTATCAAGCGCATTGTTCTCCCGTTGGGCCGTACCGTTTCGGTGGATCACCCGCTGATTGACGCGCGTCTGCCTGACGGCTCGCGCGTGAACGCCGTGATCCGCCCGTGCGCGATTGACGGTCCGAACATCACCATCCGCAAGTTCTCCAAAGAAAAGCTCACCATGAACGACCTGTTGCGCTTTGGATCGCTCAATGAGGACATGGCGCGCTTTTTGGAGGCGGCGGTGGTGTCGCGGCGCAACATCATCGTCTCTGGCGGCACCGGCTCCGGCAAGACGACGCTGATCAACATCCTCTCCGGTTTCATCCCCGAACATGAGCGTACCGTTACCATCGAGGATGCCGCCGAATTGCAATTACGGCAGCGCAACGTGGTGCGCCTGGAGACTAAAAAACCCAATCCCATCAGCCCCACCGAAGTAACCATCCGCCAGTGTGTCGTCAATGCGTTGCGGATGCGTCCGGAGCGCATTGTGGTCGGCGAGTGCCGCAGTGGCGAGGCGCTGGATATGTTGCAGGCGATGAACACCGGCCATGACGGCAGCATGACCACGATTCACGCGAACTCGCCCCGCGACTGCATTTCGCGTTTGGAAACGTTGGTGCTGATGGCCGGCGTGGACCTGCCGCTCACATCCGTGCGCAAGCAGATTGCCTCGGCCATTCACATGATCGTCCAGGCCTCACGGTTGCGCGATGGCAGTCGCAAGGTCACGAACATCACCGAAATTATCGGGATGGAAGGGGAAACCGTCATCATGCAGGATATTTACAAATTCTTTGATGAGGGAGACGGCCCAGACGGCAAGGTGAAGGGGTACCACGGGCCAACCGGTGTGCGCCCGGAGTGCGACAGTGTCTTCAAGCAATACGGCTTCAACCTGCCGCCAGCTATGTTTATGAAGAAGAGCGCGGTTTAATGCCGATTTTCTAACGTTCCAACGTTTGAACTTTCAAACATTCAAACGTTGGAACGTTTTTTTATGCCTCGAACTTACGGATTTTGACCTGCGAATCGAACTCCGACAGCTCGCCGGTCACGGTGAACAGGATGCGCTCGCAGATGTTCGACACGCGGTCGGCGGCGCGTTCCAGGTTGTGCGCCGCCCATAGCAGATGATTGGCCTGTTCAATGGTGCGTGGGTCGGCCAGGATGTAGGTGATAAGCTCGCGGTATACCTGCTCGTACAGCTGATCCACTTCGTCATCGGCGGCGGGGATGCTGCGGGCGGCTTCAACATCTTGCTGCACGAAAGCGTCGAGGGAACGCCGCAGCATGCTCATGGCTTTCTCGGCCATCAGGGGAATGTCAATGAGGGGTTTGAGCAGCGGTTTTTCGCCAATGAGCAGGTTGATCTTGGCGATACCCTTCGCGTAGTCAGCAATGCGTTCCAGTTCGGTGGCGATTTCGAGGATCGCGGCGAGCGTGCGCAGGTCGCGCGCCACCGGCTGGTGTAAGGCAATCAGCGCCAGGGTTTGTCCCTCGATGGCATAGCGCTTGGCGTTGATTTCGACATCGTGTTCGATGAGTCGCTGCGCGCCGGCCAGATCGCGTTTTTTTAACTGTTCGATGGCCGTCATCATGGCCTCTTCGACCATACTGCCCATCACCAGGACCTGGTCCTGGAGTTGTTGCAATTCGCGTTCAAAGGTTTTTCTCGGACTGGACATGGATTCACCTCAAGTTAATTCGGCCACAAACTCGAGCGCCTGTTTTGGGGGCTGTGGCTGCCACTCGCGCAGCAGCTTCAAGATTTCCCGACGGATGGCGTCACGTACCTTCCGGAAGATTTGCATTTTCGCCGCGTCGCCACCGTCGGCGGCTGCCGGATCGGGAAATCCGATGTGGATTTTCTCCCCTGCGCCGAGCCAGGCCGGACAATGTTTAGCTGCATGATCGCACACAGTCACAACTAAGTCAAATGGGCTATAGCGGAATTCCTCGGTGGATTTGGGACGGTGACCGGTCAGATCAATGCCGACTTCGGCCATCGCCGCGACCGCCATAGGATGCACTGCCTCGGCCGGCTTTGTCCCGGCGGAAAAAGCCTCCCAACTATCGCCTAACTCATGGTTGACGAAGCCCTCGGCCATCTGACTGCGCGCCGAATTGCCGGTGCAGAGAAACAACACACGTTTTTTGTTCATCATCATCTCCTTGGAGGGGGAAATGAGTAATTGGTAATTGGTAATCGGTGATGAGAAGTGAGTATTGGTAATTCTGGAATAACTTCTTACTCCCTATTTCCTACTCCCTACTCCCTACCTTACCCAAATCTGCCGGTAATGTAATCCTCGGTAATCTTGTTCTCTGGATTGGTAAATAGCTTCTTGGTCGGGCCGTACTCGATGAGGATGCCGGCGCGGTCGCGCTCATCGAGGGAGAAGAAGGCCGTATAATCCGATACGCGCGCGGCCTGCTGCATGTTGTGTGTCACTACGATAATGGTGTATTGTTGCGCTAATTCTTTCATCAATTCTTCGATGCGCAGGGTGGCGATGGGATCCAACGCCGACGCCGGCTCATCCATCAGGATAATATCGGGCCTGACGGCAATCGCGCGGGCGATACACAGGCGTTGTTGCTGCCCGCCGGAGAGCGACAGCCCGCTCTGATTGAGCTTGTCTTTCACCTCATCCCACAGCGCTGCCTGTTGCAACGCCCCGAAAACCAGCTCGTCCATGTTGCCCTTGTAGCCGTTGATGCGCGCCCCCCAGGCCACGTTCTCATAGATGCTTTTGGGGAAGGGGTTGGGCTTTTGGAACACCATACCGATATGCCGCCGCACTTCGACCGGATCAATGTCGGGATCGTAGATGTTGACCGCATTGTAAAAAATTTCGCCCTCGGTGCGCGCCGTCGGCACCAGCTCGTTCATGCGGTTGAAGGCGCGCAGCATTGTGCTCTTACCGCAGCCTGAAGGCCCGATCAATGCCGTGATTTTCTGCCGCGGGATTTGTAGATTGACGTTCTTCACTGCGAGAAAGTTCCCGTAATAAACGCGCAGATTGCGCGCTTCAATGGCGTAGTGATTGCTAACTGGTTGCGGGAAGCTGCCGCTCCCTGGGGTTATGCGTGTAGCCATTTAGTCTAACCTCCGACTTAACCGATTGCGTAAAATGATCGCGCTTGCATTTAAGGACAGCAGTAACGTGACCAGCACGATGATCGCGGCGGCAGCGATGTTCCTGAAAACATCTTGAGGGCGTGAGGTCCACTGGTAGATTTGGATGGGCAGGGTCGTGAATTTGGAGAACGGCCCGTTTGGATCCTGGTTGATAAACGTGGAAGCGCCGATGACGACTAGCGGCGCGGTCTCGCCCATTGCCCGTGAGATGGCGAGGATCGTGCCGGTGAGGATACCGGGCATAGCGTTGGGTAAGACGTGATGCCATACCGTTTGCCAGCGCGTGGCCCCCAGCCCAAAGCTGGCCTGCCGCAGCGAGTTGGGGACGGCGCGGATGGCTTCCTGTGCATTGATGATGATCAGCGGCAAAATCAGCAATCCCAACGTAAGTCCTGCCGAAAGAATGGTGCGCCCGTTCGCCGTGGTGGGGTCGGCATAACCGAACAACGTCCCACTGGTCAACGGCTCCAATGCGCGCACCAGGATGGCCAGTCCCAGGATGCCGTAAATGATCGAGGGGACGCCGGCCAGATTGTTGATGTTGGTGCGGATGATGCGGTTGATGGCGTTATCACCGGCGTACTCTTCCAGGTAAATCGCACCACCCACGCCGATGGGGAAGGCGAACAGGATGGCGATTCCCACCGTCCACAGGGACCCCAGGATCGCTGTGCGCACGCCGGCGCGCTCCGCTTTAGCCGATTGCGGGTTGCGCAGGAAGTCTTTGTTTAGCCAGCTTTTGAATTCCAGTCTGGCATTGGGATAATCGCGCGTGGCCTCGGCCTTGATGGCGGCACTGCGCAAAAGCGAGTCTTTCAAGGACCATTGTTGCACCACGCGCGGTTGTACCACGCGCTCCATGATCAAGTTGTAAACGTCTCGTTGACTGCGTTCGGCAAACGGCATTTCGCTTTCCAGGCGGCGGAATAATCCGGCAGAGATATTGGCCTGCAAAATGCGCATAAGTTCCTCTTTGGACAAATCTTCGAGTGCAACACCGTTTGTTGTCAGCGTCTCGGGAGCTACTTTGTTCTCGATGGCTACATATCCGAAAGCACCATCGGCAACATTGAACAGCAAGGTGGCGAGGGCAATGATTCCCACGCAAGTAGACAGGCGGAAGACGCCCAACCAGAATTTACCGATACGGTGACGGCGTTCCAGATTGGGGACAAACCCTGCGGTATCCAAATGGGTAGTATGCTTATGACTGATCCGGCTCATTCGTATTCCTCCCGGAAACGGCGGACAATGCGTTGGCTGAGGATATTCAGTCCCAGCGTGATAAAAAACAACACCAGGCCGATGGCAAAGATGCTGTTATAGTCTATGGAATCGTAACTCAAGTCGCCGCCGCTGATGCGCACGATGTGACCGGTCATCGTTTCGGCGGCCTTGAAGGGATTGAAGGTGAATGCCGGCCCGGCGCCCGCAGCAATCGCCACCACCATCGTCTCGCCGATGGCGCGCGACGCAGCGACGATGAACGCCGCCGCCAGACCCGATATGGCTGCCGGCACGACGACTCTCAAGGCCGTCTCCAGGCGTGTGGCCCCCAATCCGTAAGCAGCCTGGCGCAGGGATTGCGGTACGGCGCTTAAGGCGTCTTCGGCCATCGAGCTGACCAGTGGCAGAATGAGGATGCCGATAACGATGCCGGCCGAGGCGGTATTGTAGATTTCCACACGTTCCACGCCGAAAATGGCGCGCAATAAGGGCGTCATAAACATCAGGGCAAAATAGCCGTACACGACTGTCGGAATCGCCGCCAGCACTTCGAGCAGCGGCTTGAGTACACTGCGCACACGGGCCGAGGCATACTCGCTCAGGTAGATCGCCACACACAAGCCCAGCGGCAGGGCTACCACAATCGCAATCAGCGAGGTCATCATAGTCGCATTCACCAACGCCCAGATGCCGAATTTACCGATTTGGGGATTCCATTCCGTCTTGGTGAAAAATTCGGTCAACGTGACCCGCTGCGACAGTACAATCTCTGCACCGGCGGCATGCGCTTCCGCGATGGTCTTCTGCTGTCCTCGCGCTACCGTGATCACATCCCCACGGATTTCGCGCACTTCCAGCACCTCGGCGCCGATGCGAATGGTGTCGTTGAGGCCGATCGCCATCCCCGTTTCGGTGATTTTAAAGGTGGTCTGTGTGGCATCTATGGTTTCCAGCAACGTCCGATTGGTGCCTTCCCACTGTTGGCGGGTGAAGAAAAGCAGCGATTCTTTACCTAGCTCGTATACAATACCCAGTGTGACCAGAATTGAGAGTGCACCGCATAGGAACAAAAACCCCTGGATCACGGTTTCCGCGATGCGTGGACGTTTGCGCAGCGCAGCCCGCTGCATTGCCAGTTCATTGGGATATACGCTGGTTTTCACTTGACTGACCATAAGCCTCCATTTCGCCAAATGTAGGTCGGATTGTTCATCCGACCTACATTATAGCTGAACCCATAGCTGAACCCGGGTGATTGTTTACTGCATAGCCTCAAGCCAGGCCTTTTGCGCGGCGGCCAACGTGGTCTCGCTGGCGGGGAAGTAGCCCACGTCCACGATTTCCTCGTTGACATAGGTGAGGAAGAAGTTGATGAACGCGGCAACCTGGGGCTTTTCCTGCATAATCTTGGCATCGGAGTAGATGAAGAGCGGGCGCGCCAGGGCGTAGGAATTGTCTTCGACGGTCTCGGCGGTTGGGGCGACGCCGTTGAGGGCGAGTGCCTTAAGCTTGCCGGCGTTCTCGGCGTAGTAGGCGTAGCCGAAGTAGCCGATGGCGTAGGGGCTGCCCAGGACGCCTTGCACCAGGACGTTGTCGTCCTCGCTCAACTGGGTGTTGGAAGCCTTGAGGTGGGGTTCCTTGTCCTTATTGAAGATGTGCTCGACGAAGTAGTCGAAGGTGCCGCTGTCGGTGCCGGGGATGAAGCGCAGGATCGGCTCGGCGGGCCATTCGGGGCGCACATCGGACCACTTCTGGGCGGTGGAGAAGATGAGCGCCAGTTCTTCGAGGGTCACGTCGGTGACGAAGGTATTCTCCTGGCTGACGACGACGGCGATGGCGTCGGTGCCGACGCGGAAGGCGATGGGGGTGCGGCCGATGGCAGCGCAGGCTTCCTTCTCGGAATCCTTGATGGTGCGGCTGGCGTTGGCGATGTCGGTCTCGCCGGTCTTGCAGAAGCGCTCGAAGCCGGCGCCACTGCCGATGCTGTCAATGGTGATCTGCCCCTTGAAACCTTCGTCGTAGAAGCGCTCGGCCATGCGCTCGGCCAGCGGGTAGACCGTGGAGCTGCCGGCGGTGACGATGTTGCCGCTCACTTCCATTGGGTTGACTTCGGGCAGCAAGTGGGGCTGCACGGGCTTGGCTACCGGCACAGGGGTCGGCTCGGCGGTTTTAGGGGTCGCGGTGGCTTTGGGTGCTTCGGCCGTTTTGGGGGCCTCGGTGGCCTTTGTTGCTTCGACAGTTTGCGGAGCTTCCGTAACGGTCGGGGCAGGTGTAGTTTTCTGCCCACAAGCGGTGACTATAAGAGCCACCAAAATCAACAAAACGACTAAAGTGCGACGCATTGTAAATCTCCTCCTGAATAAAGTTTTGGGTTCTTTTTGAATCGCATACAGATTGTAACACACCAAGATTAAGAGCACTTCAACAAGAGGTTAACGTTGTGTTAAAACTGAGAGGCGAGTTGCGCTACAGAATTGGCGAAAAAATCTGCCAAAAGAAGGCCTGCGTCCATGCGACAACACAGGTTTCTAGTTTGTAGAGAATCAAGATAAGATAAGGAGGATAAAAATGCAGAAAATAGCGATGCGATCAAATCAGGTGCTTGAATGGCGTCAACCCCATATGCTAAAAATGGAATACGAGCTGTATGCTGGCGATGAACTGGTCGCCACACTGCGCTTCCGCAGTTCCTTTGGCACGCTGGTGATCGCCCAGAGCGCCGACGGCTGCTAACGTCCAAACAGGTGGGCTTTTTCCAAACCCACGTCACGGTGCGCGCTTGTGAAAGCGAGACCGACGGCCGTCTTCAAAAACAACACCTGGAAGGGCAGCAGGACTTTGATCCTGCCCGACGGGCGTGAGTACCTGATGACGACCAATTTCTGGCAGACCGAATACGGCTTCAAAACGGCTGAAGGCGAGCCGCTGGTGAATGTCAAGACCAGGATGGGCCTGCTGCATCAATCCACGGAGGTTGAAATCCTGCCCGCCAGCGAGAACCTGCCCGAACTGCCCTGGATGGTCCTGTTGGGCTGGTATCTGACGGTGATGCTGAGCCAGAGCCAGGGTGCTACAACGGCCGCTGTGATGGCCACCGCGCCGATGGCTATCCGAACAAGAAATTCCCCGGCGGTCTGGAGGCGCACAAGGCGTTGTTGGAAGCGGAAGGCTTCACCGTCACGCAAAAGGGCAAGCGGTATTATGTCGCTGGGTATCAGGATGTGCTGTTTAGCGATTTCGAGGAGGGCTAGTAAACGTATGGTCAACATCACATCTCGCAAATGGTTCTATCCGCTGGTCTATTTCTTGCTGATCGTGATTTCGTTCCTGCCGCTCTACACCGAGCGGCCCTATGATCCCCGCAATACGTCGGAGGTGATTTTCGAGATCCTCCAGCGGGCCACGTTGCCCTACGCGGCCTGGGGCTGGGTCTTTCACGTGCTCACCCTGGCAGTAATCGGCCTGGCCGTCTGGAAACCGCAACTCGGCGGGCGGGCTATTGCGGCCTATTTCGGCCTGAACTATTTGGTGATCGCCGCCACGCAGACCCGCACCGTGACGCCCACTTACGGCTATGCCGTGCACACCGGCGCGCTGGTCGCCGAGGTGCTGCTGGGCTTGCTCTGGCTGTGGATGGCCTGGAAGGACAGGGTGCGCCTGTCGTTCAAGGACGCCCCGCGCTGGCGCTGGTTGCTCCTGCCCTTTGCTCTGCTGGTCTTCTGGTCGCCGATGACCCTGGAGGGGACGCGCGTCGTCCCGAATTTCAACCCGCTGCCCTTGCTCACCTCCCCCGATTACGGCCTGGCCTACTGCTTCCTGACCCCGGTCTTTCTGTTCTTGCTCATCCTGGCCTGGCCGAATGTGGACCGCTTTGCCTTGCGGGTGACGGCCTTTAACGGGCTGCTCTACGGGCTGTTCAACCTGAGCCATTGGGCCGTTCCGGAGCAAATGTGGCTGGGGGTGATGCACCTGCCGCTGCTGGTGATGCCGATTACGGCGCTGTGGTTATCTGCTCATCGTGCCGCGCGTCCCTGCCCAACATGGCTGGCCTGGCTGGTCGAGCTGAATAACCCCCATTTTTCGCAACAACAGCGCCCGCGCAATCATCAAACACCTGGGACTGGAACCGAGCATGAAGGTGCTGGATTTCGGCTGCGGGACGGGACGCCTGACCATTCCGTGGGCCAGGCAGGTCGGGCCGGCCGGCGAAGTGACCGCCTTTGACATTCAAGCGGGGATGTTGCAGCGCATACAGGCCAAAGCGAAGGCTGAGGGGCCGACGAACATCCGCTATGTGCAGGAGGCGGCCGGGGAAGGGAAACTGCCGCGCGCCAAATACGACCGCACCCTTTTAGTCACGGTGCTGGGCGAAATCCCCGACCGGCAAGGCGCACTGGCCGAGATTTTCGCCAGCCTCAAACCGGGTGGGGTACTCTCCATCACTGAAGTCATCGCCGACCCGGATTTCCAGCGACGCGAGCATGTCCGGCGGCTAGCGCAAGCGGTAGGCTTTGTTGAACAGGCTTTCTTTGGAAATGCGATTTCTTACACGATCCATTTCCGGAAACCTTAAGATGAACAACCTTTTGGGATCGGAGCGTGCATATCTACGACGACGCCCTGCGCGGCTTCAACTGGGTCGGAAAGCAAGCCGCCATCACCGAGGGTGTCTCCGGGCGGGTGGATGTGACCCGCTATCACTTGATCACCAACCTGCATTTTCCATGGAAACTGAGGGGCCGGCACCAGGACGACCTGACCGCGCCGTTCACCCTGGCGCCGGCCTGGGAGGTTGATGACGGAATGACGCCTTACGCGCTGACCCTGTCTCGGCTGCTCCTGGTGATCATAGCCTGGGCATTTGTGCTGGCAACCCGGCTCTTAGCGTAACAGGAACCCCAAGATGGCAGCCAGGATGGCCGAAATGATAAAGAGAATCACCGTCTGCCGCTTCCACCCCTGGGGCAACACCTGTTTGCCGCTCTGGTAGAGCGTTGCTACACCCGAACTCACAATGACCAGGAGCAACAAATCCCAGAGGCTTTCCTTAAACAAAAAGCCCCGGTAAGTGACTATGATCAGCGCTCCAAAGATCATAATGAGGTAAGCCAGGCGGTAGCTGGCATTTTCGACAATCTCGGTGCGTTCATCACGTTGTACAGGTTGGTTGTTCATTTTTCATCTCCTTCCAGAAAAAAAAGTTGTTCTATGGGTTTTTCGAGTTTTTTTGCCAGCAGAAATGCCAGCAGCGCCGAGGGGCAGTATTGGCCGGTCTCGATGGAGCTGATGGTCTGGCGGGTCACCCCGACCAGATTGGCGAGATCTTCTTGCGAAAGATCCTTCTCGGCGCGCGCCACCTTCAAACGATTTTTTAGTGTGATCTTTTCCATATCTTTCCTCCTTTGTTTGTGATTTGTCGGTATCTATAGTATACCAGATATATCAGAAAATGTCAAGTATACTTGTCAAAAAGCAGGCGTAAAAGTCATAATGTACGGTAAAATAGGCATCGAATTGTTCATCCTGGGCCTTTTGGCCGGAGCGAGGTGATACGATATGACTCTGCTCATCATCGGTGCAGGCCCGGCGGGGCTGATGGCCGCGCGCACCGCCGCCCGTCTGGGACTCAAGCCACTTCTCTTTGAGAGCCTGCCCAACCCCGGCGATCTGGGCCACCCGTGCAGTGGAGTGATTGCCCCGGTGCCCGGCTTTGTTTCAGGCTTCCGCCGCGCCGACGGCCTGCACTTTCCTGCCCTCGACCTGACCATTCCCGCCGCACTGGTCGTCGGTGCGCCGACCGTGCAGCGCTACGTTAGCCCGG
Organism: Chloroflexota bacterium; assembly: GCA_019873645.1. Classification (GTDB taxonomy): domain Bacteria; phylum Chloroflexota; class Anaerolineae; order B4-G1; family SLSP01; genus DSWT01. The sequence continues at coordinate 30,947 of JAIOAX010000036.1, read as the reverse complement.
GCGGCATCGCCTTTGAGGCGCGCTTTGCGCCCCGCGACGACTTTCCGATTGCCGTGATTGACAAATCGGCCTTGCTGCGTACACTGGCCGAGCAGGCCCAGGGGGACGGGGCCGACCTGCGCTTTGGGACGCTGGTGATGGGCCTGCTCAAAGAAGATGGACGCATCGTGGGCGTGCGCACGCGCGCGGGCGAGTTCCGCGCCCCGCTGACGCTTTCTGCCGAGGGCGTCTCGCGCCGCTTTACCGAAGCGGCCGGGCTGTACGACGGGGTGCACGTGCCGAAACGCTACGCCTTTATCGTCAGTGAGACGCTGGCAGCGCCCGCCGCGCAGCCGGCAGAACTGGGCCAGATCAGCACGCTGGGGCGGCGTTACACCTCGGCCCCGCCGCCCGTTTTTGGCAGTGTGGTCATTCCCGCCCCCGGCCGCGCCGAGGTCTATCTGTCACTCTTTGGCGACGAGCCACAGAGGCACACCGAAGCGTCGCTCTGGCATTACCTGGAGGAGTACAAGGCCAACGACCCGCGCATCAGCGGCCTGCTGGCCGGGTCGAGAGTGCTTTCCCGCGCCGGGACACGCATGACGCTGCGCCCGCTGCCGCCGCACGTGACGGCAGATGGGTTCATTGGGGTGGGGGACTCGGTGGGGCCGGGGGGACACGTGGGCATCCTGCCCTGCCTCTACCTGGGGCAGCAGGCCGCGCAGGTGGCGGCGCAGGCGTTGGGCAGGGGAGATACGTCCCCCAAGGCGCTCTCGGCCTACGAGCGGCTCTTTCACGGCCCGTTCCAACGCGGGCTGGATACCGAGTTCCGCATCATCAACGGCCTGGCGGGGATGAGCGACCCCGAACTCGACCGCGTTTGCGAGACATTGAGCAAGGTCAACCTGGCCGCTTTCTTTTTCGGCGAATGGTGGCCGATGCTGACCGAAACCGCCCGCTGGCTGGTGCGCGCCCTGCCGCTCATCCTGCGCGATTGGAAACTGCTGCGGCGGATGATGGACAGATAGAACCATCTCTTGCAACAAAGAGACATCAGGCTGCACAATATACATAACGAAAGGGGTCTGAAATGTCTGTCTCGAATAAACTGGAACAGCCCGCACAAAATCGCCGGAATCTGGTTTCTCCTGTTACGCACGATTTCTTCCGCCTGGGAAAGGGAAATTGAGTATGCTGGCGCGCATTTCCACTGCTTTCGATTGCACGGCGGAGCAATTGTGGGCTGAAATCAGCCGTCCGGCTTCGCTGCGCTTTGTGGCGGCCCCGCTCTTGCACTTTGAGCCACTTGTTGCCGGCGACCTGGATGGCGAATGGGTGGTGGGCGAAACGTATGCCGTGCGGCTGTCCCTGTGCAGAATAAAAGGGTCGCTTCCTCGAGTGCCGCCACTGGATAAATTAGTGTGACCGGTTGCTACGGTGTATTATGAAATTCTCATCGCGCATGTTTGCTGTACAGTTTGTAAGCCTGCCGATTATGAGTATACTTGTGAACAATATCCTCGCGCACCTGTTCTTGCCTTAAAGAATGCTGACCCCGCCAGCCTGATCAGGTGCAGCGGACAGACGGGGGCCTCGCCCATATCCCCCCCTTAGTCTGATCATTGTCATGGCGAGCGGAGGAAGGACCATGAGCACGATGCCGAAGGGAACGTTTACATTTCTCTTTACGGACATCGAGGGCAGCACCCGGCTGTGGGAACGGCAACCGGAGGCGATGAGACAGGCGCTCGCCCGGCACGATCAAATCATGCGCGCCGTGATTGAAGGGCAGGGAGGCCATGTTTTCAAAACGATGGGCGACGCTTTCTGTGCCGCCTTTGCCGCAGCCCCGGCCGCGCTCGATGCTGCGCTGGAGACCCAGCGTGCGCTGCAGGCTGAAACCTGGCCTGGCGAGCTGGAAGGCGTCATCCGGGTGCGGATGGCGCTCCACACCGGCACCGCTGAAGCCCGCGACAACGATTACTTTGGCCCGCCGCTGAACCGCGTCGCCCGGCTGGTCGCCGCGGCCCACGGCGGGCAGGTGCTGCTCTCGCTGGCGACCCAGGAACTGGTGCGAGATAGCCTGCCGCCCGGCGTTGCCTTGCGCGACATGGGCTCGCATCGCTTGAAGGACCTGTTCCGCCCGGAGCGCATCTACCAGCTCGTCGCGCCGGGCCTGCCGGACCAGTTTCCCCCGTTGCGCACGCTCGATTCACATCAGACCAATCTCCCCGTCCAGCCCACGCCGTTCATCGGGCGCGAGCGTGAACTGGCCGATATACTCGGCCTGATGCGCCGTCAGGATGTGCGCCTGGTCACATTGACCGGCGCAGGCGGGACGGGCAAGACGCGCCTCTCGCTCCAGGTTGCGGCGGACTTGCTGGATACATACACAGACGGGGTTTACCTGGTTGATCTTTCCCCGCTGCGCGATCCGGCACTGGTGGCGCACACCATCGCCACAGCCCTGGGTCTCAGGCCTGGCGAGGGCGCGCCCGTGATGCAGGCGCTCCAGGATCACCTGGCAGACAAACACATCCTGCTGGTGATGGACAACTTTGAGCAGGTGACCGGGGCGGCAAAGGATATCAGCCGCCTGTTGAGCGCCGCTCCCCGCCTGAAAGTGATCGCCTCGAGCCGCCATGTGCTGAACATCCAGGGCGAGCATGAATATCCGGTTCCGCCCCTCGGCCTGCCAGAACGCCGCAAGGGCCAGACGGCCGCCAGCCTCTCGCACTACGAATCGGTTGCCCTGTTCATCCAGCGGGCCAAGGCGGCCAAACTCGACTGGCAGATTACCGAAGAGAACGCCCCGGCGGTTGCCGAGATTTGCATGCGGCTGGAAGGTCTGCCCCTGGCGATTGAATTGGCGGCGGCTCAAAGCAAGCTGCTCAAGCCGGCCGCCATGCTCGAACGGCTGGAGCATCAACTCGGAATATTGCGCGGCGGCGCGCAGGATGCCCCCGCCCGCCAGCGCACCATGCGCGCGGCCATTGACTGGAGTTACACTCTGCTCGACGATGAAGAAAAAAAGCTGTTAGCGCGGCTGGGGGTTTTCTGGCATGGATGGTTCATCGAGGCGGCGCAGGCCGTCTGCGGAGGCGATGACTTCGATGTATTTGACGGTCTGAAATCCTTGCTGGATAAAAGCCTGATTCGTGAGATGGCGAGCAAGACGGGCGAGACGCGCTTTGTGATGCTGCAGGTCATCCGCGAGTACGCCTTGGAAAAGCTCGCCGAGAGCGGCGAAGCCGACCTGGCCGGCGAACGGCACGCCGCCCACTATGTTTCCATAGCGGAGCAAATCGGCGCGTGGGATCAGGAACACGCCGGGGACATTTTCCTGGAAGAGGTAGATAATTTCCGGGCCGCCATGGACTGGTCGCTGACAGCTTTGAAGCCGGCGCTGCCGGTGCGCATCCTGCGCGCCATCTGGGGCGGACTGCTGGCCTCGGGCTTTGCCGAAGAGACCCTGAATTGGATCGGGCGCATCCTCATCCAGAAAGAGAGGCTGGACCCGGAAGCGCTGGCGCGCATGCTGCGGCTGGCGGGGGTGTGCAATTACCGGCTGCATCGGTTCGATACCGCCCAGGAGTATTATGAGCAGGCGCTCCATCTGTGCCAGGAGATTGGCGACACGGCCGGCGAGGCTTCCAATATCAACAATCTGGCGGTCATTGCAGAAATCAAGGGCGACGCTGAGAGGGCGCTGACGCTCTACCAGCAGGCCCAGGCGCTCTTTCATAAAGTCGGTGACCGGGATGGCGAGGGCATTGCGCTGGGCAACCTGGGTGAAACCTCTGCCAGCATGGGGAACTATGAGGCGGCATTGGCCTATTACCGGCAGGCCATACAAGTGTTCACCGAGATCTCGCACTATCCCGACCAGGCCTGGATCAAGAACTGCATGGGAGGTCTGCTCTGCCAGATGGGCGACCTCGAGGGGGCGCGGCGCGTCTTGCTGGAGGCGGCGGCAGTCCTGCGGGAGTTTGGCATGGTCTTTCCGGGCTGGCAGGAGTGGTTTCTGAAAATGGCGCTTTTGGCTGAAGCGGAAGGGAAATGGGAACGGGCCGCGCAGTTGCAGGGCATCGTGGATCTTATTCAGGAAGAAGGCGCGCTGTTGGAGAGCGCCGATCTTCGCGCGCACCAGGCGCTCCAGGAACGGCTGGCCGCCAGGCTGGGCCCGGAGGCTTATCGGGTCGAGTGGGAACGCGGGCAAATGCTAAGCGCAGAACAAGCCATTGAACTGGGCATGGCCGGTTTGGAACTGCGCGCCTCTTGACAAAAGCTGCCATAATACACCTTGTTCAATGCCTATGCCCACGTTCTGGAAAACATTGCCGGCCTGACTGAGGCTGGCGGATTTCTGGGCGTCTGCTCATTGACGCCGCAAATGCCGGCCTATCAGGCTTATGAAGAAGCGGTCTTGTACGTGCAAGGCAAACGGTTTCAAGACCCCAGCGTGATCAATTCGTCCATCATTTCCGCTGTGCAAGGGCATTACGGCGACTATCACCTGACAGAAAAAAACAAAGGCAGCCGTCTGTGGATTTCACCGCTGATGCCGCTTTACTGATTTTTCAATTTACCGTTTGTGGCGCAGCGCAATTTGTACCTGTCCCAGCTGCGCAACACGGAAACTTTTATGGATGCCGTTCAGGTATACCGGTTGTTTGCCGGCTTCATTCCCCGCCGACCTGCTGCTACCATACTGTTGCCATGAATCGCCGCTGCTTTCGCCTCCTGGCCTCCTGGCGTAACTACCTCGACAATGTTAGATTAATATGATACACTACAGTCGTTATGCGGTTATTTTCTTTGGACAGGATTCACAGGATTGGCAGGATGAAAGAACTCTCATAAAGTCTTTTTTAACCCTGAAAATCCTGTCCATCCCTGTCAGAAAATGACAAACAAGGCCTTCTGTGATCCTGAAAATCCTGTTCATCCCTGTCAGAAAATGGCGCAGTGCGTAACGCCTATATGATAGCCGGAGCGGGGCTGTTCATAATGCCTGGAGCGGACATAATACTTGGAGCGGATCGGTTCATAATACTTGGAGCGGATCGGTTCATAATGCTTGGAGCGGATCGGTTTATAATGCTTGGAGCGGATCGGTTCATAATGCTTGGAGCGGATCGCCAGATCCGCGGCTTCGAGATTCTGCTCTGGACGGCGCTGGGCTTCCTCTCCGGCTCCCTGCCTTTCTCGGTCTGGCTGGGGAAGCTGCTCACTCGTTCCGACATCCGCCGTTACGGGGACGGCAACCCTGGCGCAACCAATGCCTGGCGGGCCGGCGGCTGGCAGATTGGAGTTCCGGCGCTGCTGTTAGACTTCTTAAAGAGGGCGCTACCGGTGGGTTTGGCGCGTTTCTGGGCCGGTGTAGACGGCTGGGGGCTGATCCCCATTGCGCTGGCGCCGGTGTTGGGTCACGCTTTCTCGCCTTTCCTGCGCTTTCGCGGCGGTAAAGCCATTTTTGTTATCTTGCTCTTGTTTGGGCTTTATGGACAGCTCGCTGCGGCCCGCCCTGCTGGTCTGCCTGTTTGTTCTGATTCTGCGGCCAGCCTCACCCCGGACTATACCTATGTCGTGGGCAGCGCTGCCTACAGCGACCCTGACGGCAACCCCGAATGGGGCAGCCGTTACCGCTGGCGGATCAACGGCACTCCTATCACCGATACGCTCGTCGCCGAGGGCATCCTGCTCCATTTTGACGGCTCTACAACCGGGGCCAACGGCGAAACGCCCACGACGGTGCAGAACGTGGCTTATGCCGCCGGCAAATGGGGACAAGCCTTGGCGCTCCCTGCCAGCGGCGTGCTCAAATACCCCCGACAGTACAACCTTCCCCTCGACGAAGGCACCATCGAGATGTGGGTTGCCCTGCGCGCCGACGGCAGCGACTCGCGTTACGCCGACAAGAGCCATTACCTGTTCTTTTACCAATCCGGCGGCGATGACTATATGCTGATCGGCCAGAGCAAGGATTCGCAAATTCTCTACGCCGGAGGCATTGTCAACGGCCAGTGGCAGAGCGCCTACGGCGGCAAAGCCTATATGGGCGGCTGGAAGGCCGGCGAATGGCACCACCTGGCCTTCACCTACTCGGCCGGCGGCAACTGGATGCGCTTCTACGTGGACGGCGTGCTGACCGCCGACACCAACGAGGGCCACTACTGGCCGCCCACCGCCGACGGGACCGAATTTGCCATTGGCGGCTCGCCCTGGTGGGGGAACGTCGCCGACTATTGGATAGACGCCGTGCGCATTTCTGGCCGCGCGGCCCCGGCGCACGAGATCGCCGCCCGCGTCGGACGCCAGAATGCCCCGCGCCCCAACGAGGTCTGGCTGCCAACATCCCTGCTTACGCCGGGCGATAGCGTCGTCTACGAGTTCACGCCCGTCTCGGCCAACGGCCAACAGGGCACGGCCTGCCAGAGCGCACCGGTCACCTATCCCGGCATCCCCATCTTCAACCCCGACCCGCCCAGCACGCTTTTGCCCCCCGGCGCAACCGCCTTTACCCTCACCGTGCAGTCGTTGACTTCCACCCGCTGCGCCTACAGCGTCAACGCCGACCTTTCCTATGCCCAGATGACGCCTTTCGGCGAGCCGACGAACACCCTCACCCACACAACGGCCGTCGTCGGCCTCAACCCCGATCCCAACACGCTCAACGCCGTCTATGTGCGCTGCGCCAGCCACCCCGATTATCGCCTGCGCATGCACTACCGCGTCCTCTCTCAGGTCAACCCCGCCTTCCCGCGCACCGGCAACCTGTGGGGCTGGTGGGAGTGGCGTTACGACAACGACCGCTCGCTTGAGTATATGGCGAAAGTGGACCTGTGGCTGGGCGTCGGGGCTACGGCGGACGAAATCCGCGCACTCCGGCAGCTCAACCCTCACATCCGCATTCTCACCTCCATCAACGCGGTGGAGAACAACGACATTCCTTCGCCCGATTATTATCTCAAGGATGTGAACGGCAACCGCATCGAAGTCTGGCCCGGCTCTTACCGCCTCAACCTGACCAAACCCGAAGTCGCCGAATACCAGGCCCGCTACGCCTACCAGACCTGGCTCGATTCGGGGATGATGGCCGACGGCGTCTTTTTCGACAATGTGATGACGACTCAATCATGGCAATCGTATGACATCTATGGCAATCCGGTGCAGATTGACGCCAACGAAGACGGCATCGCGGACGATCCCGATTGGTTTGACGCGGCCTGGAAAGCCGGCGTGTTCCGCGAAATCCGCACCTTCCGCCGCTTGATGCCCTATGCGATCGTCAGCGGACATTCGATGAACATTTACGAGCCGGGCATCGGCGAACTCTTTGACGGCATCAGTCTGGGCTTTGTCACCGCCAATGTGCTGGAAGGCGAAGACGCCTTTGCCGGGCTTTGGGACCGCTACCGGGCCTGGATGCGCGACGCCCGGCAGCCGCCGGTGGTGATGTTCGAGTCTTCGCCGGTGGATCAGATTGCCTACGGCTATGATTACGAACCCTGGGACAAAATCCCGACTTCCACGCTGGAATTTGCGCGCACTTACTATCCCTGGATGCGCCTTGGCCTGGCGTTGACCTTGCTGCACGACGGCTATTTTGCCCACGAGTACGGCGACACCTGGCACGGCAACGACTGGTGGTACGACGAGCTGAACTTTGACCTGGGCTATCCGCTCGGCCCGGCCTATCGCGTGGACGTGGGCTTTGACCCCGGCCCGAACCGCATCGTCAACCCTGGGTTTGAAGACCCCATCACCGCCCCCTGGCGTTTTTGGGCTAACACGGGCGCGGGATGCCAGGCCAGCGTGAGCCGCGACGCCACCACCGCTGTCAAAGGCAGCTTCTCCGCCCGCATTGATGTCACTGCCACCACCGGCACCGACTGGCACGTAGATTTCAACCAGAACCCCCACAACCTGGTCGAGAAAGCGGTCTATGACCTGACCTTCTGGGCAAAGGCCGACCGTCTGCGCACCCTGACCCTGGGGGCGTCCAAAAACGCGGCCCCGTGGACGAACTATGGCCTCTGGCAGCAAGTGACCCTGGGGCCGACCTGGCAGCCGTACACCGTCACCTTTGAGGCCAACGCCACCGTCAGCGACGCACGTATCCAGTTCTTTGCCGGCGCCGTCACCGGTACCGTCTGGCTGGACAATGTTCAGTTGCGCCTCCATCCGCCGGATGTTTTGCGCCGCGACTATACCAACGGGACGGTGCTCCTCAACGGCACGTCGCAGCCGCAGACGGTCACGCTCGGCGCGGGCTTCCGGCGGCTCCAGGGCAATCAAGCACCCCTTTACGAGTTCATCCTGGACGACGGCGACCCCGGTTTCAGCATCATCGGTGGCACGTGGTCGGTCAAGACCTATGATAGCGGCGAGTGGAAGGCCAGCGGGCCCTTTTACCACGCCTGGAAAACCCAACTGCACGAGCTGAGCAGCGCAAGCGGTGAGGCGCGCTGGAATCTTCCTACTATTCAGGCCGCCGATGTGTACACGGTCACCGCCTGGTGGCCGGCAGCGCCAACGGCGGGCGGCTGGAACACTCAGGCGCGTTATGAAATTGTCCAAGGCGGGCAGGTGGTCGTCTCGACCACGTTGAACCAGCGCCAGGGCGGCGACGAGTGGCATCTGGTGGCTGCGGTGGCCCTCGATCCGGCGCAATCGCCCTACCTGCGCCTGGTCTGCGCCGGCGCGCCCTGCGTGGCCGACGCTTTGCACATCCGCTCGGCGACGCGCTACAACAACGGGCAGGCTGTGACTTCGGTGACATTGGCGTCACTGGATGGCATCATTTTGCAGCGGCTGAACCGGCGGCTATATCTGCCGCTGATTTTGCTTCAGTAGTCGGATAATATTCGATCAATAGGAGGTATCATGTCTGACAACCGACGTAACTTGACACTTCTTTTCCTTTTTGTCTTTGTGGATGTTCTGGGCTTTAGCCTGATTCTGCCGCTGCTGCCTTATTACGCAGCTACCTTCGGTGCGCAGGCCGAAGTCGTGGGGCTGCTTCTGGGCGCCAACGCGCTGACGCAACTTTTGGGTGCGCCCATCCTGGGACGTCTCTCCGACCGGCATGGCCGTAAGCCGCTGTTACTTTTGAGTCTGGCCGGCACAGTGGCCGGATTCCTGATGCTGGGACTGGCCCGGTCGCTGGCGATGCTCTTTGCCAGTCGGATCGTGGATGGCTTTCTGGGGGGCAACATCTCCCTGGCCCAGGCGTATATCAGCGATGTGACCGAGGGGAAAGAGCGGACGAAAGGGTTTGGCCTCATCGGCGCGGCCTTTGGTCTGGGCTTCATCTTTGGCCCGGCGCTAGGCGGCGCCTTGGCCGGAGGTGGCAACTACGCCCTTCCCGCGCTGCTGGCGGCGGGACTGTCTTCCCTTAACCTGCTGGGCGTGTTGCTCTGGCTGCCGGAGTCGCTCCCACGTAAAGAACGCGAACGGCGGATGCAGGAACCGCGCGCCGCTTTTTCCCTTCGCGTTCTGGGGGAGGCGCTGAAGTTACCCTGCGTGGGCCCGCTCTTACAGACCCAATTTTTCTACAGTTTGGCTTTCACCCTCTTTGAGACGGTCTTCTCCCTGTTTGCGCTGGAACGGCTAGGGCTAGACGCCCGAACGACCAGTTTTGTCCTCACCTACGTCGGAATTCTGGTGGTGCTGGTTCAGGGAGTTTTCATCCGCTTGCTGGTTCAACGTTTCACCGATAAACAACTGGTCTTTGGGGGAAGCGCCCTGTTGGCGTGTTCTTTGTTGGCCTGGGCCCTTACCCCGTCGCTGGGAGTGCTGTTGGTGGTTTTGGCCCCCCTGGCCCTGGCCTCCGGTGTCCTGCGGGTCGCCGTCAACACGGCGTTGACCCGCTCCGTCTGGCCGGAAGAGGTGGGCGGGACGTTGGGGCTTTCGGCGGCGTTGAGCAGCCTGACCCGCGTCATCGCCCCGACGGTCGGTGGGCTGTTGTTGGGCCGGGTTGGCGCGCCTGCGCCGGGCGTGTTAGGGGCGCTTTTGATGCTTTGGTTGGTCTATTATACCTGGAGGCGGGTGCTTTTTGTGCCGGACCTGGCTTGCCCGGCGCCGCAGAATTTCAACTGAAATTTGTGTTTGCCAAATTGGAAAATAATAGGACAATAGGCGGTTATCTAAAACACAACAAGGGGTGACGAGAAATGGCGAAGAAAACCAAAAAACGCAGCAGTGGGCCGCGTTTGTCCGCGAGTCAACTTTACCGCCCAGGCGCAGATGGCGTAGCGCCGGTCGCAGCGGTTCCGGTAGTTAAGGCGCCGGTGGTTCAGCCGGCCGACGCGGATTTGATGGAGGAATACCGCTACGTGTTGACCGACCTCAAACGTATTGCGTGGCTGGCCGTGGCGATGCTGGCGCTGTTGATCGTGCTGGCGTTGATTATCGTCTAACGTAAATCTGGCTCTTATGCGCACAGGGGCGACGATGTCGCCTCTGTTGCATTTCAGGCAGTTTCGGCGGCCTGTCCCAACACCCAGACCAACCCGGCGTCGGCAAGTATGGCAAGCCAGAGGTTTTGCGTCTGGAGAAACAGCATCGCGCTCAGCACCCCCAGGCCCACGCGCACCAGCAAATCCCGCCCCCGGTCGGGAAGTTGCAGATCGGTCCAGCGCGCGGGATTGACGAACGCCTCAAGGAGCACCGGCAGCAACCCGGCCCATGTTCCCAGGCCGGGCCCCAACCATAACACGCAGGGTTCGCGGTAGAAGGCCCAATGAACTTGATGGTAAACGGCTTCGCGCAACGCCAGGTCCAGGCGATGTCGTTTGATCTGTGTGTGCGTGTTATGATCCGCGAGGCGCACCAGTACCCAAAAGCCGCAGGCCAGCGCGCACACCCAGCCGATGTCGCGTACCCAGTCGTCCCAACTGCCGGGCGCCATAGCCGACGTTTGAGGATTGGTCAAGAAGAAGGGTTGTAATCCCAGGCCGCTTGCCGTCAGTACACCGCGCCACAGGTAAGCCGCTGCCGGGATACCTGCGGCATACAGCAAGCGCAGGGGTTGGATGATCCACGGTTGATCAAAGAGCGTGGGGGATGAGGGTCTCTGCGGCGCTGTCGTGCTCAGGCGCGGTCTCTCCACGACGATCCAGCGGATGGCGCTGGCGAGCATGGCGATGCCCAATGAGGCCATCACCCACAGCCAGCGTTCAAGCAGGGCAGCTTCGGTGTTCAAGGCTCAACTTCTGCAGCGGGCATCTGCGCCGGAACGGTGACGGTGACTTTGGTGCCCTGACCGGGCGCAGATTTAATGACGGTTTTGCCCTTGACGAGGGTGGCGCGCTCGCGCAGATTGATCATCCCCAGGCTACCGCGGCTGGCGTAATTGGCCTCCATCGCGGCGACATCAAAGCCGACGCCGTCGTCTTCGATTTCGGCGATGACATTCAAGCCACGCTGATAAAGCCGAATCCACAGGTTCTTGGCTTTGGCGTATTTACGGGCGTTGGTGGTTGCTTCTTCAGTAATATAGAAGATCGCCCCCTGCGCCTCTTTGCTGAGCGCCTCTTCGGCCTCTTTTTCCAGCTCCAGGTGAATGACCGGCAGGGGATCGGTCTCGGCGATCTTCTGTTTGAGTTGTTGCAGGGCGGCGATGAGGCCTTGTGTTTCCAGGATCAGCGGGCGCAGCGTGAAGAGCATCTGGCGGATTTCTTTAGTCGTTTTGCGCGCCAGTTCCTCTAACTGCTGAAGTTCTTCGATGGACTTTTCCGGTTCGCGTTTAACGAGCATGCGGATGTAGTTCAGGCGCATAGCAATCGCGGCGATGGTCTGCGTGGGGCCGTCATGCAGGTTGCGCGCCAGTTTCTTGCGCGCGTCTTCTTCCACCGTCACCAGACGATCTTTTTCTTCCATCAGGTTTTGGTAGAGATTGGCGTTTTGGAGTGCCATAACGGCCTGATTGCAGATGGCAACCAGAAGGTCCTGAAAATCCGGGGTATAAGCATTAGGTTCTGGACTTCCCAAAACCAGGAAGCCATAACTTTCAAAGCCAGCGCGCAGGGGTACGACGACGGCCTGCCGACAATCTTGCATAGCGGCAAATTTTCCCAATTCCGGATCATCGCGTGGCGTGTTGACGACGACCGGCCCTGCGACTTCGGTGGCTTGGGGCAATGCGCCGGCCTGTGCGGGGAGGCGCAAGCGTTCATCTTGTATGGGAACGCCCCTGGACTTCGCGACGTAAAGCGTCTGATCCATACCAAAGAGCAGAATCAGGCCGATCTGCTTGATGTCTTTACGGGCGGCGTAGAATTCGCGCAAACCGGCGTCGCTGACATCGAGTGCTGCTTCGAGTACCCGCTCGTAGTTGAGAGTGGCACTCAGGGTGCTGGTTAACTCGAAGATCAGGCGTATTTTTTGATGCGCGGATTCCAGGGCCGACTGCGCCTCGCGTTCTTTTTTCTCCCGCTCGGCGATGAGGGTCTGCCGGATGCGCACACCGGTTTGGCTGACCGCACTGCCGGCTAACAGCAAGACAACGCCGTTGGTGAAGTATGGAAATGCGTGCGTCACCAACTGCAGCAGCGGCATGTCCAGAGAAAAACCGTTTTGGTTCCAGGCAATCGCCCAATAAACCAGGACCACACCGGCGACGACAAGGAGGCCGTATAAGCGCGAGAATCGCAAGGCGGCTGTAGTGATCGGAATGAGGGCGAAAAAGAGCAGGGGACTGGCTGTGCTGTCTGAACCGGCAATGAATCCTAAAGCCAGGCCGATGTCCTGGATTAAGATGACACTTTGGATGCTTTTGTTCAGAGCGTTTTGGAGCAGGACCACCATGGCGATCACATTAGCAGTACTTCCCACAACGAGCAGGGCGATGACCGTGTTGGGAAACCGGGTGGATTGGAGCGCCGCCTCAATCCCGGTAATGCCGGCTACGGCTAACAGGAAAAGCCAGCGCAGGCTAATAAATAACCACTCGATCTTGATCTCAGACTCGCCCGGTGAGGCCTTGGGCTTGATCTGCCGGGCCGCACCTGAGACGACTTTAGCTTTTGCCGGGGGTTTACGTTTTTTAGTGCTCGCGGTCATAGCTGCGCCCTATATCGAGAAGCGAATATGGAGGATGTCGCCGTCCTGGACAATGTATTCCTTGCCTTCTAAACGTACTTTGCCGGCCTTGCGCGCCGCGGCCATAGTCCCCTCGGCGATATGGTCATCGTAGCTGATGACCTCCGCACGGATAAAGCCGCGCGCCAGATCGGTGTGGATGACGCCGGCGGCTTCTTGGGCGTTCGCGCCAACTTTGACGTTCCAGGCGCGCACCTCATCTTCCCCCACGGTGAAAAACGATTGCAGTCCGACGAGTTTGTAGGATGCCTGGATGACGCGCGACAGCGCGAGTTCCTTGATGCCGAACTCTGCCATGAATTCCGCAGCTTCATCCGGTGGAAGCTGGCCGATTTCCATTTCGAGCTTGCCCTGGATGGACAACACCGTCGAATGTTTGTGCTTGTAGGTGAGCACCTTTTGCGGGTCAAGCGGTTCCTCGCCGGCGTTGAGCAAGACCAGAACCGGCTTGAGTGTCAGGAGGCTGTAGCCGTGCAGGCCGGCGCTCTCTTCGGCTGTCAGGTCGAGGTCACGCAATGGAGTGCCCGCATCCAGAGCGGCATGGAGACGCTCGAAAAGCTCCTGGCTTTCCAGCAGGGCCTTGCGTTCATCGCCGCGCGCGCCTTTGTGCAGGCTCTCGTGGATGCGCGCCAGACGATTCTCGACCGTTATCATATCGGCAAGCAACAGTTCGCCGTCCAGTGTTTCCAGATCACGTTGCGGGTTGACGCTTCCCGCGACGTGGGGCACAAGCTCATTCTCAAAAGCGCGCACCACGTGAACGAAGGCATCCATCGGCGCGATTTTATTGCGCAGTTCACCGGTCAAGCCAGTCTTGCCTAAATCCTGATCCAGACCGGCGATGTCGGTATAGGTGACTTTGGCGTAGATGGTTTTGCGCGGGTGATAAATTTTGCTGAGCACGTCAACCCGCACATCGGGCACGTCAACCACGGCGCTGAAAAGCTCCAGGCGGCCACTTGAGGCAACGGTAGTGGGGCGGTTGGCCCGCGTGAGGGCGTTGAAGACGGTCGTTTTGCCACTGCCAGGTAATCCGATGATTCCCAGTTCCATAAGCGACTCCTGTCTGGTTTGACTCAACACTAACATTATACCATGACTCGAAACCTTATACCAATCAGGTAGGTAGGGCTATCGCATTTGGCCGCTTCCGGCAACTGAAGAATACGGCCTAAAGGCTGGGGAAAGGGGGATTTTTGTGGCGGGACAAAGCCCCGCCACAAAAATCCCCCCTAAAAACGTCGCTTTAGCGGCACAACAGACAGCACTACGGGACAAAGTTTTCCAAATGCGATAGCCCTACTGCCCCCGCTCTCCCCGCCTCTTTTAGGGCGGGGCCGGGGGGTATGCTATCTATTGCACTGTTGGAGGTTCGTCCAGGATTCTTTGGACCGTTTTGAGCAGTGTTTGGGGGCTGAAGGGCATAATAAGGTAATTATGCGGGTAAAGCTTGCTGATCATATTGAAATGCGTTTCGGGGATCAGCGCCGGGTTCAAGGCACTGATGATGAGAACGCGCGTGTTGCGCAGTTGCGCATCGTTCTGCAACATTTGATAGAATTCACAACCGTTGATGTCCGGACGCATCAGATTTTGAATCAGCAGGTCAATGGGTTCCCGGCGTAAAATCGCCAGTGCAACCTGGGCGTCGGTGGTATAGAGGTGTTCATGGCCTGCCCGCTTCAGGATCAGATGGAGCAGGTTCAGGATCTCTGACTCAGTGTGTAGACTGAGAATTTTAGCCATTTGGAACACCTTCATAGGCAGATAGGGCGATTCTCAAACCGTTTTACGACATTTCATACCTATATTATACGCTAAATACTGAAGAAGTGGATAGGAGCTTGGTACCGTAGGGGTAGGTGGCTTGACGTTGTACACGCCCGCATATATCATGGAGTGTGAAAATGAGCCTGCCATAGGGGTATGCGCTTGATAGCCTTTCATGCTTCAGGAGGTGCGCTGATGAAGAAAATTTTGGTCATGCTCTGCGTTGTGGCAATGGTATTGTCATCGGTGACGGGAGTTACTGCCGGGCCGCTGCTGGCGGGCGAGATCACGCATATCGTCAAACCGGGGGAAACTTTGTTCAGCATCGCTCGCCTGTACGGTGTGGATGTCTCGACATTGGCGCGCGCGAACCATATCCTCAATCCTAACCATATTTACGTCGGTCAGCGATTGGTCATCCCTGCTCAACCGGCACCCCCGCCCGCCGGTGTCTATGTGGTGAAAGCCGGCGATACCCTGTATAGCATCGCGCGTTATTACGGGACAACGGCGTGGGCGATTGCCCAGGCGAACGGCATCTACAACCTCAACTACATCTACATTGGGCAGCGGTTGGTCATCCCCGGTGTGGCGCCGGCCCCGACGCCGCAGCCGTCGGGTAGTACCGGCTGGCTGGGGGAGTATTTCAACGTCGCCGACCTTTCCGGCGCACCGGTTTTCACCCGCAATGACGCCGCCGTGAATTTCTTCTGGGGCCTGCGTTCCCCGGATACCCGCCTCAATACCGACCATTTTTCGGTGCGCTGGACACGCACGATCAATTTCCGCGGTGGCCTGTACCGCTTTAAGATCACTGTGGACGATGGCGCGCGCCTCTGGGTGGATGGCATTCTGGTTCTTGATCAATGGCGGGTGCAGTCCCAGGCAACCTACCAGGTTGACCTCACCCTGTCTGCCGGCAACCATGCTGTGGTCATCGAATATTTCGACGATACCGACAACGCGACCATCCAGTTTTCCTTTACTCGTCTGGGCAATGCGCCGGTGGCGACGGTTACGCCGACGCCAACCGCGACGCCGGATGCGGCTGCGCCGGCCGAGGCCTGGTTGGGCGAATATTTCGGCAACCCTGAATTGAGCGGCAAACCGGTTGTCACGCGCCTGGATGCGCAAATCGGCTTCAACTGGGGACTGGGATCACCGGTCGGCGGCTTGCCTGAGAACTATTTCGGAGTGCGCTGGACGCGCAAAGCCTTTTTCTATGAGGACAATTACGCCTTCTGTGCTATGGCCGATGACGGTGTGCGTTTGTACGTGGATGGCGTGCGGGTGATGGACGAGTGGCATGGCGCCAATGCGCAATCCTACTGTGTCCAAGTGGATCTCGCCAAAGGTGTGCATACTGTTATGGTTGAGTATTACGAGGACGGCGGCAACGCGCTCATCTATGTCTGGTGGGAGCGTCGTTAAGGGGTATCGCGCAGTTTGACTTTTCATCAAAAACGGGTATCACTGAGGATGGGGGAGGGACCGTCGCTCCCCCATTTCGTATTGTTAATCTCGAAGAGTACAGGTTGATGATCTATGAATGTGGTCTTATTGTCGCCTTATTTTCCACCCAATTATTACCATTTTGCCGTGGCGCTGCGTCGCAACGGCGTGAACGTTTTGGGCATCGGGGATGCCCCTTATGATCACTTGATTTACGAATTGCGGGCCGCGCTGACCGAATACTACCGCGTGGACGATCTGCATCACTACGACGCTTTGCTGCGGGCGTGCGGCTATTTCACGCACCGCTATGGGAAGCTGGATCGTATAGAATCGCACAACGAGCACTGGTTGGAGACCGATGCGCGTCTGCGCACCGATTTTAACGTCCACGGCCCCAAGAGCGCCGATATTGCCTGGGTCAAGCAAAAGTCAAAGATGAAACAGGTGTTCAGCCGCGCCGGCATCGCCGTTGCCAGAGGCCGCGTAGTGCAGACCCCTGAGGAGGCTGCGCAACTGATCGCCGAAGTCGGGTATCCGGTAATCGCCAAACCCGATATTGGCGTCGGCGCCAACGCTACCTACAAAATTGACGATGACGCGGCGCTGGCGCGTTTCTTTGCCGAAAAGCCGCCCGTGGACTATATCCTGGAAGAGTTCGTTTCCGGCGCGCTGTACTCGTTTGACGGTCTGGTGGACCAGGAGGGCAAAATCGTCTTTTGTACTTCGCACTTCTTTAACCGGGGCATTATGGAGATCGTCAACAACGATCTGGAAATCTTTTACTACTCGCTGCGTGAGCTGCCGCCAGACCTTGAAGAGATCGGACGACGGGCAGTGGCAGCGTTCGAGTTGCGCGAGCGGTTTTTCCATATCGAATTTTTCCGGGTTGCCGATGAACGCTGGGTGGCTTTGGAAGTGAACATGCGCCCTCCCGGCGGTTTGACCATGGACATGTTCGATTACGCCAATGATATGGATTTTTACCAGGAATGGGCCAATATTGTGACGTACAACATCATGCGTTCTCAGCCTACTCGCCCCTATCACTGTGCCTATATCGGACGCAAGTGGACCGTGCCGCATCGGCTCTCGCACGATGACGTTTTGCGGCGCTATGGCCCGTGGATTGTCTATCACGGTTCGATGAGCGAAGTTCTATCGCCGGCGTTGGGCCATTACGCCTATGTGTTGCGTTCGCCCAACCTTGCTGAGTTGCAACCGATCATTGACGCGATCATGGCATAGCGTGTGTCCCAGGGGGAAAGGGGTAAGGGAAGATGAAAGAGGAATACTTCAAATTGTGGAGTGACCGTCTGAGCCGCGATATGGAGATGAAAGTCTATGGACACGCCGGTAAACCGGTGCTGGTCTTCCCCTCGGCCTGCGGGCGCTTCTACGAGTTTGAAGACTTCGGCATGGTCGCGGCGGCTGCGTCTTTCATCGAAAGTGGTAAAATCCAGCTTTACACTGTGGACAGCGTGGACTGCGAGGCCTGGCTGGCGCATTGGATGTATCCCGGCGACCGGGGGCGACAGCACGAGCGCTATGAGCGCTATGTGATCGAGGAAGTCCTTCCGTTTATCCGTGAACACAGCGGCGCATCTGGCAAGGCCATGACGACCGGCTGTAGCATGGGGGCCTATCACGCGGCGAATTTTTTCTTCAAGCATCCGGAACATTTTGATACGGTGATCGCGTTAAGCGGTCTGTATGGGCCGGAATACTTTGTCGGCAGCTACATGGATGACACCGTCTATTACAACTTCCCGCTCTGTTATTTGCCGAATCTGACCGATCCGGTCTATCTGGAACAGTTTCGGCAGAGCCGGATCATCGTCTGTGTGGGGCAGGGCGCCTGGGAAGATGACAGTCTGCGCGAGACGCGCGCTCTTGAAGCCGACCTGCGCGCCCTGGATGTGCCGGCCTGGTTCGATTACTGGGGGCCAGACGTCAGCCACGACTGGCCCTGGTGGCGCAAACAACTACCCTACTTTTTGGAGAAGTGTGTATGACCGTTTCTGTGCCCTTGCGTGAGCAAGTTGCGGCATTGCTCCGCGCCGGATTGCAGCAAGCGCAGGCTTCCGGTGCTTTGCCGCATTTTGACATTCCTGATCCTGTGCCTGTTGAACAGAGCCGTTACGAAGCCCACGGCGATTACGCCTCGCCGGTGTGTATGGGATTGGCGAAGGTGTTGCGACGTGCACCTTTGCAGATTGCCCAGGTTGTCGCGCAACACATTCCTCCAGCGGATTTCATTGCCCAGATCGAGGTGGCGTCGCCGGGCTACCTCAATTTTACCCTTTCGACAGCGTGGGTGGCGCAACAGACGCCGGTGATCCTCGCCGCCAGCGAATCCTGGGGCAACGTGACCCTGGGCAGTGGCAAGCGCGTGCAGGTAGAGTTCGTTAGCGCCAATCCCACCGGGCCGATTACCATCGGTTCGGCACGCAACGCCGTGATCGGCGATACGCTGGCTGCGGTGCTGGAGGCGGCAGGCTATGCTGTCGAGCGTGAGTATTATGTCAACGATGCCGGCTCCAAAGTGCGTAACTTCGGCGCGAGCATTTTTGCGCGTTACGCCGGCCTCTTCGGTGTGGATGTGCCCTTCCCTGAGCCGGGCTATCCCGGCGCGTATGTGACCGACCTGGCGCAGCGCGCGCGCGACGAATTCGGCGACCGCTACCTGACGCTGGAGCGTGACGCTGCCGTCCGCGCGCTCGGTGAATGGGGCATCGCGCGGATCCTCGACGGTATACGTGATGATCTGGCGCAGTTGCGTGTCCACTTCGATAACTGGTTTAGCGAGCGGTCGCTCTATGAAAGCGGCCTGTTTGATACGATGATGGAAAAATTGCGCGCTGGCGGCTACATCGTCGAGTACGATGACGCCGTGTGGTTCCGTCATCCCGATTTGGAAAAAGACGCCGTGCTTATCCGTTCGCCGCGGGTCGTTCCCAACCCGGAGGATCGGCCGACATATCTGGCGTCGGACATTCCCTACCTGTGGAACAAAATCGTGGAACGCGGCTTTGACAAGGCCATCTACGTCTGGGGCGCGGATCACCACGGCGATGTCCCGCGCGTGCAGGCCGCAGCCAAAGCGCTGGGTGTGGATGTGAATCGCCTGGTGTTTATCCTTTACCAGATGGTGACATTGCTGCGCGGCGGCCAGGAAGTGCGCATGTCCAAAAGTTCCGGCGAGTTTGTCACCCTGCGCGAGTTGGTGGACGAAGTTGGGCCGGACCCGATCCGTTTTATGATGCTCACCCGCACGGTGGATGTCACGCTGGATTTCGACCTCGATCTGGCCGTAGAGCAGTCGGACCGCAATCCCGTTTATTACGTCCAGTATGCGCACACGCGCATTGCCGGGGTGCTGCGCAAGGCCGCCGAGGAGGGCTGCGACCTGGAGGCGTTGGGCGACCCTACGCTGCTTACGCATCCGAGCGAGCTGGCGCTTATCCGTAAAATGCTGGCGCTGCCCGAAGTCATCACCCTGGCGGCGAACAGCATGGCGCCGCACTATCTGACATTCTATGCGACCGAGCTGGCGGCGTTGTTCCACGCCTTCTACCGCGACTGTCGTATTGTTTCCACAGCGCCCGAAGATGCGGCGCTCACGCAGGCGCGGCTGATGTTAGCGCGTGCCGCCAAGCACGTCCTGGCCCGCGTGTTGCACCTGATGGGCATGGATGCCCCTGAACGCATGTAATCTCGGTAGACAGTAGACGGTAGATAGTAGACAGGGCTTGCTACCGCAAGTTCCCCGTCTACCGTCTACGGTCTACCGTCTACCTCTAAGGAGCTATCATGGGACTCAAACCTGACCACTGGATTCGCAAAATGGCGTTGGAACAGCAGATGATTGACCCGTTCTTTGACGGGCAAAAGCGCAACGGCGTGATTTCTTATGGGCTTTCCTCGTATGGGTACGACATCCGCGTCGCCAATGAGTTCAAAGTTTTCACGGCGGGGGTGGGGGACCTGTCGGTCGTAGACCCCAAGAATATTGACATCCGCGCAATGGTGGACTTTGTGGGCGATGTGTGCATCATCCCGCCCAATTCCTTTGCCCTGGCCCGCAGTCTGGAATACATCCGCATGCCGCGCGATGTGTTGGGAATGGTCATCGGGAAAAGCACGTATGCGCGCTGTGGGATTGTGACGAATTTCACGCCTCTTGAACCTTGTTTTTCTGATGACACAGAAGTACTCACACCTGCCGGCTGGCGTTTGATTAAGGATATCGAAATCGGTGACCTGGTCCTGGGGATGGCCGAGGACGGTTTTGCTGAATATCAGCCTGTCCTCGCAAAACAAATTTATGATTATCGCGGCGAGTTGCTGCATTTTGAAGGCAGATCCATTGATTTGCTTGTCACACCGGAACACAAATTGTTGGTGAATCATCGAACGAATGGTTATCGAACTCGAAAAGGCCCTGAAAAAACGGGCTGGCATACCGAAGAAGCCAAAAACGTTTGGGGGAGATATGGGTATGAAATGACGCGCCAGGTACGGTGGCGCGGTGAGACGCCGGGAGATTACGTTTTAATTCAGGGTGATCAATATCCGACCCGCGCCTTCTTGCGTTTCCTGGGATTATGGCTTGGCGATGGCAGTGCATATATTGCGCACAAGGATGGGAAGGATAGCGGTTACATTATTCAAATTGCTTCATTTAAGGATAGGGATTACGTTGAATCTGTTCTCAGAGAATTAGGGGTTCATTACTTCGCTACAGCAGAGGGATTCAGATTTTTTAAGAAATCGCTTTATGAATATCTGGCCCCTTACGTTCATGCTGAAAATAAAGCTCTGCCAGGAGAATGGTTGCGGTTAGACGCAGAACACATTAATCTGATCCTTGAGGGCCTTATGAGGTCTGATGGGAATCAGGAAACACAAACCATCACCACTGTTTCAAAACAATTAGCCGACGAGATTCAAATGATGGCCTTTATGAGTGGCAAAGCAGCCATTGTGCGTCAAAGTAAACCGCAACAACCGCGTGAATTAAAAGCGCGAGTGATTAAAAGTAACTATCCGGTCTATAAAGTGCGCCTGGTCGAAAAACACATCACGCCCAAAGTTGAGCCTGCGACGCACAAGAAACAGTTTTACGAAGGCAAAGTCTATGATGTGACTGTATCTAATCATCTTATTTTTGTGCGTCGAAATGGTAAAGCCATCTGGTCAGGTAACTGCTGGCATGGCTACATCACTATCGAAATCAGCAACACGACGCCGTTGCCGGCGAAAATCTACGCCAACGAAGGCATCGCCCAGGTGCTGTTTTTCGAGGGCGATGAGCCATGTGAGGTCTCCTATGCCGATAAGAAGGGCAAATATCAGGGACAGATCGGTGTGGTGTTGCCGCGGCTGTGATGGTTTGTCAACGGATTAAACGGATTTTAACGGATTTTTAACTTGTATATGCGATGCGTGGCGTGAGCAGGTGTATTTCAACTTCGGGGCAAATCTTACTGTGGCCGGTCTCTGACCGCGCCACTGCGGGATCAATTGCTGCGCAGGCACGGTCAGGAGACCGGCCTGCGCAGTGTCCAGTAGCCGTAGCTGATAAATCGCCCCATCCTGAAATGCATCCGGCCTAAGCTGGCAATTTGCGTTACAATAGACGTGTTGATATGCTAACTTTTCAGCGTGCAAATGATTTTTCAAGGAGGTCCTTGTGAAATTTGAACACTTTGCTCTTAACGTCCCCGATCCGGTAGCCATGGCGGCCTGGTATGTGGAACACTTGCACATGCAGGTCGTGCGCACCGTGAACGGTGCACCGTACACCCATTTCCTCGCCGATGCGACCGGGCAGGTGGTGATGGAAATCTACGCCAACCCCGCCGCCCCTATTCCGAATTACGCGGCACAAGACCCGTTGTGCCTGCACGTCGCTTTTGCCGTGGCGGATGCTGTAGCCGAACGGGAGCGGCTGATCGCCGCCGGCGCAACCCTGGTTGTCAATCAGATGCTCGGCGATGGATCGCTGCTGGTCATGTTGCGCGATCCCTGGGGCGTGCCTTTACAACTCTGCCAGCGTACCGTGCCGATGGTGAACCTATGAACGCCCCCGGACTTAACGGTCAGGAGTTGTTGGAATTGCAGCCTGCCTATGCGCTGTGGCGGCTTTATGCGCCGGAGAAGGCCCCCTATCGCTTCCGCGCACGGTCACGCGCCGAAGCCGAAGCCTGGCAGGCGACCACTCGCGCTGCCTTGACCGAGCTCCTGGGTTTTGCGGATGCGGAGCAGCGTAAAGCGCTGCCCGACGCGCCGCTTAGTCCCCGGCAGCTTGAGACCGTGGACAAAGGGGATTACATCCGCGAAAAATGGTTGCTGCGTACCTCGGCGTATACGCTGATGCCGGTCTACATCCTCGTCCCTAAGCATGGGATAGCACCTCATCCTGTCGTGGTAGCCTTTCATGGACACGGTTATGGCGTGAAGGACATCGTCGGCTTGTGGGAGGACGGCAGCGAGCGTAACATACCCGATGGCTATCACAAGGATTTTGCTGTGGCGTTGTGTCGGCGTGGCTTTGTCGTCGCCGCGCCGGAGATCTCGTGTTTCGGCGAACGCCAGACGGATTTCGCGTATCTCAATACCCTTATCGGTCAGGAAGCACCGTCTACGTGTGATCATACGGCGAAACTGGCGTTTCATCTGGGCGGATCGGCGGTCGGTCTGCGCGCTCATGATGCCCGCAAGCTGATTGATTATCTCGAAACCCGTCCCGATGTGGACATCCAGCGGCTGGGAGCGATGGGCATCTCCGGCGGCGGCATGCACACCTTCTTTTCCACCTGCACCGATACGCGCATCAAAGCCTGCGTGGTCAGCGGCTACTACAGCACCTTCAAGGACAGCATTCTGGCGATGCATCACTGCACCTGCAATTTCATCCCCGGCCTGTGGCAGTTCGGCGAGATGTATGACCTGGTGGGATTGATTGCGCCGCGTCCCATGCTCGTTGAGGCCGGCTCCCGCGATCCGATTTTTCCCATCGCCGCCGTGCAGCAGAGCGTCGCCAGAGCGCGGGAAGTGTACAGCATTTTTGACGCCGCGGATAACATCGAGACCGATTACTTTGAAGGCCGCCACCAGATCAGCGGGCGGCGGGCCTACGATTTCTTGTGGGAGAAACTGAAAGTTGTGCTCTAGCGCAGTGATGACCACTGAGAACAATGTTAATTCCCATTTTACTATGCGTCGGTGCAGGTTGAGCGCACTGCTTATATGACCACTGTAAGGCAACTTACTTTTCTGGAGACACCAGAAATCAATACTTCCTTCAAGCTCAGAGGAAGGAGGGATGAGCGGCCCCAGACCTATACCGGCATCTATGCAATGCACAAGTATTGGTCGAAAAAGCCGTTCAATCTTGTCTCACAATACATTGAGAGGTTTTCCAGGCAGGGTGAAATTGTCCTGGATGCTTTTGTCGGCTCTGGCGTCACACTTGTGGAAAGTGTACGACTGGGAAGACGCGCGATTGGCATTGACATTAACCCTATCGCCGTTTTGTCCACCAGAATGGGAGTTACACACGTTGATTTGCCTAAATTGAGGGCAACTTTCATTTGGCTGCGCAGCCAGGTCGAGGGAAAGATAAATCAACTTTATCGGACGCAATGCCCCAAGTGTGGGAGTTCCGATGCCATTGCCACTCATATACTCTGGAACAATGAGCAAATCGTAGAGATATGGACAGCATGTGAAGCATGCCGAACAGACAAATGTGTCAAGCTCCCTTCAGAAAACGATATCCAGCTTGCACTTGAGCCAGAGTGTGAGCCGCGTTGGTATCCACAGGTGGAATTAGTGGAAAACTCGCGTATCAACGCCAAACCTGGGACCCGCATCAGTGATCTATTTACACCTCGCGCATTGGTTGCTTTGTCCATATTGTTAGAAGAAATACGTCACATTCCAGACGTGGAAATACGCCAGGTGATGGAGTTTTGTTTCAGTGCCGCCCTTCCCCAGGCGAGCAACATGGTGTTTGTCATTCGGCGACGCGGCAAGGCTAATGGACAGAGTGAAAGCGAAACGTTAGAAGTTGGTAGCTGGGTTATCGGTTATTGGATGCCGACGGAGCATTTTGAGATCAATGTCTGGCGGTGTTTTGAAAATCGGTTCCGTCGAATTCTCAAGGGAAAACAGGAAGTCAATCAGGTAATACCTGTGGGGGCCAAAGAATGGACTTCTTTTGAGGAGTTGAACAATGCTCAGCAGGGATACTGGATCAGCCAGGGAACAGCTACGCACCTTGCTATTCCTGATGAGTCTGTGGACTATATTTTCGTTGATCCCCCTCATGGTAACCGTATACCTTATCTTGAACTCAGTCTCATGTGGAATGCCTGGCTGGGCTTGGATTTCGATTGGGAAAATGAGATTGTGGTCTCTGAAGCCAGAGGCCGTCAGAAAAATGCATGGGATTACCGGCGCCGCCTGAAGGACGCTTTCGGTGAGCTGTGGCGGGTTTTAAGGACAGACCGGCATATCTCCATCGCTTTCAACAGCCTGGATGATGAGGACTGGCTTGCACTTTTGAATTCGTTATTTGCCTGGGGGTTTGAGTTAGTAGAAATTGCTGCGTTGGAATACTCGGCGCGTTCTGTGGTCCAAGATACGCGACGGAATGCCTTAAAAACCGACTTTGTTATGACGTGCCGGAAAGTGTTATCCGGTTGCAGCCGCAAAATCCAATGTGAGGATTCCCAAATAGAGCTTGAAAGACGGATACGGGATTATCTTGCCCGACATGAAGATGGCGCAGAGACTTATGAAATACTTAATCACTTAATGATCGGTGGCCTTTCTGATGGAGTAATTTTCAGAATCTCGCGCGTTATGGAAATGTTAGAGATGTTAGCCTTTCCTAAAAGGGGACGTTGGCATCTAAAAACAGCCTGAGGGGTTCATAATGCTTACTGAGTTTGACGAGTTTCGAAGATTATATGATGGCGACCAGTTTGTCCAATTGTTGCGGAACCCTGATGGCGTCTACTGGTTGAAGTTACGTTCAATCTCTCGTGTTAAACAATTACGTCAGTTTTGCCAATACGCCGGCCTTGAATGTGCAGATATTCCGGACGCTCAGTTATTTGCCCATGTGTACTACCATAAACCCGACGTGAAGATTCTTGAAAGCTTTATGCGTGAGTTATTTCAAGTTGAGCGAGCATCGCGCGAGGCTAACGAAGATTATCTTGTTTCACAATTATATCAGATGCGGGTATTTGATTGGGGTGGTCTGTATCAGAATAGCCTTGAGCAAACTATAGTCAATCACTACATAAAGAGAATTCAGAGTTGGGATACCCTCAATACTGCTATTGAGAATGAACTGCATATCAGTCTGAGAGGTTATGTTCAGTGCTCATGGTATAATCACTGGTCATCCATAATTATCGAAGACATCTTCAAAAGTCATCCTGCTGTTCTACCTGCTATGGGATTGGTGAAGAAAGTTGATTTCTTCATCCATGACTTTCCTTTTGACCTCAAGGTAACGCATTTCCCTGATGGGTATATGGAGCTGCTGCGCCGAGAGGAAGGTTTGCGTTCGGAACTGGCAGAGCTGAAAGCATTTTGTAAGCAAGAAGGAATATGGTTTGAAAGCGGTAAACCGGCGAAGGTTTTGTTCCCAGAGCTTTTGACTAAAATAGCCGAGCATCCAACACAATCAGCGCGGGATTTCATAGCCGGCTTCAAGGCGACACGAGCGCGTATGATACGCCAGACCATGAGTGATCCGATTGCCCTGAAGATATGGCTCTACGAAAACCAGGGAGTCCGAAGGTTTGATGCCGCAAACCGCTTCTTCCTGATTCTCGTTGATATCCAGAGCCTTGAGGAAAGCTGGAAACTGAAACGCAACAAAAAGCTTTTGACCCATGCAATTCATTCCCACCTGGATACAATGACCCCGGAGCGTATGGAAGACCTTCACCTGGGATTTGCCTGGCAAGGCAATCAATATGAAACGTATGCTGAGGCATTGTTTGTGATCGTTGACCAACCCCAGTCGCTTTAATATTTGGCCGACGATGAAGATTATGATGAGGATTATGATGAAGGCTATGAAGATGGTATCATCCGTTCAAATCCGTTTAATTCGTTGACATTCTTCGAGGTGAATCCCTTATGTTGACATTCCAAGAAGTCCTTCTCCGTTTACAACGTTATTGGGCCGACCAGGGCGCGCTGCTCTGGTTGCCGTACAGCGAAAAGGTCGGCGCGGGCACGATGAACCCGGCGACCTTCCTGCGCGTGCTGGGGCCGGAACCCTGGAATGTGGTCTACATCGAGCCGTCGTATCGTCCCGACGATGGCCGCTATGCCGAAAACCCCAACCGCATGCAGATGCACACGCAGTTACAGGTCATCCTCAAACCCGACCCCGGCGATCCACAGGAACGCTATCTCAAGAGCCTGGAGGCCATCGGCATCCGCCGCGAGGAGCACGACATCCGCTTTGTCGAAGACAACTGGGAAAGCCCGGCGCTCGGTGCGTGGGGCCTGGGGTGGGAGGTCTGGCTGGATGGGCAGGAAATCACCCAGTACACCTACTTCCAGCAGGCCGGCAGCGTCAACCTGGAAATCCCTGCTGTGGAATTGACTTATGGCCTGGAACGCATCGTGATGTATCTGCAAAATGTGCGCTCCGTGTGGGACATCGCCTGGGATGAACATCACACCTACGGCGAAATCCTGAAGGACCAGGAGATAGACCATTGCCGCTACGAGTTTGAGTATGCGGATGTGGCGCGTTTGCAGGCACTGTACGATCTGTTTGAGCAGGAAGCGTTGTTGAACCTCAAACACGGGTTAGTCGTGCCCGCGCTTGACTATGTTCTGCGGTGTTCGCACACTTTCAACCTGCTCGATTCGCGGGGGACGGTCGGCGTCACCGAGCGCGCCGTCTTCTTCAAGCGCATGCGCGATCTGGCGCGGCAGGTCGCCGAAGCCTATCTGGCGCAACGCGACCGGGCCGGCTTCCCGTGGCAAAACCGTCCGGGTTTGACCCCAACCGTCATTTCACCGGGCGCGCTGATGCACCTGCCCTTGCAGGATAAAGTGTCCCCGGTAGCCGCGCCGGTTTCCGCGCCGGGACGTGCGCCCTTTCTCTTCGAGTTGGGCGTCGAGGAGTTGCCCGCCGGGCACCTGAGCACCGCGCTGGCGCAATGGCGTGAGCTGGTTCCCGCTGCCCTTGACGCAGCGAAGCTGGCCCACGGCGACGTGTCCATCTGGGGCACGCCGCGCCGTCTGGTCGTCTATGTGGCGGATATGGCCCTCAAGCAGGCCGATGAAACCCTGGAGGTCAAAGGCCCGCCGGCTCGCGCCGCTTTTGACGCGGACGGCAAGCCCACGCGCGCTGCGGAGGGTTTTGCCCGCTCCAAAGGCGTGGCCGTGGCGGATTTGCAGGTCCGTGAGACCGAAGGCGGCGCGTACATCTTCGCCACCCAACACATCCCCGGCCGCCCGGCCGCCGAGGTGCTGGCAGAACTGCTGCCCGACTGGATCGCCAAACTGCGTTTCCCGCGTGCGATGCGCTGGAATGAGACCGGCGTGGCGTTCAGTCGGCCCATTCGCTGGCTGCTGGCATTGCTCGGTGAGGACGAGGTGCACTTCACCTACGCCGGCTTGCAGAGCGGGCGCATGACCCGTGGGCCGCGTCCGGTGGGATCGCCGGAGGTGGCGTTGGCTGCGGCGACCGATTATCATCCCACGCTGGCCTCGTATGGCGTGATTGTGGACCCCGAAGCGCGCGCGGCGGAGATTCTGCGGCAGGCGCGCGCCGTCGCTGCCGAAGTCGGCGGGCAGATTCCTGACGATCCGGCGTTGCTGGAAGAAGTGACCAACCTGGTCGAAGTGCCCACGGCGCTGCTCGGCGCGTTCGAGAAACGCTATCTTACGCTGCCGCAGGATGTGCTCATCGCCGTCATGAAGAAGCATCAGCGTTACTTCCCCGTCCTTGACGCGCGCGGGCGCATCATGGCGCATTTTGTCGCCGTGCGCAACGGCGGCAAAGAGCACCTGGACATTGTGCGCCAGGGCAACGAGGATGTGATCCGTGCGCGTTACGCCGACGCGGAATACTTCTACAACCAGGACTGTCGCCGTCCCCTGGCCGATTACCGCGAAGGGTTGGCAAAGCTGACCTTCCAGGCGGATCTCGGCTCGATGTTGCAGAAGTCTGAGCGTCTCGAAAAACTCGCCTTGTGGGTGGGGGAGCAGTTACATCTTTCCGCCGCAGATATGGCGACGCTGGCGCGCGCGGCCTATCTGGCAAAAGCCGACCTTGCCACCCACGTCGTTATCGAGATGACGAGCTTGCAAGGGATTATGGGCCGCGAGTATGCACGGCGCTCCGGCGAGCCGCCGGCGGTCGCGCAGGCCATCTTTGAACATTACCTGCCGCGTGCGGCGGGCGATCAGTTGCCGGAGAGCATGCCGGGGATTGCGCTGGCGTTGGCGGACCGGCTGGATAGTCTGGCGGGGCTGTTCGCCGTGGGCCTTGCGCCGACGGGATCGGCGGACCCTTACGGTTTGCGGCGCGCCGCGTCGGGCGTGGTGCAAATCCTGTTGGAGCGCCGTCTGCCGTTCTCCACGCGCGCGGCGCTGACCGAAGCGGCGCGCGCTCTGCCGGTGGCGGTGACGCCGGAAGCGCGCGACGCGGCGGTAGACTTCATCGTTGGACGCTTACAGGTGATGTTGCGTGAAGCGGGGTTGGCTTTTGATGTGGTCGAGGCGGCGCTGGCGGCACGGGGCGAGAATCCCGTCCTGGCCCGCGACGCGGCGGAACAGCTTGCGGTCTGGGTTGCGCGGGAGGATTGGAGCCTGTTGCTCGACAACTACGCGCGCTGTGTGCGCATCACCCGCGATCAACCGCGCTTCACCTTGCATCCTGAACGGCTGCAGGAACCGGCCGAGCGGGCGCTTTACGCGGCGCTGTGTACTGCCGAAGCCGCCGTCGGCCCTGAAAGCGACGTGGATGCCTTCCTGACAGCTTTTACGCCGCTGGTGCCCTTCATTCAGAGGTTCTTCGACGCAGTGCTGGTGATGGACAAGGATGCGGCGTTGCGGGAAGCACGGCTGGCGCTGCTGCAACGGATCGTCGGCCTGGCGGCGGGGATTGTGGATTTGAGCAAGTTGGAAGGGTTTTAGCGATCAGCGATCAGCCGTCAGCTATCAGTGATCGGTGTGTGATTTACCGCCCCCGTCTTGGGGGCGGGTTGTTATCATCATCGGGGTTCTTGCTCGGCGAGCAAGCGCGCGAGGAGGCGGGCCTGGGCGTTATGGAGCGGCAGCGGCGGCGCCTCGGACGGGGTTTCCGGCGGATTCTCTTCGCGTAGCCATTCTCGAAGCAGGCGTTCAGCCTCATCGGCGTCGGGCACAGGCGGGATGGAGACGGCCGGGGTGGACGCGGCGGCTATTTCTTGAGGCACAGGAGACACCGGTGGGGACTCCGGCCGGGTCTCTGAGGCGGGTGGGGTGGGAGACGGTGGAATGTCAACAGCGAACGGCGCAGGCGGCGATTCGACGCCGAGCCATTCGAGATTGCCCATATCGGCAAAAGGATCGGCGCCCAAAATGTGGCCGGAACGCGGCTGTTTTTTAGCCATTGTGCAATACTCTTTCCACCAGACGGGCGTAATCCAACGCGCCATAGCTATCCGGTGCGTATTCGTAGATGCTTTGTTGGCGACTCGCAGCTTCGGCCAGCTTGACGTTGGCGCGAATGGGGGCGGCGACTTTGCCGCGGAAGTAATGCTCTAACAGTTGCAATACCTCACGGTCTTTGCGCAGGCGTTCGTAGTACATGGTCGGCACCACCAGCGTCAGTTTCAGATTGTGGTCGGGGATGCGGCCGATATTCTTGAGGGTGTCAATCACCTGGCGCACGCCTAGCATCGCCAGATAATCCGTGGAGACCGGGATAATCAGCTCGTTCGCATACAACAACGCATTGTGGGTGAGCATGCTGATGCTGTGCGAGCAGTCGAGTAAGATGTAGTCGTAGCTGTTGACGTTCTTCATCGTGTGGTGCAGGACGCGCCGGGCCGCGCGCTCGTCGGGGAACTTCCAGAGCTGGCCTTCGACATGCACCAGGGCCTGGCTGCCCAGGATGAGATCGAGATTCTCCCGCGCCGGGACGATGCATGCTTCTGGCGCAACATAACCGAGCATCACATCGGCGACGCCGCAAGTGTGGCGGACGCCCAACCACGTCCCCAGGCTGCCTTGCGGGTCCATATCCAGGCACAGCACCCGTGCGCCGCTCAGCGCCAGTCCCGCCCCCAGGTTGACGACGGTGGTTGTCTTCCCCGTGCCGCCTTTGTAATTGAGGACACTGATGATGCGGGGCATACGCTATTCCTGAAAGTCTACAACGATGTCTGTTTGTACGATGCTCATCTGACACCTCATCGGCTATAGTATAGCGCAGAAAATGCGTGTTTCAAAATGCATCTGTTTCCGGGGTGCATTTCAGGACGGGGGCAGGTTTTTTGCGTTTTCCCCTCTCACCCCCTGCCCCCGCTCTCCCCGCACGCGGGGAGAGCGGGGGGATTTCTTGAAGGGGGATTTTGCGCGGCGAAGCCGCGCACAAT
>JAIOAX010000035.1 GCA_019873645.1 Chloroflexota bacterium | reverse complement strand
AACGCGCGCGCCCTGTTGCGCCAGCTCGGTGATGGCTTCGACATTCAGGCCGTACCCTTCATCAAACCGGTTGGGGATGTAGACTTTGACCTGCGCGCCCAGCGATTCCAGCGTCTGTGCCAGGATTGCCGAAGCCGTCACTCCGTCCACATCGTAATCGCCGTAGATCACGATGGGGGCGCGTTGCTTGATGGCCTGTCGCAACAGGCGCACGGCCACAGAAATATCCTTCATGGCGAAGGGATTATCGAAGCCAAACGCGCCCTGGAGAAAGGTTTCCGCCTCGTCAGGCGTGGTAATGCCGCGATTGTAAAGCAGTTGCGCGACCAACGGGGGGATGTCCGGCAAACGTTGCAAAAACGCCGGTGGAGCCGGCGGCGCAATGCGCCAGCGTTTGCGAGCGATCATTCCTACCTCCGATCCCCAGTCCCCAATCCCTAATCCCCGGTCCCCAAGTATAGCATAGCGTTGGGGACACGTCAAAAGCGGCTTCCTCAGGGGGTAAGGAAGCCGCTCTTTGTGATGAAGAGGAGACGCTTAGCTGATCCAGCCCTGGCCTTTGCAGAAGTCGGTGAGGACGGGGATTGTGACCCAGACTCCTTTATACGCTTGAACGGCAAGGTATATCCAGTAAACAAACACAACCAAACCGGTGAAACACCCGATGCCGAGTATAGGGACAAGAATTCCCGAGACCACGTAGTTCACAATTCCCAAAGCCAAGGCTTGAATAGCATTGTATTTGAGAAAGGGGCGATTCTTTTTATCTTCAAGCAACAAAATAAGGATCGGCACCCAGGGAGCAAGCAGCCAGCTCAACAAGGCCCACAGCTTATCGTCATCCGTCACATCTGTTGGAACTTGGGGATTCATTTGAACCATAGCACGACTCCTTTGTTTAATTTGTGGGAATACAAATCCGTCAACTTCGTGTATTATTGTAGAGGGGATTTACCGAAAAGTCAAGTCCTGTAGTGGCGCTGGGGCATTTCAGGGTGGGGGCGATTTATTAGTTACGGCAACTAGACGCTGCTCAGGCCGGTCTCCAGACCGTGCCTGCGCAGCGACTGATCCTGCAGTAGCGCGGTCAGAGACCGGCCACACCTTTTTGCTCGGGCCGGTCTCCAGACCGTGCCCACCCCTCATCATTTTGGCTGTGCACTCGTGAATATAACATGGGGTGGCTTATGAGTATCCCGGATCCAGAATCCAGCAATCAGCGTGTCGTCATCGGCCTGAGCGGCGGCGTGGATAGCGCTGTAGCTGCCGCCCGGCTACAAGAGCAAGGCTATGAGGTGCAAGGCGTCACATTGAAAACGTGGCGTATGCCTTCCGCAGACGCCGACGACCACATAGATTTGGCAACGGCAGTCGCCGAGACACTTCATATCCCGCTGCACATCGCGGATGTCGAGGCACGGTTTTTTCGCGACGTGATTGAGCCGTTTATCACTGCCTATGTACAGGGACAGACACCCAATCCGTGTGTGCTGTGCAATCCCACGCTCAAATTTGCCGTTCTGTTGGAAACGGCGGACTGCATCGGCGCGCGTTGGATCGCCACAGGCCATTATGCGCGCGTCGTCCACCCGCAAGTCGGGCCGGCGCGGTTGTTGCAGGCGCGGAATCGCCAGAAAGACCAGAGCTATGCCCTCTACCGCCTCACACAGCGGCATCTCGGCCGGTTGTTGCTGCCGTTGGGCGATATGGCAGACAAAGCCACCGTGCGCGAGCTGGCCCGCTGTTACGGATTGCCGAGCGCCGAAGCAGAAGATAGCCAGGACCTCTGCTTTATGCGCGGCGGCGACTACCGGACGCTGCTGGAGACTTGGCACCCCGAGGCCGTCCGCCCCGGCCCCATTTATGATGAAAGCGGCAAACAACTGGGCGAACACCACGGCCTGGCCTGCTACACCGTCGGCCAGCGCGGCGGATTGGGCATTGCCGCACCCGAACCGCTCTATGTGCTGGAACTTCGCCCCCAGGATAATGCCGTGATTGTCGGCCCGGCAGCAAGATTGGCGCGTGAAACATGTTCATTGACCGCCTTGACCTTCACAGCCGATACACCGCCTGCCGAAACTTTCAGTGCGCATGGGCGCATCCGCTACCGCGCCCCGCGTGTAGAGATTGCGGTACGCTTACTTGACGCACAACGCGCCGTGGTCCACTTTGCGCAACCCCAGCGCGGCGTTGCTCCCGGTCAATCGCTGGTCCTCTACCAGGATGAAGAAGTTATCGGCGGCGGCATCATCACAACATAAAAAATGGGGGAGATTGCCAATTTTCCTTGTTTTCTTGTTATAAAAAGGTTATAATAATAGTAGTCAGACATCGAGGTTTAACGAAACAATGAATGACCCATCCATGCAAACTGCCCATATTTTGATTGTTGATGACAATGTAGAAATCGTGGCCTTTTTGAAAGAAGCGGTGCTTGAGCCGGCGGGCTACAAAGTGACCGGGGCGCTAGACGGCGAAGAAGGCCTGGCATTGGCGCAAACCCTGCATCCTGATCTGATCCTCCTGGACTACGATATGCCGCGCATGAACGGCGTCCAGGTGCTCCAGGCTCTTAGAGATCAGGACATTGCCTTGCCTGTCATCCTCATCACCTCGCACGGCTCGGAGTCCGTCGCCGTCGAGGTGTTTCGCCTGGGAGTGCTGGACTACGTTCCCAAACCCTTTACAGTCAGCGACCTGCTGGCTTCCATTGAGCGCGTGCTGACTCTGACACGCCTGCGGCAAGAACGGGACGCGCTGTTTGAGAAACTCGAACGCACCAACAGCGAGCTGCTCAACCGTTTGCGGCAACTTGACACCCTCTATCGGGTCAGCAAGTCGGTCACCACGTTGCAAGAACGCGACAAACTGTTGGAGCGGATCGTGGATGCCGCGTTGTATCTCACCGGCGCCCAGGACGGGCAGCTCATCCTGCTGGATCCCGAAACCGGCAATCTCACTGCGAACGTCTCGCGGGAATACTGGGAGAAGGAATATGTCACCCCGGTAAATTTACCTGACATTCAAACCCAGTCATTGGATCTCATCCTCAACGTCCCTCTGGAGTGGGGCGGCAAAATTGTCGGTTCGCTCACCGTGAGCAACAAACGCAACCGCAAGCCGCTCAATCCGGGGAATCGGCGATTGCTGCGCATGCTAGGCGATTACGCCGCGATTGCCATTGAAAACTTCCGGCTGCTTGCAGAGGTTGAGGCGCGGCGCGAGCGTGAAAAACGCGAATTGCGTGAGCTGTTTCAACACTACGTTTCCCCCTCAATTGTCAACCACATTCTCGAAAACCGCCACACCATCCAACCCGGCGGGCAACTACAGACGGTGGCGGTGCTCTTTGCCGACCTGCGTGAGTTTATGGCTTTCAGCGCCAGTGCCTCTCCTGAAGCCCTGATCCACATTCTGAATCGCCATCTTACCCAGGCTGCGGGCATTATCCTCTCCGAAGAAGGCACTCTGGATAAATTTATGGGGGACGAAATCATGGCCTTCTTCAACGCCCCGCTTCCCCAGGAAGACTACGCCTTACGTGCGGTGCGCGCGGCGTGGCGCATCCAGCAAAGCATCCATCAGACCCATGAACTTGTTCCGCTACATCAACGTCTCCGTTTTGGCATCGGCATCGCTACCGGTGAAGCCGTGGTAGGGAACGTCGGCGCCCCCGATCTGGTCAATTACACCGTTGTCGGCCAGATTCCCAATAAGGCCCACATGCTTCAGGAACTTGCACCTGCCGGGAAAATCTTGATCTGTCACCACACTTACCAATTGGTGAAAAATATGTTTCACGTGCAAGAATTGCCGCCGGTGCTCTTCAAAGGTCAGCAACACCCTGAACCCATCTACGAAGTCCGTGCCATGCTCTATTGACCGTTTTGGCAAACTGGGGATAATGACGCCTTAACCTACTGGTACATCGTGGCGGAAATCCTGCGCTGGTTAGCAAGGCTTGAAGCGGATCGTCAGGTCCGCGGTTTGGGGGTGTTATGTCGGACACTGACGCTGTGCGGCAGACATAACGGGCGCGTCGCAGACTGCGCGGGGAACTGGAGTTCCCCTTTAAGCAGTGGGGGGTAGCCAAACGTTCTAATGTGTAAACGTTCCAACGTTCTAACGATTTTTTAAGAGGAACCACCATGCCTGTCTTTTTCGATGTCGAGACACAAAATTCTTTTGAGGAAGTCGGGGGACACTATCCAGAGCGGTTGCGCCTTGCCGTGGCCGTTACCTACAATACCGCCGACCGGGTCTTTCAGCGTTACACCGAAGCCGACATCCCCGCCTTGGTCAGCGAATTGCAAGCCGCCGACCTGATCGTCGGGTTTAACCTCTATGGGTTTGACTACCCCGTCCTGAAGCGATATACGCCCGTCGAACTGAGCCGTTTGCCGACTCTGGATATGCTGGACGCGCTGTACAAACGCCTGGGATTCCGTATCAGCCTCGACAGTGTGGCTGCGGCCACCCTGGGGGTCAACAAGAGCGCCGACGGCCTGCAAGCAGTGCGCTGGTGGAAAGCAGGGCGTATTGAGGATATTTTCACCTACTGCGAGAAGGATGTGGATATTACCCGACAGGTCTATGAATTCGGACGACAATATCATTACGTCCAATACTTTGACCGTCAATATCGTCTCCAGCGCGTCCCCGTTGCGTGGTAAAGGCTGAAAACTGAGAACTGGAAACTGAAAACTGGAAACTAAAAATCGAGGGGGAAATTACGCTATGCTGTGGATTAAAACGATCTTGAGTTGGGCTGGCGCGTATCTGCTTGGTTCCATTCCGTCAGGGATCATCTGGGGATGGATCGCCAGGCACATTGACGTTCGTAAGTACGGCAGTGGGCGTACCGGCGGCACGAACGTCTGGCGCACGGTCGGGTTTATCCCGGCCGTGCTCACGGCACTCACCGATGGCTTGAAAGGCGCGGCGGCAATCTGGCTGGCACAGGCTCTGGAAATGAGCGCGGCGGCCATAGCCATAGCGGGAGTCCTGGCCGTGGTTGGGCACAATTACTCGCTCTACCTGGGCTTTCGCGGCGGTGCGGGTACGGCCACTACCGTAGGACTGGCCGCCGTCTTATGGTCTCCTGTCTTACCCATTCTGACCCTCACAGGGATCATTGTAGGTCTGCTGGTGGGGCACGCCTCGGTGGCTTCGATCACCGTGGCACTGCTTTTGCCGCTCATCTTCCTGCTGCGCGGTGACATCGTGAACGGCATCTTCCTGGGCATCCCGGTGATGCTGCTGACGCTCTGGGCGCTGCGCCCCAACATCCAACGGCTGCGCGACCGCGCCGAGCGCTTCCTGCCGATCTTCGAGCATAAGCCGCCGCTCATCTGCCTCTCACGGCATCCGGCCAGACAGAAATCTTCTGGATAGTCAAAACTGACATTTGACATAGAAACTTTTGTCGTCTGTCTGATTGACAAAGGTTCAAGGCTGCGACATAATTGAAACGTAAAAACGTGAAACGTAAAAACGTAACAAAACTGCTTTCTTAACCTCTCACGCTTTACGTTTTACGCCTTACGTTTCACATTTCGCCTCCGACCCATGCTGCTCCCTCGTGGACGGCTGGGCGCGTGGAATCACTCAGACCGATTCCCAGGGTGCAGGAAGCAATTCCTGCGCCTGCCGTGTTTGCAAAGGAGGCAATCCGGCTGTTAGTGACGCGGTCAGAGACCGGCTAAAGCCAGGATTGCCTCCTTTTTGCTGCCTGATACTTCCGATCCGTTGCGTCCGTTGAAGCCGTTGATGTGCCATGATGGAGATAACCCTGTCAGCCACAGAGGGTTTGTGTTCCCGGATAGTGCTGACATAGCCGGGGAGAAAAATTTTGCGAAAGGAGTAGAGCTATGTGGATTGTACGCATCAACATGACCGATCAATCTTACAAACTGGAAGAGGTGCCCGAACGGTACAAGAACCTGGGCGGACGCGGTTTGACCTCCACCATCATCTACGATGAAGTGGATCCAACCTGCCATCCCCTTGGCCCGAACAATAAGCTGGTCTTTGCGCCGGGGATGGTCACCGGGACAGCCGCCCCTACCTCGGCGCGTGTCTCGGTTGGCGCCAAGTCCCCGCTCACCGGCGGCATCAAGGAATCCAACGCTGGCGCTGCCTGGTCGCCGGCCGTGGCGCGCATGCGCGTCAAGGCCATCGTCGTCGAGGGCATGCCTAAGGAGAAGGGGGAGTATTGGGTCGCCAAACTCTTCTGGGATGGTAAACAGCCCGCCGTTGAATTCTCGTGCGCCGGCGATTACGTGGGCAAGAACCTGTACGATGTGTTCCCGATGGTCTTTGAAAAATTCGGCAAGCGCGTGCACATCGCCGGCATCGGCGTCGCCGGCGAATACGGTTATGCCAACTCCGGCATCGTCTTTGACGATATGAAACAGCGTCCTACCCGCTACTCCGGGCGCGGCGGCCTGGGCGCCGTGATGGGCAGCAAGGGCCTCAAATTCATCGTCGTAGATCCCGAAGGTGCGCCGGGTGTCGAGATCGCCGATCCCGAAGCCTTCAAGGAAGGCGCACGCAAACTGCGCGAGGCGTTGGGCGAGCACGCCCTCACCAAGCCCAAGGGCGGCCTTAATACCTACGGCACCGCCGTGCTCATCAACATTATGAACGAGGCCGGTGGCCTGCCCACCCGCAACTTCCGCAGCGGGCGATTTGAAGGCGCGCCCAAGATCGCCGGTGAGGCCATCTTTGAGAACAACAAGCAGCGCCTGGGGAAGGAATTGTACAACCACGCATGCAGCCCCGGCTGCGTGATCCAGTGCTCGAACAGCTATTATGCCGAGGACGGTTCGGAGATTGTTTCCTGCATTGAGTACGAATCCGACTGGGCTTTGGGTGCCAACTGCGGCATTGATGACCTGGACGGCGTCGCCAAGCTGGTGTACTGGTGCAACGCCTATGGCACCGATACCATCGAGACCGGCGATTGCATTGCCGTGGCGATGGATTCCGGCTACATCCCCTTCGGCGACCTGGACGGCGCCATTGCCCTGATGCATGAGATGGGCAAGGGGACACCCATCGGCCGCATCCTGGGCGGCGGCACCGAGTTTGTCGCCAAGGCGTTCGGCAATCCCCGCTCGCCTTCGGTCAAAGGGCAGGGCATGCCGGCCTACGAGCCGCGCGCCGTCAAGGGCATCGGCGTCACTTACGCCACGACGACGATGGGCGCCGACCACACCGCCGGCTACACCATCGCGCCGGAAATTGCCGGCGTGGGCGGCAAGTCGGATCCACTGGCTTCCGAGCCAAGCAAGGCCGATCTGAGCCGCGCGTTCCAGATGACGACGGCTTTCCTTGACTCTACCGGCCACTGCCTCTTCATCGCCTTCGCCATCCTGGATATTGCCAGCGGTTTCCAGGGTCTGATCGAAGAAGTGAATGCAATGTACGGCTTGAATATGACCATTGACGACGCTGTCGCGCTGGGCGGCGAGATTCTCAAGCGTGAGCGCGCCTTCAACCTGGGCGCCGGCATGACCAATCTCCACGACCGCCTGCCGGAGTTCATGAAGTACGAGGCGCTCCCGCCGCACAATGTCGTCAACGACTTGCCGGACGAGGTCTTCGACGCCGTTCACGGCAAGATGTAGGTCGCTTTTCGGTTTTCACGTTTGAAACCAGACGCCGGAAGGGATTTCCTTCCGGCGTCTACTTTTTTTATCGCTGCTGTGGAGACGACTTGAACATGAAAGGGCGCGATGCCCTCACTACATACACAGCGCCAGCAAATCGTTCACATGCGCCGTCGCCAGGCAGATGACAGTATCGGCGGCGCCGTAATACAACTTGATCTCGCCATCATCTTCCAAAATCATCCCGCAGGGGAAGATAACATGGTTGCGGAAGCCGCCCCCGGTCTCATACGGCGCTTCGGGGGCCAGCAATGGCGTCGGACAAAGGCCAATGCAGATGCGCGGATCGTCCAAATCCAGCAGCATCAGCCCAGCTGTGTAACGCTTTTGCCATTTTGCCTCCCAACCGTTCTTGCTGCGCGCCGGATCGAAATCCACGGCACCGAATCTATCAAGCTCCTGTTGGCGCGGCGCGCTCAGGCGACCAGCTCGCGCAAGTGCGTCCACGCGGCCGCTTCCCGGTCGGCGAGCGCCTGTAACGGCGCAGCACATTCGCCGACCCGCGCGGCGGCATCGGGCAACTCCGAAGTCGCACGAAACCACTCTCCCAACTCCGCCCAGGCATCGGCAATGCCGGCGAAATCGTCGGCGACGGCATCCAGGCGCGAATCGTCCGTAAGCGCGGCAGCCTCCCGCAAGAAGCGGGTGAACATATAGCGGAAGTTCCCTCCACCCGAACCGCCCACCGGGCTGATGAAGATGTAGGTGTTGAACAACGCCCATTTCAGTGCGTCCGCGTCCATACTCTGCGGCCATGCAGGAATCGCTTCGGCGGCTTTGCGAATCCCTTTGACGCCGAGGTTGCTAATCGGCGGCTGCAACATCATGTCGGCCTGCTCTGCTATTGCCTGACGCACCTCGGCGGCAGTTGGGGGACGCATTGCGCTGAAGTCGAACGTCCACCAGCCATTTTTCGGCGGGAACGGCTTGAAGGTCGAACCGCGTGCCTTCTCCAGATCGGCCATGGCGACGGGATGCAGCGGTGCCTCGCGGTCGGCAATCAACACCTGCCCCGTCTCATGGTCGTAGCCACAGGCCACGATCACATGCCCGCCAAAGTGATATTCGGTCCCGCCAAAATCGAAGTAGGGCAAGAAGCCCATATCCACTTGAAGCATCACCGGTTGCCCGGCCTCCAGGAGCGTCAATAAGGCTTCGCGTGCTTTGCGTGCACTGGACGTGGTATGCGGCGCAATTTTGACGCCGGTGCGCTGCCCCGCCAATTCCTCCATACTCGGCTTGGGCATTCCACGTCCGCCCATAAAAGGCGGCTGTCCCTTGAAGTGGAAATAGCTGAAGTTGACGCCCGCTCCCAGTCCGAGCAACAGATCTTCGCTGATCTCATAACCGTTGAAGACGTAGATGTGGCGCAGCGAGCCGGTGACGCAGTGATGCGTCGTAAAGTGCTTAAATCCCGCCAACATTTGTACCGGATACATTTCCCCCATTGTTAGCCTCCACTTGTGCAATGAATGTTTCTACCCAATCACGTTCTGTTTGAATCAGCGCGATACTATATGTAAACAACGCCTCCACGAAGTACGGCAGCGGCTTCTGCGTTTCCCAGCGCGCACGGATGTGCGCCAGTCGCTCATCCAATGCCGCTACGTATTGCCGCAATGCTGCCACGGCCTCCGCCGCCGGAATCGTGGGCAGATTGGCGATTCCCAATAACAGCGGTGTATAACAACGCCGTGGCGTCGTCAGCGCCTCCACAATCGCCGCCCGCAATTGCTCCTGCCCGGCCGGCGTGATCGCGTAGACTTTGCGCGCCGGCCCACGCCTGCCTTCCTCAAGGCGGCTTTCAATCAAACCCTCATTTTCCAGCTTCTTCAGCAAGTAGTAGATGGACGAAAAGCCGATCTCCGTCCATGCACGCATCCCGCGTGCCTCGATGACGTGTTCGAGTTCGTAGCCGTGATAAGGCTGTTCGGCGAGCAAGGTTAAGAGGGCCAGTTCTGCCTGGGTGGTCATAGGGATTATCCTTTATCTAT
This sequence comes from Chloroflexota bacterium, assembly GCA_019873645.1. Lineage (GTDB taxonomy): Bacteria > Chloroflexota > Anaerolineae > B4-G1 > SLSP01 > DSWT01. Next base: position 39,686 of record JAIOAX010000035.1, on the reverse strand, counting down.
AATATTACAGTAATAGAATATCACAGTTTTAGAATTTGTCAAGAGCGGGCTGAGGGGACAGACAGACTCAAAAAACGCAAAAAGCGGTCTGGTCTTTCAACCAAACCGCTTCTCGGATGGGTCGTACAGGATTCGAACCTGTGGCCCTGGGCTTAAAAGGCCCCTGCTCTGCCGGACTGAGCTAACGACCCATGCGCGGCATAGTATAACACGGGAAAAGCAGTTGTCAAACGTACCTTGACTTTCGCACTCTTAGCACTATATTCAAAAAACGTTCCAACAATTTCTCAGGGGGATAAAGTATGGACTACACAGCACTGGCAGACGCCATCGCCGCGTGGATGCGGGACTATGCGAGGCAGGCCGGAGCACAGGGTTATGTTGTCGGGTTAAGTGGCGGCGTGGATTCCGCCGTTACCGCCGCATTGGCGACGCGCGCGGTAGGCGCCGAACATGTTCTGGCCCTCTGGCTGCCATGCCATAGCCTGCCGGAAGATGAAGCCTACAGTCGGATGACGGCGCAGGCGTTGGGCCTGGAGTTGCACACGGTTGACCTCAGTGCCGCGTTTGAGGCGTTGCTGGCCGCTTTGCCGCCCGGCAGCGATATGGCACGCGCTAACGTCAAGCCGCGCTTGCGCATGACGACCTGGTACTACATCGCGCAATCCCACAATTATCTGGTTGCCGGAACAGGCAACCGACCGGAGATGATGGTGGGCTATTTCACCAAATACGGCGATGGCGGCGTGGACATCGAGCCACTCGGCGAGCTGTATAAGCATGAAGTACGGGCGCTGGCGCACGTCCTCGGCGTGCCGGAGCCGGTCATTACCCGGGCGCCGACGGCCGGCCTATGGCCCGGTCAGACGGATGAGGGCGAATTGGGCATCACCTACGCGGAGTTAGATGCGATCCTCGCCGCACTGGCAGAAGGCTGCACACCTGACGTCTCCGAAGCCGCCGTGGCGCGTGTGCGGCGCATGATCGCCGTCTCGGCGCACAAGCGCGCGCTGCCGCCGGTTTTTCACGTCGAGAGAATGTAAATTTCCAGGGATGATCTCAGAAAGTATCCCCTCACGCCACGAGGCGCCGTCGCTGCTTGCCGCCAACCTCTATCTGTTGCTGGGGTTGTTGGTGCTCATCGGCGGCAGCTATGCGACCGAGAAATTCAACACGCGCTATGTCGCCGGCATGGTGATTGAATGTTTGCTGGCGTTGGGTGCACTGCTCTTCCAACGCCTGGAAAAGCTCTCCATCCGTGAGACGCTGCGTTGGCGTTGGCCCGGCTGGCTCCCCTTTGCCCTGAGCGCCGGCATGGCCTGCGGGCTGTGGGTCGGCGGCATCATCCTTAGCCTGACGGCAACGGTGATTTTGGGTTACAGCACCCCTATCGCACCAACGCTGTTCCCGCGCAATGCGTTGGAAGCGGTCTTGCTGGTGCTGTCAACCGTCGTCGTCGCTCCTGTCTGCGAAGAGATCATGTTTCGTGGCTATGTGCAGCGCGCTTACGAGCGGCGCAGCCCTTGGGCCGGCGTGATGCTCGGCGGAATTATCTTTGCGCTGTACCATCTGCGCTTTCAGGGGCTGTTCGCGCTGTTGCCCGTGGCGTTCGCCCTGGGATTTGTGGCCTGGCGCAGCGATAGCCTGTTCCCCGGTATGCTGCTACACGCAGCCTACAACAGCATTGCGACCGGCGTGCTCATTGTCGGCCGTTTTTCTTCCGCTCTGGTTGCGGGGGGGCTGGTCATGGCGTTGCTGTGCCTCGGCTTGTTGATGGCGCCGGTGGCGCTGGCGGCATTGTTGGGACTTTGGCGGACGACCAACCCGCCGGTCAGGCCCGCGCTTCCCAGGCTCAACGGTTGGCGGAGATGGGCATGGAGCGTGCCCATTATCATCATGCTCGGCATCTATGGATTTGCAGCCGTCTGGGAAATCATCGAAGGACGCTTCCCCAAAGTGCTGGCACAGGAAGAGTTGACGCTTGAGCCGCCAACTGCCTGGGACTCAGCTTTATCCTGGAACTATGTCATTCGCGGCGGCGTCAACCAGACGGTAGGTGCAGCGACGTGCGACCTGAAACCGGCAACCGATACATTCATTCTTGACTGTCAGGTACGACAAGAGGCCTTTGAGGCCGAACTGCCTTTCAAGGTTCCGGCAGACCTTGATATTTCAACCTTGCCGGGCCTTTCGCCCCGGGGAGAAGCGATCACGGCTACCCAGCATGTTGTCTGGAGAAAGGCAGATCTGGCGCTCCAGGCTTTGACGGGAAGGCGTGAGAGCGGCGGCGTCACTCTGACCCTGACTCATCCGGTAAGCGATACCGACAGGCGGCTGCGGGTTGAAAGCGCCAGCGACAGCGAGACGGTGACGCTTCCGCCTGGCGTGCTGTTCGACGGCGAGTGGCCCTGGCGGTTATCGGCACTGCCTTTTGCCGTTGCTTACGGGAGCACGCAATCTTTGGTGGTGATCAACAAAGATGGAACTCCTGACATTGTTGAGGCTTTTGTCCTCGTGACCGGCAGCGATCTGGTGTGGACGCCCGCCGGCAACTTTGTCACCTGGAAAGTCACCGTCACCTACACCCTGGACGGCGAAGAAACCACTCAGGCCGCCTGGTACGATGTTGAGCCACCCCATACCCTGGTGCGCTACGACAACGGTGAGGTCAGCTATTTGTTGAAGTAGTCGGGTAGTCAGGTAGTCGGATAGTCGGGTAGTCAGGTAGTCGAGTAGCTTGCTGATTCGCCGATTCGCCGATTTGCCGATTCGCTCATTCGCTCATTCGCTCATTCTTTGACTCGCTCATTCGTCTCAGGAGAGATCATGCAGTACTACAACGAGGAGGAAACGCGGGCCTTGCGCGCCGCTTTTGAGAAGGAAGTGCTGACCTGGTCGAAGGTGACATCTCGGCGGATGTTTGGCTGTCCGGCCTACGTCGCCGATGGACGGCTGTTCGCCTTTTTGGTGACGGGCGGTGTGGTCATCACACAACTGCGGCGCAGCGACAAACAAATACTGGCGCGGGATCACCAAATCGAGCCGTTCAAGGCCGGGGAGCGGGTCATTGAACGCTGGACCAAAGTCACCGTCGCCGATCCGCAAGCCATCGGGCGGATTATGGCTTTTGTGCGTAAGAGCTATCAAACCGCCCTGGAGCGGGATTAGTCAGCACAGATGAATCCTCCTCCGGCCGGCTTTGAGAATAAACCACGAATCTACATGAATCTTCACGAATAAACATTGAGATTAGTGTAGATAGGAGTTACGCACTCTGTCATTTTCTGACAGGATTAGCAGGATTTTCAGGATTGAGAAAAGGCTTTATGAGAGCTTTTTCATCCTGCCAATCCTGTGAATCCTGTCCAAAGAAAATCACTGCGTAACTATTGTGTAGATTCGTGCAGATTCGTGGTGAAATTGTTACCCGACCGCGGCGATTCAATCCAGCACACGGGTCACGGCGTAGACGGTGACCTCGTGGTCAATTCCCTTGAAGTGCATCCCCTGAATCGGTATGGCTTCGACGGCGTCTTTCACCAGATCATAGGTCTCCTGGCTGATGAGCACTTCGCCCGGCTTGGCCACCGAGCAAATCCGCGCGCCCAGGTTGGCCGTGTTGCCGATGACCGTGTAATCGGTGCGCAGCTCACAGCCAAATTCTCCGATGATGACTTCGCCGGTTGCAATCCCGATCCCCAACGCTGCCGGTTGGATTCCCCGCGCGGACCAGTCCGCCATTAAACGCTGATGCGCCACCTGCATTTCTAAACCCACCCGCACGGCCCGCAGCGCGTGGTCAGGCTGCGGCAGCGGCGCGCCGAAGAGCGCCATCACTTCGTCGCCGACGTATTTATCCAGCGTCCCTTGATAGGCATGGATGACCCGCGTCATCCGCCCCAGATAATCGTTGACAAAGTCCACCAGCGTTTCCGGTTTAAGTTGTAAGGCCATCTGCGTTGAGCCGCGCAAATCCCCGTAGAGCACGGTGAGGAACACCCGCTCGCCTCTGAGGATATCCACATCGGGCTTTTCCAGCAGCCGATCCAGGACATGGGGATCCACCGAACGGCTCAACACACGCCGCAGCCGCCGTTGTTCCAGGCTCTCAAAAATCGCCGTGTCCATTTGACTGACAATCGCCTTCAACAACCGCTGCTGATCGCGGGTGAAACGGCGCTGCAAGTCGCGGTTTACGGCGCCAAAAACGCCGATAATCTCATTGCGCAAGATAAGGGGAACGGCCATAATGGTACACGGCGGCGTCTCACTATCCACACACGTCAATTGCGCCCGCTGAATGGCGGTATGCGCTACCTGTGTCATCGCCTCGTAATAGGCCACTTTTTGCAGCAGGTCGTCGTGTGTCACGGCGCGCATTTCGAGCTGTTTGCCGGTTTTGTCATACAACATCACAAATCCCATCTCGGCTTCGACCACGCGGCACAATTCCTGCAAGACAATGTCGAGCATCTCATCGAAAGGCAGGTATTGATCCCGAATCTGGTCGAAACGGTAGATGGTTTCCAATTCCTTGTTGCGCTGCGCAAGATCATGGTACGTATACGCCTGCACAATCGCCGAATCCATTTGACTTTCGGCGATATGCATCAGCTCGACTTCGTCATCGGCAAAAACAGGGGCGTTGCGTCCCATCAACACGGCGCCCAAAGGTTTTTCATCCATAAAGACGGGGATCGCGGCCATACGGAAGGTCTCCGGCAGCCTGGATGTGACCGCCGGCGGCAAAATATCCGCTGCGCTCCACAGTTTGACGCCGCTATCCTGCATGGCCTCATGCACGCACGTCTCGGAGAGGGAGGCCGCGACATCGCGCCAGGCGGGGTCGCGTTCCTGTACGACCTTCAGCTCTAATGCCTTCGTCTCACGATCCATCACGTATAGCAGGCACACATCAACCTGGAACTGATTGCACAGCGTGTGCGCCAGGCCGGAAAAGATCGCCGTCGGGCCGGATGCAACATCCCGAATGTGGTCAATCGCCATAACAATGTCTAATGCCTTTTGGCACTGAGTCAGTTGGGTCTTAAGCTCTGCTTCCTTTATCATCGGTGTCACCTCTCAGGGAGCATAAAATCTCGCCATTAGCCACTTCCATTCTAGCAAGATTACAGTTGAGTGCAAGTGGAGATGGATAAGGAAGTATGGAGTAGGGGGTGTGATGAATATCATTGTCACATAGTTGGCCGCCGATTATACTGGGGGTAGAAAAACAAAGAAATGCATTGGGAAGCCGGTAATTCACCCACAGCCCAGTAGAAATGACTGCCCGACTATCAGACTAAAGACTGACGACTTTTGGAGGTGGGATATGTTCACGCTCATGATTCTGGCGCACTTACTCGGCGATTATCTTTTCCAATTTGACACCATTGCGCGGTGGAAGTCCCGCTCACTTTGGGGTGTCGTGGTGCACGGTGGGATCGTCACCCTGACGACCATAGCGGTTACACTGGTCGTTGCGCCTGCCTGGTGGCTCAATGCCCTGTGGATCGGCCTGAGCCATACGCTCATTGATATCGTCAGAGCGCGGCTGGTGCGCGCGAAAAACGCTACCTGGGACCTGGTGTTGCTCTTGCTGGATCAGGCCCTCCACATTGCTATCATTGCATTGATCATGAAGTGGCGTCCGGCGACGCCGCTGAGCGGGCGCAGTGATCTGTCCAAGTGGCTGGCTCTGGTCATCGGCTACCTGTTGCTGCTCCAACCGGCCTGGGTGTTGCTGCGCTTCATTGTGCGCGGGATATGGGGAGCCGCAGCGGCCCCCCACCTGGGCGTCGGTGAGAAGTACGAGCCGATGATCGAACGGGTGCTCATTGCCAGCTTCGTGCTCAGCGGCCAAATCGCTCTCGTCCCCCTGGTGTTGCTGCCACGCCGTCTGACAGCGGTGCGCATCCAGGGTAACGGCTTGGGCGTGCTGGTGCAACTGACCAGCCACTGGGCCGAGACGCTGCTGAGCGTGCTGTTGGCGGCCGGCGTCGGCCTGGCCCTGCGGATCATTCTTTGGGGACGGTGAAGCATTATTCGTTATCTTCAGGAGGAGGTTGCAGATGGGTGGAATGAGACTACAATGGAATTGTAACAGTTCAGCAACCCGAAAGGCATACGGAACACATAATCCATTGATGCACGACCTGATGATCACAGACACCAGCTCAATCGCAGAACGGGTCAACAGCCTGCGTTCACTCTCTTTGTTTGAAGGTCTTACCAATGAGGAGTTGCACTTCCTGGCAACCGAAGCCCAATTGCGTTTTTATGCGGCGGGGATGACTATTTTTCACCAGGGTGAGCCAGGGAGTACCTGTCACATCATCGTCCGTGGCAAGGTGCGGGTTTTCGTTATCGGTGAGGATGGGCGTGAGTTATCGGTCAGCATCTTTGGACCAGGCGAGATTGTCGGCGAGATGGCGCTGTTCGAGAATCTGCCGCGTTCGGCGAATGTGGAGACCCTGGAGCCGACCTGGACGCTGGAACTGCATCAGGACGTCTTGTTGCATGGCCTGGCGCACTCTACGACGTTGGCCTGCAGCCTGCTGCGCGCGCTTAGCTCGCGGCTGCGGCACATGACGGAAGAAGCTGAGGGTTTGGCTTCGCTGACGGTCGCCGACCGGCTGCTCTTGCGCTTGCAACGTTTGGCCGAATGGTCGGGGCGTCCTGTGGCCGACGGCGTGCGCATCGCCTTGCCGATGACCCAGCAAGAGCTGGCCGCCCTCATCGGCACCAGCCGTGAGAGTGTCAACCGCGCCCTTTCGGGACTGCGCAAGCAGGGGAAGATACGCCTGGACAACGGCTGGATCGTGCTCTTGAACAAGTGAAAAATACACCTATAATGAAAGTAAACAGAAAATGAGGTGAAAATATGTCCAACGATAATGAGCACGAAACCATCCGTGCGCAACGGCGACGGCGCGCCGGCCCGGAAGATTCCGGGGAACGCGAGCGCGCCGCCGCGCCGCAACGGCAGCGACCTGAAACGCCTGCAGCGCCCCCTGCAAGCAACATTCCACGCCCTTCCGCGGGTAGCGGCGGTCTCCCACGTCCCAGCGGCGGCGGAGGCGGCGGTTTTACGTTGCCGCCCTCACTCTCCGGTTTGCGGCTTCCCGGTGGCAGTAAGCCTTCACTGTTGCTGTTGCTCATCGGGGGGGCCATTCTTTTATGCATCGTGTGCGCCATCATCTACTTCGTCTCTCAAATGCTGGGTGGACTTACCCTGCCCGAACCGGGCGGTTACACTTATGACTATCCTACCGAAACCATTGAACGTCCTACCGTTGTGTCTGTAAAGCCCACCGTCGCCCCGGCAAAACCACCCACCCAGACCCCCAAAACGCCAGTCCGTCCGACAACGGCGGGGGAAAGAAAAACGTGGCTGCTCATGCTCTACCAGGACGCCGATGACAAAATCCTGGAACAGGACATTTACATTGACCTGAACGAAGCCGAGCGCGTCGGTTCCAGCGCCAACGTGCACATCGTCGCCCAAATGGACCGTTATCGCGGCGGCTACTACGGGGATGGCGATTGGACTTCGACAAAGCGGTTTTACGTCACCCAAGATGACGATTTGCAGCGGATCGGCTCCCAAGAGGTTGCCGATCTCGGCGAGGTCAACATGGCCGACGGCAACGCGCTGGTGGACTTCGTCGCCTGGGCCGTCGCCAACTACCCGGCAGAAAAGTATGTGCTGATTTTGTCGGATCACGGTATGGGCTGGCCCGGCGGTTGGAGCGACCCCGATCCACGGGCCGGGGGCGACCGCTCGGTCCCCCTGGGATCGGCACTCGGCAATCAGCTTTACCTGCATGAGCTGGATCAGGCGTTGACCGATATCCGCAACCAGACCGGTATCGAAAAATTTGAATTGATCGGGATGGACGCCTGCCTGATGGGACACCTGGAAGTCTTCAGTATGTTGGCGCAACACGCCCGTTATGCCGTGGCTTCACAAGAGACCGAGCCATCGCTGGGCTGGGCCTACACCGGCTTTTTGAAGGCGCTGGAAACCTATCCCGCAATGGGCGGCGCCGATCTGGGGCAGCTCATCGTGAAGAGTTACATCGCGGAAGATCAGCGGATTGTAGATGAGCAGGCGCGCGCTGAACTGCTGCGGCAGAGCGCGCCGATGGGTGGTTTCTTCGGTATGCCTTCTGCGGCCCAGCTGACGCAGCAGTTCCAGCAAGGCGTGACGTTGACGGCGGTGGACCTGTCGGCCATCCCCGCGCTGGTCAACAGCCTCAACGATTTCGCCTACACCCTGCAAGCTGCCAATCAGCGCGGCATCGCCCAGGCGCGCAGCTACGCGCAATCGTTCACCAATATCTTCGGGAACAATGTCCCACCGGCGTACATTGACCTGGGCAACTTCGTCCAACTGCTCCGCCGTGAAAGCGGGAACCAGGCAGTCAGCCAGGCGGCTGCGCAAGTGCTCACCGCTCTCGACCGCGCCGTCATTGCCGAAAAGCACGGTGCGCAGAAACCTGGCGCGACCGGCATCTCGATCTATTTCCCCAACTCGCAGCTCTATGCTTCACCCATCACCGGCTACCAGTCGTACAACGTCGTCGCCGGATATTTCGCCCGCACCTCGTTGTGGGACGATTTCCTGGCTTTCCATTATACCGGGCGCGCTTTTGAGCCGATGAGTACCAACGTCGTTGTCCCCGACCGCAGCGCCGCGATCACCTCACCGGGCGCAGGGGGCATCGAGGTATCGCCGATTACTCTGTCGAGCAATGTCGCTGCGCCGGGCAAGCCGGTCTTGCTCAGTATAGATATTCGCGGGGAAAATGTCGGCTACATCTACCTGTTTGTGGGATATTACGACCGGGCGGCGAATTCTATCATGGTGGTGGACTCGGACTACCTGGAAAGCCAGGAGACCCGTGAGATTGACGGTGTCTACTATCCGGTGTGGAGCCGCGACCGCGAGTTCACGATGGAATTCGAGTGGGACCCCATCGTCTTCGCTATCAATGACGGTAGCCACGTGGTCCCGGCCCACTTTGAACCGCAGAGCTTCGGCGCCACGTTTGAGGAAGCCGTCTATACTGTTGACGGCATCTACACTTACGCCGATAGTGGTGAAACCCGCTATGCGCGTCTCTACTTCGTCAACGGGGTGCTCCAGCGGGTGTACGGCTTCACCGGGGAAGACGGCAACGGCGCGCCCCGGGAGATCACGCCCCAGGCCGGGGATACTTTCACCGTCCTGGAGAAGTGGTTCGACCTGAACGGACAGGGGCAGGTGGAGAAGGTCTCCCGGCAGACCGGCGACACATTGACGTTCGGCAATCAGATGTTCACCTGGAAGCAACTGGATGCGGCGCCCGGCAATTATCTGGTGGGCTTCATCGTTGAAGACCTTGACGGTAATGCTTATCCTGTCTATAAACAAGTGACCGTCCAGTGATGTAAGCCGGAATCACAGATTGCACGAATTTTGCGAAAAAACGTGAAGTCCGTGTAATCCGTGGTTAAAAACAGGCCACAGCCTGATTCCTGATAAAGTCTGCAAAAAAGCGTAGGGAATTCCCTACGCTTTTGCTGTTTTTGAGGTTGCTCAACCGTCAGGTTATTTCCAGCTGCGCAACACTTCCACGAGCAACCGCACGCCGAAACCGGTTGCGCCTTTAGGAATGTAAGGTTTATCCTTTTCGACCAGGTCCAGCCCGGCAATGTCAATGTGCGCCCAGGGAACGCCATCCGGCACAAATTTGCTGAGGAAATAACCGGCCGTGATGCTGCTGGCCGCACGTCCACCGATGTTCGCCACATCGGCTACCGTGCTCTTGAGCTGCTCGCCGTATTCTTCAAAGAGCGGCAGCGGCCAGACGCGCTCGAAAGTCGCTTCGCCGGCAGCCTGCAAGCGTGCAATGAGCTGCTCATCGCCCATCACTGCTGCTGCCTGATCTCCCAGCGCCACGACCCGTCCACCGGTCAAGGTGGCGATGTCAAAGATGGCCTGCGGCGCAAAGTGCTGCGCGTAGGTGAGCGCGTCCGCCAGAATCAGACGCCCTTCGGCGTCGGTATTGAGGATTTCGATGGTCAGGCCCTTGAGCGAACGCACGACATCTCCAGGTTTGGTCGCATGCGCATCGGGCATGTTTTCGGTCAACGGCGTGAGGCCGACGACGTGTAACGGCAGATCGAGCAATGCTGCCGCACGCAACGCGCCAAATACGGCCGCCGCGCCGCCCATATCGCCTTTCATGTGGTGCATGTTCTCGCCCGGTTTCAAGGAGATGCCGCCGGAGTCAAAAGTAATGCCCTTGCCCACCACCACAATCGTTGGAAGGTCATCGCGGCCGACGTTGTGCTCCAGGATCACCAGTTGCGCCGGTTCGCCTCCACCTCGATTGACGATCAGGAAGGCGTTCATGCCCAGCGCCGTCAACGCCGCTTTGTCCAGAACCTGACAGTGCAGGCCTACTTCGGCGGCCATCTGGTGCGCCGTTTGAGCCATGGATGACGGCGTGACGATGTTTGCCGGGCGGTTAACCAGGTCGCGGGCCAGCAGGGTGGATTCAGCCACAACCTGTCCCACACGCGCGCCCGCTTCCAGAGCCGGCCGGCGCGCCGCGTCCCATTCGACAAGGGTGAGGGTCGTCAGGTCAGGGCGTAGTTCTTCCAACTGGGTTTTCAGTTCGTGAAAGCGATACAGTCCCAAAAGCGTCCCCTCGACGACGGCCGCCGTCGCCTGTTCCGGGGCCACGCCTCCCACGCCGGCTCCGTGGACGATGGTGTGTAAGTGGGTCACGCCGACGTCACGGGCGTGCTTTGCGGCGCTCGCGGATGCCTGCCGAATGGCATCCAGGCCGAACTTTTCGCGTTTGCCCAACCCTACCAGAATCACACGCCGCGCGGGGATTTTTCCGCAGGGATAAAGGACTGCCACCTCGTTGAGCTTGCCACGAAAATCGCCATCGGCAATGATGTCCCGGATCTGACCGCCAAGGGCGGCATCCACCGCACCCGTCGCGCCGCCGGGTAACGTCACCCCTTCAAAAAGATTCACAACAATGGCCTGGGCAGCCTGGTTTTGAATCGCACCGGTCACAACTTCAATCTGCACGTGTCTGCCTCCTAAGACTGCGCTACAATCTTACGTCGTATGCCGGGGTCACGGAAACGGATCGGGAAGCCGGTCACAACGCGGCTTGTGTGTTCCACCAGTTGGGAGCGCAGGAACAACAATACTTCCTGGTTGTATGGAAAATTGGAAATGAGAAATTCAAAAACCGCGTTGGTTTCGGAATTTTCGAGGTCGTTGACTATTTCGTAAGCTTCATTGAGGTCATGAATATTGGCCAGGAATTTCTCTACCGAGACGCTGCTGGCCCGCCGCGCATTATCAAGCATGACGGGATCGGCGGGTTCGGCAAGTTGTTGAGAGGATAGATTGCGGCGCAGCCGCTCCAACCAGAGGGCATGTTCGATCTCATCCAGCACATAACGCTGCCAAAAATCGGCAATTTCGGGTTGGTGAGCAAATTTCTTAACCAAGCCACGGTAAAACTCGGCCGCAGTCTCCTCTGCTGCAACCGCCAGGTCAAAGAGATCATTCAGCGTTGCTCCGTATGTCATGCCGCTATCTCCCCGGAAAATCGTTGGAACGTTGGGACGTTTATTGAGATTATATAGCGTCTCCCGACAAACACAAACGGCTTGAACATCTTTCAAAAGGCACAAGAATAGGGAAGAAAGAGCTATTCACATTACCGGCAGAACGTGATATGATAGGGGTATGATAAAAACATTTGATCAATCCGGTGTACGCAACCGCTAACGTGGAGAGGATTATGAACACTGAAGAACAGGCTCAAATCTACCAAACCCTGTACGCACGACGCCAGGATATCGCCCACGCCTGGATGACGTTGATGACCGAACTCAGTCCGGCGGCTACGGAGAGTGCCGATCTGCAGACGACCCTCTTGAGGACGACCGACCAACTGATCAAGCTGCTGGTTTCCGAACCCTTCACCGCCGAGCCAGCTCAGCAGATCGGCAAGGCACTTGAAAGTGTAGATAATTTACAGCCCGAGGCGTTGCTGCAAATCTACGCGCTGCTGGATCGAGAGCTGACTGCGGAACTGACAGTCGAACAAATCACACTGCTTCATCCGCGCCTGGTTAGCCTGATCGGGGCACTAGGCAGTGGCTTTTACATGGGGAAGGCGGAACGTGCCAGGGCTTTCAATATGAATGCCATGTCTATGATGGGCCACGACCTCAAGACGCCGATCAATGCCATCACCGGCTTTTCGCGGGTCATTCTCAAGGGGATTGATGGCCCGATCACCGAGTTCCAGCAACAGGATCTGACGTCCATCTACGATGCCGGGCAGAAGTTGCTCAACATGATTGATGAAGTCTTCCGCACGGCCAAGAGCGATGCCGCGAAAACGAACATCTACACGGCACCATTTGACATGGCTGAATTATTAGGCGATGTCCTGCGTGTCAGCCAGCCCATTCTTGCCCGCCGGGGGAACGCCCTGGAGATTCGTTGTGCCGGTGAACTCGGCGAGATGAATGGGGACGCTTCTATGGTGCGTTGGGTATTGCTGGGGATGCTTTATTACGCTTCACGCCTCGCACCCAAAGGGGATATTGCCCTGGTGGCTACCCGCGAAAAGGTTCAAGAGCTGGATTGGTTTTTCTTTGACATCACGGCAAAACGGACTCCCGACTCTGCCGACGCGGATTCCCGCCCGGGGAACAGGGAACTGGAGAATAACGATGTCGCTTTGATCACCAGTAAGCGTTTCTGTGAAGAATTGGGCGGCCATTTGATGACCGATGCCAACGACGCTGGCCTGCTCAGATTTACGGTGCGGTTGCCGGTGCGCTGACTCTAAGGGGTGGGGAACCTGGTTGCAGAATTACAACCGGGGATGCATGAAGACGTAAAATATGTCAACGGATTGAACGGATTTCAACGGATTAGAGAGTAAAATCCGTTTCCTCCGTTCAATCTGTTGACAGGCTGAACTTAATAAGGAGAAAACTATGCAAACAAACATCAAGGTTCTGGGCTGGCTGCACGTGGTTCTGGGGGTTTTGGGGCTGCTGTTAGGATGTATGATCGTCGCCATCATGCTGAGTGCCGGCGTGATTTCCGGCGACCATGAGGCGATAGGGATTCTGATGATCATCAGTATCTGCGGTGTCGGACTCACGCTATTGTTGTGTGTCCCTACTGTCGTCGCCGGCATTGGGTTGCTCCAATATCGCTCCTGGGCGCGGGTGCTGGCACTGGTGCTAGCGTTCTTCAACCTGTTTGTGTTCCCCCACGGCACAGTGTTCGGTATCTACACCTTCATTTCACTGCTTCACGCTGACGCGGCATTGTTGTTTACAAAGTAATCTTTTACTTGTAACTATTCTTGAGGAGGTTAGTATGCCTGTAATCACGATTTCACGACAGTATGGCAGCGGCGGAGACGCCATCGCCCGGCGTGTGTGTGAAGCCCTGGGTTACAGCTACTTCGATAAGGCTCTCATCGCGCGGGTTGCTTCCGAGGCCGGCATTTCCGAGAATGAGATTGTGGATTTCCCCGAGGATGCGTACAAAATACGCGGGTTCGTGGATCGGCTGTTCGGCCGACGCCGTTCGGCGGCGGATGCCTGGGTGAGCCATGAATCGCGACGCCCCATGGCGGTCGAGACGCTCGATGAGGCGCGTTGCGTCAATCTGGTGAAGGATGTTATCCTTGAGGCGCACAAGCGCGATGATGTGGTCATCGTCGGGCGGGGGGGACAGGCCATTCTGCAAGGCCAGCCGGGAGTGCTGCACGTGCGCGTCGTCGCGCCGTTGGGCGCGCGCGTGTTGCGCGTCAAGGAATTGGAGAACCTCACTCTGGACGAGGCCGAAACGCTGGTCAAGCGCAAAGACGAAGCCGCGGCGGCCTACCTGGAGCGTTTCTACGACATTGATTGGGATAATCCCCTGCTTTACCATCTGGTCATCAATACGGGGCGATGGGAGCTTGACGACGCTGCACGCCTGATCATCAACGCCTTGACACACCTCAAGATGGTCGTCAACAAGTAACGCGCGTGCCCGAGGTCGCAAAAATCCAGACTCTGCGCGACATCCGGTTGCTGGCAGGGTTGTCCGAGGGTAGCTTGCGTTATCTTACCGATGTTCTGGTACGGCGCGTCTATCCGGCCGGCGCGTTGATCGTGGTCGAGGGTGAGCCGTGCGAGGCCGTCTATTTCATCCTCAACGGGCATGTCGAAGTGTATCGCATGTCGTCCCAGGGCCGCCAGCAGGTTCTGGCGCGCCTCGGACCGGGGCAGGCGTTTAACACGGTACCGCTCTTTCGGTCTGAGCCAACCAACCACGCCAGCGTTGTAGCGATCACCGACGTCACTGTGTACGCGGCGCTCAAGGACGATTTCCTGTACGTCTTGCGTCTCTGTCCTGACCTGGCGCTTGCCATCTTGCAGGATTTTGCCGAGCGGCTGGCGCACTTCGCCGATCTGGCGGCAGACCTGGCCCTGCGCCCGGTGCGCACGCGGTTGGTGCGTTTTCTTTTGCAGCAGGCCGATGGCAGCGCCGTCACCCAGAAGTGGACCCAGGATGAGATGGCGGCGCACCTGGGCACGGTGCGCGATATGATCGGGCGCTCACTGCGGGCATTGAGCGATGAAAAACTGATTCGTCTGGATCGCGGCCGCATCGTTTTGCTGGATCGCGCTGCGTTGGAGGCCGAAGCGCAAAGTTGAGCCATCAATGCGACTTTTGTCGTAGCATATTCACCGCCTTTCTGGTAGACTTAGGGCAAACATCAGAAAGGCGGTTTTTTTATGGAGCAATGGACATTACCTGAAATTAACCTGGCCTTGTGTACGCGCTGCGGGCAATGTGTGGCGCAGTGTCCCACGCATGCCGTCGAAATGCAGGCGACGGGGCCGGTCATCGTCCGTCCGTTGGATTGCACTTACTGCACGGCCTGCGAAGCTGCCTGTCCGGTCGGGGCGATTACGTGTGCGTTTGAGATTGTGTGGGGATGAACGTTGGAACGTTGTGATGTTGGATTTTAGGTTTGGGATTTGGGAGGAAACGGCAATGAGCGAGTATATCAACAATCACAGTCGGCGCCAGGAGGCGCTGAAGAACATCATCCGGCAACTGCATGCCGGAGCGCGTGTGGAGGATGTCAAGGCGCAGTTCGCCGAGTTGTTGACGGACGTCGGCGGCGATGAGATCGCCCACATCGAGCAAGCCCTGGTCGCCGAGGGTTTGGACCCTGAGCAAATCAAACCACTGTGCGACGTGCATGTGGCCGTCTTCCGCGAGGCGTTGGACACGCAGGCCGATCCGCAGACGATCCCCGGCCATCCGGTGTTCACCTTCCGTGCGGAGAACCTGGCCGTAGGACACGTGCTCGATCGTTTGCGTGCGGCGCTGGAAGCCTATAAAGCCGCCCCAGACGCGACCACGTTACAGGCCGCACAGGTAAGCCTCCGCAAGCTGCGCGAGTATGAACGGCATTATCTGCGCAAGGAAAACATCCTCTTCGCCTATCTGGAACGCCACGATTTCTCAGGGCCGTCGAAGGTGATGTGGGCCGTGCACGACGACATCCGCGCCGCCTGGAAGCACTTGACCGCTTTGCTCGAGGCCGGGCCGGGGGCGGAGTGGGACGCCTTTACGGCACAACTCGACGAAACGTTCACCCGGTTGGATCAAACCATCCGCGACATGATCTACAAGGAGCATAAGATTTTGTTCCCGGCAGCTATGGCGCGGCTGAGTGAGGCCGAATGGGCAGCGATACGCGCTCAAGAAGCCGAGATCGGCTACGCTTATGTGACGGCGGGTCAGCAGTGGCGACCGCGCCTTGATCCCCGTGAGGTCGAAACGCAGCCGGAGACGCGGGTACCGGAAGGACTGATTCCCCTGAACGTTGGGGCGCTATCGGCGGAACAAATCAACCTGATGTTGAGCACGCTGCCGGTGGATATTACCTTTGTAGACGAGAACGACGAGGTATGCTTCTTCTCACAGACCCGTGAACGCATCTTCCCACGCTCACCGGCAATCATCGGACGCAAGGTGCAAAATTGCCACCCACCTCAGAGTGTGGATCGCGTACAGCGTATTCTCGACGATTTCCGCGCGGGCATGCGCGATGTGGCGGAGTTCTGGATTCAGCTTCACGGAATGTTCGTCCACATCCGCTATTTTGCGCTGCGGGATGCGACAGGCGCGTATCGCGGCGCCCTCGAAGTCACCCAGAACATTGCGCCGCTACGGGCACTCGAAGGCGAACGCCGGTTGCTCAACGAGGAGGCGTAGATGGAAGCGCAAGTTGAAATCCACCTGTACGGAAAGTTGCGCCGCTATGCACCCAATCCCCGTGCCGACCGTGAAAATGTGCTGCGGTTCACGCTCGACGCCGGTGAAACACTCCACGATATTTTGGCGCGCGCTGACATCACCGAGGAGGAAATCTGTCATATCTTCTTGAACGGCAGACTCTTTGCGACCCGCAATACGATGGCGCCGTGGCTTGGCTACCGGCAGGCGCAAAGCGATGTCCACAATCTGAACGCCGATGTGGTTCTCAAATCCGGGGATCGGTTGGGGCTTTTCGGTCACGATATGGCTGCGCTGGTCGTCTGACCCGGCGCAGCCATTCTCAAAGTGTGCGGCACGTGGCGTAGCAACGGCTACCCTGTAGGGGCATCCGGCTTAAAGTAGGCGGCAATCTGATCGGCAAACTCGCGCGCGTTGATCGGCTTGGAGATGTACCCCTCGCAGCCATACGCCCGGGCCATTGCCGCTGCTGTATCCTGGGGCCACGCCGTCACCACCACGACGGGGATATGAGACAGCACTTCGGAACCTTTCAGCAGCGCCGCAACTGTCTGGCCGTCAAGATCGGGCAACCCCATATCCAGCAGAATGAGATCGGGCATGACCGCCATCGCCGTCTGCAACCCGCTCTCGCCGTCTGACTCGACCAGGATTCGATAGTCGGCGCGTTCCAGCAGGCGTTGCATCAACCGCGATTGGTAGGGATCATCTTCCAGGATCAAAATTGTTTTCATGGCTTCTGTCTCTCGAAAACGGGCCAACGGAGGTTAGGGCGTTGGAACGTTGAAACGTTGGAAGGTTAGAACGTTGCACTCTCGTCAACATTATCGTTGAAACAACAGTATATACTCATGTTTGAAGATGTAAAATCCACCGACAAGAGCGCGGTAACGCCATAGCTCCTTCTGTTCACGTTTGGCCCGTGTCTCGTCGAAGTTTTTCACGATGATACTTTTAAGTGTGTATCCCTGCGCCTGCACCGCCTGCATCAGGTAGAAACCGAGCGGAATCCATTCGCCTCTCACGTACTTGTCGCCGATGACGATGACCAGGTAACGGCGACGTTCGAGGAACGGCGTGACGCGCCGCACAATCTCCGCGAACTGCGCCACAAATGCGTCTACCGACGCGGCATTGGAAAGGTCGCGGGCGTCGTCGCTGAAGCGGATAATGTCGTGGTAGGGCGGGTGCATCAGGATAAGCTGTACCTGCGTGATCCCATAGGCATCCAGCACCTGCGCGTAATCCACCCCGCGGCTGTCGCCTGCCACCACATCCGCGATGACGTTGTGGGGATTGTCCGCCTGCGCCACAATCTCGCGGGTGCGCGCTGCAATGTCCGGGTTCAGCTCTATGCCGATGCCGTTGCGCCCCAACCGCAGGCATTCCAAAAGCGTCGTCCCGCTGCCGACGAAAGTATCCAGCACCCAATCGCCGCGCCGGGTGTAGCGCAGCAGCATCTGATGGGGAATCTGTGGGATGAAGTTGCCCCAGTACCAGGCTTTATGGGCGCCGGAATTGTCGCGCCGCTCCATCACCCACAGGCTGTCGGTGATGATCTCGTCATATTCTTTCCAGCGGTTGAGGTTGATGTCGTTGATTTTGCCCGTGCGGACTTCAACGGCAGCTTTGCGCAGACGGGCAAGGTAGTAGTGGGTGCGCTGAAGCGTGTGCGTGGCAAGGATTTGATCCAGGTCGGCTAACAATCCTGTGCGGGGAAAGACAATCCACACTTCTGCATCTGGCGCGGTGTTCTCTCTTGCATTGGGACGCCACACCGCAACTTGAGCACGCAACGCCGCCATCTGCGCGCGGATTGCCTCGAGGTCGTCGCTGTTCAGGCAAGCATCCAGGCGCGCCAGGAAGTCGGCGCGGTCAAGGGTAATCGTTTCTTCAGCAGGCTCAGACATGGATCGCCCAGATAATGTCGGAGAGCGTCTCTTGTTCCGCCGTGAACTTGAAGCGGTGCAGGCGCGCAGCGTCGAATGTCGCCACGTAATCGCGCAGGATGCCGCTCAGCCAGGTCAGCTCGGCCTTGAGCTTCCAATGTGCGCCATCGGCCGCGTACAGGACCAGGAACAGGCGGTTAGCGTAATGTCGGCGCTGCTCCTGGCTCTGCTCACGGTACAGCCATTCGATGAGCGCGGTCGGATGGTTGACCGCGTAGGTGAGATCGTGACCAAAGCCACGGGGAAATACCGAAGTCTTGTGGTCGAAGCGCACGCCGTTGAGTGTGAAGTCTACCAGCCGGTCGCGCTGATTCTCGGCCGGCGTCACCCCGTCCAATGCTGCGAAAATCTCTTCTACTGCCCGCGCCGACCAGAAATTATACCAGCGATTGAGCGCGTAATCGAAGAGCGCCTCGCGCTCCGGCGTGGATGCAAAACGGCGTTCCAGTTCCGTCAACAGCGGTTCAAAGGTGGGTTCGGTGTAGACAAAGCGCGTCTGCGCGTCGAACAGATTGTTCTGTGTCCGTCCCCAACGGTAGGGGTAGGCCCAGCGTTTTTTCAGCTCACGCTCACGGAGTAACAGGTTTTGGGGATTCACGCTGTTATGCCTTCGCCGGTAATACCGCGTAAGCGGGCCTCACCAACGCAACGCGCTTCGGCTGCTTCTAGCAGATCAATGGGCACCATTGTACCATCTGCGCCTGAATCCAATAGTGCAGGAAACGTTGATGGCAACATCGCGCGCCCCGGCGCTTGCAATTGGATATCCGCCACAGGCATAGGCGGCTGGTAGGTAGTATCATAGGGGTAGGTGAACACGTTCATATTTGCTCCCAACGCGGAGAACGCACAGTATATATCTCTTCCGGTTCCGCCACAACCGGTGTAATCAGTACGGGCGTATGGGGATATTTTCCCTCGATCCGTGTCAACAATGCCAGTTGATCTGCGTCATCATCTACGACCTGCCCTTGATACATCGCAATATAGCGTCCTGCGTAAGCCTGCAAAAGGTCAGCATGACGGGCACGAAACACTTGTGCTTCTTGATGGGATTCTTTAATTCATTATATCATGGGATTCCACTATCTATCGCGCAATTGCACCGGGTGCATTTCAGGACGTGGACAGTTTTTTGGGTTTTTTTCCCCCTCACTCCCTGCCCCCGCTCTCCTCGTGTGCGGGGAGAGCAGGAAATTTCTCAAAGGGGGATTTTGGACGGCGAAGCCGCCCCAAATCCCCGCTATTTGTCTCACCTCAACGCCTCCTGTCCCGCAAACGCCCGGTACGGCGAGAGCACCTTGAGCACCTCCTGGTCTTCTGCCGACAGTTCCTCCTGTGCGACCATCCGCGCGAGCAACTCGCCCAGACCGGGGCCGAGCATGAAGCCCTGCCCGCACATGCCGATAGCCATCAGGTAGCCCTCTACCTCGCGCGCCCAGCCGACAAGCGGCGAGCCGTCCGGCGTCATCGGATAGAGGCCGCGCCAGGTGCGCCGCACGCGCAGGTTCGCCAGGCGCGGCACCAAATCCACCATACGGGATGCAACCTGTGGCAGGAAAACACTTGTCTCACGACGGTCAAAGCCTACGATGCTCGGTCGCGGTGTGATGCAGAACACGACCTGTCCACTGCGCAATTGGAAGAAGTAGTAGTTGGCCGATCCCGGCGCGGGGCGGATGTCCACGAGCATCGGCCCCAGGAAATGCGCCACCGGTTCGGTGATCCCGGCCTCGTGCGAATCGGGCTGCACGGGATGTTCCATCCCCACCAGACGCCCAATCGCCTGCGCCCAGGCTCCGGCGGCATTGACGACGACCGGCGCGTGATACGTCCCCTGCTTTGTCTGAATCCCACGAATGCGGCGGCCGGTTGTGGTTTCGTCAACCAGTATCTCCATCACCGGCTCGTTGAAGTGGAAGACCGCGCCCGCTGCCTTCGCCGCATCGTAGAAAGCGTGTCCGGCCAGCAGTGGTGAGCAGTGACCATCGCGCGGCGAGAACGTCCCGCCCAGCAGACCGTTGGGGTTCACATCGGGGACGATGCGCAGGAAGTCGTCGCGGTCGTACCAGTCAATGTCGAGGCCGTAAGCATGCTGGATTTTGAGCAAGTTCTTGAACGTCTGCGCCTCCTGCTCGCGGTAAGCGACGAAGGCGTAGCCCCCTGTCGTCCATTCGATGTCGTGACCGTAGGTTTCCTCCCACGTCGAGAAGATTTCCAGGCTGCGCAGGCACAGGCGAATCTTCGCCGGATCGGAATGGGTAGCGCGCACCCCGCCGATCGCCGACTTGTTGGAGCCTTGCCCCTGACTCGCCGCTCCATCGAACACATGCACCTTCAACCCCTTCTGCGCCATCGCCAGCGCTGCCGGTACGCCTACACTGCCCGCGCCGATGATAATCACATCAGAGGTAATTGGGGATTGGGGATTGGGGATTGGTAACTGGGGATTAGGGATTGGGGATTCATGATTCATGATTCGTGATTCATGATTCGTGATTCGTGATTCGCGCTCCGCCGCAAAAACGCCCAGAGGCACTTCGACGAAGAGGGGACGGGGGACATTAGGGGTGACGGCATTAAGAGGGAGGCCTTCTTCGCGGAAGAGACGCAAAATGAGCGCGCTGCACGTTTTGCCGCCGCATGCGCCCATCCCCGCGCGGGTGACGGCCTTGATCTCGTTGATGTCGCGGTAGCCCTTGCGGATCAGCGCGCGGATTTCGTCCACCGTCACCCGTTCGCAGCGGCAGGCGATATCCGGGTAGACGGTAGACGGTAGACGGTAGACGGGGGTGGGGGGGTGATCTGCGGGGTTGATGACCTGTGGTAGCTCTGGCCGGCGGATACCGGCGATATGTTTGGCAATGGCCTTCGGGGCGCGCACTCTGACAAGGATGGTGCGGTCGTTGCGTTTGATGGCACGCACGTTGACCACCTCGACATCGCCCAGGATGTTGCCCCGCGTGTCGAGTGCCGTCACCCGGTCGCCAACGGCGATATGGTTCACCAGGAATTCATAGGCCAGCGTCACCGTCGGCCTCTCGGCGTCTGTGCGGTAGTCCACCAGGGTGATCGCCAGCCCCGGGCAGATGGCAACGCATTGCTCGCAGCCCAGACAGGCCTTCCCTGCTTCCGCTCCCAGATAAGCCGGAACGGCGCGGATGTCGGTTTCGTCAATATAAATCAGGTGTTGCGGGCAGACCGAGGTGCAGGGATTGCAGGGAATCTCCTGTGCGCAGTGGAAGACCGGGAAGACACCTTCTTCCTGGGGCGGGATGCGTTCCGGGATCACCGCGCCGGGATGCGACTTGAGGATGTCGCCGGTGCGCCGCCAGGCATCGGGGACGGCGTCCGTCGTCGCGCCGAGCGCCCGCGCGATCTCCAGCCCGCGAATCTTGCCGGAGAACATCGCCGCTGACGCCTCCGCGATTTCCTGCGCGTCGCCGGCGTCGAAGGCCGTCATACCGAATTCCCGCGCCTTCTGTGTGAACTCATTGACCGGATCAAGCCCTACGGCAATGAGCACCGTATCGCAGGCGAAGGATTTCTCGGTGCCGGGGATGGGCCGGAAACGCTCATCCACCTGCGCAATCGTCACCGATTCCACGTGCTCGCGCCCATTGGCAGATAGAATCGTGTGTGACGTATAAATCGGCACGCCGAAGCGGGCGAGCTTGTCGCGGTGCACCTTGTACCCGCCACATTCCGGCAACGCCTCCACCAGCCCCACCACCTCGATGCCCGCCTGTAGCGCGTGATACCCGGCGATCAGTCCGACATTTCCGCCGCCGACGATGAACAGCCGTTCCGCCGCCCGCACCAAATCGCGGTTTACCAACGTCTGGAATGCCCCCGCACCGTAAACCCCCGGCAGCGTGTTCCCCTTGAACGTCAGCGACTTCTCCCGTGCGCCAGTAGCAACGAGAAGGACTTCGGGGCGAATGAGCACATATTCCGGTTGCGGAGTATGGAGTATGGAGTATGGAGTATGGTCGGGAGATTCGTAATTCGTAATTCGTAATTCGTAATTCGCCCCCCGCAGAACACCCACCAGCCCATCGCTAAACACGGCGAGCGCGGTGCTGTTGAGCCAGACTTCGATGGTGTCATGGCGGCGGATTTCGTCTTCGAGGCGCGTCGCAATGTCAATACCGCGCGTGCCGGCGTAGACGGCCTCCACGGAGCCGAAGAAGCGGTGCGTCTGTAAGACCAGTTTTCCGCCCAGGCGATTTTTGTCGTCTACCAGCAACACGCGGATGCCATACTGCGCCAACTGGATCGCCGCCGACATCCCTGCCGGCCCCCCGCCGATGATGAGCACGGGCACGTCAACGGTGCGCAGGGCGCGAAGCGGCGGCGGTTCGGCGACCGGCGGCAACACGGGCAGTCCTTCCAATGGGGCGACGGCCATGCCGGGCGTCACCGGCGTCATACATGCCTTCACCGGCAGGCCGTCGGCGATGACCAGACACTGCGAACACTGCCCGTTCGCACAGAAAATGCCCTGCGGGGAACCGTCGCG
The DNA here is from genome assembly GCA_019873645.1 of Chloroflexota bacterium. Taxonomy (GTDB): domain Bacteria; phylum Chloroflexota; class Anaerolineae; order B4-G1; family SLSP01; genus DSWT01. The sequence continues at coordinate 16,861 of JAIOAX010000035.1, read as the reverse complement.
GTGGTGATGCCCGAAGATGTGGATACCGTGCGCGAACAGCGCCGATGCAATCATCTCCCCGCGCCGCGCGGTCAACGGCCGACCCTGCCAGGTGAACTCAACGCAATCATCGGGAGGGATTGGAAGAATCGGATGCGCTGTGATGCGATAGTCTGCCATACTTGCTCCTGAGAAAGATGTTGGAACGTTCAAACGTTCTAACGGTTGAACGTTTTCAGTATAGCAAGGAGAGTATGGAGATAACACTGAAGTTGTACCCGTCTTTGGGGGTTAAAAAGCATAACGCAGTAGCCAGAAAACAATAGACGGTAGACAGGGATTTTTCATCCCCTCTACCGTCTATTTCCCTGCTGAGGTCAGGTCTTTTTACTCGAACCGGCAGCCCGAAAACTTACCGTGAACCCTGCAGACGTGGATCGAGCACATCGCGCAGGGCGTCACCCACGAGGTTCCACGAGAGCACGAACAGCACCAGCGCCACACCGGGGAACATCACGATGTACCAGTAGTCGCCCAACTGCGTCATCCAGTTGCGGGCGAAAGAGAGCAATTGCCCCCAGTCGGGGTAGCCCACCTCGGCGCCGATGCCCAGGAAGCTCAACCCGGCAAAGGTGATCGCATAACTGCCGATGCGCATTGAAGCCAGCACCAGCGTTGGGAAGATGGCATTGGGCAAAATATGGCGGAACATGATGCGGGTATCGCGCACCCCGATGACACGCGCAGCCAGCACGTACTCACGCTCGCGCAAGGAGAGAATGTCGCTGCGTAAGAGACGCGCGAAACCCATCCAGCTGAACATAATCAACGCAATCGCGGGCGGCAACAATCCCTTGCCCAGCTTAGGCGTCAGCACTGCCGAGAGCGTCATCGCCGTCAACAAGAAGGGGAAAGCCTGGAACAGGTCCGTGATGCGCATCAGCACCATGTCCACCCAACCACCGTAGAAGGCCGATACGGCGCCGATCAAGCAGCCGATGACGAACCCGCAGACGGTGATGATTAATCCGGCCAACAATGCCGTGCGCGTCCCCCACACCACGCCGTAGTAGATGTCCCATTGCCCGCTGGCCGTGCCCATCAAATGCACCCACTGATCTTTGCCGGTGACGGCTTTCCACCAAAACGGCAGTGGGGGCTGGCGCGTTTTCCATTCCGTGCCCGGCGGTTTGGGGACGGCACCAAACCCATCGCGCGGGATACGGTTGGGGCTGGTGCCCGGCGGGTATGGCGCTAAAATCGGCGCGGCCACGGCTACAAAGATGAAAAAGCCCAGCAATATCAGCCCGATCACCGAGACAGGATTTGTGACCAGTCCTTTCAAAGTGCGGTAGACATCGTGGCCCACCCAACGCTCAAACCACCCCGGTGCGCGACGACGCAATTGGGGCAAAGCCATTGTTTGTGTGGTCATTTTTGCTCCTCCTTGCCTCTAGTCCAGCCGCACCCGCGGGTCAATGTAAGCATACAGAATGTCTACGATCACGTTGGCGATCACCAGGATAAAGCCATTGAAGAGCACAAAGGCCAACACGGTAATCACATCCAGATTGCTCGCTGCATTAGCGGCTGCCATGCCCAGACCGGGATAGTTGAAGACCGTTTCGATGATCACGACTCCGCTTAGTAACCCGACAACCGTGCCCCCGGCCAGGGTTACCACCGGCAACAGGCCGTTGGGCAGCGCATGCCGGTTGATGACTACCCGCTCACTCAAGCCTTTGGCACGGGCCGTAGTGATGTAATCCTGGCGCAACGTCTCCAACATTGAAGAACGTGTCACCCGCAGCGTCAACGCCCACCAGAGGTAGGCTAACGAAATGACCGGCAAGATCAGGTGACGCAGCGCGTCCCAGAAAATGTCCAGCCGCAAGTTCAGCAAGGCATCTACAGTTACCATGCTGGTATAGTTGCGAAATTCGGGCGACATCACCACCTGATTGGCCCAGTCTGAAAGCCGCCCCGGTGGAAACCACCCCGTCCCCACGTAGAATGCCATCAACAACAGCAACCCGAAAACAAAGTCCGGGAAAGACCAGCCGACGATGCCGAAGATCCGCACGGCATGATCCAGGAATTTGTTGTGGTTGACGGCTCCCACCACGCCCAAGAAAATGCCACCGGCGACTACCGGCACGACGGCCAGCAAGGCCATTTCCAGCGTGGCCGGGAAGCGCCGCGCTAGCAACTCGGCAACCGGCTGTGAAGCCGTGCGTGAATAGCCCAAGTCGCCGCGCAGGATTCCCCCGACGCGCTCACCGGTGCGCGGGTCGGTGGTCCCCACCAGCCATTTCCAGTATTGGATATAAATCGGTTGATCCAGCCCGTAGCGTTTGATGATGCCTTCCAAAACCAATTCGTTCTTGGGAATCTCGCGCACGTACAACGCCGAACGTTCTACCGGCGAGAGAAACTGCAGCATCAGGAAAATCAACACGGTGACGCCGAACAGTAAAAAAGGCACCATGATCAGGCGTCGAATGATATAGTTAACCATCGTTTAACCTCCGTGATGTGTGATACGGAATACGTAAACTGTTTTGGCTTCAGATTACCCATTCCGTAGCACGCATTTCTAGGGGGATCAGGAGAGGGCAAAAGCCCTCTCCTATCCACAGACAATCCAACTTTTACTGCTTGGTCAGCGTATAGATGCGGTCGCGCGGCGCCTGAATGGGGTTGAAGTAATAGCCACCCATCCAGCGCTGCTCGTAGCGGCGTCCCGTGGCGACGGCCAGGCGGATGGCGATGGCATTCTCGTAATCCAACTGCGTGAGCTGCTGATACAGCTTGGCGCGCTCGGCATCGTCGGTCGCCGACACGGCTGCATTGATCAGCTCGGTGAATTGCGCCTTCAGTTCTGCCGGCAGGCGCTGGCGTGAAGCATAGGTGCCGATCAGGAAAGGCTGCGCCCAGTTGTGCGGGTCGTGCAGGTCCTCCTGCCAGCCGGAGACGGCCATTGGCAGGCGGCTGGCGCGGTAGGCCGCCAGGAAGCTCGGCCACGGCAGGCCGATGATTTCCACCTGGAACTTCGGGTCAATGTCGGCCAGGTTCGCCTGCAAAATCTGGGCGATGGTCTGGCGGGTGACGTTGCCGGTGTTGTAGCCGATCTGCAGACGGAAGCCCTTCTCCCACACCTGACCATCCCAGGCCAGCTTCAGTTCTTCCGCGCACTTGTCGGGATCGTAGTGGTACATCGGCCCGTTCGGGTCATAGCCGATCATACCGGGGATGGAGAACCCGGAAACCTGTACGGCTTCGCCGGACAGCGCGTCGTTGATATAGGCGTCCCAGTCAAAGCAATAGTTGAACGCCTTGCGGACATGGATGTCGCTGAAGAAGTCCGCCGGAATCCCGTTACCGTCCAGTTGCCCACTGCCGATGTAGGGATTGCCGCCGTCGGTGTTGATGTTGAAGACGAACATGGCATCGGTGCGCGACGTGCTCGGCATACCGCGATACAGGCGCAGGGGACCGTTGGGGTTCTCGGTAGCCTTGCAGGTGAACTTGTCGGCGACGACATCGTATTCGCACCATTCGCCGACCAGCGGGTCAACCTGGGCGTAGTTCTCGCCCGGTACCGCCGCGACATCGGCGTCGCCGGCCTGCAACATCGCAAAGCGCGTGCCCCACTCAGAGACGCCCTTGAAGATGACGCGCTCGATGGTGGGTTGCGTCGGGCCGCCGGGGAAGGTCGGCTCCGTGCGCCACCAGTTGGGGTTGCGCACCAGGACTTTTTGCTCGCCGGGGGTCCAGCTTTCCAGCTTGTACGGGCCGGTGCCGTTGGCCTTATCGCGCAGCGGCGTGTTCTCGGAAGAAACGCCATAGTACTTCTGCCAGTTGGCGCAATCGCCATCCCAGGTGCCGTTTTCGATGGCCCAATCTTTATCCAGGATGGAGCCCCAGCTTTGCGCCAGGGTTGCCAGGAACGGCCCCCATGGCTGCGCCAGGTTGAAGGTCACGGTCCAGGCGTTCTCATCGGCTTGAATGGCGTTCATCACAGCCTGGCAGGCGGCCAGCAACTTCTCGGGGTCGGCGGCCTGCAAAGCTTCGGCGTCATCGTCCAGCGCGCCGGTGTCATCCACCAGCTCGGCGATGTCGTGGATGCCGATGCCGAAGAACGGCTCGGTGAAAAGCCACTGCGGGGAATCGGTGCCGCCCTGCAGCACGCCACGTTGGAGGCTGTAGGCCACGTCTTCAGGGGTCAGATCGGCGCCGTTGTGGAATTTGACGCCCTTGCGGATTTTGAAAACGTAGGTTTTACCATCGTCAGACACTGTCCAGCTCTCGGCCAGTGCGGGCGCGAATTCGACGGCCGAGCTACCCTTGTAGGTGACCAACTGATCGTAAATGTTCAGAATGATGCCGTCGCCATCGCTCTCATAGTTCCAGGCCGGGTCCAGGGTGTCAATCCCTTCGCTGATTTCGGCGAGCACCAGCGTATTGGGATCGGCAGACTTGAATTCCACTGGCTTTTCCGGTTCGGGCGTGGCCGTGACGACGACTTGTACCTCCTTCGTCACTTCCTTCGTCTCAATGACGGTGACTTTCTCACCCTCCTTCTCGACGATTTTTTCCACCGTCTGGATGATTTTCTCCGGGGTGGGCGTCGCGCAGGCAGACAACACCATGCTGGCAACGATCAACAGGCCAGCCACAGTCCACAAAAGTTTCTTAAACACGTTCATCCTCCTTCAAACTAAGGTTTTGATTATGGGATCATCTTATCGGACGCCAAAAATAAGCCGTTTACCTCGATACACATCACCTCCTTTCAGGTGTCAGGCCGTCGGCTTTACAAAATGGCATGCGCAGCAGTGTCCAGGCGCCACTTCGATGAACGGCGGTTCCTCCTGCTCACAAATATCCCGTACCTGCGGACAGCGCGTGCTGAAGTTGCAGCCCTTGGGTGGATGGGCCGGACTGGGCAAATCGCCCTCCAGGATAATGCGCTGGCGGGTTTCTTCGATGACCGGATCGGGCACGGGAATCGCGGAGAGCAACGCCTGGGTGTAGGGATGCAAGGGATTGGCATAGAGGGTATCCCGATCCGTCAATTCCACGATTTTGCCCAGGTACATCACGGCGACCCGATCGCTGATGTGCCGTACCATGCTCAAATCGTGGGCGATGAAAATGTAGGTGAGGCCCAGTTGTTCCTGCAAGTCTTCCAACAGGTTCACCACCTGCGCCTGGATGGAGACATCCAGCGCCGAAATCGGCTCGTCGCAGATGATCAGATCCGGATTGAGCGCCAATGAGCGGGCCAGGCCAATGCGTTGACGCTGTCCGCCGGAAAATTCGTGGGGGTAGCGCGTCATAAAATCGGGGTTCAGGCCGACCAACTGCAATAACGTGGCGACCCGTTCGCGGCGCTCCGCTTTGTTTGCCAGACGATAAACTTCCAGCGGTTCGCCGACGATTTTCAACACGCTCATACGAGGATTAAGCGAGGCATACGGGTCCTGAAAGATCATCTGCATGCTACGACGCATCTCGCGCATCTCATTGGGGCGCAATTTTGCTAAGTCTTGCCCCTTGAAGACGACCTGCCCGGCGGTCGGTTCGTAAATACGGATGATCGTGCGCCCGGTGGTAGTTTTGCCGCAACCGCTTTCGCCGACCAGCCCCAGGGTTTCACCACGGTAAACGTCGAAGCTGACATCATCAACCGCTTTGACGTCGCCGACGTGCCGCTGCAGAAGCCCGCGCTTGATGGGAAAATACTTTTTCAGGCCCTCTACATGGAGTAAAACTTCGTTTTTGCCGGTGTTCAACGCTTTGGCCATGATTATCCCCTCCTCACCTTATCTTTTTCCCAGCAAGCAACGATGTGCCCTGGCGACACCTCTTCCAGCGGTGGCGTCTCTTGCGAACAGCGAGGCACCTGGTAATGGCAACGGGGGGCAAAGGCGCAACCCGGCAGCAGACCGATCAGGTCCGGTGGCTCGCCGGGGATCGAAAAGAGGCGAGCCGCTGCCCGGCTGCCGTGGCTGGGCAAGGACCCTAACAGCCCTACGGTATAAGGATGATGCGGATTGCCGTAAATCTCTTTGACGGGGCCGGATTCGATGATCCGCCCGGCATACATCACATTCACGCGCCGCGCCAACCTGGCGACTACCCCCAGGTCGTGCGTGATCCAGATGACTGCCATGCCGAATTTTTCTTGTAGCCGCTTGACCAGGTCTACAATCTGCGCCTGGATGGTCACATCCAGGGCCGTGGTCGGCTCATCGGCGATGAGCAGGCTGGGATTGCAGGACAGTCCCATGGCAATCATTGCGCGTTGACGCATCCCCCCGGAAAACTGGTGGGGATAGTCATCCACGCGCTGTGCGGCTTCGGGGATGCCGACGAGCGTCAATAACTCGATGGTACGCTCACGGGCGCGCGCTTTATCCATACCTTCGTGAAGCATCAGGGCTTCCATAATCTGAAAGCCCACCGTCTTCACCGGGTTCAGAGAGGTCATCGGGTCCTGGAAGATCATAGCGATTTCGGCGCCGCGCACCTTGCGCATGGCCTCGTCGCTCAGTTTGAGCAGGTCCCGGCCCCGGAAGTAAATCTCACCGCTGACAATTTTGCCGGGGGGCGTGGGGATCAAGCGCATAATGGATAAGGCATGGACGCTTTTCCCACAACCGCTTTCTCCTACAACCCCCAGCGTGTCGCCTTCGTCCAGGGTATAGGAGACGTCGTTGACAGCATGCACAACGCCATCTTCGGTATAGAAGCGTGTGCTCAGATGTTTGACTTCAAGTAAATGTTCTGTACTGGCCATAGAATTCCTCGTTTGTGATTCGCTCAAGGTCGCCGCTATACACAGTAGAGTATTATATGCCTGTCCTGACATTTTGCAATCGGTACAACCTGTGAGCCTATTAAATAATACCATTTCTCATCAGCAAAGGTTCACTTGTGCACGTGGTCGGAGACCGATTCGGGCGCTGCTCAATAGCAGTGGGCCTCTACTCCGATACCGGTTCTCCAAATCCCAATTTGTGTTAAGATTACAGGGTATGACTACACCGCTGTTGGCGACCAAACTCTATATTCCGGCGTCGCGCCCGAAGATGGTGCCGCGCCCGCGCCTCATTGCACGGCTCGACGAGGGACTGCGTGCTGGGAAACGCTTGACATTGCTCTCCGCGCCGGCTGGCTTCGGCAAGACGACGTTGATTGTCGAGTGGGCCTGCACCGTCGCCCGCGAGGTGGCCTGGCTCTCGCTGGATGAAGGGGATAACGATCCGGCGCAGTTCCTCACTTACCTGATCGCCGCGCTTCAGCAGGCCGATGGCCGCATTGGACGCGCTATCCGCCCGCTTATCCAATCGGCTGCCTTGGCTCCTGCTTCTGAAAATACCGTTCCCCATTTGATTGCTTTGTTGCTCGCCGACATCGCCGCCGCCGCGACGCCGTTGATGCTTGTGGTGGACGATTACCAGTTGATCACCACTTCCATCATTCACGCCATTATGTGCATGCTGTTAGAAAACCAGCCGCCGCTGATGCATATTGTTATCAACACCCGCGAAGACCCGCCTTTGCCCTTGCCCCGTCTGCGCGCGCGTAGCCAGATCACCGAACTGCGTGAGCGCGATTTGCGCTTCACCGCTGAAGAAGCGGCTACTTTTCTTAAGCAGACGATGGGACTGGCGTTGCCCCCCCAGATCGTGCAGACGTTGGAGGAACACACCGAGGGCTGGATCGCCGGGCTACAACTGGCAGCCCTGGCCTTACAAGATATGGCAACCCGTCAGGGTGGGCAGGCCGATACCCAGACGTTCATCGCGGCCTTCAGCGGCGATAACCGCTACGTGCTTGATTATCTGGTCACGGAGGTCCTGCAACGTCAACCGCCCTCCATACGCGAATTCCTGCGGCAGACCATTATCCTCGACCGACTGACGGCTTCGCTGTGTGATGCGGTGACGGGCCGTGACGACGGGCAGGCGATGTTGGAACGGCTGGAGAACGCCAACCTCTTCTTGATTCCGTTGGATAACTGTCGTGAGTGGTATCGTTATCATCGCCTTTTCGCCGAAGTCCTGCGCCCTACTCTTGCGCCTGATGAGGTTGCGCGTCTGCATCAGCGCGCAGCCGGCTGGTATGCAAGCTACGCCATGCTGCCGCAGGCCATTCAACACGCGCTGGCTTACGCGGCTGCGTCCGGCGACTGGGATGACGCCGAACGGCTGATCCGCGAGGCGGCAGAGCCTACTCTGCACCGCGGCGGCGTCACAGCGGTGCGCGGTTGGTTAGACGCTCTGCCTGACGTGCGGGTGCGCGCCGACAGCACGCTGGCGACCGATAAAGGGTGGATTCTGGCGTTGACCGGCGACGTGGGCGCCGCAGAAGTCTACGTTGATGCCGCCGAAACCTGCTTGCGCGCCGCCTATCCCGGCGTTGTCCCCAATACACCTGACCAACATCTTCATTTGGACAAAATCCCTGCCGCCGACCTGGGGAAATTATGGCTCTTGCGTGGCTACGTCGCGCTGGGCCGCCGGGACTATGCGCACGCTATGGCATGGATAGAAGGTGCACTGCGCTTGCTCAAGCAAGAACATCCTCATTGGCGACTGCTGGCCTTCTGGGGCATGGCCGAAGCACAGGAACGCACCGGCGAGATTGTCAAAGCGATTGCTACCTTGCGCGAGGCGCAGAAAATCGGACAGGCCCTCGAAAATCAGGTCTTCGCCGTTGTGGTAGAGATGTCGCTGGCAGCGGCGCTCAATACCCACGGGAAGCGCCGCGATGCCGTCGCTGTGTGTACCCAGGCGCTCGAACGCTACACCGACGCTGCCGGACGCCCCTCGCCGCTGGCGGGACTCATCTTTACACGGCTGGCTACGTTATGTTACGAAGCGAATGAACTTGAGATGGCGCGTCAGTTCTATGAAAAGGGGTGGACGCTCAGCGAACCCCTGGCCGTCAATAGCCTGCTCATGTTGTCCCTGGGGACGAGCGCCCCGCTTCGGTATGCTCTGGGTGAGCACGCTGCCGCGTTTGAGGCTGTGCAGCGCGCCCGGCGTTTTACGGCGCAGGAATCGCTCACCGACGCGCACTGGTTACTGGCGCTGGAAGCCGACCTGCATCTGCGGCAGGGCGATCTCGAATTTGTTGTACAATGGGCAGAAACGGTGCACCTTTCCCCCGCCGACACGCCGCAGTATTTGCGCATTGAAGAACATCTGGTCTATGCGCGGCTGTTGCTGGCGCAAGGGCGACTCGCCGATGCGCGCCGCTGGTTGGCGCGGCTGGAACAGTTCATGTGCGAACACAGCCTGGGACGCTGGTTGATCAGTGTTTACATCTTGCAAGCGCTTGTCGAGGCCCTGGCGGGCTACCGACCTGCGGCGTTGGAACGGCTCAGGCGCGCCGTTAAACTGGCTGCACCGCAAGATTACGTTCGCGCCTTCCTCGATGAGGACGCGCAGGTGCTGGCCTTGTTGCCCGAGGTCCGCCGTGCCGGGGCGGCGTTTGTGGAGCAGGTGCTGACGGTGGGGAGCGCGTCGGAAAGCCGGTCACAACCCGGAGAAACAACTACACCTGGGCTGGTTGAGCCGCTCAGCGAACGCGAATCGGAAGTCTTGCGTTTACTGGCATTGGGCGCATCTAACAAGGAGATGGCTGCGAAGCTCTTCATTGCCACAGGCACGGTTAAACAGCATTTGAAGAGCATCTACGGTAAACTCAGCGTCCATAACCGTACCGAAGCCGTTCATCGCGCCGGTGAGCTGAAACTGTTATGAGATGCCGTTCTGCATTTGCTTAATCTATTCCCGAAAATGGTCAGCAGATTAAGCAGATTGAGCAGATTTATGCGCCAATTGAAAGTTAATCCGTTCAAATCCGTTTAATCCGTTGACTGCACTTTCATGCGGGGTTGAGAGTGTAACTCATAATGTCTGCTAATCCAAAAGTGAGTAACTTATGACAAAATCATCGCGTGTCCAACGTCGGCGTAATTTTTCCGCCTGGCTTTCAACTTTTTTCAGCGCTGTGCTGAGTGTATTGTTCTTCGTGAAAATCAAGACGCCATTGAATTTATGGCTCTACGCGGGCAAAATGCTTGCCACGGCGCTCTCGCCCTTGGTGGCGCTCTTCGGTATTATGCAGGCTATGCGTGGCTTGAACTCCGGCGCATGGCCGCCTTTTGTGGCCGGCGGCGCCAGCGGCGTGCTGGCCGCGATCTACATGTGGCGGGTGCTGACCCAGCATGTCGGTTTCGAGAAGGCATTTGGGGCAGACTGGCGCAGCAAAATCCCGCCGGCGCAGCGTGCCCGCACCCGGCGCGCACGGATGTTATGGTATCTGCCGCGCTGGCTTGCTCCTGTTCCGCAACCCCGTTGGACGCGCGACCTGGTTTACTGGACCTTGACCAATCCAGAAACCGCCGAGGAACGCCCCCTGTTGTGTGACCTGTGGCAGCCGCCGGAGAACGTCACGCCCTCCGGCCTGGCGCTGATCTACTGTCACGGCGGGGCATGGCATCGCCTGGACAAGGACTTCGGCACGCGCCCGGTTTTCCGCTACCTGGCGTTGCAAGGCCACGTCATCATGGACATTGCTTACCGCCTGTGGCCCGAAACCGACCTTTTCGGCATGATCGGCGATGTGAAGCGCGCTATCGTCTGGCTCAAGGCCAATGCAGCATGCTACGGCATCAACCCGGAGCGCATTGTCGTTTCCGGTGGCTCGGCGGGTGGACACCTTGCGCTGTTGACGGCTTACACGCCCCATCATCCAGCCCTCACGCCGGATGACCTGCGCGACGCCGACACGACGGTGCATGCCGTCGTTTCGTTCTACGGCGCAGTGGATATGCGCGCTACATACTATAACGTCCCTGCCAACCCGGAGATCGGCTGGCTGCTCGGGGGCTCGCCGGACGAAGTGCCCGACATGTACGCGCTGGCTTCCCCGATCACCCATGCCGGTCCCGCCTCGCCGCCCACCTTGCTCTTCCAGGGACAACATGACTACTATATGCCGTTGGAAGCTACCCGTGCCTTATATCACAAGCTATTGCAGGCCGGCGTCCCGGCGGTCTATGCCGAGTTCCCGCAGACAGATCACGCCTTCGACCTCATCTTGCCACACTATGCGCCGGCAGCCCGCGTCGCCCGGCATACGCTGGATAACTTCCTCTCGCTGATGCTGTAGCCTACTTCACAAAATCAAAATACCCCCTCAATATCCCTTTTGGGGCATGCGAACCCTGTGTGTATCGGCTATGCTGTGAGCATAACATGATCATCACGCATAGAGAGGTGTTGCATGCTTTTAGAAGGGAATCTCCAGCCTTACATCTGGTCGTTGGCGTGGCCCCGGCCAAAACAAGCGTTTGTTGATGGGGAGAAGCTGCTGTATGCCATCGGACAGCCGCTGGTGGCCCTGTACGCCAGGCTCACCCTGAACCCGGACATCGTTTTTCAGTTCCCATTGCCTGAAGGCCCGAAAATCATCGTCGCCAACCATCCGAGCACCACCGATCCCTTGATTCTGACGACGTTGACCGCCGAACCGCTGAGCATCCTCATTACCGAATCCGTCTTCACCATCCCCCTTGTTGGCCGGATTCTGCGGCGTTCCGGGCAGATTCCGGTTGTGCGGGCGAACGGGCGCGCGGCCTTCGCTGAGGCGCTGCGTCGCCTGCGGGATGGGCAGACGGTAGGCATCTTCCCGGAAGGCTCACTCAGCCCGCGCGAAGGCGGCTTCTGTCCCCCACGCACCGGAGCGGCGCGTTTGGCGCTGTTGACCGGCGCGCCGATTGTCCCGGTTGGCATCCACCTGGAACGGGAACGGCTACACTATAGCACAAAGCAGCTTGACGCACGCGACGAGCCGATCCGCTGGTACTGGCGCGGCCCCTATGCGATGACCGTAGGGCAACCGCTACACCTGGAAGGCGACATCGAGGATCACGATGGCGTTCGCGCGGCGGCGGAGCGCATCATGCAGGCCATCCGTCACGTGGCAGCGCAAAGTCAAGAGCGTGTAGAACAGCGATCCCGACGTGCTCACGCCAACAACCGGGTTCTCCAGAATACCGCTTGAGCAGGCGCGGTCAGGAAAACTGTCCAGGCAATTCGCGCCCATCTACGATAAGATTTTTGCTCGCCGGGCAAAAATTTCGGTGGCAAAGTGCTATCTGTCTTTTGCTGTAGGAAGCAAATGGGATAAAATATCCAGTGAGTATAATTTGGGGGGTGTTTTTCGAGGGGGCGCCATGATTTTGATTATCCGAGAACGTATAACTCCAGAGCAATTGCGCCAAATGAGCGAAACATTCGGCGAGGCGCTGATTAAACTGGCTGTAGATGTGGAACGTGGCATTTTGGCCGGCGGGGGGGAATTGCATGCCGATTGCGAACAAGCCTTGTTGGAAGACGGTAGCCGACAAACTGATATTTGGGGCGCGGATTGGTACCCCTTGAAACGTGAAGTTGGCTTTGAATCGCTGATCAACATTCGTCCGAAACAGAATAACCGTTTTATGGAAGTTCAGGATCCGGCGCTTCGCGTCCGGATTGAGGCTATTGTACGGCAGTTTTTGGAGGTGGAAGCATGACGACATATTCACCCCAGTTTCGAGAGCGTTTTATGCGTTTGGACTGGCCACAGCAAATCGGTAATCTGGCTTCGACGCTGGCGCGGATTGCTTCGCGGGCGAGTTCATCGCAGGATGACGAACTGGTCAGGCAACTGCTGCGAGAAGCGGCCTTGTTTATCGAATGGAGTGCTGCCCATGTCCCACCGGAGCTGCTTCTGGATTTGGCCCCGCTTCAACGCGAATTGTTGCTGTGGCACAAACTCTGGCCGCAGACTGCGCCGCGCGAACTTCTGATATTGCAGGCACGCAACTATTCTGATCGGTTGTTGCGGATGGCGGGCCTGGCCTGATTCTCCATTAGGGGTTTCTTTTTGAGGGAGGGGAGACGATGAAATTCTCGCTTTTACATCCACGGGTCCAGTTGGTCACCATTATGGAACGCATCTACGGCTACGGGATGACGACTACCTCCGGCGGCAACCTTTCGGTCCTGGATGAGAACGGCGATATGTGGATCACGCCGGCCGGCGTGGATAAGGGCACGCTCAAACCGCAGGACATCATCTGTGTCAAACCGGATGGCAGCATTATCGGTCCCCATAAGCCGTCGTCGGAGTATCCATTCCACCGTGCCATCTATGAGAAACGCCCGGATTTTCGGGCCATCGTCCATGCCCACCCACCGGCGTTGATCGCTTTCAGCATCGCACGCCAAACCCCTAACACCCGCATCATCCCGCAGGCGCATACTGTCTGCGGCCCGGTAGGCTACGCGCCCTATCGGCTTCCCGGCAGCCGGGAACTCGGCGCGGTGATTGCCGATACGTTCGCGCAGGGGTTTGATGTGGTGCTGCTGGAAAATCACGGCATCGTCGCCGGCGGCGATAGCCTGTTATCGGCTTTTCAGCGTTTCGAGACACTGGATTTCTGCGCACGCACGCTAATTCAAGCGTACCGGCTCGGCGAGGTGCATTCGCTCACCGATGAACAGATCGCGCTGACCCACACACACCACAAAAAGCTCCCGGCCTTCAAACCGACCTTTCACACCAGCCGCGAGCGCGAGTTGCGCCAGCAGATCATTGACCTGGTGCATCGCGCCTACGATCAACAGTTGATGACCAGCACGGCGGGGACCGTCTCGGCGCGTGTGGATGAGAACAGCTTCCTCATCACCCCTTATGGCGTGGATCGCCTGTACCTCGACCTGGATGACATTGTGCTCATCCGCGACGGCCAGCGTGAGCGGCGCAAGCAGCCGAGCCGGGCGACGCGGCTGCACATGGCGATTTACCAGGCGCATCCTAACATCGGCGCGATCATCAGCGCGCAATCGCCAAATGCCGTCGCCTACGCTGTCACCCGGCGCAAACTCGACACGCGCACTATTCCTGAAAGCTACATCGTCCTGCGCGACATCCCCCTGATGCCTTACGGCGTACAATTCGACGACGGGAAGGAAATCGTCAAACAACTGGGGAAGGATACGCCGGTTTTGCTCCTGGAAAACGATGCTATCTTCACCACCGGCGCAACGCTGATGCAGGCGTTCGACCGGCTGGAAGTGGCCGAATTCAGCGCGCAGGCCGTCATCGCCACCACCCATATCGGTGAGCTGGTGCCGATTGGGCCGGAAGAGGTAAAGGAATTGGAGGCGCGATTCCTGGCGTAAGTGGTTAGCGAGGCTTGAAGCGGATCGTCAGATCCGCGGTTTTGGGATGTTATGTCGGACACTGACGCTGCGCGGCAGACATAGCGGGCGCGTCGAAGATCGCGCGGGGAACTGATCCCCTGTGAGCAATCGGAGAGCGATGTAACCGCGAAGTTATTTGTGCCGCCGCGCTATGGATTTCCACCGTTGTAATGCGCGCGGTCAAGAATGTATGTTCATCTGGCGACTGGATCAGAGCTATAATATCCCTGTAGGCAGTAGTCAAACGCATTTCTGCAAGGGGGAAGCATGCGGTATCGTCAACTGGGCAAAAGCACGCTTGAAGTCAGCGTTATCACGAAAGTTAAGAGTTATACGTTGTGGGGTGCGGCGTGCGGGGTATGGGATGATCAAATGAACCATTATCCGCCGATTTGCTCATTCGCTGATTCTTTGCTTCGTTGATTCTCTTTCACAAGGAGTTGTCTCTATGCTAAAAGTCGGAATTCTCGGAATGGGGGGCATGGGATGGCACCACGCGCGGCGCTATGCCCGGTTGCCCAATGCGCGCATCGTCGCGATTGCGGATGTTGTGCCGGAGCGTCTGGAGGCGAAAGAGGCCGTGAGCATCAATCTGGCAGGCGGTGAAGGCGTTTTCGATTTCTCATCGGTGGCGCGTTACCCGGAAGCCGGGCAGTTGATCGCCGATGCAGACGTGGACATAGTAGATATTTGCCTGCCTACGTATCTGCACGCGCCTTATGCGATCCGTGCGTTGGAAGCCGGCCTGCATGTGCTGTGCGAGAAACCGATGGCGCTCACCGTCGCCGATTGTGACCGGATGATTGCCGCCGCTAAGGCGGCCGACAGGCGGCTGATGATCGCCCAGTGCCTGCGCTTCTGGCCGGAGTATCTTTACCTGCAAAAGTTAATCGTTGAAAAACCGCTGGGAGACTTGCTTTCCCTGAATATGTTTCGCATTGGTGGACGCCCGCGTTGGTCGCCGGACAACTGGTTTCTCGATCCCAAACGCAGCGGCGGTGCCCTGCTCGACCTGCACATCCACGATGTGGACTATGTTAATGCCGTGTTCGGCATGCCGGATCGGTTATACGCTACCGGTCGCACCACAGAGGAGCCGGAAAGTTACGATATCATCCACGCCTGTTTCAATTACGACAGCGGCCCACAAATCCACATGCACGCGGGCTGGAGCACGGCGCAAATTCCGTTCCAGGCCGGCTTTGAGGCCTGGTTTGAGCGTGGTTTCGTGCGTTACACCAACGGCGCATTGACGGTTTTCGATGACCTGAACGAAGTCAAAAGCCATCCTGCTGCCATCGAACCCGGCGACGGCTACTTGAACGAAATCGCTTATTTCATCGGATGTGTGACGACCGGTGCACAGCCCACCCGCTGCATGCCCGAATCCACCCGCGACTCGATCGCTTTGATTGACAGAGAAATCGTGAGTATCCGTTCCAAAATCTAAAATCCAAAATCCAAAGTCCAAAAATCGGAGGATTAAAACGATGACAACCCTCAAACTCGGCGTTATGGCCCCGTTGGAACACGGGCCGGAAGAGGAACTGAAGCGCGTTCACGAGTTCGGACTGCCGACCTGCCAGGTGGTCTGCTGGACGCAAGAACTGTTTACCCCCGCAATGGCCGACCGGTTAATCGCCGCGGCGGAACAATATCAGGTCGAGGTGACGACTATCTGGACAGGCGTGCCCGGACCACACGTCTGGGATTTCGTCAAAGGGCCGGTTTCCATCGGCATTGTGCCGCCGGAATACCGCGCCGAACGTCTTGCTGCCCTCAAAAAAGGCGCGGATTTTGCCGCGCGGGTGGGTGCGCCGAGCATCACCACGCACGTCGGCTTCATCCCGGAGAACATGACCGATCCGCTGTACCCTGGCGTGCTTGACGCGCTGCGCGAAATCGTCGAGTATTGCGGCGAACGTGGCCTGGGCTTCTGGTTTGAGACCGGGCAGGAAACCCCTGTCGTCCTCCTGCGGGTGATCGAAGACCTGGGCTACGAGAACCTGGGCATCAACCTGGACCCCGCGAACTTGCTGATGTACGGCAAGGCCAATCCGGTGGATGCGTTGGACGTCTTCGGTCGCTACGTGCGCGGCGTCCATGCCAAAGACGGCGAATACCCCACCAATGGACGGCAGCTCGGCGTCGAAAAGCCGCTTGGGGAAGGGCGCGTCAACTTCCCCGTGCTCATCCCCAAGCTGAAGGCGCTCGGCTATACCGGCGCGCTGACCATCGAGCGCGAAATCAGCGGCCCCAAGCAGATTGAGGACATCAAACGCGCAATTGCAGTATTATCACAGCTTGTCTGAAATGGTGGAAGCCTTAGAATATGCTTGTGGCTTATTCACCACAGAGCCCACAGAGAGCACAGAGAATTTTTAGATTTTCTCCGTGTCCTTGTATATTTAGAGTACCTGAACCTTACCAATTGAATAGCGAAAAAGTCAAAATTGAGGCATACTCTACCTGGGAGGCTGAAGCGGCTACCTATCGCGATTGAGGAGCTTGGCTGCCTCTGCGCAGAGATTGTCGTCTCCTGCCCAGGTGACCCGATTAGGAACATTGGGGAAGCAAATGCGCTTGCCCCGTATCAATCACAAGGC
>JAIOAX010000034.1 GCA_019873645.1 Chloroflexota bacterium | reverse complement strand
ACCCCATCGGAAGCGCGGTAGGTGAAGGTATCCACGCCCACAAACCCTGTCGTCGGCGTGTAGACGAAGCTGCCATCGGCCTTCAAGGTCGCCGTCCCGTGCGCGGGCGCGCTCGCCAGAACGGCGCTCAAGGGATTGCTTTCCGCGTCGCTGTCGTTCGCCAACACACCCGGCGCCGCCACACTCAACGGCAGATTGCGGAAGGTGGCATAAGCATCGGCTGTGGCCACAGGCAGTGCATTGGCCGTCACAGTGATGCGTACCGTTGCCACATTCGAGGTCGCCAGCCCATCCGAGGCGCGATAGGTGAAGGTGACAACGCCATTCCAGCCGAGCGTCGGCGTGTAGACGAAGCTGCCGTCGAGGTTCAGCGACAGCGTCCCATGCGCGGGCGCGCTCACCAGGGCAGCGGTCAAGGCATCGCCGTCGGCGTCGGCGTCGTTCAGCAATACCCCGGGCGCGGAAACGGCCAGCGGCTGGTAAGTCGTTGCCGGATAGGCCTCATCCGCCGCGACCGGCGCGCGGTTCGTTACGGTGATGGTCACAGTCGCCGCCGCAGAGTAACCCACCCCATCGGAAGCGCGGTAGGTGAAGGTATCCACGCCCACAAACCCTGTCGTCGGCGTGTAGACAAAGCTGCCATCGGCCTTCAAGGTCGCCGTCCCGTGCGCGGGCGCGGTCGCCAGAATGGCGGTTAGTGGATCACCGTCGGCATCACTGTCGTTCGCCAACACCCCCGGCGCAGAGATGCTCAATGGTTGATTGCGGAAGGTCGCATACGCATCGGCTGCGGCTACAGGAACCGCATTGGCCGTCACAGTGATGCGTACCGTTGCCACATTCGAGGTCGCCAGCCCGTCCGAGGCGCGATAGGTGAAGGTGACAACGCCATTCCAGCCGACCGTCGGCGTGTAGACGAAGCTGCCATCAGGGTTCAGTGTCACTGTCC
The DNA here is from genome assembly GCA_019873645.1 of Chloroflexota bacterium. Classification (GTDB taxonomy): domain Bacteria; phylum Chloroflexota; class Anaerolineae; order B4-G1; family SLSP01; genus DSWT01. Next base: position 50,769 of record JAIOAX010000034.1, on the reverse strand, counting down.
CGTGTCCGGGTACACTCACCAGGGCGGCGGTTAAGGCGTCGCCATCGGGGTCGGCGTCGTTCAGCAATACCCCGGGCGCGGAAACGGCCAGCGGCTGGTAAGTCGTTGCCGGATAGGCGTCATCCACTGCCGTCGGCGCGCGGTTCGTTACGGTGATGGTCACGGTCGCCGGCGCAGAGTAACCCACCCCATCGGAAGCGCGGTAGGTGAAGGTATCCACGCCCACAAACCCTGTCGTCGGCGTGTAGACGAAGCTGCCATCGGCCTTCAAGGTCGCCGTCCCGTGCGCGGGCGCGGTCGCCAGAACGGCGCTCAAGGGGTTGCCTTCCGCGTCGCTGTCGTTCGCCAACACCCCCGGCGCAGAGATGCTCAATGGTTGATTGCGGAAGGTCGCATACGCATCGGCTGCGGCTACGGGAACCGCATTGGCCGTCACAGTGATGATAACCGTCGCCCCATTCGAGGTCGCCAGCCCGTCCGAGGCGCGATAGGTGAAGGTATCCACACCGCTGAAACCGACCGTCGGCGTGTAGACGAAGCTGCCATCAGGGTTCAGTGTCACTGTCCCGTGTCCGGGTACACTCACCAGGGCGGCGGTTAAGGCGTCGCCATCGGGGTCGGCGTCGTTCAGCAATACCCCGGGCGCGGAAACGGCCAGCGGCTGGTAAGTCGTTGCCGGATAGGCCTCATCCGCCGCGACCGGCGCGCGGTTCGTTACAGTGATGGTCACGGTCGCCAGCGCAGAGTAACCCACCCCATCGGAGGCGCGGTAGGTGAAGGTATCCACGCCCACAAACCCTGTCGTCGGCGTGTAGACGAAGCTGCCATCGGCCTTCAAGGTCGCCGTCCCATGCGCGGGTGCGTTCACCAGAACGGCGGTCAGTGGATCACCGTCGGCATCACTGTCGTTCGCCAACACGCCCGGCGCGGCCACGCTCAACGGCTGGTTGCGATAGGTCGGATAGGCGTCACCCGCCGCGACCGGCGCACGGTTCTCAACGGTGATGGTCACGGCCGCCGGAGCGGAGTACCCCACCCCGTCGTAAGCACGGTAGGTGAAGGTATCCGTACCCGCAAAGCCGGCCGTCGGCGTGTAGACGAAACTGCCGTCGGCCTGCAGCGTCGCCGTCCCATGCGCAGGCGCGGTCGCCAGGGCAGCGGTCAGCGCGTCGCCGTCCGCGTCGCTGTCGTTCGCCAGCACCCCCGGCGCGGCCACGTTCAACGGTTGGTTGCGATAGGTTTGATAGGCGTCACCCGCCGCGACCGGCGCGCGGTTCGCTACGGTGATGGTCACGGTCGCCGGAGCGGAGTACCCCACCCCGTCGTAAGTGCGGTAGGTGAAGGCGTCCGTCCCCGCAAAGCCCGCCGTCGGCGTGTAGACGAAGCGCCCGTCGGCCTTCAGCGTCGCCATCCCGTGCGCGGGCGCGGTTGCCAGGGCGGCGCTCAGTACGTCGCCATCCGCGTCGCTGTCGTTCACCAGCACCCCCGGCGCGGCCACGTTCAACGGTTGGTTACGATAGGTCTGGTAGGCGTCATCCGCCGCGACCGGCGCGCGGTTCACCACGGTGATGGTCACAGTTGCCGGAGATGAATAGCTCATGCCATCATACGTGCGGTAGGTGAAGATGTCCATCCCCGCGAAGCCCGCCGTCGGCGTGTAGACGAAACGCCCGTCGGCCTTCAGCGTCGCCGTCCCGTGCGTGGGCGCGGTTGCCAGGGCGGCGGTCAGCACATCGCCGTCGGCGTCGCTGTCGTTCGCCAGCACCCCTGGCGCAGAGACACTAATCGGCTGGTTACGATAAGTCTGATAGGCGTCAGCCGCCGCGACCGGCGCGCGGTTCGCTACGGTGATGGTCACGGTCGCCACGTTGGAGTAGCCTACGCCGTCATACGCGCGATAGGTGAAGGTGTCCATCCCCGCGAAGCCCGCCGTCGGCGTGTAGACGAAGCTGCCATCGGTCTGCAGCGTCGCCGTCCCGTATAACGGAACATCCATCAAAGCAACGGTCAGCGCGTCGCCGTCCGCGTCGCTGTCGTTCACCAGCACGCCCGGCGCGGCCACGCTCAAAGGTTGGTTACGATAGGTCTGGTAGGTGTCGTCCGCCGCGACCGGCGCACGGTTCGCTACGGTGATGGTCACGGTCGCCACATTGGAGTACCCCACCCCGTCGTAAGCGTGATAGGTGAAGGCGTCTATACCCGCGAAGCCCGCCGTCGGCGTGTAGACGAAGCTGCCGTCGGCCTTTAGCGTCGCCGTCCCGTGCGTGGGCGCGCTCACCGGCATGGCACTCAGGGGATCGTTTTCCGCATCGTTATCATTCCCCAGCACGCCCGGCGTCGCCACGCTCAGCGGCTGGTTGCGATAAGTGGTGTAGGCGTCATTCTCGGCTATGGGAAGCGCGTTGGCCGTTACGGTGATGACCACCGTTGCCACTTCCGAGTATGCCAGGCCATCGTAAGCGCGATAGGTGAAGACATCCACGCCGCTGAAACCCAACGTCGGCGTGTAGACAAAGCCGCCATTCGCCGCTAACACCAGCGTCCCGTGCGCCGGATCGCTCACTTTAGCGGCCATCAGGGTATCGCCATCCGCGTCGGCGTCATTCGTCAACACGCCCGGCGCCGCTACCTGCAATGGTTGGTAAGTTGAAGCCAGATAGGCATCTCCTGCTGCCACCGGTGCGCGGTTCGTCACGGTGATGGTCACAGTGGCCGGGTCGGAATAGCCAATTCCATCATAGGCGCGGTAGGTGAAAGCATCCACGCCGGCAAAGCCTGTGGTAAGGGTGTAGATGAAACTGCCGTCGGCGTTCAACATCACCGTCCCGTGCGCGGGCGCACTCACGAGCATAGCGCTCAGGGGATCGCTTTCCGCGTCGGTATCGTTCACCAACACGCCCGGCGCAGCCACGCTCAACGGTTGGTTGCGGAAGGTAGCATAAGCATCGGCTGTGGCCACAGGCAGTGCATTGGCCGTCACAGTGATGCGTACCGTCGCCACATTCGAGGTCGCCAGCCCATCCGAGGCGCGATAGGTGAAGGTGACAACGCCATTCCAGCCGAGCGTCGGCGTGTAAACGAAGCTGCCGTCGAGGTTCAGCGACAGCGTCCCATGCGTCGGCCCATCCACCAACGCAGTGTTCAGCAAGTCTCCATCGGCATCGCGATCGTTGGTCAACACACCAGGCGCAACTATGGATAACGGTTGGTAAGTCGAAGCCAGATAAGCATCGTCTTCAGCTACCGGCGCGTCGTTCGTCACCGTCAACGTCACCGTCGCCGGATTGGAATAAGCGACGCCGTCATAGGCGCGGTAGGTGAAGGCGTCCGTACCCACAAAGCCCACCGTCGGCGTGTAGACGAAGCTGCCGTCGGCGTTCAATGTGACCGTTCCGTGCATTGGGACATCCAGCAGAACACCGATCAAAGGATCGCCGTCCGCATCGTTATCGTTCGCCAGCACGCCCGGCGCCGGGATGTTCACCGGGCGGTCGTGAGAAGCCGCGTAAGCGTCCCCCGTCACCGTCGGCGCGCGGTTGGTCACGGTGAGGCTCACGGTCGCCGGAGCGGAGTAGTCCACGCCGTCGTAGGCGCGATAGGTGAAAGCGTCCACACCCGCAAAGCCTGTTGTCGGCGTATAGACGAAGCTGCCATCGGGGTTCAGTGTCGCCGTCCCGTGCGCAGGCGCGCTCGCCAGGGCGGCGGTCAGCTCGTCACCGTCGACGTCGCTATCGTTCGCCAACACGCCCGGCGCAGAGATGCTCAATGGTTGATTGCGGAAGGTCGTATAGGCTTCGCCTGCGGCGTCCGGCGCACGGTTCTCAACGGTGATGGTCACGGCCGCCGGAGTAGAATAGTTAAGCCCGTCATAGAGACGATAGGTGAAGGCATCCACGCCAACAAAGCCCGCCGTGGGTGTGTAAACGAAACTCCCGTCGGTTGCCAGCGTCGCCGTCCCATACGCGGGTGCGCTCACCGGCATGGCGATCAAGGGATCGTTCTCCGCATCGCTGTCGTTCGCCAATACCCCCGGCGCAGCGACGCTCAACGGTTGATTGCGGAAGGTGGAGTAGGCATCCGCCACGGCCACCGGCGCCGCGTTGGCAGTCACGGTGATGAGCACCGTCGCCAGGTTCGAGTAAGCCAATCCATCGTAGGCGCGATAGGTGAATGTATCCACGCCCGCAAACCCCACACTGGGTACGTAAACAAAACTACCGTCGGCGTTCAACGCCACTATGCCGTGCGCCGGATCCCCCATCAGCACTGCACTCAACGGATCGCCATCCGCATCGCTATCATTTGCCAGCACGCCGGGCGCAGCGACATACAACGGCTGGTAAGACGAAGCCGGATAAGCCTCTCCTGCGGCCACGGGCGCGCGGTTCGTCACGATGACCGTCACCGTTGCCGGGTCGGAGTAGCCGATGCCGTCATAGGCGCGGTAGGTGAAGGTATCCACGCCCACAAAACCTGTCGTCGGCGTGTAGACGAAGCTCCCGTCGGCGTTCAATGCGACCGCTCCGTGCGCCGGCATAGTCGCAAACACGGCACTCAGCGGATCGTTTTCCGCATCGCTGTCGTTCGCCAGCACGCCCGGCGCCGCCACGCTCAGCGGCTGATTGCGGAAGGTGGCATAGGCATCCGCTGCGGCCTCAGGCAGCGCGTTGGCCGTCACGGTGATCAGCACCGTCGCCACATTCGAGGTCGCCAACCCGTCGGAAGCGCGATAGGTGAACGTCACAACCCCTGTGTTGCCCACCGTCGGCGTGTAAACAAAGCCACCATCGGCGTTCAGCGTCACCGTCCCGTGCGCGGGCGCGCTCACCAACGCAGCAGTCAACGAATCGCCATCGGCATCGGCGTCGTTCTCCAACACGCCGGGCGCGAAGATGGGCAACGGCTGGTAAGTCGTCGCCAGATAAGCATCGCCCGCCGCGACCGGCGCGCGGTTTTCAACCGTGATGGTCACAGTAGCCGCAGCGGAGTCGGCCACGCCGTCATACGCGCGGTAGGTGAACGTATCCACGCCCACGAAGCCCGCCGTTGGCGTATAGACGAAGCTCCCGTCGGCGTTCAAGGTCGCCGTCCCGTGCGCGGGCGCGGTCGCCAGGGCGGCGGTCAGCGCGTCGCCGTCGGCGTCGGTGTCGTTCGCCAGCACGCCAGTCGCCGCCACACTCAGCGGCTGATTGCGATAGGTCTGGTAGGCGTCATCCGCCGCAACCGGCGCGCGGTTCTCAACCGTGACGGTCACGGTAGCCGCATCAGAGTAATCCACACCATCGTAGGCGCGGTAGGTGAAGATCTCCACGCCTGCGAAGCCGGCCGTCGGTGTGTAGACGAAGCTCCCGTCGGCGTTCAATGTCGCCATCCCGTGCGCGGGCGCGGTCGCCAGGGCGGCGGTCAAGGCGTCGCCGTCGGCGTCACTGTCGTTCAACAGCACGCCCGGCGCAGAAACACTAACCGGCTGATTGCGGTAGGTCGGATAGGCATCGCCTGTCGCCGTCGGCGCGCGATTCACTATCGTCAGCGTCACTGTCGCTATGTTGGAGTGCGTCAATCCGTCGTAAGCCTGATAGGTGAACGCATCCTCACCCACAAAGCCCGCCGTCGGCGTGTAGACGAAGCTGCCATCGGCGTTCAGGGTTGCTGTCCCGTGCGTGGGTGTACTTACCAGGGCGGCGGTCAGAGCATCGCCGTCGGCGTCGCTGTCGTTCGTCAGCACGCCCGGCGCAGCGACGCTCAACGGTTGATTGCGATAGGTCTGATAGGCATCGCCTGCGGCGACCGGTGCGCGGTTCGTTACCGTGATGGTCACGGTCACCGGAGTGGAATAGTCCACGCCGTCGTAAGCCTGGTAGGTGAAGGCATCTTCGCCGGCGAAGCCGGCCGTCGGCGTGTAGACGAAGCTGCCGTCGGCGTTCAGCGTCGTCGTCCCGTGCACTGGAAGGCTTACCAGGTCGGCGGTCAGGGCGTCGCCATCGGTGTCGGTGTCGTTCGCCAGCACCCCCGGCGCGGCGACGCTCAACGGCTGATTGCGGAAGGTGGAGTAGGCATCGTCCAGGGCTACCGGCGGATCGTTCTCCGACAAGACCGTCACACTGACCGTACCGGTGTCGGTCAACACGCCATCGCTCACCACATAAGTAAAGCTGTCTGTGCCGTAGAAATCCTGGGTTGGCGTATATAGCACCGTCACGCCCAGGATGTCGGCCTGTCCATGCTGCGGCACACCGACCGCAATCACAGCAAGGGCATCGCCGTTGAGGTCTATGTCGTTATCTAACACCGGTACCGCTACCGGGGTATCCTCGGCTGTGGTGACGACATCGTGTAAAGCCAGCGGCGCGACATTCAACACGGTGGTGGTGACCGGCCCACTGGCGTTGTTAGAGGTGTTCTCTTCGATGAGCCAACCGGCAATTGTTGCCGTGTTCAAGATAGCCGCGCCTCGGGGCGTCCCGGCGCGCACACGGCCGGTTACGGTGATGAAGCCGCCGCTGTTCGGTCCAAGCGTCCCCAAATTCCAGGTATAAGAAATCGGGCCAAAGGCGGTGATAGGGCGTGTGGCCGTCACCTGCAACGACGCCAACGCCGCCGGGACCGTATCGCTCACCACCACACTGAATGCGGGACTTGCGCCGATGTTCTGGAAAGCCAGGGTATAGGTCACATAGTCGCCCGGCGCAGCCTCCAGCGTAGCCGTCTTGGTGATCGCCAGGTCGGATTGCAGCACAGCCCGCGCTACGGCCTCGGCCCGCGCGGTCATCCCCAGCGTAACGGTGGCAAACGCGGTATTCGTCAATGGGCCAACGTATCCCAATTCCACATCTACCGGAATCTGTTGCGTCCACACTTCACCCGGCACAAGCCAGGGTGTCCAGGTCATAGAACCATGCGGAGAGCCATGATCGGGCAAATGGTCCACAACTGTAAATTGCAGGGGAAGATAACCGGTGTTGGTAAGAGAGAGCGTATAGGTAACCTGCTCGCCCGACAGTACCAATGAAGGCATCGCCTGCTTACTCAAAGAGAAAGCGCCCTGGAACTCATCGACGCCGAGGTCATAGCCGGCACCCACAGGCCGCATCTCGCCGTCGCCATCTACGGTCAAGCCGGCATTCACGCCCCGGTCAATGGCAGCCGAGATACCCCGCAGATGATAGTTGCGCGTGGCCGGCGCCACAAAGGCCGGATTGCCCCAGAAGTTGGTTTCCGCCTGGATATTGGCGTTACCCGTATCCCAATCCAGGCCGTTGCCCCAGAGCGTCGCCTTAAGCCGGGCGGCGGCGACACCGGTAGTGGTGAGACCAACCGTATGGCTGACCAGGATAGTGTTCGTAAGCCAAGCGGTGCCGGCCTGCTCAAGATAAACACCGACGCCGGCATTGCGTGCCAGGGTTGTATGCCGTGCGTGCAGGTCGCTTGCCCACGTGTGCAGCGCGCCGCCGGTGAACGTTTGATTGTCGGCGATGATGGTATTCCGCAGATCGGCCTCTCCCAAGGCGATATGGATGCCGCTGCCGACATCGGCCACGTTGTCGTAGAACTGACAGGCATCCACCGTAACCGTAGCCTGGGCAGCGTAGAGGCCGCCGCCGGCGTTGGCGGTGGGATGACCGCCTTGCCCGGCCGCGTTGCCGCCAGTCAAGTGCAAGCCAACGAGGGTGGGTTGCGCGCCACCGGCCACGTAAACCACCCGCCCGACGCCCAGGGCGTCCAGAACGGTAGGCTGCGTCACCGGATAGGGTTGGGTGAAGTTGGTGGCGGTGTACCCGCCTTGCAGGGTGAGCGTTTGTGTCAGATAAACCACCTGCGTGACCAGCCCGGTGGTCGTCAGGTCATTGCGCGGGCGCGCGCTGACGCCGCCACACCGGCCGGCGATTTTGACGACATCGCCAGGACGCGCAGCATCCACGGCAGCCTGCACGCCGGTATAGTCGGTAGGATCATCATTCAAGCGCACCCAACATGTGCGATATTCATCCGCCCCCAGGTCGGGCCAACGGTCACGCGGGAAACCGTCCAGGTCATCCAGGATTTCGGTCAACACACCCTGGTTGATGAGCGCGGAATTACCGTTGATGTGGTAATCTTGTTCCCCCGGCGCGACAAAGGCCGGGGTGCCGGCATAGTAATTCAGGTGCGAGATCACACTGCCGGCGCCGATCCAATCTGCGCCGTTGGCCCACGCGCCGTTGCCCCAATAGGTGGCCGTGAGCGTCACCGCGCTGCCCGCTTCCACATTCAACCCCACGGTCTGGCTGACCAGGACAGTATTCGTGATGACCACCGCGCTGCTGCCGGCGAGATGGATGCCGCTTTCCCCATCGCCGCGGTTGCGTGCAATCGTCAAGTGCAGGATGCGCGGCGATGAAGCATCTACGTAGATGCCGCTGCCCCTGTCGGTGGCAGTGTTATCCACAACCACGTTATTGCCCAACCGTGCATGGCTGGCGTCGAGGTACAATCCGCCGCCCCGCGCTCCCGTGTTGGCAAAGATGCGGTTAGCAGCGATGTCCGCCGGACTCTGCGCCAGATATATCGCGCCGCCGCCAGAAGTGGCCGTATTGTGATGGAAAGTATTGTGGGTGATTTGCGCCGCCGCAGAGCGATACACATACACGCCGCCGCCGTTGGTCGCAGTGTTGCTGAAGATTTGCGAGCCGGAGAGCTGCAATGCCGCAGCATCGGCATACAGGCCGCCGCCGTTGACCGCAGTATTATCGTAGAGCTGCACATTAGCCCCATACACCGTAGCCGCATCGGCCATAACCCCACCGCCGTTCGCCGCCTGGTTGCCAAAGATCCAGACACCTTCTAGCGTGAGGGTAGCCCCGGTCGCATAAATCCCCCCGCCGCCGTTCACACCGCCGCCCAGAGCAGCATTGCCGCCCCGGAGGCGCAAGCCGCGCACAGTCGTAGTTACGCCGTCGGCAACGTAAATCACCCGTCCTAAATTCAGCGCATCCACCGTCGTCGGATACGCTACCGGATCAGGATAGAGCCACTGGGTCAGGGTATAGCCGCCTTGCAGGGTCAACGATTTGTTTAAATACACGGTTTGGGTCCGTGCGCCCTGGGTATGCACACCGGTACAGGTTCCGGCAACTTTCACCAGGTCGTTGGGATCGGTGCTGGCGTTCACCGCGGCCTGAATGGTGCTGTATATATAAAGGGACTGGTTCAGTCGCACAAAGCATGTGCCACGATATTCACTGGCCCCCAGGTCATAACCCAGATGTACCGGGCGCGAGAGTCCGTCCATATCTCCTGTGACGCCAGCAGGCACGCCAGCATCGAGCGCCGCCGAATTCGGCCCAATGCGATAATTGCCGACGTCAGGCGCCAGAAAATCGGGGTTGCCGGTCACACTTGGCCCGTAGGCAAATAAGTTGCCCGGCCCGCTGGCATTATACTCATTGCCCCAGAGCGTAGCATTGAAAGTTACCTTAGCCCCCTGAGCAACCGATATGCCGATGGTGTGGCTGACAAGAATGGTGTTGGTGAAAACCGGTGAACCGCTCTGGACATGGACGCCGACCTGATAGGCATCAGCGTTGCGGGCAATGGTGGCATGCAGCCAACGGGCGTTGGAACCGGTCATGTAGATACCGCCGCCCATACCGCTGACGCTCACGTTATCCGCGACGACGGTATTTAACAGTCGCGCCGTGGTATTATTGGTCAGGTATGCCCCGCCGCCATGGGATTGCGCTGTATTGGCAAGCAGCACATTGCCATCGAAGATATCTTGTATGGACGAGTAAACATACAGGCCGCCACCCTGACCTTGCGCTTGATTCCCCTGAACGACATTGCGCACCAGGGAGATCAATTGAGTATCGCTAGAAGAGATATAGATGCCGCCGCCGCTATCCGTAGTTCCTGTAGATACATTCCGCAGCACCTGGTTTCCGAGCAGTACGGGCCTGCCCCGATAAACAAAGATGCCGCCTCCTTTAGCTGCTGTATTGCCGACCAGGGTGTTTTGGCGTAGGGTGCTCCCTGCCGTAACGGCATTCAGGTAGATTCCTCCCCCGGATCCAGACGTTGTATTGGTCATGATCTGGTTATTTTCTAATACCGTTGTCCCGGCCAATACGTACACACCGCCGCCGCTGTCTGTAGTATTTAACGCGCGATTAAAGGCAATCCAGTTATTGCGGAGTGCTGCCGAAGAAGTGTTGATATAAAATCCCCCGCCGCGCAATTGAGCCGTATTGCTGTAGATCAGATTGGCACTCCATGGCGAAGCGCCCCCATCAATAAAAACGCCGGCGCCGCGATTATCAGAACCCGATACGCTGTTGAAGGCAACCGTATTAGTGAAGAACCCGGCGGTCACCAGGCCGCTCCGGACATACACACCGCCGCCCAGGTTAGCGGTGTTCGAAAGGATAGTATTAGACTGCACCACCGCCGCAGCGGAATCACGGATGTACAGCCCCCCACCACGGCGCGCCTCATTGGCCCGGAACCAGTTGTTATTGACTTGTGCTCCAGAAGTGGAGTCCAGGCCCAGTGCACCACCGTAGCTGATGACGGCCATACTCGCCGTATTAAATTCCAAAACATTCCCCACAAACTGCGGATTGCCGGTGGAACAATAGATACCTCCGCCGCCGTTCACAGTGCTGTTGAACGCCACCGTGTTTTGGATGTACTGCGGCGTCCCGCCGGAACAATAAATCCCCCCTCCTACGCCACCCGAAGTATTGGTCATCACCTGATTCTGGGCTATATACACATTGCTGGAACGCACATACAAACCGCCGCCTTCCGAGGAAGCATTATTGAAAAACATCTGATTATGGGTTAGCCTGGCCGTATTATCGGTGGTAAGGTACAAACCGCCGCCACGGCGCGCCCTATTGTTCATCAACAGATTTGCCGTGACCACAGCACCGCTCGTTTGATAAAAGACCATACCACCGCCATTGCCAGAAGCAGAGGCCTGGTTACCAACAATGCGGTTATTGTTTAGGTTCGGCGTACCGTAATTGATATACAGACCGGCACCGGAAATTCCGCGGTTGTTAAGAATATCATTCGCTCGCAACGTCATACTGGCAACACTATTCGCATAGAGACCGCCGCCTTCCATCAGGCTGGTGTTGCCGCTGATAATGCTGGAAACCAACCAGACGTTAGTACGATCGGCATACACGGCGCCGCCCTGGCCGTTAGCCGTGTTAGAAATCAATTGACTGGTCGAGATTTGCGCCGAGCTTTGCAATAGATATAGAGCGCCGCCGGGTCCAGAACGCCCCCAGGCGTAGTTATCCCGCGCCTCCATACCGGTCATCAACACGGTGCCACCGTTGACAAACAATCCGCCACCCCGATCTGCGCTATTCCCTTGAAGGGTAATCTGCCGCGCCGTCAATGACGTGTTTTGCACGTAGATGGCGCCGCCTTGATAAGCGCCGCTATTGGCCTGAAATTGCACCTGACCGGTCAATACCAGCGTACTGTTCAAGGCATATACACCACCGCCGCCCTGACCGCTGGACAAACTATTCTCTAACATATTGGCACGCACAACGACGCCATCCAACCATCCGGTTGTGCCGCCGGCCAGGTATATTCCCCCACCGGCAGTAGATGCGGTATTGGTCAGTGCCGCGCCGCGGGTCCAGTTCAACATCCCGCCGGATACATAGACGCCCCCACCCAACAAGGCCAGGCTATCATAGACTTGCATATCCTGCAGATTCAGTTGTGCGTTCGCAGCATATACGCCGCCCCCATAGCTCTGCGCGCTGCCGCTTTGGAAAGCATCCCCTCTGATTAAATGCAGATTGGCTAATGTTACCGTCACGCCCGGCGCGATAAACACAACCCGTCCCTGGCCGCGCGCATCCAATACGGTTGTCACAGTGGAATAAGCTGTCGTCCAGTTCGCAGGCGTATAGCCACCTCGCAAAGTCAAAGTTTTGCTGATATAGGCCACCTGCTCCAAACCATCTGAATGAGTATGGAGATCCAAACAGTGCCCCGCGATTTTGACTTCATCCCCAGACGCAGCCAGGTCAATCACAGGCTGTATCTGATCAGAAATCACGCCATTTAGATTGACCCAACAATTATCCGGCACGATGCTGACCTCGCTCGTGCGCGGCGCAGAGAGCGACGGGTGTATCAGGAATGCCACATTGTACAGCGGCTCACCCATGGTCACATCTGTTTCTACTGTCACCGGGATAGTAAAGGTGATCCGCTCGCCGGCGCCCAGCGTGAACCCATCAAGCCGCAAAGTTTGTCCTTGAAGGGATTGATTGAACACCCGCGGCGACGCTACCGTGATGGCCTCCGTAGCAAAGACCATGCCGGCGTCCAGGGTGTCACTCACCACGGCGTCGGTCGTCGCAGCCGGCAGATTACTGCGCAGGATGAGGGTATAGGTGATACGGTCGCCGACACGCGGCGTGGGATCGTTGACCGTCTGTTCTAACAGTAGCGGTGGCCGGGAATAGCGCACCGCTATATTGGCGACATTGGCGTCGCCGTAATAGTATTGCAGACCACTGGTTCCGCCTTGATTTTCAATACCAGCCAGGGCATACGTGTTCACCTGCGTCTGGGCATTCAGGTAATGCACCTCAATCATATTGGAGCTTTCAAACAATTTGATTTGGAAAGTGCTTGTCACTCCCCCAGATACCCTTAACGGCAAAGCATGATATTGCGCAATGAAACGCCGATTCGGCGCCGTCCCCCTGGTCTCATAGTAGAATTTTCCACCATACTGCACATCCAGATCGTTCCACCAGCCGGCAATCAGTCCATTGTGCACATCATTGGTGGGAATCGGTACAGGCGTCCCCAAACTCGGCTGCTGCCCCGGCAAAAATGTAATGAAGCCCTCAGTACTCAGATACACGTTTGAATAGTTGACATCGTAGAAGTTAAACGAAAAGCCCAGCGGCAGCGCACCGCTCATTTCATTGTCCTTTGTGAGGGGAATCACCGTTCCGGTTGCCGATATATCCTCAAAGTTGAACGCCGGCCCACCAGGTTGCTGACTATCCTCCAGGAAGTAATGTTGATCAGAGGCTTGACCTAGCGTGTATGACCAGCCATCTTTTAAGGCAGCCACATTGGGGAAGATCACCTGATCTCCCGCGATATAGCTGGAAGCCTGCACAACCCGGAAGCGACCGGAGGTCCCTGAACGTCCCAGGAGAACATAGACACCGCCAGGTGTGCCCTCAAGCCCTCCTTCGCTAAAGTCAAACTTCAATGTGACGGCGCCGCCGTTGTCTCCCACATCCGTTTTTTCAAAATACCAGTTGCGTTCCCAACGCGAACTCACCCCTGCTGGCAAGGAAGTGCTCGTCCAGGTATTGACCACCGTACGATGTCCGGCCATCCAGTAATCCCCGGCCTCTCTCAAGTACCCGCTATCCCTCAAAATCAATCCTGCCCCGCGCGCCTCGCTGTGCATCCCGTCTGTTTCTTTACCGATCCCGATAACATCATAAACGTAAGCACTGTGGGCATATTTTGTGGCACCGGCACTGAGCGGAATGGTATACTTCGCACTCAAATAGTTTTCAATAATGGTTCGTTGTGCGGTATTGAGGGGCGTCGTAAAGAGGATGACTTCCGAAATATCCCCCTTATGGAAGGCATCAGGCGCAACATTCGGGTAAGCCGACAGATTGCCATCGCGGCGCGCGCCGATGTCCAACGGTACGGTCGTGGTTGGATAAGCGCCGCTCGTGAGCCAGCCGCCTGCCAAAGTAGTCAAGGCCACCGGCGTACCATTGAGGCGTAAACTTACGCTCGTCGTCGGCGCTAAGCCGCCGGTCAACACCACGGTGCTAAAGATGTAAGGCTGCTCTGCTGTGATCCGCGTTGTCGCGGCCACGGTCGCATTCCCCCCACCGCGATGCAGGCCGAAATCACCGTCTACGCCAAACGTGTAACCCAGTTCCAGATTGCGATTGACATTCTGGCCCGCCGAACTGCCATAGTTCATCAGCACCGCCGTCTGGGTATAAATTCCCGATTTGAAGGCTACGATGACGCTCAAACCAGAACTGGGCGTGGCAAACAACTGTACCGGCTGTGTGCCGGTAAGCACATCAGTGTCGAATTCCAGCACCTTTGTGGAGCGATAAACGGGCCGCAGTGTCGGGTCGGTCTGGACCACATCCATCCCGTATCCGCTTTGGTCGCTCCAGCAGGCCGCTGTTCCTCCGAGGCTCACGGGTGACGAACAAGCAGGATCTGCATACACCCCCTTATCCGCGCGCAGCCACAGCCGCAAATCCGAATCGCCACCATCGCTGCCAACGCCGCCTGGCCCGCCATCCGCCCATACCGGCGCCGGCCAGATAAGAAGCGCAAGGGTTAATAACATACTCAAGATAACCCACCGCGGGGTCATCTTCAGAAATTCAAGATTCGACTGCACAGCTTTCATTGTTTCTCCTTTCCCTGGCTTTTTAGCAACAGCATAAGCTACATGCGCCATCAACAGTTTCAATACCGGACATTTCCTCAAACCATTGCAGGGTGAATAATAGTATATCATAAAAAGCCTGGTTTTCGTAAAAAATCTTCGCAGTATAATGCAGGGTAAATTTCTGTTCAGCCCGGTCATTTCAGGTATGAGTCTTTTAATCTGCCTGCCGGCGTCCTGAAGTTTCAGCATCCTAACGTTCAGACGTTCCAACGATTTTTCACAAGGAGACGGATATGCGCATTTTGCTCACCGGACACAAAGGCCAACTCGGGCGGACGTTGTTGCCGTTGCTGACCGCGCACGAGGTTCTGGGTGTTGATTTGCCCGAACACGACATTACCGACCGCGAGGCGTTGCTCGCGCTGGCGCGAGATTTTCGTCCCCATCTGATTTTGCATCCGGCGGCATTCACCGACGTAGACGGCTGCGCCCGCGACCCGGCGCTCGCTTATCGCGTCAACGGCATGGGGACGCAGAACGTAGCGCTCGCGGCGGCCGCCGTGGATGCTGAAATGCTCTATGTGAGCACCAATGAGGTCTTCGATGGTTACGCGACCGACCCCTATCACGAATGGGCGGCCACTCATCCCATCAACGCTTACGGACGTTCGAAGCTGGCCGGGGAATGGTACACGCAGCACTTGCTCACGCGCTTCTACATCGTGCGCACGGCGTGGCTCTACGCAGCGGGCGGACGTAACTTTCCCCACCGCATCATCCAGTTAGCCGATGAACGCGGCAGCCTCAAAGTCGTCACCGACGAAGTCGCCAACCCTACTTATGTCGCGGATCTGGCGCGTGCCCTCGTCGCGTTGATCGCAACGCATGCCTACGGCATCTACCATCTGACCAATGCCGGAATAGCCTCACGCTACGAATTCGCTCAGGAGATTTTGCGCCTGAGCGGCCGGACGCATATTCCTCTCACTCCCATCACCTTGGCGGAGTTCCAACGCGCCAGCACCCCACCCCGCTACGCGCCGCTGGCGAACCATGCCGCCGCTGCCCTGGGCATCCGCCTGCGTCCCTGGCAAGAGGCCCTCGCCGAATTCCTGCAGGAAGCGAATGAGTGAATGAGCGAATGAGCGAATCAGCAAATCGGCGAATCAGCAAATCGGCGAATCAGCGAGTCAGCAAATCAGCAAATCAGCGAATCAGCGAGTCTGCGGAGTTCGCCGATTCTTCCATTCGCTCATTCACCGATTCTTCCATTCGCTCATTCGCCGATTCTTCCATCCGCTCATTCGCTGATTCGCTCATTTCCGTCATCATCCCTAACTGGAACGGAGCGCACCATCTGCCTACGTGCCTGGACAGCTTACAGCGTCAGACTTATCCGCACATCGAAGTTATCGTGGCAGATAACGGCTCGCAGGATGACTCTTTTGCCGTGCTCGCCCGCTATCCTGCCGTGCGCATGCTGGCGCTGGGCGAGAATCGCGGTTTTACCGGCGCGTGCAACGCCGGTTTCCGCGCCGCACAGGGCGAGATTCAGGTCTTGCTCAACAACGACACCGAGGCCGATCCACACTGGTTGGAAACCATTGCAGCCACATTCGACCGGCATCCTGAAGTAGGACTGGTGGCCTCAAAGATGCTGCTCTTTGACCGGCGCGACACGTTCCATACGGCAGGCGACTATGTGACGGTAGATGGACTGGCGCACAATCGCGGCGTATGGCAGAAAGATGAAGGGCAATATGACCGTCCGGCCTACGTTTTCAGCGCGTGTGGCGGCAGCGCGGCCTACCGCAAAACAATGCTGGATGCAATTGGCCTGCTGGATGATGATTTTTTCTTTTCGTTTGAGGATGTAGACCTGGCGTGGCGGGCGCAATTGGCCGGCTGGCGTTGCCTCTACGTACCGGACGCAGTCGTCTATCACAAGTTGAAGGCTTCCGGCGGAGGCGTCACGGCTTCGTTCTACGACGGACGCAATCGCATCTACACGCTGACGAAGAACTACCCCGCAGATTTGTGGCGTCGTTATTGGCGCGCCGTGCTTGGCGCGCACCTCAAGCTGGCATGGGAAGCGTTACGTATGTGGCGCGGCGCAGCCGCGCGGGCGACATTGCGTGGCATTGCGGCGGGTATGTGGGGTATCCCCAAGATGTGGTGGAAACGGCGCGCCATTCAAGCGGCGCGCCGTGTAGATACCGCCTACCTGGAGCACTTGATGTCGCCCCCGTACGAAATTCCCCTGACCTGAACCGTGTTTCTTGAAGGCTCAGTCTTCGGCGTCGCTTTCCAGGTCAAAGAGCATCTCCAACAGTTCATCGGAAAGCGCGTCCAGCCGTTTCTTGTCACGGTCGGCCTGCGCGATGCTGATGTTGATGAGCAGTTGCGCCAACGCCGCGCGGTCATCGGGATCAAGCGTATTGCCGTCCAGCAACCGATGCGCGCGCTCCATCAGCTTAGCGTCGGCCTCCAGCGGCACCAGCGGTGTGACGGTATGGACGGATCCGGGCGCATACACATCACTCAAGTCTGTCTGCGCTGCCGTGATCTGGGCGGCACTCATGCGCGTGGGTGAGGCTTCAACCGTGATGTTTTCCTGCCGACCGGTCTTGCGATCCCGCGCCGTAACCGTGAGAATGCCATTCACATCCATGTCAAACTTCACCGTTACCGTCGCTAACTCCCCTGGGCGCTCCGGCTCCAGGCCGGTAACCAAGAAGTTACCTAATAATGTATTCTGCGAAGCCTGGGGCTGTTCCCCTTGATAGACTTCGACTTTGATCGTATCTTGCTCCGGGAAAAGTGTATAGAATACTTCTTCTTTAGAAACGGGAATGGTCGTATTGCGATGGATAAGCACCTTGTAACGATCGGGGATGATACGTCCCAGGCGGGTTTCGGCGACGGCAATGCCCAGAGAATAGGGCGTCACATCCACCAGAATCGCATCAATCGGTTCACCGGCGATGATGGCGGCCTGCACCCCGGCGCCCAGCGCCACCACTTCTTCAGGGTTGAGCGTCATACGCGGCTCGGTATCCAGATAGTTCGCCACCAGTTCCCACACCGCCGGCACCCGCGATGAACCACCGACCATCAGAACTTGCGTCAAATCCTCTGGACTGACGTCGGCATCGCTCAAAACCCGGTCAATGGATTCGGTCGTCTGCTCGACCAGGTCGGCAATGACTTCTTCAAATTCCTGGCGGCTGACCTCATATTCCAAATGCAGAGGGATGCCACGCTTTTCGGCGATATACTCTTCTCTGATCCATGCGAACGGGTGATCGGAAAGCCTGATTTTCGCCATCTCCGCGGCGCGTTGTAAGCGCGCCCATGCACGTCGGTCCTGGCGCAAGTCAACGCCGTGATCCGCCTCGAACTTGGCTGCAACCAGCCGCGCCAGACGCTCATCGAAGTCGTCGCCGCCCAGGTGAGTGTTGCCGTGACTGGCGCGCACTTCCACCACACCGTCCATCAGTTCCACCAGTGAAACATCGAACGTGCCGCCGCCCAGATCGTAGACCAGCGCCAGTTGGTCTTCCCCCAGGTTCAGGCCGTAGGCCAGCGCCGCCGCCGTTGGTTCATTGATGATGCGGCGCACGTCGAACCCAGCAATCTCCCCGGCGTCGCGGGTAGCCTGGCGCGCCGCATCCGAGAAGTAAGCCGGTACGGTGATGACGGCTTCGTTCACCGAAACACCCAGGTTGCGTTCGGCGATGCTTTTCATTTCACGGAGGATAAAGGCCGAAACTTCCTGGGGGGTGAACATGCGCCCGCCCATCGTGACGCGGGTGGCCGTGCCCATCGCGCGTTTGATCGAACGCACGGTATTATCGGGATCGAAAACGTACTGGTTACGGGCCGGCGTGCCGACCAGCCAGCGTCCATCAGGCGCATAGCCTACAACGGAAGGGACAATGCGCTCGTCGCCGTTGGGCAACATGACCGGCACGCCGTTGCGCACAATCGAGACGCCGGAATTGGTCGTACCTAAATCAATGCCTACAATGACACTCATAGTTTCCTCAAAAAGAATCAGCGAATCGGAGAATCAGCGAATGAAAGAATCAGCGAATTGGCAAATCAGCAGAAGTGATGCTTTTTGCCTCTTGCCCCCTGCCCCTTGTCCCCTGCCCCTTGCTTCACTCCTTGGGACGGTAAACGACCACGTCGGCGTAGCGCAGGACGCGGTCGGCGGTGCGATAGCCGCGCCGGTCCTCGGCGACGATCACGCCGGCCACGGGCGGCGTTCCATTTGAGCCGTTACTGTCGTCCGTCGTCGCCACTGCAACGTGTTGATACGGATCGAACATCTGCCCAACGGTAGGAATCGGCGTGACACCGCCGCTTTCCAGCACCGCCAGCAAGCGGTCGCGCACCATGCGCAAGCCATCCAGCCAACTGCTGAGCTTGGCGCGGTCGGCAGGCGAAACAAGCGCGATCTGCGCGGGCGTCAAATCCGGCCGGCCAGTGACCCGGTCGCGCGCTTCCAGATACCGTTTGCCGCTGGCAATCGCATTGTCCAGGCCATCCAGCGCCGGCAGCAGCGAAGTCAACCATTCCTGACGCGCGGCGTTCACCCGCTCGGCAACCAGTTTTTCCACCAATTCGGCCTGTTGCGCCTGTTGGGCTTCCAGCGCGGCCAACGCCGCGGCCGTCTGCTGTGTTTGCTCTTCAAGCAGCATGGTGGCCTTGAACTGCGCTTTGCCGAGCTTGCGTACCTCTTTCTCCAGATCGGCTACAACAGCCTGCGGTTGCTGCACCGCAAGGTCACGTTCCAGACGGGATAATAAATCGGCCAGTGTGGCCCATACTCGACGACGGTCACTCATAACTGAATCGGGCGATAATCCTGCTTAAAGTTTGTCTGTCCCAGATCACCATGGTTTTGCAACAAGCGCCAGATGTCCTCGACGTGAAAATCGAGGTCAAGTTTGCGCAATCGCTTGCGCGGTTGCCACGGTGTAGGCGGCTGGAAGAGGAAGAGATCGGTGGTCGCCTTGACTTCAGCGGTGCGCAACTTCTCGTAAGCCGCGCGGATGATCTTGAAGGTATCCGGGTGCTCTTCGGGTGTGTGCTCGCGCACCAGGGTAAAGTAAGCGCGTTTGATCTCGTGAGGCGTGGCGCCGCGCTGCAATCCCAAGACAGCATACGGGTCACTGCTGGTTAAATCGGGTTTCAGAGCGCTCCGCTGTCTTTGACGTTGCGCCGCCGGGTCAATATCGGAAGGGATCGCTGAAAGCTCGGTCGTCATCGTCCCATTCCTCCTCATCATCGTACTCTTCGTCAAAACCAAATAAATCGGGCAAGGGTAGATCTCCCGGCCCCCCCGGCGCGCCCAAAGCGATGCCCTGTAATATCAGATTGAACAATTCCGGGGGTGCGTTGATTAAATCGCGTACCATTGCGATAACCTGATTGGTGCTCGTATCGCCGGTCTTGCGGGCCGCTCTTTCCGCGTCGTGCAGATACCGCTGCGCCGCTTGTTTGTCGTTGCGCCGCAGCGCCAGCATCGCCAGCGAGAGGTTAGTTTGCACCACGTCCTGTCCGGCAGCCAAAGCGCGTTCCAGATATTGCTGCGCGATCTCACTGAACGGCGAAAGTACCAGCATGTGGCCGATCTTCGCCAGGGGAAATTCTCCGGGAGGGGCTACTTCAACGGCGCGGTCCAGCCAGGCCTGTCCCCATTCCACCTCGACTTCCATCGCATAGATCGCTTGCGAAATATAGAACTGGTAGGGGATGTCCCGGACCCGCGTTTCGGCCATGCGCATCACTTCCCATGCGCGTTCAGGCGCGTGGGCATCGAGCCATATATGAATGACCTGCTCATAGACGCGCAAATCCTGCGCGCCATAATCGAGCGCCTGCGCTATAAGGGGCTTTGCAGTTTCGGCATCCCCCAGGCTCATATAACACAGCCCCAAACGCGCCAACACATAAGCATCGTTGGGCCGATATTCTAATGCTTGCTTGAAGTGATCAACGGCCACTCGATAGTTACGCGACCACGAGATGAAATCTTCGCCCAGGTCCAGATAGTAGTTCGCCAATGCATCTCGCGCTTGAATGTTATTCGGATCCAACGCTAAAACGCGCTTCCAGTAGTGCGGAGCGCCTGCGCTCACCCACCAATTGCCGTTTTCCGCCAGCACCTCCCCCATGCGCAACAAAGCCGGCATATAATTCGCGTCTTTTTGCAAAATGCGTTCAAGTTCATTTTGCGCAGCCCACAGCCGTCCGTCATTGACAAGCCCATCCACCAACGCCATGCGGATTTCCAGACTATCGGGGTTCCACTTGACGGCCTGTTTGTAAACGTTGATGGCTTCTTCATATTCACCGGCTTTGACATAGGCTTCGGCGGCGCGCTGCCACAACAAGGCCACCTGTTCATCGGTGATGGCGTCGGGATGGTCGGCCTTGCGGGGACGGCGACGCAGCGCCTCACGCCATGTCGCGCCGGCAGTGATAAATTCTTCGATCTTCTCATAAGTCAACGCCAGATTATAGGCCAGCCGAAAGCTGCCGCCATCCAGATCACGCGCGGCTTCCCAATGCTCCAGGGCCTTGTCCCACCGGCCGGCCGAAGCAGCCTGATACCCAAACCGTTGATGGATCTGAGAGAGCAGTTCATTGAGACGGCCATCGTCCTGGACATGCCTGGCCGACTCTTTGACGGCGGCCAGCGCGCTCTCCACATCCCCTTCGTTCAAACGCTGCTCGGCCAAGCGGAAGTAAAGCTCCCCCAGATTTTGAGAGAGATAGGCCGAATGATAGCCCTGTGCATAAGCCGCCGTCCACTGTTTGCGCGCTTCGTCCCAATCTTCGGCGCGCGCGGCAAGCACCCCCAGGTAATAGCGGGCAACGTTCATCTCTTGCGGCATATTGGGCGAGCGGAGCACCTGCTGTAACAGCTCGCGCGCTTTTTCGGTCTCCCCGGCGTCCAACGCAACCAACCCATGCCAGAGCAGCGGCGCATCTTTATCGAGTATATAGGGGCGGCGACGAAACGCCCCCGCACTGCGCAGCATAGCGCGCTCTGGCTCGGTGAGATCTGCCCATACCGGCTTTTCGGCCGGATCAACGCCTTCCTGGAGCAGCGCCAGCGCCAAAGGGTAAGCGGCGCGACGGGCAAACGAGCCGGCAGGATTTTTGCGCACTTTCTCGTAGCAGATGATAGCCGTTTTGAGGTCGCCGCTGCGTTGAGAAGCCAACCCCAGATAATAGGTGTAACACTCATCAGCAGGCTGTAACTCTACGGCCTTTTGCAAGTCACGCAATCCTTTTTCGAGGTCGGGCGGCGTCTTGCCAAGCTGCTCTTGTCCGCGCCGGAAGTAAGCCTCCGCCAACGCGGCCACCGGCAACATATCCGGGGCCTGGGTGCGGACTCGCTCCCAGGTTTCGATAGCCTGACTGTAGTCCCCTAGCCGGAAAGCATTGCTGCCGCGCGTGCGTAAAGTCGCTGCGCCTTGCCGATTCGGGGCAGAGCGTGAACGTTTTTTGTGTTTTGACATACATTTTCCCTGTTGGAATCACAACCTATCTTTACATTATATCACATTTAGCCGGGTGTTATTGCCATAAAACACATCCTACCTGCCCGGCCTGGCGGGCCAGGCGAACGCCGAGCCGGATAATCGTATATCCTTGCTGAATCACCAGCGTCGGCAGCCACCAGTTCAACGGCAACCAATGCACAAGCCAGCGGTGCAACAGGTACAGTATGCCAAACAGTAACAAACTGCCGCCCACCAGCACCAACAATGGCCGCCATTGCCACACCATTATGAGGACGGCACGCTTCAAAGCGCGAAAAAGATGACGTTCATCACACACTACCGCCGTAGCACGCGCCATCTCAACCCACGTGGCCCAGAGTCCGGCCACCAGCAATCCCACGGCGCCGATTCCCCATGCCAGGGCAGGGGAACGCGGGTAAACGAACAATGCCGGCAACAGCGTCGCTCCACCGATGACAATAAGCAGCGCCACGCCGATGCAGTTGAGCAGGAACAAGACGCCAAACCAGCGTCGGCCAGCCTGGCTAAACGCACGCCACGAGAGTTTTTCCGGCGTGGCATAGTCGGCCAGCGTTCCCCCCTCCAGCCATACCCAAATGAGCTTAACAACAATAGCTACCGGCAAAACAAGCAACAAGGCGACCATGCCCACCGCCACAACCCCACCGCCCTGAACATCGAGGGTGGAAAGATCGGGGAGCAGGTCCAACGAACGCGCTTCCAGGGCAGAACGCAGCGCCGGATAGCGCATCAGCGGCAGAAGCGCCAATCCGGTCAACAGTGCCAGCGGCAGGGCCGGGATGATCGTCAGCAGATAGGCCAGCACCCATGCACGCGGGCGCTGTACGACGCGCCACAGGGCATTGCGGAGCGACGAAGATGACGGAACTTCGGGCATGATTTGAGCAGCAAGCACAGCGTCTACCATGTGGCGCCTCCCCAGAAGAAATCTTGCAACACTCGCATCCAGCGTGTCACAATTCCCAACCAGGTCGCCAGGTCTGGCGCGCGATGTTGCCCATTGTTGATCAAATTTTGATCGAGCACGATGGCGTGATCGGGATCAATCTCGACGCTGCGGGGGCTATCGCCAAGCGTCAGCGTCGTCTGTTCACAAGGCCAGGGAACGGTTTCCGCGCCTTCTTTCCCGCCACGCGTCGCCCTGACCGTCGTGGGGATGCAGGCTTCGCCCCGACGTTCCAGCGTCGCTTCGCCATCGGCGTAGATAACCTGTGCATCCAAAACGCCATCGCCATAGACCAATGTGTCGAAGAACCAGCCGGCGACTTCCGCACCAAGCGTTTCGGTCATCACAGCGCGCACATCTTCAGCGCGGGGGTGAGCGAAGGCATAACGGCCAGAATAGGTGCTCAAGAAGCGCCGCATGGCCGTCTCGCCGACAGTGCGTTCAACCGTCGTGAGTGCCAGTGAGGGCTTGGAGTACGCGACGACCTCGTATTGCATAAAATCATAATCCCACGCTGCCCCGGCCATCGGGCTGTGGGGTGACATTGCATACTCCATACGGTGCAGCGCCAGGTAGGAGAAGTTCCACCCGCCGCAGTCAAAGAGTGCACCGTCGTAGAGGGCGTTCATCGCGCGAATGGTGGTGTAATCCGTGAAACCTTCATCCAGCCAGGGTTCTTCGGCCTCATTGGTGGCAACGACCGACTGAAACCACTGGTGGCCCAGCTCATGAACGGTCTCCACCTCGATCATCCGCAGGCATGCCGGCATAATGCTGCCCATTGCGCCCACGGTGAACAGCGTCGGGTACTCCATCCCCCCCGCGCCGCCCGCATCCGGCGGGACAATGACGACGGTAAGGCGTGGGTAATGTCCTTTGCCATAGGGGCCGAACCAGGCATTGTAAAGCGGCAACGCGCCGGTGGTCGCTTCAAGGGCGCGGCGGGCCATTGCCCGCTGCTGCGGATAGTAAACTACGCGCACGGCCACGCCGTCAACATCGCGGGTCAGCTCGCGGAAGGCCGGGGAGGCGGCCCAGGCGAAATCAATCACGTGTTCAGCGACAAACGTATGTGTCGCCGTCCCATCGGCGTTGACGGTGACGCTGGCGTCGCCGGTGCCGGTCGCAGCGACAACCCATCCTTGCGGCAGTGTGAGCGCCACCTGGTAGCGGCCAAAATCGGCGTAGAACTCGCTGTTGGCATGAAAGGGATAAGCGTTCCATGCGCCGTTCTCCCAGACGCCGAATTTGGGGAACCACTGTCCGCCGAACACAAACTTGCCGTCATCCGCCCACCCGACGCGGGCGAACACTTTAGGCAGTTGCGCGGTAAAGTCAAGCTGTACGGTCACACTGTCGCCGGGGGCAACCGGATATGGCAGCGTCGCTTCAACCAGCGTTTCGTCATCGTCCAACGCTTTCACAGTCAGGGGCGTGCCGTCATTCAATACCATCTGTTCAATCCGTATCCAGCCGGGATGGTCGGGGTCGTAAACGTAGCCGCGCAGGCCCAGGCCGGATTCACGCATCCAGAGGGTCTCGGCGCTGCGGAAAGCGTTAAGGTATAGGTGGAAGACTAATGTGGAGATGGCGGCCTGGGTACGATTGACATAGATCGCGCCTTGATGCCCCGTGAGTATATGCGTGGCCGGGTCATAAGCCGCCGTGATAGTATAGGAAGCCACATCCGGCGGCGTGTCTGCCGGTGCGGTATCCAACGCCTCAACCGGCCTTTGCCCTACCAGCAATCCTACACAACATATCAGCGTAAGCGCTAAACGACGGATTTTCATACCCTCCCCCTTGCGAATTGCGAATTACGAATTACGCCCCATGAATCCCCAATTCCCAGTCCCTAATCACCAATCCCCAGTCCCTAATCCCCAATACCGCTTGAGTGTCGCGATGCTCTCGGCGTGGGCATGAGTCTCGAAGTCGGCCAATGCGGCAAAGAGGCCAGGGACGGGCGGGGTGTAAGTATCCTGTTCCACGGCGTGGATCACCGCCTCCAGGTGCTCCGGTGAGATTCCCATACGCGCGGCGAAGACCTGCACCGTTTGCACGGCTGTCGGATCGGCCAGTTGCGCAACCAGCCAATCGCGCCAGTGACACAGCGCCGTGTTCTCTACAAACGGCAACCAGTGATCGGGCTGCACGCTGCGCAAAAAAGGCACTACCTCGGGCCAGGCGCGCAGGACAGCTTCGGCCCGACGGTCTACAAGCACCCGCAGCGCGTTGTGGTGAACATTGCGGGTGAGACGGTCGGGCCACAGCGACGATTCCATATAGAAAGGCCGGAAGACCTCACGCAGCCAGACCTCATCCCAGACCAAATGCACCAGATAGCCGCTGATGAAGGCCGCGTGCGCCGGTTCCAGGCGCGCCGGGTCTGCCAAATGAGGATGCGCCGCCAACAAGGCCTCGCTGGCGCGCATGGCGGCTTCCCCGTGGACATGATAGAAGTGCGTTTCAAAACGCCGTTGCCCGGTGATGGATTGTACATCTACAGCGGTGTTACCCAACAGATAGGCGCCCATAGAAGGGCGGATCCGCCGCCGGATTGCTTCAGGCAAGCCGGCAGCCTCAAGCACATCACGGGCATAAACCAGATGTTGAAATGGCGTTGGCATAAAGCAAATTCTACCGTGAATATGACAGAAAGCAATGCTAAAATAATTGCTTAATGTTCTCTCCTCTTGTTTCTTTTATAGTAACATGGTATAATCTAAATGTGCGAGCTTATGGAGGAGGGAATCATGGAAACAGAGACTTCGCGAACGCACCCGACAGACGCACCGGCAAAAGCCACAGCCACACCTGTTTCAGCAACCGAAGGACAGCAAGCAGAGCAAGTCAGCAAACGCACCCAGATTATGATTATCGGGGGCGCAGTGTTGTTCTTGATCCTCCTGGTCGCTGCAATTGTGCTCATGGCGACCTATCCCGTTGCCACACAGGTTATCCGCGATATTGCGATTGTCTTCGTCGCAGTGGAAACGTTCTTGATCGGCTTAGCGGTGCTGCTGTTGGTTTTCCAGATTCAGACCTTGATCCAGGTGCTCCGCGATGAAATTCAACCCTTGTTGCGTTCGGTCAATGACACGGCGTCAACGGTGCGCGGCACGACTGCATTCGTGAGCCACAACGTCGTGTCGCCGTTTATCAAGCTGGCCGGGTTTGCTGCTGCGGTGCAACGGGTCACCAGCGACCTGATTCATATTGCGGGGGCGGCACGGCCACATTCAAAATCATCCCCAAGTTCAACCATAGGAGGCAATGAAGATGTCCAACCACGAGAATGATTTCGGTACCTTTTTGATCGGATTTTTTGTCGGCGCGCTGCTGGGAGCGGCGGCGGGCATGCTCTTTGCGCCGCAATCCGGCCAGGAAACGCGCGAGCAAATTCAAAAGAAGAGCGTCGAACTCAGCGAACAGGCCACCCACAAGGCCGAGGAAGCGCGCGTCAAGGCCGAGCAGTTGTTGAACGAGGCCCGGCGCAAGCTCGAAGAGGCCACCAAAGACCTGCAAAGCCGTGCTAAGGAATTGCAAGAGCAGACCAAGACGTTGATCGAGGAGAAGCAGGCCCAGGTCAAGGAAAAACTCCACAAGGGCACCGCTCCGGCGGAAGAGAAAGCCCCTGCGCCCGCGGAGGCTCCCGCAGCCTGACTCCCATTGTTTCAATCCCGCAAAAGCCCGATGACGGTTTTGCCGACCGTATTCCGTCGCGCCAGGCTTAAGGCGCGGCCATAAGTAGCCGGCAAGTTTTTTATGGCTCACCCGCCAACATCCCCACGCGCTTGTGGGGATGTTGGGTTCCATGGGGACACGTTTCAATGAGGGGGATTTGAGGCGGCGAAGCCGCCCCAAATCCCCTTTAGTTGCCCTATCCTGAAAGGCATCCTTCATCGGCATGACTTGCCAAGCTGTCAGAATGTGGTATAAACAGAGGTGCGTTGCTGTTGGGCCCGCTAGCTCAAATGGTAGAGCAGGGGACTCTTAACCATCTTGCGGTAGTATCTGTCATGTCTAATGATTTTGACTTTTCCCAGTGGATCACAACCCAGGAAGCCGCAAGGCTGACAGGGTATAGTCAAACGTATATTGGCAGGTTACTCAAACAGGGTAGGCTTGACGGCGTTAAATTGGGGCATGATTGGATTGTGAAGCGTGATAGTGTGCTTGCGTTTTATCAGGAAATGCAATCACTAGGCAAGCAGAAACATAATGCGTATAGGGCAACTGATAAGGTTTGACTTTTAAGACTCAGAAAAGGGCGATTTGCACTTTTCTTTTTTTGTGATAAACTTGTTCGTATAGACACATAAGGTAAGGGGCAGTCCCCTTTCTTTTTCGGTTTATGTTGTTCGTATATTCAAACAGACAGGGAAAAATCGTCACGAAATAGTAACGTAATTATTTCGTGATCTATTGCGTGACTTGGTTTTGTGATAAGCTAACTTACAAAAACAAGGGGGCAAGTATGAGCAAAGATAATCCTATCGGGACGGACTGGATCAGCACGCTGCAAGGCGCGAACCTGACGGGGTATTGTCGGGGATACGTTATCAAGTTAGTGCGGGCTGGCAGGATTAAAGGGGCAAAGGTAGGGCATGATTGGCTGGTAAACCGTGAAGACCTTGAAGCCTTCAAGCGCAAAATGCAGGCTTTGGGTACGGCGAAGCATAACCCGCATCGTGAAGAGGGAGACAATGAACGAGCATAATAAAACGGGAATCGCGGGAGCTGAACTTGACCGGCTCTCTCCCGCGATTCAACAAAACCCCACGGCGCAAGCCGTAGTAGGTACTTCCAGTATATCCCCATTTTGCGAAGGGTCAAGACAGGCATTTCTTAACAGTGTAGCGGCGGGCAAGGTAGCCAGTCAGGAAACCATGCGCTGGTACACCACGAGGCTTGACGCCTTTTTGACCTGGTCATCAGAGCATTACCCTGACGATCCCCTTTCACGGGCGGCATTTAACGGCTTTATTGCCCATTTGAAAAACTCAGAGCATAGCATGGCAACGATACGCGGGTATATCGTCGTTTTGCGGCGTTTTGGGCGCTGGCTGCTTGAAGAAGGGCAGGCTGAACGTGACCCAGGGGCTGGCTTGCGCTATCCGCCAAAGGGGAAACGTATCCCCAAAGGGGTAAGTGATGATGATTTCCAGAAGTTACTTAAAGCGGCGCGGCATACCAGAGATAAAACGTTGTTGCTGTTGCTGTGGGAGACCGGCGCAAGGGCTGATGAGATCGTCAATCTGCGTTGGGGAGAAGTGAACCTTGAGAAGCGGAGCGCGTGGGTGACGGGCAAGGGTCGCAAGGATAGGCCGGTTTTTTTCGGTGAAGACGGCGCGGCGGCTTTGCGGGAGTATCGGGAAACTGTTCCGCATCAGGCCGATGACGCGGTTTTTTGGACGTTGGACGGTGCGTCACCTTTGACCTATTGGGGCATGTACCTGGCAATCAAACGGATTGGCAAGCGTGCGGGGGTGGAGCACTGTAACCCGCATAGATTCAGGCATGGCTTTGGGCGGCGTTTGTCAAAAAACGGATGTCCAACCCTGGTACTTCAAGACCTGATGGGGCATGCATCTTCAGAGACAACCCGCATTTATACCTTTTTGGACGAGGAAGACCTTTCAAAGCTGCATGAGCGTTACGCATAGGGGGCACGGACATGAACCACGTTGAACTTGGAGCTTACGGGGAAATGTTGGTTTACCAGGTTTTACAGGAGACCGGCGGACGGGTTACGTTGGGCGGCGGTGCGGATGTTATCTTTGAGGGGATCAAGATTGAGGTCAAGACGGCAAAGCCGTCCAAGTATAACGGGCAAACGTTAGGGTATCAGTTTTGTTTGTCAAAGCCTGGTCATACAGACTTCAGAAAGTCGGATGTCCTGGTACTGATTCCGTTGGACGAAAACGACAATCCCAGGGCGGCTTACGTTATCCCAACGTCGGTAATCGGGAAGCGGAAGAAGATCACCATGCCCATGTCGTTAGGCAGTCGTTTTGTGGACTACCGAGAGGCATGGGAATTGTTAGCAGACATTCAAGGGGGTGCAGTATGAGAAACGGGCTGGCTGTAATCGTTTTCCTGGCTGTTGTTGCGTTACTTGCAACGGGCATGGTGTCGGCGCTTTCGGATCGCCTGGCAATCGAGCGCGCGAAGGTCGAAGCGCAAGCGTCGGTAGCGGCGGCGGAACGGGCGGAAGCGGAAGCGGCCTTGACGGTGGCGCAAGCGCAAGCGCGCATCTTGAACGAGGCGGCACGTTCGGTGGCGGCGGATCGTCGCCTGGTGACGCTGTACGCTGTTTCCGGCAATGCGGCGGTGATTATCGCCGTCGCGTTTGTCGGTGTGGGGGTTGGCTTTATCGCGGGAAGGAGAACACGCCATGACGATTGAACTTGACCGGTTTGTACTCGAAGGGGTGACATACTATCAGCAGGGGCGTAAGTGCGGGCGTGAAGGCTGCCGGTGTGCAGATGGTGAACTTCACGGGCCATACTGGTATAGCCGTGAATTGTCCAGCGGGCACGTGAAATACTTGGGTCGGGAGCTACCGAAGGCTATCACGCACGCGCGGGCAACACGAGTGCTATACGCGCCTGAGATTGAGAGCACGCGGCGGGTATTGCGTGACATGTTGGCGGCTATAGAGCGGTTGCAACGTAACGACGAGCTAAGCAATAGGGATCGTGCTGCAATTGTGGTGCTTGGTTTTGGAGATACTCTTGTGTTTCAGGTCGGCCTACCTGGTGAACAAGATGATGATCTTGGTTTTGGAGATACTCTTGTGTCTCAGGTCGGCCTACCTGGCGAACAAGATGATGATCTTGTGCACACACACGCTGCGATCGCGGATATGTGTGCACAAGATAACGGATACTTGTGTACGGCGAGATTACTTCATACACAAGATTTGTAGGGGGTGTGCCATGTACGAGCGTGACCGTTACGGTGCGGGGGTTGGGCACTTTTCCAGCGTCGAAAAAGAGACCTGGCAACAGGTCACCTTTCAAGCCGGTGTGCTTGTACCATTCGGGCAAGCGGCGGTAATCGCCGGATCGTGGGGACTGGTCATCACCATTGCGGCGGCGGTGGTGTGCAATCTGGAAGGCTGGCCGGTGAAGTATGCGCTGCTGGCGGGTGCCTTGGCCGCGGCAGTACTGCTGGCCTGGCAATCGGTGATGGCGATTGAATGGACGCGCGGCGCATACCTGGCGCGTGAACGTTACGAAACCGAGCGCAAGCAAGGAGCGCAAGTTGATAGGACGGTTGTAACCCTTGAAGTCATTGACCGTCATGCCAATAACGGTTACGGGCGAACGGTGTATGAGGACTTGGACATATCGCCTGAACAACTTGCCCTTGTCGCAAAGGCCGAGCGTTTGAGCAAGCGGGGCTTAATGAGTGCTGGCTTAAATGACGCGCAGGCCATGCGCCTGCTGGCTCAATTGCTGGCCATGGGGTATATCGTCAGGCAGGCCGATAACGAACCGGCGCGCTGGACGGCGAAGGGTGAAGCCTTGCGGCGCGCGTTCGCCGGTGGTGGTGGTGGTGGTGGTGGGCTGCTGGTGGACGTTTCCCACCAGTAAAAAAATCAGGGTGGGGGGTATAAAAAAACCCTTACCCTTGCGAAAAAACGCCTTGTAGGGCTTTCTAGGGGCATTGTAGGGGGTGCTAGGATGGACAAACGGAAAGCGAAGCAAGCGGTAATCAAAGGGTGCTTTGAAGTAAAGGTTGAAGCTGTGCAATGTCCATACTGCGAAAAGTGGTTTGTCGCCAAAAGGGTAAAACGTAGCAAGCGGTATTGTTCTAGTGAGTGCAGGCTAGCTATGTATCGCAAACGGGGTAAAGCGTAGTGTTACGTTTTCGACTTTTGCGATGGGTTGTAAACTTGGAAGTCAAATCAGAAAACGGAGGTATGGCATGATCGGGTTTGACTTTCAAGGGTTATGGCGGTTTGTGGTAAAGGTGGGGTTATGTCTGTTGGGTGCCTTAGGCGGGCTTATCTTGGTTGGCATTGCATGGTTGCCAATGTTGCTATTGCCTGGCTGGATTGGGGCTGGCTTGTCTTTGCTTTTGCTGGTGACGGCGGCGCTGCTGGTGCATTTTATGACGTTTGAACGCAAAGACCAACAAGACCAGGGACAAGAAAGCCAAGAAGAGCAAGGACAAGACCGGAAGTGGCGAACGTCTTCACCTGGTATTAAATCTGACGAAAAATACGACATGGCTTACAGATGGGCTAAGCTATGGGGAAAGACGAAAGCTGAAGCGTGGGAGTGGTACTGTGAACGGACCAACATTGACAAGAGAAACAAGGAAGCCAAACGTGCTTTTTATGTGGCTATGGGTAGGCGGGACGATGGAGAGGTAAAGAGCTGTCCACCAGTCACTTAATAGTTACTTTTTTATTGTGTGATCTTTTGCGTTAATGCGTTATGTGATACCCTGAATGAAAAAACCTGAAGGGGGATAAGAAATGGAAATGCGATTTTACGTCAAATTAGACCTTGAAGAGTATCGGGCACTGGTCAAGATGGCAAGGCAGGATTTACGCGAAGAGCGTGAAGAATTGCGTTATTTGATTCGTGAAGAATCAATACGGCGCGGCTGGTCGTTTCCTGTTCGGATAGAAGAGCGTGCTTGGCCTTTGCCTTTGTCGGAGTGCTTGAAGCGGGAAAGTTTGAAGCAGGAGAGTTTGACATGCACGGATTAAAAAAGGGTGGGGTCGCCGTCGTCTTTTCACTGGAGACGGCAACCCCACAACCAGAAAACGGGCAATCTCAGTATACCACAAAATCCACGTATGAGCATGCTCTTTTCTGGTTGTTACGTGGGATTCCCCTTGTCCCACTGCAACCCAGATCGAAAAGCCTTGTCCCTGGCTTTGGCGCATACTCAAAGCAGATCACCACAGAGGCCGAAGCATGGTACTGGTTTGGTGAACGCACATGCAATCTGGCGGTTGTGACCGGCGGCGGGCTTGTCGTTCTGGACTTTGACCAGGTTGACGATTACGCGGCATGGTGCGTGTCCTGGCCGGAGCTTGCAGATACCTACACGGAACGGACGGCGCGCGGCATGCATGTGTTTATCGCCGGTGATAGCGCAAGCGGGCGGTTGCCTGGTGGGATCGAGATCAAGGGGCGCGGCGCTGTGGTCATGTCGGCGCCCAGCGTTCACCCCAGCGGTTTTGTCTATCATCCGGTTGACCAACATGCCCAGGTCAAGCATGCGCCGCAGGGCTTCCCCTTGCTAAGTGACCCACTTGAGACACTAAGCAAAGGGAGCACACGCGCCGGCGGCGGTAAAGACACCTTGACACGCATCAAGGCGGCTTATAGCGTGCTTGACCTGGCACAATCCCTAACGCGGCTTAAAAGCCGTGATGGTCGCTGGTGGCATGGCCGATGTCCCTTTCACGAGGATAGCGAACCGTCTTTTTGGGTGGACGCCAAGCGTGGGCTGTGGGGCTGCTATGCCTGCAACGTGCGTGGCGATGTGGTGAACCTGTATGCTGTCGAGCATGGTTTGAGCATCCAGGACGCAATCAGGGCGTTAGCGGGTGGGCTGCAATGAGCGGGCTTGTTAATGTGTCCAAATCTCGCCGCGGCTCTCCCGAAGAAATTGGGTGGGATGATTTACGGGCAATCGCTGAACAAGTGCTTAGAGATTGCCCTGACCCTGAACCGGAGCTTGAACCCTGGTATGAGGATGACGTTATTACTTTTCGGATCAACCCGCATCCTGAGAATTTAACGCCTGATGGGGTTGTCGTGGTCAATCCTGGTGGCATGCAGGTTGGGGCGGTGTCTAAGTTTTCGGTGCAAAATCCGCAAGGCGGTGGTGCTGTTGGGCGTAAGGTGGCGGGGATGTCGGCGAAGTCTCGAAAGCGGCTTATGAGTCACCTGATGGCGGTAGACCTTGAGAGCATAGCGGCGGAACGCAAGGGGGCTAAGTATAGCCGTGCAATGTTTATAACGCTAACCTATCCCTGGATGGATGGCAAACCGTTCACGGATTGGGAGCGTGCAAAAGAGCACTTAGACACGCTCCGTAAGCGGCTTGAGCGGGCTTATGGGATTGAATGGGCGGTATGGAAACAAGAGCATCAGGGAAGCGGCGCGTTACATTTTCACCTGGTTTTGAACATGTCAAAGGTCGTGAATGTGGCAAACTTCAGGGTTTGGCTTGCCAAAGCCTGGTATGAGGTTGTCGAATCCGGTAATCCAGACCATTTGAAGGCCGGTACTGGTGTCGAACCGGTGTACATTGAGCAGGGGCAACCTGGTAGCTTGCTAAGCTACTTGTCAAAGGAGCTTGGCGGAAGTCGAAAACGGTATCAGAATCAGGCTTTTGACCCTGAGACCGGCGAACTGCTAGAGACAGGCCGGACGTGGGGCATTTGGGGACGCGAAGCCTTTGAGGCGGCAAAGGTCATCATTGCCAAGTTTGCCATTCGTGGACGGGAAGCCTGGCAACGTTTCAAAGAAAACGTGGCAAAGCGGTTTGAGAAGTCGCGTTATCTGCGAAGGGTTGCAGATATTGCCTGGTGGGGTGGCGGTTTGCTGTACGGCAACGGTGGAGACCTGATGAATGATTTGCTTGACGGCATACCAGATGGGGCATGGGAGTATATCTAAGCTGGCTTGCGTGCGTGCTTGGCTTGCGTGCGTGCTTGGCTTGCGTGCGTGACTACTAATGTTTACAGTGACGTGTTGCGTGAATGTTGCGCTTTATTTGCGCTATCTGTGTCTGTGTCCATGTCAGACTGTTTTTTGTGCATGTGACCCTGTAGGGATGTATCGGAAACGTAGGGGGTAATGATGGGTGCCTGGTTTTGGGTCGGGTTGCTGTTCGGTTTGTGCTTTATTGCCATAGGGGGCGGTATTCTCTTGAAGTCTTTGGGTAAGCGCGGATCGCCTGAACCTGGTAATGAATCGTTTGAGGTTGCATGGTTGCGCGGCGAAGTCGAGCGATTGAGGGGGGACTTGGACAAGGCACAAACGAAGTCACAGAAGGCCGATGATTTGACGATTAGCATGCTCAAGGCGCAATTGGAAAACAAGCAAGAGGCTGTAGATCATTGTTTTGCTGACTTGTTTGAGGCACAAGCGGAAATAAAGCGCTGTGGTGAAGTGATTGCGGACTTGCGGCGTGAGGTTGCGGCTTTGCGGGCAACGATTGAGCAAAACGGGCAAATGCCTGGCTACGCGGCGCATGTTCGCAAGCATGAAAGGGCTGATGTTGCATTGCGGATGTATCGTGAAGGGTATTCCAAGCGTCAAATTATGCGGCAAGTGTGGCATTATGTAGGGTCGGGGTCGCTGGCGCAACTAAACCGGATAATTGAATCATCCGGCGGTGTTGCATAAGTGTTGCGTTCTGTGTACTGTAGTGTGATGGGTTTTCGGCTAACAGATACCCACGAAACCTAAAGATTGCTTGCCAAGCTGTCAAAGTGTGGTATAAAGGTGCTTGAAGTGCTATCGCAGGGCCCGCTAGCTCAAATGGTAGAGCAGGGGACTCTTAATCCCTTGGTTACAGGTTCGAGTCCTGTGCGGGTCATCTTTGAAAAGCGATGAGGCTCGCGGGGCGTTTGCCCGTTGTCATGAAGGACTGATAGCCTCTACTCACGTCGCCAAACGTGGAGTAGAGGCTTTTTTGTTCACAAGGTATGTTATGCAGATGAGTTTTCAAAGCATTCTCTTTGCCAGACGCGCTTATGATACGACGAGCGAAGACGCCGCAGCGCCGGCATTTTTCGCGGACCTGAACCTGGATCAGGTGATTGCCGCGATCACTGCCGGCAAACAGGTGTATCAGCTCAAACCGTTTTTTTATGCACCGCTACGCGATGCTGATGCCATCCATTACCGCCAGGAAGTTGCCCGCGACCTGGAAAACGATGCCCTGCTGGAGAACATCAAAACCTTCGCCCAGAAAACCGGCGTCGTGCGTCGTTATTTCAGGCTGATCGAAGAATTGACCTATGCCTACCACAAGGCCGGCTGGTTCGTCGAAGCCGTAGACGTGTATTGCGATGCGGTGACCGGCCTGGCGCGCGATCTGGCCCAGGCAGAGCTGACCTCACGCGGGCTGCTGGCCTTCCGTGAGTACCTCAACAACTATGTCAACAGTGATGCTTTCACCACTTTGCAGGCCGACATCCGGCAGCTCAAAGCGGCGCTGGCCACCATCTCCTACTGCATCCAGATCAAAGGGCTGCGCGTGCGGGTGCGCAAATACGAAGGCGAGGTGGATTACAGTGCCGAAGTTGAGGCGACCTTCGAGAAATTCAAACAAGGGGCGGTCAAGGATTACCTGATCAAACTGCCGCAGGCATCAGGCATGGGCCACGTCGAGGCGCAAATTCTGGACTGTGTTGCCAAACTGTACCCCGATGTCTTCGCGATGCTGAATGAGTTCTGCACGCGCCATGCCCAGTTTGTGGACCCCACCATCCGCACGTTTGACCGCGAAATTCAATTCTACGTTGCCTACCTGGACTACATCGCGCCATTGCGACGGGCCGGGTTGAACTTTTGCTATCCGCAGATTGGCGTCGGCGACAAACAGGTCGAAGCCCAGGATAGCTTCGACATCGCACTGGCGCATCAGTGCGTTGCGGCGCAAATCCCTGTCATCTGCAATGATTTTTATCTACGCGACCCGGAACGCATCATCGTCGTCTCGGGCCCTAACCAGGGCGGGAAGACGACCTTCGCCCGCACCTTCGGACAACTGCACTATCTGGCCTGCCTGGGACTGCCCGTACCCGGCAGAGCAGCACGGTTGTTCTTGTTCGATCAGCTCTTCACCCATTTTGAGAAAGAAGAGGACATCCGCAATCTACGTGGCAAGCTGCAAGATGATCTGGTCCGCATCTACGCCATCCTCAACGCCGCCACACCCAACAGTATTATCATCATGAACGAGATCTTCACCTCCACCACGCTTCAGGATGCCATCTTCCTGGGCAAGAAGATTATGGAGCGCATCATCCAGTTGGATTTGCTGTGCGTCTGCGTCACGTTCATTGACGAATTGGCCGGGATGAGTGAGAAGACCGTCAGCATGGTCAGCACGGTCGTGCCCGAAAACCCGGCCCAGCGCACCTACAAAATCATCCGCAAGCCGGCCGACGGGCTGGCCTACGCGATGTCCATCGCCGAAAAACATCGGCTCACGTACCACCAAATTCGGGAGCGTATTCCGGCATGAAAGTCTTTCTGATGTTTCGGGATCAGGATTTCGACCTGAAGCAGCCGTCGCCGGCAAACGAAGCGGCACTGGTGCAAGACCTGGAACTGACGACCCTGTTCAATGCGATGGCGCGCGGGGATAAGTTCCTGTACGAAGTCGCCAACAAGGCCATCCTGTGCAGTTTGACCGATCCCGACGCCATCCGCTATCGCCAGGATGTCCTCAAGGACTGCTTGAAAAATCCCGAGGTCATCCGCGCCATTTATCAACTGCCCCTGGATGCCATCGCCAACAAACAGCGCCATTGGTTGAGCATCATCAGCCACTATCCTAGCGGCATCCTGTACGGCGCGATCCAAATGCTGCAGATGTTCGTCGTGCTGCTCAAACGGCTCAGGGCCATTGCCGATGAGCATGCCGCCGAATTCACATCGGAAGGCTTCCGCACCTTTTTCGCCATGATCCAGCGGGAACTGAATGACGCCTATTTCGCCGAAGTCGAGGCGCACCTGCAAGAGCTGGAATTCCGCGACGGCGTTTTGCTCAGCGCCGAACTGGGGCCGGGGAACGAAGGCACCAACTATGTACTGCGCAAACCGCCCCGCAACAACCAGCATTGGGTAAAACAGGTTTTCGCCAAAAGGTCGCCGGTCTACAGTTTCAGTCTGCACCCGCGCGACGATCATGGCGCCAGAGCTTTGGGGGAACTCAAAGACCGGGGGATCAATCTGGTCGCCAACGCGCTGGCACAATCCGCCGACCACATTGATAACTTTTTCAAAGCCTTGCGGACCGAACTGGCCTTCTACATCGGTTGCCTGAACCTGCGCGAACAACTTGACACGCTTGGAGAACCGTTCACCTTTCCTACGCCGCTTCCCCCTGCCGCCCGCCAGCATGCCTTTACGGAATTGTACGATGTTTGCCTGGCGCTAACAATGCAGAAGAAAGTCGTGGGCAACGACGTCAATGCCGACGGCAAAGACCTGCTCATCATCACCGGCGCAAATCAGGGCGGCAAATCCACGTTCCTGCGCAGCCTGGGCCTGGCGCAATTGATGATGCAGTGCGGGATGTTCGTTCCGGCAGAAGGGGATTTCCGCGCTCACTGTTGTCGCGGGCTGTTCACGCATTACAAACGCGAAGAGGACACAACGATGAAAAGCGGCAAGCTCGACGAGGAGCTGAGCCGCATGAGCGAGATCGTCGGACAGCTTAAACCGGATTGCATGGTGCTCTTCAACGAATCCTTTGCCGCGACCAATGAACGTGAAGGTTCCGAAATCGCCCGGCAGATTGTGAACGCCCTGCTCGACAAACACATCAAGGTCTGCTTCGTAACGCACTTATACGCCTTTGCGCACGATTTTTACGCGAAGGCGACGGAAAATGCCCTGTTCCTGCGCGCCGAACGGCAAGAGAACGGCAGCCGCACCTTCAAACTTATCGAGGCCATGCCGTTGGAGACCAGCTTCGGCGTGGATTTGTATCGGCAGATCTTTGAAGAGTCAACGGATTCAACAGATGAAACGGATGGATAAAAGCGATCCGTTCAAAGCCGTGAATCCGTTGACTAACTTTGATCCCAGCGTTTATTACTTCAGCAGATACAGGACTCCAATCGTACCCGGGCCGCAATGGCTGGCTATGACCGCGCCGGCGGTCGTAATGTGAAGCTCTTGAATAGGCGCCAGCGCCGTGAGTTTTTCCGCCAGATAAGCAGCGTCCTCGGCTGCGGCGGCGTGGGTGACAAAAACCCGCTGTAGATCCACATTGGGCAAAGCTGCCTCAAAGTCGTGGAGCAAGGCTTCCAGGGCGCGCTTGCGAGCGCCGTGAATTTTGGCTTTGAGTCCCAACGTCCCATCCGGCATCCCGGCGATGATAGGACGAATCTTCAGCATGCTGGCGACCACACTTTGCAGCGCCGTGCACCGTCCCCCCAGATAGAGATAACGCATCGTTTCCAGGGCAAAGGACATGCGTACTTTGGGACGCAAAGCCTCAATGGTCGCCTGAATCTCTTCCGCGCCGGCGCCGGCATCGCGCAGATCTGCGGCTTTGAGCGCCAGCAAACCGATGGCCGAGGAGAGCGTCAGCGAATCCACCACGCGGATGCGAGATTCCGGCATAGCCTGCACGGCCAACAGTGCATTGTTGACCGTACCAGAGAGTTTTGACGAGATACCGATAAAGACGCCATCCGTGTGGCCGGAAAATGCCGTCATAAAATCTCCGAGGGTGGGCGCCGCCGTCGTCGGCAAAGCGCCGTTGGCCTCGATCAGCGCAAAGAGCTGCTCGGAGGATAAATCAATGCCGTCCCGATAGCTCTTGCCGTCCAGGTGCACGATGAGCGGGATGACCTCCAAGCGGTGCCGCGCCACAAGTTCGGCGCTGAGATCGGCAGTGCTGTCCACGAAAATAGATGTTGATGCCATGTTATGTCCTCCATAAGTAAGAATAAAGATACTGGTTCAATAAAATCAAATGGAAGCCCCATTTTATGACGAAATTCCTGTAAGGAAAGAGCGTTTTTGATTTGCGCCTTTGGATATTTTGCGCTAAAATAAAAGCGTATCAATCTTTGTATGATCAGTCTGAGCCTAAATCCACAACTTATACTCTTACAATTATGGAACCTGCAATGTTGTCCTTCAAAAACCGTCCTTGTAATCGCTTTGAACAAAACTTACTCCTTCTCGATCAGGTCGCAAATTTTTCTTTCAATGTGATTGCGCGGATTGCCGGTGACCTCGATGTGGAGAGACTTCAACAAGCTCTGGCGTATGTGCAACGCCAACACTATTATTTGAATGTCTCCCTGGATTTAGCGTCTCCGCCTGCTTTTGTTGTTCATCCAACATTACCTATTCCTTTGCGCGTATTAACGGATACCGACCGTGCCTCCTGGCTGAGCGAAGCAGAGCGCGAACTCAACACCAAATTTGATCTGACGCACGGCCCGCTGGCGCGGGCTGTATTACTCACGCGCAAAAATGAAGCCGATCTGATTGTGACGTTTGAACATCTGTCCGCCGATGGCATGTCGGGGGCTCACTTTGTGCGGGAAGTCGTCGCGGCCTGCGGTCAACTGGCGCAAGGCGTTACATTACCGCCAGTGAGTTCACAGAACATGCTATATCCAGATCCCCAATGGTTCCCCAAAAG
This sequence comes from Chloroflexota bacterium, assembly GCA_019873645.1. Taxonomy (GTDB): domain Bacteria; phylum Chloroflexota; class Anaerolineae; order B4-G1; family SLSP01; genus DSWT01. The sequence continues at coordinate 11,456 of JAIOAX010000034.1, read as the reverse complement.
TGTGTTGGGAGTGCGCGGTTGGTTCAAGCTACTTTTACTTCTCACACGTTATGGTTACGATACGTTGCGCTTTGGGAAAAGGCACTATCCGGCGCCAGAATGGATCCCTTTTGAGCGGCGGGATGTACGCTTGACGCATTATTTGTTCAGCCGTGAAGACACCGAACGTCTGGTCAACCGCTGTCGGGTTGCACAAACCACGATGCAGGGGGCGTTGAGTGCGTCACTGTTGTTGACATTGGCGTCAGAACTGCGGGAAAAGGCGAATGTTCCCGAACCGGTTATAGATTGTGTGTCATCGGTAAATGCCCGGCCGTACTGCCGTGCCGATGTTCCTGATCGCCACTTGGGACTATGGGTAGGACAAATTGTGCGGCCTTATCTGATCCGTCCGGACACCGACTTCTGGACATTGGCGCGCGCTGTCAACCGTGATCTGCGCCGGGCACTGGCGCAAGATATGCTCTTTGTGCCATACCATTTGCTGTTTCATCGAACCTATACCGACGCGGTTGCATTTACGCGCCTGTTTGAAAATACCCGACCGTATATCGAAGCGACTAACGTAGGGCGACTTCCCTTTGAGACAACATACGGGCCGCTTGAGTTGACCCGGCTCCACATGGGAACCGGACTGCAATTCACGCAGGCCAGCCCGTGGGGGTTGACCATTGCTGCCGCAACTTTTGCCGGTCAGCTCCAGGTTAACTTTCATTATCTGGCAGCCTGTTGGGATGCAGATGCCGCGGAACGAGTTTCGCAGGCAGTGGTAACCTGTCTGTTACAGGCATGAGGGATGGATTGACTTCCAAAGGTCGCATCGCTTAACTCGGAAAATAGGTCCTACTTTTTATCGGCTCGTGCTACAATGTGGACGTGAACTTATCCAGGGGGTGTGCATCATGAGCAAAAGTCATGTCTTTCGGTGTCGGAATTGGTTTTGTCTGATGGCGGTACTCGGCTTACTCTTATTGAGCAGCAGCCACATGCCGGCGACGGCGCAAACGGGCCAGTACCCCGGCTTTCACGTCGAGGGACGCCACCTCTACGACCGCTTCGGCAATAAAGTCATCCTCTACGGCGTGAACAAAATGGTCATTTGGACCGACCGCGACGGCGTCCCTTCGTTCTCTGAAATCGCCAAAACCGGCGCGAATGTCGTACGCATCGTCTGGCTGACAGAGGGTTCGCCCGAAGAGCTGGATACGGCGATCACCAATGCGGTCAACAACAAGTTGATCCCAATGATAGACTGCCACGATTCCACCGGCAAATGGGATTACCTGCAAGTCTGCGTGGATTATTGGGTGCGCCCGGATGTCCTGGCCGTGCTCAAGAAGCACGAAGCCTATCTGCTGATCAACATCGCCAACGAGGCCGGTCAAACAGTCGTGGGCGACGATGCCTATCGCGCGGGTTACACGCTGGCGATTTGGCGCATGCGCGCCGCCGGCATCCACGTGCCACTGATCCTTGACGCCTCCGGCTACGGACAGGACATCAACGGTTTGCAGAAGAACGGGCCGTATCTTATCCAAATTGATCCCGACCACAACCTGATGTTTTCCATCCACATGTGGTGGCCCAGCGCGTGGCGCGGCGCCGGCGTCAAGCAGCTCGTCATTGACGAAATCAAAGAGTCGGTAGAGCTGGACCTGCCGCTCATCGTCGGCGAGTTCGCCAACAAAGGACCGGGCTGTAGCTGTTGCATCCCTTACCAGACGATCATCGAGCAATGTGCGCTCAACGAGATCGGTTATCTGCCGTGGGAATGGGGGCCGGGCAACAGCGACTGCGCCGAAATGGACATGACGACCGACAGCACCTTCGACACCCTGCGTGGCTGGGGGCTGGAGGTCGCCATCACCAGCACCTACAGCATCCGCAACCTGGCCGTGCGCCCGGAGTGGCTTGTCGCCGCAACGCCCATCCCCACACCGACGCCCGCCCCCACCCCCACCCCGCTCCCTGCACCCGCAGGCATCATCTCTGTGGGACGGCCTGTCGTCGTCTCCTCGGTGGAAAACAACGACCTGGCCGGTGAAAAAGCGGTGGACGGACGCCTGAACTCGCGCTGGTCATCGGCTTACACCGACCCGCAGTCCATCACGATTGACCTGGGCGAAGTCCGCGACATCGCCCGCATCGTGCTGGTTTGGGAGACAGCCTACGGCAAAGAGTACAAATTGCAGGTTTCCGACGACGGTACAACGTGGACGGACATCGTCCATGAAACACAAAGCGATGGTGGGCAGGATGACCATCGCGTCGCGGCGCGCGGACGGTATGTGCGGATGGAAGGCTTACGGCGGGGGACCGAATGGGGGTATTCGCTGTGGGAGTTCTGGGTCTTCGATCGCGACGACACTCCCCTCCCGACGCCGGATACAAGCGGTGCCGTCGGTACACCCGCCGATGCGCGCCCGGACCTTGTCGTGAGCAAAGTCACGTGGCTCGAAAACCCGTTGCTCAAAGACGCCGGCGTTACCTTCCGCGCCGTCGTCAAAAATCAGGGCAATGCCGCCGTCCTGGGCGGCGTGCGCTGTAGCTTCTGGGCGGATGGCGAACTTGTCAGTTGGGCCGAGACGGCCTATCCCCTGCCGCCCAATTCCGAAATGATCCTCATCGCCAACAACGGCCCGGACGGCAACGCGCGTTGGGAACCGGCGAATGTGGGCACCTTTGTCGTGCTCGCCTGGGTGGATGCGGCGCCGGAAGGCGGCACAGGGCGCGTGGTCGAGAGCCAGGAGACCAACAATATGCAGACGAACAGCGGTTATGTGCAACTGAAGCCGTTCCCACCCACAAGCACCCCTCTGCCCCCGCCGGATACGTCCACGCCGACGCTTGCACCAACGGCGACGCCGCAACCTGTCACGGCTACCGCCACCCCGGTACCGGAAGCGCCGTCTTCGGAGCCGGCTCGTGTAATGTGGCTTGGCGGCGTGGGCGCGCTCCTTGTCCTGGTCGCCGTGCTGGTCCTGGTGCTCAGGCGGCGCAGAAGCTAAGCGACGCAGTCCGCCTTTAGGAGTTACGCACTGCGCCATTTTCTGACAGGGATTAACAGGATTTTCAGGATTAAAGAAGGCTGGTGCGGCTAACCATCATGACTGCGACACAGACGATTGTCATCACCGGCGAACATTTGACAATGGAGGATGTGGCTGCCGTTGCGGCGGGGGCACAGGCAACGCTGGCGCCTTACGCCGCGGAAGCGATGGCGCGTTCGTGGGCCGGGGTGCAAACACTTCTGGCGAACGGCGAGATCGCTTACGGCATCACAACGGGCTTTGGGGCCTTCAAGGGGCGCATCATCCCGCCGCACGAGGTGGCGGCATTACAGCGCAACCTGGTGTTGAGCCATGCAGCCGGCGTGGGCCCCGCACTGGATGCACCGACGGTGCGCGCCGTCATCACGGTACGCGCCAATACGCTGGCGATGGGCTATTCGGGCATCCGTCCGCAGACCGTGGAGGCGTTGCTGGCTGTATTGAACGCCGGCGTCGTGCCGGTGATCCCCGCCTATGGCTCGCTCGGCGCGAGCGGCGATCTGGCGCCGCTCGCGCATCTGGCGTGTGTGCTCATCGGCGCCGGTGAAGCGTTTTACGACGGTGAACGTTTGCCCGGCGCAGAGGCGTTGCGACGCGCTGGCCTTGCGCCGGTCGAACTCGGCGCGAAGGAGGGGTTGGCGCTGCTCAACGGTACGGCGGTCGCCACGGCGGTCGGCACACTGGTGACGTTGCGCGCAGAGAATCTGGTGCGCGCCGCCGACATCGCCGCCGCGCTCTCATTGGAGGCGCTGCGCGGCACGGTCGCGGCCTTTGACCCGCGCATCCATCTCGTCCGTCCCCACCCACGCCAGGTGGACGACGCGGCCTACATGCGGCGACTACTGGAAGGTAGCACGTTCGTCCGGCCCCACGATCCCCGCGACATCCAGGATGCCTACAGTTTGCGCTGCGTCCCGCAGGTCCACGGCGCGGTGCGCGACACGGTCGCTTACGCGCGCTGGGCGCTGGAAATCGAGCTGAACGCCGTCACCGATAACCCGTTGATCTTCTTTGAACCGGATGGCCGCCCCGTGGTGCTTTCCGGTGGAAATTTCCACGCGGAGCCGGTAGGATTGGCCCTGGATTACCTCAAGTTGGGGCTGACGGATTTGGGCAACATCAGCGAGCGGCGCACGGCGCGCTTGGTAGACGAGGCCTTGAACAACGGCCTGCCGCCGTTCCTCACGCGCCACGGCGGGCTGGAAAGCGGCTTTATGATCGCACAGTACACGGCCGCCGCGCTGGCTTCGGAGAACAAGGTACTGGCGCATCCCTCAACTGCGGACACCATTCCCACCTCGGCCAACACCGAAGATCACGTCAGTATGGCGACCAATGCGGCGCATCATACCCGTCAGGTTTTGGAGAACGTCGAACGCATCGTCGCCATCGAACTGCTGGCGGCCACGCAGGGCATTGACTTTCGCCGTCAGCAGTTAGGCGCGTCCGCCCGTCTGGGACAGGGCACGGCGGCGGCCTATGCGGCCATCCGCACGCGCGTTCCTTTCCTGGAGCACGACGCGCCGCTTTCCCCGCTCATCGAGGCAGTGCGTGAACTGGTGGCGAACGGGACGGTGGTGGCGGCGGTAGACGGAAAGATTTAGGTTTTAGTTGAATAAAAAGGGCCTGTCAAGGTTAAGCAAACCTGACAGGCCACTCTGAGGAAGAGTCACCTCATTGCAAGCGGGTTTGTGGAATCCCGCGGGCGACCAACGGTAAGTAGAGGCCGTACCCCACCTCATACGCGCCCATATCCACAATAGGCAGCGCACCCAAACCCGCATCGGCAATCGCCGGGATATCTACCTGCCGGAAGCGCTTATCCAGGTCTATGGAAACCGTCACACTCAAATTGTTGCCGGCGTCAATTGCCGAAGAGTCGCGCTGCAAGCGATAGTCGCCGGTGATCAGCTCATCTACTGTGACCTGCCCGGGTTTAACAAAGCGCGGCTCAACGTTGATATTGCCGTCGCCAACGTACACACCGTTAGGCAATTGGACGTCGCTGTAGCTCACCGCGGCTTTGCTGGCCGCATCCTCATTGGTAATGGGATCGTAGCCTAGCAGGATGGTGCCGGGCGCGCTGATGGCATTCCCCCACAGGATACCGTTGACTAACGTGGGTTTGCTTTGCGCGCGATTGTACAGGCCACTGCCCCGCTCCGCGACGTTGTCGCTGAGGGTAGCGTTGATCAACACCGGATGGCTGGCGTCGTTATACAGCGCGCCGCCGCGCCTGGCCGTGTTGACGCTGAACAGCGCGTTGTGCAGCGTGGGCGCGCTCCCGGCGCGGTTGTCCATCCCAGTCGAGCCATGCTGGATTCAATAAAACTAAGTCTTTCGCGTTTCATTACTAATTTTATTGATATAAACTTGAATTCTTCTCGGCGTTCTTTGCGTCTCTGCGGTGAATTAGACTTTTTTCAGGAGAGTCATTGATGGTTTATGCTGACCCGGGATCGTTAGAACACGGCGTTTTGCGTTAGCAGTGCGGGTCTGGCGATCCGCTCGAAGCGCATTGATTAAGCGAGGGTTTGCGCGGCGGTGTATTGCGGCACGGCGAGATAGCGTTCGGGGCGGTGTTGGTGATGTTCCAGCAGAATCCGGCGGCGTTTCACCCGCGCGTTTGCTGGTAATACGCAATCTCCTGGGCGCGGTTCTCTAGCTGAAGGCGGGTGAGAATCTGGTCCATGTGATACTTTACCGTCTGCTCGGTGATGTACATCCTGGCGGCGATTTCCTTGTAGGTGCAGCCCTCGGCCACCTGGCGCAGGATGTCCCATTGCTGCGAGGTGTCGGGGAGCACCCCGATGGCCCATAGACTTGCACCGGGGTCATCGTTAGGGTGGAAAGGTATCGTTTCCGGCAGCGCGGCATAGATGAAGTCGAAGTGTCCATCGCTGTACAACACCGCCTGGAATGTGAGTTCCAGCTCCGGCCTGCGGAAAACGCGCTGACGCTCCCAGGTGACGATGAGACGGTCACCCTCTTGCCGGGCGAAAATTGCGCCCGGACTGGCCGTTGGATCAAGATCGAGCAGCAATGGCATCAGCACAGGGACGCCCGCGCCGTAGTGGTACTGGAACTCGCGGTAACGCACGACCTGCCCCAACGCAATCATGCCATCGTTGCACACATAGATTTCGTGGTAATCTTGCCCGTAGAAGGGGAATGTAAAGCCCAGACCTTCGCTACAGCCGCGCCGTCCCCCATCATCCAACTGCAAATCGCGGCCCAGGGGCTTCTCGAAATGGAAGGGGGTTAGGGATACCGACAGCATGTAAAACGTGCGCAGGAGATTGAGGACACTCAGGCTGGCAACGAAGAGGAAAATGAGCGTGAAGTTGCAGAGTGCGCGTTCCACGCGGGTCGGTGGGTAACGGCAGACGGTCAACAGCCGCCGCCAGAAGGGTCCGCCAGGGGGCAGCATGCTCAACAACCGGCGGACAAAAATCACCGCCGTCCATAGCAAGAACAGCAACAACAGGTAGTCGGTCCAGTGTGCGCTTCACGTCGCCATGTTGGGGATAAGACAGGGAAGTGGTAAGCAAATTGCAGCACACACAGCCACGCCCAGGCAAGCAGCGGCACCTGGAGGAAGACGGCGAACAGGCGCAGTGCAAATAACGCCGCAGCCTCCCAAAAGAGCGCGGCAATAAAGGCCGTTAGCCCAACAAAAAAGCGCGCGAGCCAGCGCAGGTGCGGCGGCGGATCGGTGTGACGGCGCACCAGAAAGACAAAATATCCGCCGATGAGGGCCGCCAGGATCAACTGAGTCAGGTAGCTCAGCGCAGCCGGCGTCAAATATAATGCATCCACAACCTTATTATACACAAAATTTACAGTAAGAAAAAACCTTGCTGTGGCGCGGTCAGAGACCGGCCACGGCGAGACTCCGGTGTGCTGCTCAGGCCGGTCTCCAGACCGTGCCTGCGCAACGTTTGATCTTCGGTGGCGCGGTCAGAGACTGGCCACGGCGCGCGGTCAGAGACCGTCCACAACGAGCACTCATCTGTGCAACCGCGCCAGTATATCCCGCCAGTGAACGCCTTCCAGGCCGGGAAAAACGAGGTGCGCCGCGCCGACGCGTTCCTGCGGCCCCAGCCCCACTGCCCACATCCCACCGGCCAGCGCCGCCTCCACGCCCGCCGCGGCATCTTCAACGACGATGCACTGCCAGGGCTGCAACCCCAGTTGAGCGGCCGCGTGCAGGAAGAGATCGGGCGCGGGTTTGACCCGCTGCACGCTGTACCCATCGGACAGCGCATCAATGTACGCCTCGATGCCCAACTTCTCGATAACCGTGCGCGCGTTCTTACTCGCCGAGCCGATGGCGATTTTGATCCCCGCCGCGCGCAGTTCTTCCAGCAACGGCAGCGCCCCCGGCAGCAGATTCGCCGGCGTCACCCCTTCGACGAATTCCTGGTAATAGCGGTTTTTGCGTTCCATCATCTCCTGGATTTGCTCCTCCGTCGCCGGACGCCCTTTGAGCACGAGCAGCAGCGACTCGCGCCGCGAGACGCCGCGCAGCGCCTCATTGGCTTCACGGTCGAAGGGGATGCCTTCCTCGTCGGCAAGACGTTTCCAGCCCAGGTAGTGAAACTCAGACGTGTCGGTGAGCACGCCGTCGAGGTCAAAGATCACGCCGCGGATGTCGTCGGGCGACGGATTGGGGCGGATGTCGAAATGGTAAGCGCGTCCGCGCCAATAGAGACGGAACTTGAGGCGCGTCCAGTGTGCGGGTAGCCGGGGCACGGCGACCGGGCCGGGGTCCAGCAGCCGCAAGCCGGCAAACCCGAACACTAATGCCTGCCACAGTCCGCCCGCCGAAGCCGCGTGGATACCCTCGCTGGCGTTGCCGCGCACATCTTCCAAATCCACCAGCGCGGCGCGCATAAAGTGGGTGTATGCCGGCTGTGGATCATTCAGCATGCAGGCGACGGCAGCGTGGATCGCCGGGCTGAGCGACGAGCCGTAAGTGTGATCGGTGCGCGGGTTGTAGTAGTCCCAGTTAGCGCGCAAGGTAGCGGCGTCATAATCGTTACGTTCGCGCAGCAGATACAGCAGCATGAGCACATCAGCCTGCTTGAGCACCTGATGCTGATTCGCCCCTTCAATACCCAGGATCGCCTGCATGGATTTGGTGCGCGGTTCATAGTCGTTCAGGTTGACGTCTTTGAGGGCGAAGAAGCCATCGCATTGCTCGATGAGACCGGTCGCCGGGTCGTGCAGGATGACGATACGCTCGATAATGTCGCGCCAGCGCGCCAACCGCTCCGGCGTCAGGTCGAGTTGCGCGGTCAGAGCGGCAGCGCGTTCTGCATCGGCGGTTTGCAACCAGGTAAGCGTGTCAAGCGCCGTTTGCAGGTGCCAGCGCACCATCCCGTTGGTGAAAGCGTTGTTGTTCACGTGCTCGTGGTTCTCATCCGGCCCGATGACATCGTTGATCTCGTACCTGCCGCGCTCCGGGTTCCATTCCGCGCGGCTGCCCCAGAAGACGGCGGTGTCGAGCAGAATTTCCGCACCGTAATCGCGCATCCAGGCGTCATCGCCGGTGGCCTGCCAGTACTGCCACACGGCGTAAGCGACATCGGCGGTGATGTGCTGTTCGATGTCGCCACACCAGATGCGCACCAGTTCTTCACCCTGCGGCCCCGGCACCCAGCGCGGCGTGACCTCGTCGCCGGTTTGCGCGCTCTCCCAGGCATACATCGCACCCTCGTAACCCTGTGCTTTAGCCTTACGGCGTGCCCCCGGCAGCGTATGATAGCGATAGGTGAGCAGATTGCGGGCCAGCGCGGGCTGTGTGTAGATAAGGAACGGCAGCAGGAAAATCTCCGTGTCCCAAAAAGCATGCCCGCGATAGCCAAAGCCGGAGAGGGTCTTGGCGGAGACGCTTACCCGATCGTCGTGACGCGGGACGGCGGCGAGAATCTGAAACAGGCTATGACGGACGGCCAGTTGCGCGACGGGATCGCCCGCGATGAGCACATCGCTGTCTTCCCAGACGGCGGCCCAGGCCGCTTCGTGGTCGGTGCGCAAGGTGGCGTAATCCCCCAATGTCGCCAGTTTTTCGCGTGCTGCCTGTACCGGTTCGGCGACATCGCGCGAGGTAAAAATCGTCGCCGTCTTTTCGATGACGACGGGCCGTCCGGGGTGCGCCTGGAAGGTCGTTGTCAGCGCCGGGCAATTGTGGCAGTCCAGCGGCTCGACCGTGGCCGGCGTCCCGTTGACCGTCATCCGCAGCGCCATCCCTAACGTGATGCCCGAATGGCGCGTGCGCGTATGCAACCAGGCCGTCCCTGCGTCCGCGCCTTGATCGAGCCACGTCCAGTGGAGCAGCCCCATGTTGTCGGGGTAGCCGTTGATCCCGGCCTGCACGGTGATGGTGCAAGGCGTTTCGGCGGTCATCTCGCAGCGTAGGGCGACAACGTGTTCGTCGGCAAGGCTGGCGAAGCGCTCGAAGCGCAGATTGAGCACAAGCCCGGCGGGACTGCGCCAGCGCACCTCGCGGCTGAGCACGCCCCGCTGCACGTCAAGGTCGCGCCGGTAGGCCAGCAGCGTGCCTTGATCGAGCCGGAAACGTTCGCCCTCGACGTTCACATACAGCGGTAGCCAGTCCGGGCAATTGGCTAATTCGGTATAGACGATGAGCGCATCGTCGAAGACGCCGTGGATGAGCGTCGCCGGTTGTGCGCCGGGGTAGCCTTCCTCGAACGCGCCGCGCGTCCCCAAATAGCCGTTGCCGATGGTGAATACAGTTTCTTTGTGGTGTAACTTTGCAAGGTCAAATTCGGTTTCTGATACGATCCAGTTCATCGTAAATCGTCCTTTAGTTTTGTAGTCTTGTAGTCTTGTAGTCTTGTAGTCGAATGGTCGGCGGGGATGCATTTCAACTTGGGGGCAAATCTCGCTGTGGCCGGTCTCTGACTGCGCCACCGCAGATCAAGCGCTGCGCCGGCACAGTCTGGAGACTGGCCTGAGCAGCGTCCAAGCGCCGTGTCTGATAAATCGCCCCCATCCTGAAATGCACTCGTCGGCGGTTTTGAGTTGACAAAACACCGCATTGGCCTATAATAAGAATACAAAAATCTATTATATTGTGGGAGAGAGTGAACGATGAATAACGAGAATAAACGCCAACCCAAAGTGATCGTCTTTTCAACGCCGACGTGTCCGCACTGCCGCCATGCGAAACAGTATTTGCGCTCGCGCGGCATCGCCTTTACGGACGTGGATGTCTCGCGGGACATGCAGGCCGCGCGCGATATGGTGCGCATGAGCGGGCAGCAGGGCGTGCCGGTCATCCGCATTGACAATCAAGTTGTGGTCGGGTTTGACCGCCCCAAGATTGACCGCTTGTTAAATCTGCATTAGCCTATCGGTTTGAATGGAAGCCGCGAGAAAGTTGCTCTCGCGGCTTTTTTATTTGGAGAAATAAACCGCTGGCGGTTAAAACCTACACGCGCGTCTTAGGAATGGCGGCCAGCACCCGAACATCCAACTGCTCCACCTCGGCGCGCTCACGAACCAGGGGATCGAAGTAGTGCGCCAACGCCACCAACCCCACCCCGACGGCAAAGGCGAGAGCAAGGCGCAGCCCCGGTCCAAGCAACTGCGTGCGTAGCGAGGGTGGCAGGGCCATGGGCGTCGGCGAGTCCACGCGCTGCGCCGCAACTCCAAGCCCCTTGATCTGCGGGAAGTACGCCGCGCCGTTCTGTGTCAATTCGGCGCTGACGGCTTCTGCGACGACGGCAATCTGTTCTGGATCGGGCCAGGTGAGGTAAATGACGAAGACCGACTGCGCATTGTCGCTGGCGATGGCGCCCTGGATGGCGCCCGGGGCAACCATCACCCCCTGTGCGTCGAGGCGCGCAGCGACAGCTTCGGCAAAGCGGCCCGTCTTGGCAATATCGGCCAGCGCATTGGCGATATATTCCGAGGATAACCAGGCATAGTAACGGTCGTAATCCGCCGAAAGCGCCGGCGCCGGCTCGCCGCCGGCCGTGAAGCGCATCACCACCTGGTACATGGTCGCCAGTTTGTGATAGGTTGCCCCCACATAGCCGCCCACAACAAGAACGGGAATGAGCGCCAGCCACCACCACCGTCGCGCAATTTTCAATATCTGGCGTACTTCCATCGGCCCTCCCGGAACAGTCCGTTTGTTGATACCACCGCTATTATACCATTTTTGACTTTTCCTTCATAAGGGATTAAACTGAAGGTGATGCCAGATAGCAAAGGTACCGTTAGATTGATTAAAGAACCAGCGACTGAATATACACGCAATAAAGAGTCTACTGAAAAAACTAAAAATCTCACCGCAGAGTCACAGAGGGCGCAAAGATTTTTATGTCGGATTCAATAAGATTAAGTCTTTCGCATCTCAGTATTAATTTTATT
>JAIOAX010000033.1 GCA_019873645.1 Chloroflexota bacterium | reverse complement strand
ACTTGTGCTTTGAATTGTGCAGTAAATGTACGTCGTCGTGTCATAATAGCCCTCCTTTGTTTGACATGATAGTTCATTTTCTAACCTGTCCAACTTTGGGGGCGCACTACAATTCGCGCCCTGCACGCCGGACTAGACATCCCCCTCGAAGTCTTGTTGCAGAAGCCGGATAAATCCTTGCCCCGGCCCAACCTCTCCACCCGCCGGCCGCGGCCAGCAACCCAACCCGCCGTATGAAACCCTTCCCCCGCCCCACCATCGTCATCAGCCAATGCCTGGGCTTCGCCGCCTGCCGCTACAACGGCGTAATGCCCCCCGATGCATTTGTGGTATTATAGAGACGGAAGCAAACATCTATGTATCTGAAGGAGAAGAGCTATAGTTGATTGAGCGCAGAGAGGAGATAATGGTCGAGACCTATACTTTTGGCCCGATAGATATAGACCAATTGCGGCTACTGGCCAGCCTGACGCCCGGAGAACGTATTCGCCTGATGTTAAGCGCGCGGGAATTGGCCGTTGGGCTAATGCGCGGGCGCTTGCGGCGCCTTTATCCCGATCTCAGTTGGATTGAACTCAACCTTAAGTTACTGGAGGAACTAGACCATGCCAAAGAGCGGCAACCCCGATCTAAGTTTATTCCTCGACATTCTGAAAACACTTGAGTCACTCGACATCCCTTATATGATCATCGGCGCCTTTGCGGGTACAGTGTATGGCATCACCCGTGTTACCTACGATATTGATATTGTTGTCAATCTAGACGATGCCCATATCGAGGCGCTGGCTGAAGCATATCCCCCGCCGCGCTACTATGCCGATCCTTATCAGATGCGGCAGTCCGTTGCTTCAGGCATTATGTTCAATATCATTGATGGTGAACGGGGCGAAAAAGCCGACTTGATTCCCCTGACAATGGTTTCGCGGTACCGTCACGCCTTTGAAAACCGTGTGCGCCAGATTATTAGTTTAGGCGACTTGACATTTGAAGTGTGGTGCGCCAGGCCTGAAGATGTCATTATCGGCAAGCTGATGGCCTGGGCCGAGGGCCGTTCACGCAAGCACGAAGATGACATTTACGAAATGCTGACCTTCTACTACCTCGGACTGGCGACAACTCTCAATCGTCCCCTGGATGAAACCTACATTGACCAACGCGCCGCGTTACTCGGCCAGGACGTCGTCGAATTCTGGCAGACCCTCAAGAGTCAAGCTAAAATTGAGGCTACTCGTCAACGCGCGGCACAATAGGAAGTGTACCGTATGAAACTCTTTCACCGCCCCACCATCGTCATCAGCCAATGCCTGGGTTTCGCCGCCTGCCGCTACAACGGCGTGACGATTCCTGATCCATTCGTGGAGCAACTCAAACCCTACGTCACCTACTTGCCGGTCTGCGCGGAAGTCGAAATCGGCCTGGGCGTGCCGCGCGACCCAATACGGATTGTCCTCATCAACAATGAGCCACGCCTGCTCCAGCCGGCCACCGGTGCAGATGTAACCGAGAAGATGCGCGCCTTCGCCGCAACATACCTCACCGCGCTCACGGAGGTTGACGGTTTCATCCTCAAAGGCCGCTCGCCCTCGTGCGGCATCAAGGATGTGAAGGTCTACCGGGGCGTCGAAAAGGGCACGGCCTCCACCAACAAGGGGCGCGGCTTCTTCGCGCAGGCCGTGCTTGAGCGCTTCGGACACCTGCCGGTCGAGGAAGAAGGGCGGCTGACCAACTTCACCATCCGCGAGCATTTCCTCACGCGCCTGTTCACGCTGGCGGATTTCCGCGCGGTCAAAGCCACCGGCTCAATGGGCGAACTGGTGCGCTTTCACAGTGACAACAAGCTGCTGCTGATGGCCTACAGTGAAAGCCAACTGCGCCTGATGGGACCGCTCGTTGCCAACCGCGAGAAAAAGCCGCCTGCCGAAGTCATCGCCGCTTACGAAACGCACCTGTGGAAGGCGTTGGCTCATCCCGCACGGCGCACAGCCGGCATCAATGTCCTGATGCACGCGCTCGGCTACTTCTCCGACAAACTTACCTCCGCTGAAAAAGCCTACTTCCTGGATGCACTGGAGAAATATCGCGCCGAGAAAGTGCCGTTGAGCGTGCCGGTCAGCCTGCTCGGCGTATGGATCGCGCGTTTCAAAGAGCCGTACCTGTCCCGCCAAACGTTCTTCGCGCCGTACCCGGAAGAGCTTGTCACCATCAGCGACTCCGGCAAAGGCCGCGATTTGGGTTAGCCCAAACATCACAAGAAAAATATTTTGTCAGCAGACATCATGAGCGACGCGCTCAACCCAGCATGAAAATGCATGTCAACGGATTAAACGGATTTGAACGGATTAGCTTTCAATTGTTGCATAAATCTGCTCAATCTGCTTAATCCGCTGACCATTTTCGGAATAGATTAAGCGGATGAAGCAGATTTCTTAAGATGGCAAACAAAAATCTGCTCAATCTGCTTAATCTGCTGACGAGAAAATGGTCAAACGGGTTCAGGAGACAAGAGATGCGCCCCTTTTCCTGGGAGTTCCCCTATCGTTCGCAGCGGATGCCGATTTTGGCGCAGAATATCGTGGCGACGTCGCAACCGTTGGCGGCGCAGGCCGGGCTGGATGCGCTGCGGTGCGGCGGCAACGCCGTGGATGCGGCGCTGGCGGCCGCCATCGCGCTCACCGTCGTCGAACCGACGAGCAACGGCCTCGGCAGCGACGCCTTCGCCATCGTGTGGGACGGCGCGCAGTTGTACGGCCTTAACGCCTCCGGGCGGGCGCCGCGCGCGCTCACGCCGGAGCGGTTCGCCGGGCTGACGCAGATGCCGACCATCGGCTGGGACCCGGTGACGGTCCCCGGCGCGGTCAGCGCATGGACGGCACTGTCGGAACGCTTCGGCAGATTGCCGTTCGCCGACCTGTTCACAGCAGCGATCCATTACGCACGCGACGGCTTCCTCGTCTCCCCGATTACGGCGCTGGCGTGGGACAGAGCGTTGGAACGCTACGCAGCTTATCCATCGTTCGCCGCCACCTTCGCACCCAAAGGCCGCGCCCCCTACCCTGGCGAGCTGTTCCGCTGCCCGGATCAGGCGCGCACCCTGGAACTCATCGCTGCGACGAAAGGCGAAGCGTTCTATCGCGGCGCGCTGGCGGAGCAGATCATCGCGCACGCGAAAGCTACCGGCGGGCTGATGACACTGGATGATCTGGCATCACACACGCCGGAATGGGTCACGCCGCTGGCGCAGGATTATCGCGGCTATTGCCTGCACGAAATTCCGCCGAATGGACAGGGTCTCGCGGCGCTCATCGCATTGGGCATCTTGCAGCACTGCAATCTGGCGCAATATCCCGTGGACTCCGCCGACAGCCTGCATCTGCAAATCGAGGCCATGAAGCTGGCCTTTGCCGAGGCGCACCGTCACATCGCCGATCCCGCGTGGATGGAAATCCCGCCGGAAGCGTTGCTCGACGCGGACTTCCTGGCAGAGCGCGCGCGGCAGATCAGGATGGACGCGGCGCAATTTCCTACTGCGGCGCTGCCCACCGATCACGGCACAGTCTACCTCACCGCCGCCGACGCCGACGGGATGATGGTCTCGTACATCCAATCGAACTACATGGGCTTCGGCTCCGGCATCGTCGTGCCGGGCACGGGGATCAGCCTGCAAAATCGTGGCGCCTGCTTCCGGCTGGAAGCGGGGCATCCCAACCGTGTCGCAGGTGGCAAGCGGCCCTACCATACCATCATCCCCGGCTTCCTTACGCGGGAGGGCCGCCCGGCGCTGAGTTTCGGCGTCATGGGCGGGCACATGCAGCCGCAGGGGCACGTCCAAATGGTCGTGCGGCTGGTAGATTACGGACAGAACCCCCAGACAGCGTCCGATGCGCCGCGCTGGTATATTGAGGAAAATTTGACCGACCTTTCGCTGGAGCCGGGCTTCGCGCCGGATGTCGTGGCAGAACTGCGCCGGCGTGGACATCATGTGACCCCTAACCTGCCGCCGGGGCGGTTTGGCGGCGCGCAATTGATTTACCGTCTCGACGACGGCTATTGCGCCGGGACGGATTGGCGCAAGGACGGGCAAGCAGTCGGATTCTGAAAATCTCCCTATTGACAAACCCGGTCTTTCAGGTTAAAATTGAACTGTTCATTGAAACTTCAAGCGCGCGGCTGAAAGATCAAAGGTATGGTCAATTCCGTTACACTTCAAGACGTAGCCAGACTTGCCGGCGTCTCAATAGGCACGGCCTCTCAAGCCTTGAACAATCGCCCCAGTGTTGCGCAAGATACCCGCGCGCGTGTTCTGGATGCGGCCAAGACGCTGGGCTACCCTCTCAAAGAAAACGGCAGTAGTGGTCGCCCACTCTCGGTTATCGGGCTGCTCACCAAACACGACTACGGTTTCCCCTTTGAGGTCAATGCATTTTACTCCTACGTTCAAGCCGGTGTGGAAAGCGAATGTCGCCGTCAAAACCTCAGCCTGATGTTTTCCAACATCGAAGTTGACCTGGATAACCGTCCGATTATGTGGCCTTCGATGATCAGCGAGCAGCGCGTGGATGGCCTGATCCTGGCCGGAACATTTATCGAGAACACCATCGGTCTGCTAGGGCAACGACTCGACATCCCCATCGTACTGGTGGATAGCTACGCGCCGAATCTGCACTTCGATAGCATTGTTATCGAAAACATCGCCGGCGCCAGGATGGCCGTAGACCACCTCGTGCAACAAGGCCACACGCACATCGGGTTGATCGGCTGGGCCAGGCAATCGCCGCCGAGCATCAAAGAGCGACAAATCGGCTACCATCGCACGCTTGAAGAGCACGGTATCACCACCCATTACGTTGAGGAATCCGGGCTTAACCGTGAGGATGGCTACCGAGCCGCCAAACAGCTTTTACAGCGTGCCCCGGAAGTCACGGCCATCTTTGCCTGTAACGACCTGACGGCCATCGGCGTCATCCATGCCGCGCGCGACCTGGGACTGAAGATACCGGACGATCTCTCCGTTGTCGGTTTCGACAATATTGATATGGCGAAGGAAGTTACCCCGCCGCTGACGACCATCCACGTATACAAAACGTGGTTGGGCATCTTTGGGGTGCGCCAACTGATTGCCCGCGCCTTAAATCCAGAGCAACCGAAAACCACCACCACCGTCATGACCGATCTGGTCGTCCGAGAATCCACTGCCCGTCCGCGCAAACGATCCCTATAGTTGGGACCGGCAGGATGCGGCCATCCCAAACAGAGCGCGCTTTTTAACAATTTTATGAACCTGGGCGGTCCGCCTATTGACACAATAAAAAAGCTGTGTTATATTTTAGAGGGACTCCGGTAACGATACCGGTACTGTTACCGGAACACGTTCCAGCGTCTATGAACCCGGTGTCCAGCGTTCAAAAATACTTACTACTCTCTCACTTAAATCCATCAACTTGCCTTTTAAGGAGGTGATTATCGAATATAAGTCAATGTAAAGAAAACTGTCCCAGTATATTTTCGTCGTAGAGAAAAAGCTTTTTCAAAAACACATAGGAGGAGTACGACATGCGTAAATATGCTTTGAACATCCTGATCCTGGTGGTCATGCTCTTGAGCGCCTGCAAGGCCCCCACCGCCACCCCCACCCAGGCCCCGACGACCACAGCCCCTACAAAGGAGGCCCCTGCGGCCACGCCGGTGCCCAAGACCGAGGAACCTAAGAAGACTGAAGAACCCAAGAAGACCGAAGAACCGGCGGCCCCGGCGTCCAAATATAAGGAATCTCCGATGCTGGCCGACAAGGTGAAGGCCGGCCAACTGCCGCCTGTGGATGAGCGTCTCCCCATCAACCCGCGCGTCATCAAACCCCTCGTCGAGACGGGTAAGCACGGTGGTCAGATGCGCTTCGGCTTCGTCGGCAACAGCCCGGAATGGGGCGGCTTGCTGTTCATCGCCGCCTGGGAGCACCTGACCAGCTGGAAGCCCGATTTCAGCGGTGTTGAACCCAACCTGGTCGAGAGCATTGATGTCAGCCCAGATGTGACCGCATACACCTTCCACATGCGCAAAGGCATGAAGTGGTCCGATGGCGTGGACTTCACGGCGGATGACATCGCCTTCTACATTGAAGATGTCCTCTTCAACACTGAACTGAACCCCGGCGGGCCTGGTGCCGACTGGATTCCGACTGGCCAGGGTCCTGACCTGAAGTTCGAGAAGATTGATGATTACACCTTCAGACTGACCTTCCCCAAGCCTTACGGCACCTTCCTCTACGTCCTGGCGCAGTGGCAAGGGCGTTATTTCGCCATGTACCCCAAGCACTACCTGCAACAGTTCCACAAGAAATACAACCCGAATGTGGACGAGCTGGTGAAGAAGGATGGTACCGTGGCTGACTGGGTCGCCTTGTTCTACAAGTACGGTCCCGATACCTGGGGTAACCCCGGCCGTATGTATCAATATCCTGAATACCCGGTGCTGTACCCCTGGGTCACCACGCAACCGCTGGGCACCGGCACGCAGGTGGTGATGGAACGCAATCCGTACTACTGGAAAGTGGATACAGAGGGCAACCAACTGCCTTACATTGATGGTATTCTGGCAATCTCCTACCAGGACGCGGAAAGCCGCACCTTCGCCCTGCTCAACGGCGATATCGACGCCGTGAAAGATCCGGGCGGTGAGAACCGCATCATCTACCATGATGCGATGAACGAAGGCAAACCGATCAAAATCTACTACCCCAAGTCCGACGGTGCGAACACCAACACCATCCACTTCAACCAAACCATTTCTGACACCTACAAGGCCAGCGTCTTCGCCGACATCAACTTCCGTATCGGTATGTCGTATGCCATCAACCGCGCAGAGATCATCGAAATCGTCCACAACGGCCAGGGGACTCCCGCGCAGCAGGCCCCGAACAACGATGGCCCGCTTTACATCGAGGGCATGGACACCCAGTATGTCGAATACGATCCGGCCAAGGCGACCCAATACCTCGACAAAGTCTTCACCAACGGTAAGGACGCCGACGGTTACTACCTGGATGATAAGGGTAAGCGCTTCGAGATCATCTTCACTGTACAAAATGACCTCAGCTACGGCACCACTTATGTCCAGGTTGCGGAACTGCTAATCGGCTACTGGGACAAGGTGGGGGTTAAGGCAACCTTAAACTCCATCGCGTCTGACCCATACGAACAGGCGCGCAAAGACAACACCATCGAGTGCATCATCTTCACCGGTGAAGGCGGCGCGGGGATCACCCCCATCCTCGATCCACGTTACTATGTGCCGCTCTACGGGTATCAGGGCTACTTTGATCGCGCCTGGTATGCCTGGCGGGTCAAAGAGAGCGGCAGTGTCCAGGCTGAACCGCCGCAATGGGCGAAGGATGCCTATGCTAAGTATGAAGAAGTGCTGATGCAGCCGACAACAGAAAAACAAATCGAGAAGATGAAGGTCGTGCTGCAAGAGGCCAAGGAACGCTTCTACGTGATCGGCATCTCACGTCCTGGGGAGCTGTACTACCCCTATCACGCCCGCCTGGGTGGTATTCCTAACACCTGGTACGATGGGTGGGCCGAGGGTGTAGAGAAGATCACCTACCCCGAACAGTGGTTCATCAAAGAGTAATCGCTTAAGCTGGATGTGCTCCGGCGAGAATCTCGCCGGAGCACATCCCGGTTGAAACATTCCCAAGGAGAAAGGTCATGTGGAAATATCTGTTGCGGCGTTTTCTCTCCATGCTCTTCACCGTATGGGTGATCTCGATGCTCTCTTTCGCACTCATCCAGCTTCCCCCGGGTGATTATGTCACCAATCTGGTCAATCAACTTGTGGCCACTTCGGCTGGCGCAGCTACGATTACCAGCGAATACATTCAGCAATTGCGGGAGATGTACGGCTTCAACCAACCCATCTACATTCAATACTTCAAATGGATTGGGAGAATTATCACCAGGGGCGAATTCGGCT
Source organism: Chloroflexota bacterium (assembly GCA_019873645.1). GTDB lineage: Bacteria > Chloroflexota > Anaerolineae > B4-G1 > SLSP01 > DSWT01. The sequence continues at coordinate 44,732 of JAIOAX010000033.1, read as the reverse complement.
ACTCGTTTGTTTACAAACGGGATGCCGTCGTTATGATCACCGAACGGTTGCCGATGAGTTTCGCGTTGTCATTCTCCAGTATGGTCCTGGTGTGGGCAATCGCTTTACCTATCGGTATTTATTCTGCCGTCCGCCAATACTCGCTAGGCGATTACCTCTTCAGCTTTATCGGGTTTATCGGCCTAGCCGTGCCAAATTTCCTGTTAGCCCTTATTTTGCTGTTTATCACCTACAAATACTTCAACCAGGCTATGATTGGCCTGTTTTCCCAGGAATTTGCCTCCGCGCCGTGGAGTTGGGCAAAATTTTTGGACATGTTAAAACATCTATGGATTCCGGCGTTGATTATCGGTATGGGAGGGACGGCCGGGTTGATCCGCACGATGCGCGCCAATTTGCTCGATGAACTCAACAAGCCTTATGTGGAAACCGCGCGCGCTAAAGGCTTATCGGAGAGACGCTTGCTGTGGAAATATCCGGTACGCCATGCCATGAACCCCTTTATCAGCACCATCGGGTGGGCCTTACCTGGCCTCATTGCCGGCGATGTCATCGTTTCCATCGTCTTGAATCTGCCCACCTCGGGGCCGGTGCTGTTCAACGCCTTGAAAGCCCAGGACATGTATGTGGCCGCCGGGTTTATTTTAATGTTAAGCGTCCTGACCGTGATCGGTACATTTGTCTCTGATGTTCTGCTGGCCGTTCTCGATCCACGCATCCGTCTTCAATGATTCTTAATAAAAGAGGTAAATCACGATGACCATCAGTGAAATTGACTTAGCCGTCGCTAATCGTGCCAGTGGTGGCCCATCTACCGAGAGTGACGTTCGCATCGAAGTCGCTTCTCAATGGCAGTTGATGTGGTGGAAGTTCAAAAAACATAAGCTGGCGATGTTCGGGGGCGCCGTGGTTTTGTTCTTCTACCTGCTGGCGCTCTTTGCTGAGTTTTTTGCTCCCGCCAAGTTTACCACCTATAGAGAAAGTTATGTGTATGCGCCGCCACAGGCGATCCATTTCTTTCGTGACGGAAAACTGGCCCCTTACGTTTACGGATACAAATTTGAACGCGATCCAATCTCGTACAAGAAGACCTGGGCAATTGATGAATCGGTCATCATCCCGATCCGGTTTTTTAACCATGGCGACCCCTATAAGCTGTGGGGATTAATTCCGGGTGATCTGCATCTGGTTGGCCCCGTTAACGCCGAGGATCCTTTTTACTTGCTCGGCGCGGACAAAAGTGGACGCGATATTTTCAGCCGCATTATTTACAGCGCGCGGGTTTCACTGACAGTCGGGCTGGTCGGCGTTGCCATCAGTCTGACGATCGGTATTCTGGTCGGCGGCGTTTCCGGTCTGGTGGGGGGAACACTGGATAACTTGATCCAGCGTCTGATCGAGATTTTGATTTGCATCCCCACCCTGCCGGTCTGGTTGGCCCTGGCTTCGATGGTGCCCCTGAGTTGGAGCGCGCTCAGGGTCTACTTTATGATTACGATCATCCTGTCACTGGTCGGGTGGATGGGCATGGCGCGCGTGGTGCGCAGCAAGTTCCTGGCCTTGCGCGAAGAAGATTTCATTATGGCCGCGCAATTGGATGGCGTGCCGCGCTGGCGCATGATCACCAAGCACATGATTCCCTCTTTCTTGAGCCATATCATTGCTTCCGTCACCCTCTCCATTCCCGGCATGATCCTGGGTGAAACGGCCCTGAGCTTTTTGGGGTTAGGCTTGCGCCCTCCGGTGGTGAGCTGGGGTGTCATGCTTCAAGACACACAAAAAGTGGCCGTGATCGCCATCTATCCCTGGCTGTTATACCCGGCAGTGGCAGTGATCATCGTGGTCCTGGCCTTGAACTTCCTGGGTGATGGCTTGCGTGATGCAGCGGATCCTTATCAATAAGAGATATAAAGGTGCCCCGTATGGCTGACAATAACAATGTTCTCATTCATGTTAGAGATCTAAAAGTCCATTTCTTCACGAACGAAGGCGTGGTACGTGCAGTAGATGGTGCTACGTTTGACATTCACAGCGGCAAAACCCTGTGTATGGTGGGGGAAAGCGGCTGCGGCAAAAGCGTCACCGCCCGCGCTTTGTTACAGATCGTGCATCGTCCCGGGAAAATCGTGAACGGCGACATCGTCCTGTATCGCAAGAAAAGCCAGGATCAAATCGAGGAGATCAACATCAGTAAGCTGGAACCGAAGGGACGCGCCATTCGCTCCATCCGCGGCAAAGAAATCTCCATGATCTTTCAGGAACCCATGACTTCCCTTAGCCCGATGTATACGGTGGGCAACCAAATCATGGAAGCTATCATGCTGCATACCAAAGCGGACAAGAAGCAAGCGCGCGAACGCGCGCTGGAGATGTTGGAGCTGGTGGGTATCCCGCGCCCCCAACGCATCATTGATGAATATCCCTTCCGCCTGTCGGGGGGGATGCGTCAACGCGCTATGATTGCGATGGCGTTATCCTGTAACCCCAGCCTGCTCATTGCTGATGAGCCCACAACCGCGTTGGACGTGACGACCCAGGCCCAAATCATTGACCTGATGTTGGATCTGCAGAAAGACTACGACATGGGGATCATGTTCATCACCCATGACCTGGGTGTGGTGGCCGAAATCGCCGACAACGTCGCCGTCATGTATTTAGGCAACATCGTTGAATACAGTGACGTGTATACCATCTTTAACAATCCGCAGCACCCGTATACCCAATCCTTACTCCGCTCGATCCCCAAAGTCACTGCCACACGTGAAAAACTGGAAGTAATTCGGGGGATGGTGCCCAGCCCGTTCCGCCGACCGTCGGGGTGTCCTTTTCACCCGCGTTGTCCTAAGGCGATGCCGCTATGTTCTCAAGTCGAACCCAGAACCATCAACCTGACCGAGAATCACCAGGTCCACTGTTTACTGTTTGATGAAGACGCTAAAAAACCTGCACGGGAGATGGCCTCATGACCGAGCAAACACCACAAAGCCAACTGAGTTCAACCGCCGCGAACGGGAAACCATTGCTGGAAGTCAGCAATTTGAAAATGTATTTCCCGATTCTCAAGGGCATTTTTGGAAAAGTGAGCGGCTACGTTAAAGCTGTAGACGAGGTGTCTTTCTTTATCCAGCCCGGTGAAACCCTGGGATTGGTAGGGGAATCTGGATGTGGCAAAACCACCGTCGGACGGTGTTTGGTGCGCGCCTACAAGCCTACTGCCGGAAGTATCCTCTATCGGCTCGCCGATGGGACCGAAGTGGATCTGGCTAAAGTTAGCAATGAAGAGCTTCAAGCATACCGTAAAGACATCCGCATGATCTTTCAGGACCCGTACTCATCTCTGAATCCGCGCATGAATGTCTTCGAGATTATCAGCGAGGTGCTGCGTGTGAATAATCTGTGCTCGCCCAAAGAGATGGAATATCTGGTCGCCGACATTATGCAGAAATGCGGCCTGCGACCGGAATATATGCGCCGCTATCCCCATGCCTTCTCCGGCGGCGAGCGCCAACGCCTTGGCATTGCGCGTGCTCTGGTGACTTCGCCGCGGCTGGTAGTATGCGATGAAGCCGTCTCGGCTTTGGATGTTTCGGTACGGGCGCAAATCCTCAACCTGATGGAAGACCTGCGGCGTGACATGCACCTGACGTACCTGTTCATCTCGCACGACCTGAGCGTCATTCGGCATATCTGCGACCGCGTGGCGGTGATGTATGTCGGTAAACTGGTGGAATCGGCCGACGCCAATGTTCTGTATACAAATCCCTTGCATCCCTATACCGAATCTTTGATGTCCGCTGTGCCTATTCCCAATCCCAATCTGCGCGGTCGTAAAGATCGTATCCGCCTGGAAGGTGAAGTCGCCGATCCCTCCAATCCGCCATCGGGCTGTTATTTCCATCCACGTTGCCGTTACGCTAAAGACGTGTGCAGTGTCGAGACGCCCGCCTTGCGCGATATGGGCGATAGCCACTTCGTCGCCTGTCACTTTGCCGGCGAACTGCAATTGACCGGCGTGCGCCTGGCATAGCCCCTAACCCTGCGTATACTTTCACTCCAGCGTGACTTCAAGAAAGAGGGGGATTTTGAGCAGCTTTGCAGCTCAAAATCCCCCTTTTGAAACCTCTCTGGGCGGGCGCGATCAAAAGAGCCCTGCCTGTGGTGTTGACTATTTAGGTCCCCGGTAGACAATTATGGTATAGCAATGTCTGCAAGGAGGTGTAGATGAGTTCAATTTTGGTGCTGTATCATTCCCAAGAACACGGCAACACGGCCCTGATGGCCGAAGCGGTTGCCGAAGGCGCGCGCGCCGCCGGCGCCGACGTGACGCTGATCAATGCAAACGAACGGCGTATCACGATGGACGAATACCGCGCGTTCGACGCCGTGGCTTTCGGCACGCCGGATTACTTCAGTTATATCGCCGGTACCATGAAAACCTTTCTGGACGACTGGTATATCGCTAAAATGAGCAATCCGGCGCGGCTCACCGATAAACCCTACGCTCTTTTCATCTCTCACGGCGGCGGCGGACGGGCCAAACAGCCCTTTGAGGAGCTGTTCAGCCGCATGGGCACGAAGGTCGGCGCGACCGTCGCCTCGCAGCGCCGCCCCACCCCAGCCATCCTGGAAGCCTGCCGCGCCTTAGGTCAACAACTGGCCCAGGCCGCGCACAGCCATCCGTAGGTGAATGTGGGGGGGCCTTTCAGCTTCGGGGCCGGCCTCACGGTGGCCGGTCTTTGACCGCGCCATCGCAGGAAACCCTCTTCCCAAGAAGAAAAGGGATGTTATAATTATTAAAGTATATGGCATCCACTTGACCACAGAGAATTTAGAACGGTTTGTTGAAATCGTTATTTTCCCTGGCGCATTGGTTCGATCCGTTGAGATGATATTCAAGGAAGTGTGAAATGCCCCTTAACCCTGAGACGACCGAGGCTGCACAAGGTAAATGGGCCCGCCTGCGCTACAGGCTGGCCCAACTGCGCATCAAAATCACCGTCCCCTACGTCTTACTGGCATTGCTCGTCACTTTTGCCGCCGCCTTCATCGTCACCCGACTGCTGGCCGGGCTTCTGGAAGACCGTTTCCACGCCGCGTTGACCGATGCCGGACGAAAGGCCGCCGATAGTTTAGCGGCGCTTGAAGAAGAACACCTGGCGATCTGGCGTAACCTTGCTTTCACTCAGGGTCTCGATAAGGCAGTGGCTACAGGCGATAGGGCAAAACTGGAAGAAATCGCGGTACCGGTCGCCGTCAACGCGCAGCAGGATGTGCTCGAAATCCTGGACCGCGACGGCGCGCCGCTCTTCGCTATGTATCACATCCCGGGCGGCAGCGTCGCCGACTACGATTACACCCCAGCTGCCGGACAGGCTATATGGCCCACCGTGCAAACTGTGCTTCAAAAGCAGACCGATCCTCTGGGCGATAAGTATGCCGCTTTTGTCAAAACCGAACGTGGCTGGATTTTCTACACCCTCGGCCCGCTCCAATACGAAGGCCGGCCGGTGGGCGCGTTGTTGGTGGGAACCTATCTGGAGCATCTGGTTGCACGGCTGGACGCCGCCGCCCTGGCGCGTGTCTCGGTGTACCTGGATGCCGGCCCGCCACAGGCCACCACATTGGCGCCGCAAGCGCCGGAGCTGTTGGCGCTCGACGCCGACACTTTCCAGGCCTATATGGAACGCCAGGCTTATCAATCGCCGCGCCGTGATATTCAGGTCGGCGGGCGGTCGTATGCCGAGGTTTTCGGCGGTCTAAAAGTGCGGCTGGTACAAAACGCGGGGTTGTTTTCGGTGGCCCTGCCGCTGTCTTTTGTGACCGATTCCGGCAGCGCGACGCGCGAATCTATGATGTCACTCTTCGGTGCATTCATCATCGTTGTCGTAATCGTCGGTATCCTCATAGCCAGCGCCGTCGTGCACCGCGTGCAACGTCTGGCGGCAGCCACCCGCCAGGTTGCCGACGGGAACTTAAACGTTCAGGTTGACGTCAAAGGTATTGATGAGATCGCCGCGCTCTCCCGCGATTTCAACCAAATGGTCAACCAGTTGCGTGAGGGACGCCTCTATCGTGACCTGCTCGGTATGACGGCCAGTCCCGAAGTCGCCACACGCTTGCGGGATGAATTGAAGCAAGGGCGTCTGGAACTGGGGGCGCAAACTATCGAGGCCACCATCTTGTTTGCGGACATTCGCGGCTTTACCACCCTCTCCGAAGGTCACGAGCCGGCATACATCATTGACATGCTCAACGAATATTTTCAGGGGATTGTCGCCATCATCCGTGAACATAACGGCGTGGTGAACAAATTCATCGGCGATGCGGTGCTGGCCTTTTTCGGCGTGCTGCCGGAAAATACCCCGCCGGAGCAAAGCGCGCGTGACGCGGTTGCCGCGGCGCTGGGCATGCTGGATTACGTCACAACGATCAACCGGCGGCGGTTGACGCAAGGTGAATTGCCCATCCGTCTGGGTATCGGTGTCAATACCGGGCCGGTCGTGGCCGGCATCCTGGGATCAGAAGTGCGTTTCGAGTATGCCATCCTCGGCGACACGGTCAACGTCGCCCAGCGGCTCAGCGACCTGAATAAAATGTACCCCGATTACGACCTCTTCATCCACGATACAACCTGGTTGCGGCTCGGTCCCACGCTGCCGGTGGAAGCTGTCCATCTGGGGGACGTTGAAGTCAAAGGCCGCGTTCAGCCGGTCAATACGTATGCCGTAAAGGGATAGCTTTATGGAAAGGGCACGTGGACTGATCTGGGGATTATTTAGTCTGGCTATCCTCGCCTTTTCCGTCGGCGTGGTGATCCTGGCAGTTCACCTGGGATTATTGCCCGATTGGCCTTCGTGGTATGATGAGACTCTGGCGTCGGCGCGCTATGCCGATTACAGCGTGGATCCGGTAGAGCGCCCACGTTTCGCGCCGCTCAAACCAGAACTGATCGTAGAGGTGCTTCAACAAGCAGGCGTCACCCAGATACCCACTGCCGGTCCGTTGAGCACGCTGGTCGCGCTCACCAGCGCCACCCCCACGCCGACACCAACCAACACGCCGACTGCGACGCCTACGCCTACCCGCACCCCCACTCCCCTCCCCACCGCCACGCCAACCAACACGCCGACGCCCACCGATACCCCTACGCCAACTCCCACGCCGACCGCGACGCCGACCCCCACACCGACACGCACGCCGCGCCCTACGCCGACAAGAACCCCGACGCCTACGCCGTTGCCCTCAGACACGCCGACGCCTGAACCCACAACGGGTCCCGGCCCCGGCCCACAGCCCACCACGCCGCCACCGACGACCCCGCCTCCCACCACGCCGCCCATCTCGCCGTTGATGACCCCGCCGCCACCATGAGCAACGTTAGAACGTTCAAACGTTCTAACGTTCCAACGCTTTTCGTGGGTGCTTACGGGGAGAAAAACGTCGTGGGGATAAAGATACGCCAGGGGAGCACCTCGATGGCGTAGACACGGTTGAGGTAATCCCCGCTCCATCCCCCGATGGCGTAGAGGGATGTTTCATAGGCTGTCAGCCCCAGGTTGCGCCATTCGCCGATGATGGGCGTCTTGATCACCGTCCACGTATCGGTGGTGGGATCGTAGCGCTCGTTGAATCCTAGATAACTGCTCCAGCCGCCCCCCAGAGCATACAATCGCCCTCCGATGGCCGCCAGCCCCAATCCACCACGCGGCAACAACAACGGCGCGCACCTGTCCCAGCGTTCCTCTTTGGGCAGATAGACCTCGCAGGTCGCCCATTCGCGCCGGTCGTCGTAGCCCCCCACATAGAAGATGCGGTCGGCCAGGGCAGCCGCCGCGCCGAATCCGCGCGCTTCGGCAGGAGGTGGGGCCTCGCTCCAGGTATTTGCCGCAGCATCATAAATGTAAGTCACCGCCTGGTAGGTTTTGCCGTTCCAGCCGCCGAAAAGGTAAGCCCGCCCACCGTAGACCGTCAGCGCGTAAGCGCACAACGGCTGTGGCAACGGCGCGACTTCGGTCCACGTGTCGGTTTCCGGCGCGTACAAATGAACAACGGCGGAGGGTTTCCCGTTGGCATCACAACCGCCGGGGACGAGCAAGCCGGTTTCCAATGCCGCCATGCCGATGTTTGCCAGCGCCACAGGACGCGCAGCTCCGCTCTGCCACTCGCCGGTTTCGATGGTGTAAATGTCCAGTCGCCCGGTGAGGCCATCTTCCGTTGTCCCACCGACGACGTAAAGCCGGTTGCGATAGGCCGCCATGCCGATGCGCGCACGGCGCACCGGCAACGGCGCAAGTTCTCGCCAGCCATCCTTGCTTGTGGGCGCAGTGACAACGATAAACTTCTGTGGCTGATCCACCAACCCGCTCGCAGCAGGCACAGCGGCTTGTCCAACAGGTTGATGGGGCAGCAGCAGCACCATGAAGGCCAAAACCAAGCCGGCTGCCAGCGCCACCCACCGCACACGGGGCCAGGGAGGCGCAACCGGCTGGAGCGGTAGTTCAGGCGTGATCGTCTCGGGTGCCGGCGTCACGTCCGCCGACGCCGAATCGCTGCCTGGCGTGTCCGTGACGCCGGGCACGCTGATCCATCCCTCTTGCATCGCCAGCACGGTTAGCTCGGTGCGCGAGGCCACGCCGGTCTTGGTGAAAATGTTACGCAGGTGTACTTTGACCGTGTTGGGACTGAGGTAGGTGCGCAGTGCGATTTCGCGGTTGGTCAACCCATCGGCGACCAATCGCACAATCTCGATTTCACGCTCACTTAGCGGTTCACCGTAGTCAACAGGCATAGAGAATCAAGAATCAAAGAATCAGCGAATCAAAGAATCAGCGAAGCAAAGAATCAGCGAAGCAAAGAATCAGCGAATCAGAGAATCAGCGAATGGTGAATGGCGAACCCAATCCCTAATCCCCAGTCCCTAATCCCTCGGAGGGTGGGAACTCGACGAATTCTTTGCCCGCCAGCTTGTCCACGACGCGCTCGGCGATGATCTCCAGGTGTTGGGGATAACGTACAAAGTCCAGCCTGTCCCCCGGCACGGTCAACACCGGGCACAGGTCGAAGGTCGCCATCCACTCATCATAAAACCGCCCCAACAGGTCCAGGTAGCCGGCGTCTATACTGTTTTCGATGATGCGGCCGCGTTGGCGGATGTGGGCCAGCAGCGTGGGGGTACTGGCTTTGATGTAGATGAGCAGCGCCGGGCGCGGCAGGGTATCTACCACCAGTTGATAGAGCCGCCGATAAGCCTGGTAATCACGGTCGGTCATGTTGCCGAGGTCGTGGAGCGCGCGCGCAAAGATGTGCGCATCCTCATAGATGCTGCGATCAATGACCACCGATTGCGGCAGTTCCATCAGGGAACGGTGTTGTTCGGCGCGATGTCCAAGAAAGAAGACCTGTAGATGGAAGCTCCAGGCGCGCATATCGGCGTAGAAATCGGCCAGATAAGGATTATCGTCCACCGACTCATACGCAACCTGCCAGCCCAGGCGCGCCGCCAGTCTTTCGGCCAGCGAGGTTTTTCCCGCGCCAATGTTTCCGGCAACCAGGACAAGATGTTTAGGCATAAGACCATCCTCCGTAGATATCCACGAGATGCCCGTCGCGCGCTGTGCCCCTCACGCTTGGGTGAAACGGAGATAAACCACGTGCTGCGTGTCGGGCCGCACAACCGCAGCTTCGCTCAATCGCACTCCCACTACCCACAGAATCTGCCCCCCGGCTTCCAGCAGGGGCACATAATCACGCCAGGGACGCGGCATCTTTACATTCGTCAACAGTGCGCTTAAACGCACCGTAGCGCCGCCCAATCCTTGGGGTTGGAAAGTATCACCGCGTTGCCGGGTGCGCAGGATAGGCGCATCACCCAGAACATCGGCATCCACCCAGGCAACCAGGGGATTGCAATTGTTGGCGATAGACTCCAGGTTCCAATGCGGTACCTCCTGGATGTGCAGTCGCCAGCCACCCGGCAACGATGTTTCACCAGGAACGATAAAGGGAAGCCGTGCGCCGGGTTGTAGCCAGGGTTTTTCCGGCGGCAGGTCAAGGGCTTCTCCGGCAGCGATGGTCAAGGTCATGTAGCCGACCGTCAGGCGCAGGCCATGGGGCAGCGTCGCCTGGGCGCCGGTGACACCATGTTGCGCCACGCGCACCGCATCTTCGATGTGCACGAAGCTCACATCGCGCAGCGAACGGCATAATTGATAGGCAGCGCAGCGGATGATAGCGCGCTGGATTGCCAGCGGTTGCCCGCGCCAGCCGGCCAGATTGAAGGCCAGCATATCGGCGGATTCTTTGACGAGCAGCGTATCCCACGCCACACTCACAAACTCGTGGAGCATGTCGTAATCTGCGCGCACGACTTCGGCCAGATGGCACAGGCGTTGCGCAATGCGAGGGTTGATCTGCGCCAGGTAGGGCAATACTTCGTGGCGCAGCCGATTGCGGAAAAAGGTGGTGTCGAGGTTAGAGCGGTCAAAGCGTGTTTCAAGCTGCTGTTCGGCGCAGTAGGCTTCGATGTCAGCGCGCGGAATGTACAGCAACGGCCGGATGAGCTGCATCTCCGGCGGTGGGTTCAGGCCGGAAGCCAACAGGTGGTAATCACAGAGCCGCGTTTCCGGCAGCATGCCGCGCAAACCGGCCGGCCCCGCGCCGCGCAACAGATGCATCAACACCGTTTCGGCCTGATCGTCGGCGTTGTGACCTACAGCAATGTGTACGGCTCCGAGGCGCTGCGCAACACGACAGAGGAAGGCATAACGGGCATGGCGGGCGGCTTCTTCCAGCGCCAGCTTCTCACGTTCGGCGATGGCCTGCACATCCACGCGCTCGATCGTGCAGGGAAGTCCCCATCGCGCCGCCAGGGCCGCGACAAATTCGGCGTCGGCGTCGGCATCGGCGCCGCGGAGGGCATGATGGAGATGCGCAACGTGCAAGTCGAGGTTCAACGGGCCGGAAAGACGCCGCAAAACATGCAGCAGCGCCACTGAATCCGGCCCGCCGGAAACCCCCACGACCACCCGCGCGCCGGCCGGCAGCAGGTGATACACTTCAATGGTATGGTGTACCTCGCGCAAGATGTCCATCGCGTCTCACAAATTGCCGTCGACAACCCCTCAATCAACTTCCCCAATGTCAATGGATTGAACGGATTTTAACGGATTAGAGAGAAAAATCCGTTTCATCCGTTAAATCCGTTGACTGACTATATGTTGATCAGCGCACCACAGTAAGCGCACTCCACCTGTTTCATCCCCTGGTAAATAGGCGGAAGGGTAGCATTGCAATTTGGGCAGCGGGTAGGTAACGGGGATGGCGGCGTGGCTGCTTCGGCGGCGACCGCAGCGGCCAACTGCTCCTGCGGCGGCGGTGCACCCACCATATCGGCCGCCAGTTGCCCGCTTTGCGTCTGACGGATCATTTTGAGCCACTCCTCATTGGTGGCGCCGCCCTTGAGTTGCAAGGTGATGTCACCAGGCAGTTCGCGGGTGCGTTCGGCAAAGCACAAGGTAAGCAGCTCTTGCCGTCCTAACCCCAGAAAGCCCGATTTTTTGTCCTCGGTCTCGATCTCAACAACAGCTCCTACGGGAGCTTCCCATAGCTTGGTCTTGACAAGCTCTTTTTCGGATGAGAAGAGCTTCTTCTTAATCACCCGCTCCTCGCGTTGCTCGAAGATGAGGCGGTTATTGGTCAGGAACAGCAGTCCTTCCGGCTGCTGATTATCGCTGACCCATTTGGCCTCGCAGACTGCGGCGCCATACTCGCCGGGCAAGAGTTTGAAGGAAGCCTGATCCAGCGCATCGAGCAACTTTTGCACGCGCCGCACTTCGGTCTGAAGCTGATTGATTTCTTGCTCGGTCTTGTCGAAGACCCCACCAATGTTACGTTGGGCCTCGTTGATATGGTTCTCCAGCGTCCGAATGCGGCTATCTACAGTATCCAGCAGGCTGTAGTTATGTTCAGCCTGCCCTAGAAGCCGTTGCACTTCATTCGCGGCGTTTTGGAGCACCTGACGTTGTTCCTGCAACAGGCGCCGGGCTTCTGCCTGCTGCTGTGGCCAACGCGTCTTTAAGACTGCTGCCTGGTCCTCCAGATGGCGTCCGAAACGATACCCACGCGCACGGATGGTAGCGATGTTCTTATCCAGGCTATCAACTTTGCTGGTGAGATCCTCAATTTGGTCGAGGATCGCGCTCAGCGTCGCCATGCCGGCCAGCTTTTCATAGCGGGTGCGCGCGTCGGCAAGTTTGGCGACGCGCTCATCTACCTGAGTCGCCGGCGTGGCTGGAGATGCTGAGGCTGCCGGAGTCGCCGGCCGGTTCACCGCATGCATGGGATTCACCGCTTGCGGGGTAGCCGGACGCGGCGGCGTAACCCGGCCACCTTGCTGTGACCCGGGCGGTGTTTTCTGTCCGCCATGTTGCGCCGCGTCGCCGGGCCTTTTAAGGTCGCTGCAACGCCGCACCCCGCCTACACCTGGTTTTCTCTGCCGATCGAACATGGTTATCCTCCTTTTGAAAAGCGTTTGAACGTTGGTACGTTGCCGCGTTGGAACATTTATGGTAGCATACGCTTGATCCTTACGACCCGGTCATGGTGTGATGCAGGTACGCCTCCATAAAGGCGTCCAGGTCGCCGTCAAAGACAGCTTGCACGTTGCCGGTCTCATAATCGGTACGATGATCCTTCACCATCTGGTAAGGATGGATCACATACGAACGGATTTGATTGCCCCATCCGGCATCTACGTGCTCGCCTTTAAGCTCTTGAAGCTGCTGATGACGCTTTTCTTCCTCAAGCTGCATCAAGCGTGCTTTGAGCACCCGCATGGCGACCTCGCGGTTTTGCGTCTGCGAACGCTCGTTTTGGCACGAAGAGACAATCCCCGTCGGCAAGTGCGTGATGCGCACTGCTGTCTCGTTCTTCTGCATGTGTTGCCCGCCGGCCGAAGAGGCGCGATATGTCTCGATCTTCAGGTCGTCAGGGTTGATCTCCAGCGGCACATCATCCCCCAGGTCGGGCCAGACCTCGACGAGGGCAAACGAGGTATGCCGCCGATGCGCCGCATCGAAAGGCGAAAGGCGCACCAGACGGTGAACGCCGCGCTCCGAACGCAGATAGCCGTAGGCGTGTTCACCGCGAACGCTCACCGTGACGCTTTTGATGCCGGCGCCTTCACCTTCCATCTCATCGAGAATCTCGGTCTTAAAGCGATGCCGCTCCGCCCAACGCAGGAACATCCGCAGCAACATCTCCGCCCAGTCCTGGGAATCTGTTCCCCCGGCGCCGGCATGGATTGCCAAAATCGCATCTTCCCGGTCGTGCGGGCCGGAAAACAACAATTCAAATTCGGCACGCGCCAGCTCCGCTTCTAACTTAGCGGTTGCATGTTCAAGTTCGTCCAGCAGTGTTTCATCGCCAAGGGCATGAAACTCCTGTGTGTCTTGAATTTCCTGACGCAGATGCGTCCAGTACGTGATGTCTTCCTGGAGCGCCGCGAGCCGCTGCATCACCTGCCGGGCGTTTTCGGGATCATCCCACAGGGCAGGATTCAGGCTTTGCTGCTCCAGGGTTTCTGCCTCTCGGATTTTGCCGGGGATGTCAAAGACGCCTCCAGATTGCTTCCACGCGGGAAGCCAGATTTTCAAGCCGATCCACTAATTCTGTCATTTATACTCCCTTTCCCAACAGCCCTGCCACAAAAGCCTGGCGGTCGAAAAGCGCCAGGTCCTCCACATGCTCGCCCGTCCCCACAAAGCGCACCGGCAGTCCCAGTTGATGGCCGATGGAGAGCACCATCCCGCCTTTGGCGCTGCCGTCCAGTTTCGCCAGGATAATCCCGCTGACCTTGACGGCATTGAGGAACTGCTGCGCTTGCGCCAGGCCGTTCTGTCCGGTGTTGGCATCGAGCACCAGGAAAGTCTCATGCGGCGCCCACGCCACGCGCTTGGCAATGACACGCTGAATCTTCTCTAACTCGGCCATCAGATTGTGCTGAGTGTGCAGACGCCCGGCAGTATCCACGATCACCATATCGGCCTTGTGCGCCTGCGCGTGCTGAATGGCATCGTAAGCCACAGAGCTGGGGTCACCACCTTCCGGCCCGGTAATCACCGGCACGCCGACGCGCTGTCCCCAGATGACCAGTTGATCCATGGCCGCCGCACGGAAAGTGTCAGCGGCCGCCAGCACAACTTTGCGTCCGGCGCGCTTGAAATACGCCGTCAATTTGCCGATGCTCGTCGTTTTCCCTGAACCATTGACACCGACGATGAGGATCACGGCCAGGGGATAGTCCAGGTTGAGCGGCTTCGGCTCCGGCAATAGGGCGTACAACTCCTCACGCAACACCTTCTGTAAGTCTACGGCGCGATAAATCCCTTCACTACTGGCGCGCTTGCGCAACCGTTCGACCAGCGTCAGCGACGTTTCCACCCCCACGTCACCCTGGATCAGCAACGCTTCCAGGTCTTCCCAGGTTTCGGCGTTGATGTCGCCAGCCCCTAGCAAGTTAACAATTTGCCCGAAAATGGCATTGCGCGTCTTGCGCAGACTCTCGAAAATTCCCTTCATGCCGTGTGCTTCCTCCTGAGCGTGATTATATCTGAGGGGGTAAGGGCGTCAAGCCCTCTTACCAACAAACAAAACGGGTGAACTTGGCGTTCACCCGTTTGTGCGTTATAATGCCGAAGGTGGGAGTCGAACCCACACGGGGATCACCCGAGCGATTTTGAGTCGCTTGCGTCTGCCTATTCCGCCACTTCGGCTTACCGTGTAGTATAGCGAAATTTGGAAATACGTCAAGCGTGATTCGTAATTCGTGATTCGTGATTCGCGATTCGTAATTCGTAATGTGCACAACCACCTGGGACGAACAAGCATTAGTCCAGAGCGCCCAAAGGGGCAACCTGGACGCTTTCAACGCGCTCATCCTGCATTATCAAACGCAGGTGTATAACCTGGCGTTCCATCTGTTGGGCGATGCTGCCGCTGCAGATGATGCCGCGCAGGAGGCTTTCATTGCGGCATACAAGGCGCTGGCAAAGTTTCGCGGCGGCTCTTTCCGCGCCTGGCTGCTGCGTATCGTCTCCAACGCCTGCTACGATGAAATGCGCCGCCACAAACGCCATCCCGTTGCCTCCTGGGATGACTTCGGCGATATGGACGACGAAGCCAATCCGCATCTGACAGATGATGGACCACTGCCAGAGCAGACCGTGCAACAGTACGAACTGCGCGCCATGTTGGAGCGCACGCTTGCCAAACTGCCCGAAGAGCAACGGATGACGTTGCTGCTGATAGATCAGTTCGGTTTTTCATATCAGGAAGTCGCCGAAACGATGCGCGTGCGGCTGGGCACCGTCAAGTCACGGCTGGCGCGCGCGCGTTTGGCGATGCAAGCCTTGCTTCAAAAGGAAGGGGAACTTTTGCCCAGCCGTTATCGTCTAAACAGTGAGACCGGGACATAGTGTAGGAACTCAACATTGGAGAGAATCTTAGGGATGAACGCAACCTGGAATGACGTGGATATTTCTGCCTACGTAGACGGGCAACTGGAACCGGCAACGCAGTCCCGCTTCGAGAGCGACCTGGCAACCAACCCGGCCTTACGCCAACGTGTGGATGCCCTGCGCCAAATCGTGACTCTGATGCGTTCTGTCCCGCTGCGCGAGCCGCCGCGCAATTATCTGCTGACCCCCGCGATGGTTGCACAGCCTATCAAACGTGTCGCGCCGCGCCGTCCTTCCCTGCTGATGATGCGCCTGGCAACCTCACTGACGGCGCTGGCCTTTGTGGTGACAGTCGGACTGAATCTGCTGCGTCAGGGGGTCAGCCCGACGGCAATGGTGATGGAACAGCCGCAAGCTGCCGTGGAAGCCCCTAAAGAAGTGGTGGTCACGCGGCAGGTCGAATTGCTCTCCGCCGCCCCGACAGAAATGCCCGTCGCGACAGCAGCCCCGGCTCCGCTGCAGGAAGAGCAGATGGACAAGGCCCTGGCCCCGTCAATGGCGTCGGCAACCGAAGCCCCCGAGGCGGAGCAGCGTATCGAAGCAACACCACCACAGGCCGAGCCGGCCGCACAACTTGTGCCGCTCCCTGCCACAGAAACATTGGGGGCGGATACAGGCATCATGGACGCACAGGGTACAGACAATAACGCCCCCATTGAGGGCGCGAGCGCAGTTCTTCCCACTCCCACCCCGCTTCCCGCAGCCCCCCCTATGGAAGGCGAAACCGATGCAGAGACCGGTATTGAACAATCAACAGAAGCGCCGGTCGCCTTGTCGTATAACATCACCGCCGAACCCCATGCGCCGGTGCGGAAACCCGCAGTTTCCCCCTGGTGGATTCCTGGTATACTGGGGATCGTCACGCTCTGCCTGGTGGGGCTCACATATTGGATGTCCCGCCGTCGCTGACATTGATCTCACCGCGCGCGAGAGCAAAGAATACCTGCCGCTCTCGCGCGTATTATGTTGTATGCCGGAGGCTGCCCGGGCATGGTCAGGAGACCGGCCCGAGCAGAGAAATTTGCTGATTTGCCGATTTGCCGATTTGCTGATTCGCTCATTCGCCGATTCGCTCATTCGCTGATTCTTTGATTCTTTCTGGAGGCTTATGATCTTTCGCCGTGCGTTGTGCCTTTTTCTGCTGCTCTGCCTGGCAGGATGTCGCGCTGCGTCTGAGACCGGCGTCGGAAATCCTGCCCCCAAAAAGCTCGCCGAGGCCGCGACATTAGCCACCACGACCCCGCTGCCCATATCTACCGCTACCGCGACGACAACGGCCGCCGCTACGGCCACAGCGACGCCGCTCCCTACACTCACCCCCACGCCAACAGAGACGCCTGCGCCTTCACCCACCCCTACAGCGACCTCGACTCCCACAGAAACACCCACGCCCCTCCCACCGCCGACGGAAACACCCACGCCCTTGCCTCCCACGCCGACCTACCCTCCGCCGCCGCAAGCCGTCCATGTGCCGATTTTGATGTACCACTACATCTCCGAGCTACCGCCCGACGCCGATGTTTACCGCCGCGATCTCACGGTGACGCCGGCGCGCTTTGAAGAGCAACTGCAATACTTACAGGCGCAGGGGTACCACACCGTCTTGCTGGCGGATATTTACGCAACGCTCACCACCGGCAAGCCGCTGCCGGAAAAACCTATCGTATTGACGTTTGACGATGGTTACAAAGACGCCTTCACCGATGCGCTGCCGTTGCTGCAAAAATATGGCTTCGTGGGTGAATTCTTCGTGCTGGCGACCCCCGCACATTACGAAGCGCCGCAATACCTCACCTGGGCCGACATCCGCGCCATGGCCGACGCCGGCATGTCTATGCAAGCGCATGGCCGCGATCACTATGATCTGACCAACCGCAGCTATGATTTCCTGGTCTACCAGATCCTGGGCGCGCGTGAAGCCGTTGAAGCGCATACCGAACACCCCGTGCGCTTTTTCTGTTATCCCTCCGGACGTTATGATGCGGCAACCCTCGCCGTTGTCGAATCCGCCGGCTATTGGGGCGCCGTGACCACCGCCTGGGGCACCGAACTGCGCCTGGATAATCGCTACACCTGGCCGCGCATCCGCGTGAAAGGCGCCTGGTCGGTGGACTATTTTGCGCACGTCTTGCAACAACTGTCGCCGTAGCCATTAAATTTTGTCAACGGATTCAACGGATTTGAACGGATTTACAAACCGTGTATCATAGAATTGATGCCCTGAATTGGTAACTCATCCTAAACATGTCAACGTTCCAACCTGCCAACGTTCAAACGATTACAAGGAAGTGAACGATGAGCGAAAGTGAATTGGATCTGTGGTTCCCGCGCCCCAAACCGGTTGAAGCCAGCGTGTTGGGCAACGTGGTCAGCGGCAGCCTGAGCCGGGGATTGGAAGCGAAACTGTCACCGGACCGCTTTATTGAGGGTTTAGCCGTAGGGCGATATGTCGTCGTGCGCGGGCAGACGGAGCGGCGTTTCTTCGGGATGATCACCGACGTGGCCCTGGAAACCCGCGCGCCGGAACTGGAACAATCGCCGCCGGAAGACCCCGAGAGCTTCCTGGCGCGTGTCTATCGCGGCACGCTCACCTACGGGCGCATCCATATCACGCCGATGCTGGTGGTCGAAGATGACGCAGTGCGCCCCGCCAAGACCATCCCCGGCCACTTCACGCGCGTGTACGAGGCCACGCCGGAAGAAGTGGCGCAGGTCTTCGGCGATCCTGACGCCCCGGGCCGCTTCTACATCGGTGAGCCGCTGGAGATGGAAAACACGCGCATCGCCCTGGATTTGCAACGCTTTGTGGAACGTTCCAGCGGGATCTTCGGGAAAAGCGGCACCGGCAAAACATTTCTCACACGCATGATCCTGGCCGGCATCATCCAGCACCGGGCAGCCGTCAACCTGGTCTTCGATATGCACAACGAGTACGGCTGGAAGAGCCAGGATGAAGCGCGGCAAGACGTGAAAGGACTGCGCCAGCTTTTCTTCGACGGGCGGGTGACAGTTTTCACACTCGATCCCGAATCGTCACGACGGCGTGGCAGCAAGGTGGACTTCAACGTCACCATCGGCTATGAGCAACTGGAGCCGGAAGACCTGGAGATGCTGGCGCCACTCTTCGGCTTTACCGATGTGCAGACGAACGCGCTCTATATGCTGCGGCGGCGTCTGGGTACCGCATGGGTGCGCCGGCTGCTGGCTGAAGAGCCGGATGAAGACCTGCTCGCCATCCTGGAAAACAATCAACTGCACGAGGGCACGCTCGGCGCGATCAAACGCAAGCTAGAGCAACTGCGTCGTTTTGACTTCCTGGTAGAGAAAGCTGACGATGACCCGATTGGGCGCATCTTGCAATACATTGAGAGCAACAAAAGCGTGATTTTGGAGTTTGGTCGCTATGGCAACGCCCTGGAAGCCTACATCCTGGTAGCCAACTACATCACGCGGCGGATTCACAAAGCCTACGTAGATCGCAAAGAGTCGGCGTTGGGCGGCAAGGGCAGTGAGCCGCGGCCCCTGGTCATCACCATCGAGGAAGCGCACAAGTTCCTCGATCCGGCGATTGCGCGCCACACCATTTTTGGCACGATTGCGCGGGAGATGCGCAAGTACAACGTCACTCTGCTGGTGGTGGATCAGCGGCCCAGCGGCATTGACCCGGAAGTGATGAGCCAGATCGGTACGCGGGTGACGGCCTTGCTGGATGAGGAGAACGACATCCGCGCCGTATTTTCGGGGCTGGCAGGGACGGCGGCGTTACGCGAAGTCCTGGCGCGCCTGGAGACCAAACAGCAGGCCATGATCCTGGGGCATGCCGTGCCTATGCCGATTGTCATCCACACCCGCGACTATCAAGACTTGTACGGCGAGATCGCCGGCAAAGGCATTGATGTTCAAGACGCCACGACGGCTTTGTTCGGATAAGTCTCACCCCTTGCAAAGTATACTTTTAAGGTTAGAATGAGATTGTACGCTTTGAAGGAACTTTCATTGCGCGTTTGGGCGTGCCGATGCGAGGGATCATGAGCGAATCCGTTCCGCCGAAAGCCAGCATTTTGATCGTGGATGATGCCCCGCTCAACGTGCGGTTTTTGAGCGAAATTTTGAGCCGGGAAGAATACGACGTGCAATCTGCGCCTGATGGTGTGCAGGCGTTGGAAATGGTGCAAACATTCACCCCCGATTTGATCTTGCTCGACATCATGATGCCCGGCCTATCCGGTTATGAGGTTTGCGAACGTCTGAAGGCTGCCCCCCGCACCCACGACATCCCGGTCATTTTCCTGAGTGCGTTGAACCAGGAACTCGACAAAGTGCGCGCTTTTGCCGTCGGCGGCGTAGATTACATCAGCAAACCTTTCCAGATCAAAGAAGTCCTGGCGCGTATCGAAACACATCTGAACTTACGGCGCTTGCAGCAGCGCCTGGAACAAAACAATGCGGCCTTGCAACAAGAAATTGTGGAGCGCGCCTGTGCCGAAGAGAGTCTGCGGCACTATGCGGAACGGCTGCGCGTCCTGCATGAAATTGACCAGTCCATTGTGGCGGCGCGTTCGCCGGAGACGATTGCCGTTGCGGCAGTCGAACGAATCCGCCAGCTTATCCCGTGTGAACGGGTCATCGTGATCGCTGTTACCGACACAGGGAACTGCAAAATACTCGCGGCCGAATCCAGCGCCGCATTGACGCTAGAGATTGACGCACAGGTTTATGGGGAACTCTGTGCCAGCCCGACCTTGCGCAGCGGGCGTCCCCTGGGCGTTTCGGACCTCCGCGAACTCTCAGATCTCACTCCATTGCAGCAACACATGGCGTCTGAAAATATACGCAGCTACGTTAGCGTGCCCCTGCTTACGCACGAGACCTTGATGGGCATCCTGCACCTGGAATCACAGCAGCCGGCAACATTCGACGAAACCCACATTGACATTGCGGCCGAGATTGCCGCAGTGTTAGCCATTGCCATCCATCAAGCATACCTGTATGAACTGGCGCAACAGGAAATCGCCGAGCGGAAACTGGTCGAAGAAGCATTGCGCCAACAAACCACCGAGTTGGAAGCGCGCAACGCCGAGCTGGACGCTTTCGCGCATACCGTTGCCCATGATCTGAAGACGCCCCTCACGGCCCTCGTGGGGTTTAGCGACTTGCTACAAAGACGCTATACCCAAATCCCATCTGAAAAATTGGGCGATATGCTGGCCGTCATCGCCCAGAATGGCCGGCGCATGGCCAACATCATCAATGAATTGCTGTTGCTTGCCAGCGTTCGCAAAATGGATGAAGTTCCCATCTTCTGTCTGGATATGCAGAAAATCGTTGCGGCAGCGTTGGAAAGGGTCGGGGATCTGGTGAAAACATCCCAGGCCCGGGTTATCGTTCCTGAGATCTGGCCGGTGGCCTACGGATATGCTCCCTGGATCGAAGAAGTGTGGGTCAACTATATCAGCAACGCCATTAAATACGGTGGGATTCCGCCGCGCGTCGAATTGGGAGGAGCCATGGCAACGTCGGATACGGCGCGCTTTTGGGTGCGCGATAACGGCCGGGGACTCACCGAAGAGGAGCAGGCGCATCTCTTTACCGCTTTCACACGCCTGCACCAAACTTCCGTGGAGGGACACGGTCTGGGACTCTCAATCGTACAGCGCATTGTTACACGACTGAGCGGTGAAGTAGGTGTCGAAAGCGCCATAGGGCGCGGAAGCGAATTCTACTTCACCCTGCCCTCCACCCCACCACTGTAAAAGACATAAAACTACTGCCGAATTCGCCATTCGCTACTTGCTATTCTCTCGAGGAGATTATGGAGCAGACGATTTTTGAAACCCAAATGCGTTTCAAAATCTTTCCCCCGCTGGAGATGGTTTATATTGTCTACCGGCGGCTGTATGAGCAGGGGCTACGCGCCACTTATTACTGGATACAGGACAAAATTGTGCGTCGCACACTCGGTTTTTCACCACCGCACATCAGCCGGGTGCAGCCGTTGCTGTACGTCGGCGGACAGCATCGGCGACGTGGTCTGGCGCGCATGCGCGAACTGGGCATCACGGCGATTGTCAATATGCGCAAGGAATCCGACGACGCACGACGCGGCCTGGCGTTGGATCACTATCTGTGGCTGGCGACCACCGACGACACGCCACCGACGCCGGAAGACCTGGAGCGCGGCGTGGCGTTCATCGCCGAACAGATTGCCGCCGGGCGCGGTGTATACATTCACTGCGCGGCAGGCGTAGGCCGCGCCCCCATTATGGCGGCCGCCTATCTTGTGCGCACCGGCATGAGCGCGGCGCAAGCCTGGGAGGCCATCCGCCGCGCCCGTCCTTTCATCCGCCCGACCCCACCGCAGATTGCCGCCCTCGAAGTTTTTGCCGTGCAGCACCACGATGCAAACTAACAGTTTGCTCCACATTATCAAGTGTAGCGCAAGCTGTCAGCTTGCCGCAAACTAACAGTTTGCTCCACATTATCAAGTGTAGCGCAAGCTGTTAGCTTGCCGTAACACAAGCTGTCAGCTTGCCGCAAACTAACAGTTTGCTCCACATTATCAAGTGTAGCGCAAGCTGTCAGCTTGCCGTAACACAAGCTGTCAGCTTGCCGCAGCGCAAACTAACAGTTTGCTCCACATTATCAAGTGTAGCGCAAGCTGTCAGCTTGCCGTAACACAAGCTGTCAGCTTGCCGCAAACTAACAGTTTGCTCCACATTATCAAGTGTAGCGCAAGCTGTCAGCTTGCCGTAACACAAGCTGTCAGCTTGCCGCAGCGCAAACTAACAGTTTGCTCCACATTATCAAGTGTAGCGCAAGCTGTCAGCTTGCCGTAACACAAGCTGTCAGCTTGCCGCAAACTAACAGTTTGCTCCACATTATCAAGTGTAGCGCAAGCTGTCAGCTTGCCGTAAACTAACAGTTTGCTCCACATTATCAAGTGTAGCGCAAGCTGTTAGCTTGCCGTAACACAAGCTGTCAGCTTGCCGCAAACTAACAGTTTGCTCTACATTATTAGCAAGGGAGTCGCTATGTGTATATTGAAAACCGACGCAGAAAGTATCTCGGACACACCGCCCATCCAAAACAGACTACGCCTGGCAAACGAGCGTATTGTCGGTGATCCATCGCTGACCGCCGACCTGTTGGATGCCGAAGCACACACCCTGCTGCATTGGGCGCGGGCCGAAATCGAGCGCCTGGTCTCGCAAACCGCCGACCTGGACGACGACACGGCCTGGCAGGTGCTCGATCCAGCTCTGCGCACGCTGCGGCGTTACATCCGCCGTGTCGCACGCACCAGCGCGCAGGCCGATGACCCCGCTGGGATGTTGCACACCTTGCTAAAAACGCCGCCGGTTTATGAAGAGGCTTGACCGATGACCTTGCCGACACGCACATCATCCGCTGGGAAAAAGGCCCGCTTCGGGTGGAAAGAACTGCTGATTTCCCTGTTTCTGGTCATTGTGACCTGGGCCGGGATTGATCTCTTGGGTTCGTGTGGCGCCTCAAAGCCCATCGAAACCACCGAGGAAGCCGGCATCGAGGTCTTCTTCACCACACCGCGTTATCCCGACAAGGCTGCTTATCACCGGGGGGGCCTGGATGAAAAGCTGGTGGCGGCCATTGACGGCGCACAGCAAAGCGTGGACGTTGCCGCGTTCGAGATTGACCTGGCCAATGTGACCGAGGCGTTGATCCGCGCTCACAAACGCGGTGTCAAGGTGCGGGTGGTGACGGATTCGGACTACGCCGAAGAATTGGGGCCGGAACGCTTGCTGGCGGCGCAAATCCACGTCGTCTTCGACGATAGCCAACCGTTCATGCATAACAAATTCGTCGTCATTGACGGTAAACAGGTATGGACCGGTTCCTGGAATTTGACGGATAACGACACTTACCGCAACAACAATAACGTGGTTGTGGTCAACTCAAAACTGCTCGCCGCGAATTATACAACAGAATTCGAGGAGATGTACGTTGACGGCAAATTCGGGATTTTTTCGCCCGACAATACACCCTATCCTGCCATCACCGTCGCCGGCGTGCAGGTGGAAAACATCTTTGAGGCCGAGGGGAACGCCCGGTCGCCAATCGTCAGGCTCATTGAGGGGGCGCAATCCAGCATTGACGTGCTGGCATTCGTGTTCACCGATGATCAGATTGCCCGCGCCATCGTCGCGCGTCACCGCGCCGGGGTAAAAGTGCGTATGGTCATCGAGACGCGCAACCTGGATGCCGACGGCTCCGACGTGGCAGCCTTCCAGCAGGCCGGCGTGGACATCCTCCTTGACGGCAATCCCTACATGATGCATCACAAAGTCATCGTCATTGACAACGCGGTGGTGGTTACGGGGTCATACAACTTCAGCAGCAGCGCCGCCGAGCAGAACGACGAAAACGTCCTCATCCTGCACAGTGCAGAGATCGCCGGAGAATACACTGCCGAATTCGAGCGGATATATACACAGGCCAAAGCAGCCCAGTGAGGAGATGCCCTCTTGTCAACGGGCTAAACGGATTTTGTGATTGTGAAACTTATGGAGGAATTGTAATGACAAGCCCCACATACATAGATACATTATTAGACGAAACCGATGTGAAAGTGGTCTATGATCAGCAAGGCAATAAACGCGAGGTGCTGTTGAGCTACGAGAAATACCGGGAAATGCTGGAGTTTATCGAAAGATATGCTTACTTTTACAGCCAGGAAGTTCAAGAGCGTCTGCAACGCGCCAACGAGGACTTAGCCGCCGGACGCTACATCACCGTAGATGCCGACAACATTGATGCTGCTCTGGACTGGCTCCATGGATGACATCAAAATCATTCTCACCGAAACCCTCCGCGAAGACTATCGCCGTTTGCCAGAGCCTACACAACGCAAATTCGATAAGCAACTTCGTTTCCTGGCGCAAAATCCTAAACATCCCTCACTGCAAATTCACCGTTTGTCCGATCACTGGGAATTCTATGTAGATATTCACTACCGCTGCATCTTTCAGCAGGAGGGTAACACCTATATCCTCAAGCATGTCGGCGGGCACAAAATCGTGGAACGCTTTGGTTAAATGCAAGGCAATTAAGTCACATCTGCTTCATCAAAATCTTGGCGTTAAAAATTCTCTGTTTGCCGGGGAATCATAGAATAGCTTCCAATCGTTGGTACCCGGCCGGCGTTCCCATATCCACAAATGCCTCGTGAACCACAAAACCGAATAGCGGTTGTGCAGCGCGTAATAACGCCGGAAACACCTCGCGTTCCAGCGAGACCTGGACGCCCGCCGGGATGTAATCCAGAATGTGTGGCTCGAAGACGTACACGCCCGCATTGACCAGCCCCCGCCCCACGCCGGCCTGTTTTTCGTGAAAGGCGACGACCCGCCCATCCGCGTCCAGGACAACCCGCCCGGATTGTCCGGCATCCTCAACTTCGCAGACGACGACGGTACCGCAAGCTCCCGGATGTTGTTTGTGATAGGCAACAATGGCTTGATAGTCTGTGTCGAGATAGGTGTCGCCGTTGAGCACCAGCACCGGCGCGTCGAAGTACGGCGCTGCGTAACGCAACGCCCCCCCCGTCCCCAACGGCGCGGGTTCCTGCGAATAGGCAATCTCCACACCCAGGCGTTGCCCATCCTGGAAATGCGCCATGATCATCTCGGCTTGATAGCCCACACAGAGCACAAACTGACGAAAGCCTTGTCCGGACAGCAAAACAATCAGCTGTTCCAGGAACGGTTTGCCGCCGAAGGGGATCATGCTCTTGGGCCGGTCGGGGAACAGGGAACGGATGCGCGTCCCCAGGCCACCGGCCAGGATGAAGACCTTCATGGCCGTACTTCCCACGTCTGCAAGCCCTTAAGGTCGAAATGGAAATCCACAACGCGCGCGCCGAGTTTCTCCAGTGCTTCGGCAACACGATAACGTCGCTGGAAGGGACAGTACACCATCATAAAGCCCCCGCCGCCGGCCCCGCTGATCTTGCCGCCCAGCGCGCCGGCCTGCCGCGCCGTTGCGTACAGCTCCTGCACAAAAGGCGGGCTGATCTGCGCGGCCATTTTCTGCTTGTTTTCCCAGGCGTCGTTGAGCAACGCGCCGAAATCGTTGAGACGGCCTTGCAACAGGGCATTCTTCATCGCCGTCGCGATGCTCTTGAGTTCCTCCATTGCCCGCACAACTTCTTCTTTGCCGCGCACGTAATTCTCCACCTGCGAGGTGATAATGCCGGCGGAGACGCGCGTTTTGCCGGTATAGCACAGCAACAAGTTGTAGTTTAACTCGTTGAGCGTTTCATCGGGAATACGCAAGGGATTGACGATGGTGGCGTCTTTGGTGAACTCGATGAAGTTGAAGCCGCCGAACGTCGCCGCGTATTGATCCTGGCGTCCACCGCGAATGTTCATATCCACGCGCTCAATCTGGTAGGCCAATTCGGCGATGTCGTAATTCGTCAGCGGCAGGTGCCGCCAGTGTTGAAATAGCCCGATCAACGAAACAACCATGCTGGACGACGACCCCAGCCCCGATCCCGGCGGCGCGTCGGTGTGCATAAAGACGTTCAAACCCTGCGTGCTGTTCTCGGGAATCAGGCGGTTGATGACCGCCTTCACCAGATCAAGCCGTCCGTCGTAAGGCAGCGGCTTGTCCACGTCGTATTTGGCGATCACGTCGTAATCCAGGGAATGGACGGTGATTTCCGGTGCGTCGCTCAACTCCAGCGTGGCATAGGAGTACTTGTCAATCGTCGCATTGAGCACCAAACCGCCCCGCTCCTCGGTATACGGTGAGACGTCGGTACCGCCGCCGGCGAATGAAATGCGCAGGGGTGCTT
The DNA here is from genome assembly GCA_019873645.1 of Chloroflexota bacterium. Classification (GTDB taxonomy): domain Bacteria; phylum Chloroflexota; class Anaerolineae; order B4-G1; family SLSP01; genus DSWT01. The sequence continues at coordinate 18,383 of JAIOAX010000033.1, read as the reverse complement.
TTGAACGGATGAGCATGGTTGAGCCTCCGAAAAGAATCAGCGAGAAAAGAATCAACGAAAAGAGAATCGGCGAAGATTCGCGGTTGAAACTCGCACAATGAACATTTTACTTCAAGACATCCGCGTAAAAAGCCAGCATTTGATTGAGCATGGCTTCTTTGGAAAGCTCGCCGTGGGCGCGCCGATAGGCTGCCTCGCCCAGACGCGCGCGCAACGCGGGATCGTCAATCAACTGCTGCAACGCCGCCGCCAGCGCCGCAGGATCGTTGGGCGGAATGACCAGACCGGTCACGTTATGCTGGTTCACATACGTCGTGCCGGTGCCCAGTTCAGTGCAGATGACCGGCAAGCCACAGGCCATCGCTTCCACCTGCACGGTGCCCCACGTCTCGGCGCGATTGGTGGAGGGGAAGGCGAAGATGTCGGCGGCATGGTACAGCGCGACCAGCTCGGCCTCCGGCACCTCACCGAGGAAAATCGCCCGTTCACTCAGCCCTTCATCGCGCGCTTTCTGCCGCCAGAGCGGCCCCAGCGGCCCCTCGCCGACGATCAACGCGCGCGCCTGCACCTGCTTGAGCGCGTCAATGAGCACATCAATCCCCTTGTAATGGCGCAGCTTCCCCACAGTCAGCACCAGCGGCAGGTCGCCGTACTGCTGGCGGATGGCCGCGACGCGCTGCTGCACCTGCGGGGTCGGCGTGAAGCGGCTTAAGTCAACGCCATGGTGGACGACCACACACTTATCCGCGAAAGGCCGCAGAAAGCGCGAAGTCTGGATGTACTGCGGATTGGAAACGGTGATCCGTTCCGCGCGGCGCAGCACCTGCCAGAGCAATGGCCGGTAGAAAAACCCCAAAACTTTTTGACGCACGATGTCGCTATGGTAGCTGAGGACGAAATGTCTGCCGCCGCCTATCAGCAACTGGCCGATTTCCGCCGGTGGATAGGGAAAGTGCAGGTGGACGATGTCGGCGTCGCGGCTCAGACGCGCCAGTCGTCCGTAGAAGGCGAGGCTGATGGGCGCAGAGGAGATATTGAGCAGCCGCCCGGTCTTGGTCACCGGCACGCCGTTGATCTCGCCTTCGAGGGTGCGCCGTCCGGTATTCGTCACCAGGACCCGTGCATCCACGCCGCGCTCGCGTAGCCCTTCGGCCAGCAATTGGATATGATGCTCGATGCCGCCGACAACGGGATAGTAATCTTTGTAAACCAGCAAGACACGCATAACCTTTCCTCAGAAAGCCGTTTGAACGTTGGAACGTTGTTAGAAATCCGTTAAAATCCGTTTAATCCGTTGACATTCCAAGCAAGTACACAGCGACGGCAGCCAGGTCCGGCAAGATGGCATCCGGCATGAACGGCAGCGTTTCAGGATGGGCAGCCAGCGCGGCTCCGTATCCCGTCTGCACCAGGATTGTGCGGCAACCGAGCGCGCGTCCCGGCTCCAGATCGCTCATTTTGTCGCCCACGGCGACGCACGGCGCGTGCTCCAGGCGCAGATCGGCAAGCGCCTGTTGAAACAACACCGGTTTGGGTTTGCGACATGCACATTGCGCGTCGGGATGATGTGGACAGACGTAAATGGCGTCCACGTGCGCGCCCTGCGCTTCCAGTGCCGCCATCAGCGCCGCGTTGACCGCCGCAACATCCTCCGCCGTGAAGTAGCCCCGTCCGATGCCCGACTGGTTGGTGACGACCACCACGGCCCACCCGGCCGCGTTGAAACACCGAATCGCTTCAGGCACGCCGGGCAAGAGCCGCAAATTGGCCGGGTCGCTCAGGTAATTGACCTCTTCGTTGAGTGTGCCGTCGCGGTCAAGGAAGAGCACATATCGGTATGGATTTTGTGCGCTCATCCTTCGATTATGCCTTCATTCCTAAAAGCCACAACCCGCCGATATACCGCAAGTGTTTCCTGTGCCGTGCGCACCCACGAGAAGCGCGCCGCCTGCGCCGGACCGCGTCGCCGCAGCTCGGCGCGCAATGGCTCATCGTGCAGTAACTGTCGCAGCGCCGCAGCGATACTTTCGACCTGCAGCGGGTCGAACAACACTGCTACATTCCCGGCCACCTCCGGCAGCGAGGAGGTATTTGCGCAGGCCACCGGTGTCCCACAGGCCAGCGCCTCGATCACCGGCAGACCAAACCCTTCGTACAGGCTGGGGAAGACGAAAACATCAGCCGCCGTGTACAGCGCCGGCAAATCGGAATCGGGCAACGGCCCCAGCCAGCGGATGCGGTTAGCGATCTGCAGAGCGCCGGCGCGTTCCTGCGGTTCCGGGTGTTGCGGCAACCATGCCCCGGCAATCACAAGCGTATAATCCGGCGCTTCTGCCTGCACAGCGGCCCAGGCTTCCACGAGCCGCGTGAGATTTTTGTGCGGCTTGTTGCTGCCCACGTACAAGACGAATTTCTCCGGTAAACGATAACGCGCGCGCAACGCCGCGACAACGTCCGGCGGTTGCGGCACAAAGCGCGGATCGGCGGCCAGGGGAATCGCCATCACGCGCTCCGACGACGCAGCAAAACGCTCCAGAAAATCGCGCCGTGTGGCCTCGGAAATCGCCAGTGCATACCGCGCCGCACGCAACGCCAGTGTCGTCGTCAGGCGAAAAAGCCGGCGCGCCCGCAAAGTGCTGTGTTCGGGGAAGTAAATCGGGATGAGATCGTAAAGCGTGAGCAACGTGGGCACACCGGGGGCATAGGGCATCAGATAATAGGCGCTGTGGTAGAGATCGGCCTGCAACTGCCGCAGCAGCCGGGGAATCACCCACTGCTGCTTAAGCGCGAAAGGTGAAACGGCGACCGGCAGACACTGCGCCCCCTCGCCGGCCGGCAGTTCAAGCGGGTGCGCCGGATCGCAGAGGATGGTGAGATGTTCCTCGGTCACCAGTTGAGGAAGCAGTGCACGGGCCAGGTTCGTGACGTAGCGTCCGATGCCGGGGAAATGCGGCGTCGCCGTGCGGGCATCTAGGACGTAGTGGGGCATAGGTCAATACTCCTATGGTGACGCCGGCTGACGGCGCACATAGAGCGTCAATTCCGCCTTATAACGATAAGCTTCGCGCTGCGTCATAAGTGACTTAAAACGCCGGTATCCAGGCGTAACCTCGGCATATCCCCAATGCCCGGTGGTGACATATTGCGTCTGGAGCCATGTCATAAAATCCGCGTCAGGTTCAACGCCGCCGCGATCTCGGTTCACTGTGACCAGCCATATCCGGCTATATTGATTTTGCCGGATAGATGCCCGCAGATCGTCTTCCGCCTGACTATCCAAAAGCGGATAGGTCTCACCGGACGCCCTGTAATAGCGTTCCACGACACTATCTCTGGAAGCAATGATCGCATCTCCTGGTTGAATCTGCGCCACAATATGTTCAACTATCGTTTTAGAGGGGATGACATAGACCGGATTTTGAAAGTCACGGTCCGTATAATAGTTCACGTTTGCATAGCAGAAAACTACCGCGATAAATCCCAGAACCAAACGGCGTATTGCAGGAGATTTGAGGGCATTGATTCCTACGGCAACCAGCATCCCATAGAAAGGAAATGCCTGAAGCGTGCGCGCGCCGATCCAGGCAAACGTCATATAGCGCACCAAAAAACCGGTCACAACAAACACGGTGAAAAGCACCGGCATGATAGCACTGAAGATGATAAACCAGCTCTCAGGCCGCCTCTGCTTCCATAATTGCCACAATCCTGCCAGGGCCAAACTGCCTATCACAAGCAATCCCAAACTGCCCACAGGATTCCACGGATGCAGGGTTTCACCCAGGCTAAAGACGAGAAGCGGTTGCACCAGTTTGACGATGTAGCCCGAAATACCTTGAGTCAAATCGGCCAGGCGAATGGAACTTTGGTAACGCGCCGTATGTTGCAATAAGGATGGCAACCATGGGACAAACCCCAGCAGCAAGAGCACCTGCGCCGCTGCCCAACGTCCCCACAAATGCCGCGAACGACGCCAGAAGCCCAATAAAATCAGGTTAGGGATCAGCAAAATCGAGGCTGTCATATAGTCTGTGTACAGCAATCCCCATCCTGCCAGCAGATACCCCCCCCACCATAACGGTCTGGGATGATTCAACCAACGGATGAAACAATAACAGACCAGCAGCGCCCACCATACCGCCAGGAAATACGCACGCGCCATCCGGCCATAAAGGAGAAATAACGGCGCGCAGGCAAACAACAGGAGCGTATTCCAGGCAATCCGCCGATTGGTCAACCGGCACGTTATCCCATAGACAAGCGGTATGCAGAGAAAGGCCGGCGCAATCGAGAAAAACCTTAAGGCAAAATCGCTCGTTCCCGCAAGCTGCGTCCAGACATGGAGAAACAGATAATAGAGTGGTGGGCGGCCTTCGGTGGCGCGCACCGCGGCGATGATTTCCTGGGCTGTAGGTTGCGCCACAATCTCGGCGGTGAAGAGTTCGTCAATCCAGAGGCTTTTGGCGTCGAGTTGCCATAGCAGACAAAAACTGCCGCACCATAAAACCAGAAGCGTAAGCCAACGCCGATTCACATACCCGGAGGTCAAAGATGACCGCGCTACCGTCGTGGTCATATTTTGTCTTCACGTACAGCCTGCCAGATCAGTTTAAGGTTGGCAAGCACGTTGCGACCTACCCGCATCTTGCTGACGCCGGGTTTGAAATCGTAATGGAGCACCATTGGGACCTCGACGGCAACAGCGTGCAATTGCCGCATCCGTAATAAAAGCCGCGGCATGCTGGAAAAATCTTGTCGGTCAATGAACTGTGGCCCCCACTGCGCAATTGCACGTTTGATGAGCGCAGCGCGGTAAGCCCGGAATCCGGACGTATAGTCGCGCACGCCGGGCATAGGTAAACACAGACGGAAGAGCAGGCCGGCGCCCCAGCTTAAAAACTGGCGCAGGGGCGTCACACCCAACGTACGTGAATCAGGGTGATAGCGTGAAGCAATGACCAGCTCATAGCCCTCGTTGAGCCTTTGCAGCATACGGAGGATCAAACCCGGATTGTGGGTATCATCGGCATCCATGGTGACAATCGCATCTTCATCGGCGGCGATGCTTGCAGCGTACATCAATCCGGTGCGTATGGCGGCGCCCAGTCCCATATTGTGGGGGTGTGAAATGAGGTGAACCGGCGGGGGATAACTGCGGACAACCTCGGCCGTCTGATCGGCAGAACCATCATCCACGACCACAATCTCGCCATTCAACCCGCCTTCGGCATAAAGAGGCAAAGTCTTTGACAGCAAACGTGGCAACGCTTCAGCTTCATTGTAGGCCGGAAGCACGATAAAGGTCTGCCGCAGCATGGTTATTTCCTGAAACTACAGCGTCCCCAACAGCTTCTTATACACGCCCAGCGTCTCCTGCGCCGCGCGTCCCCAGGAGAAGCCCGCAGCGCGCTGAATCCCCAGTTCCCGCAGCTGCGCGCGCAAGTCCTTATCTTTGACAATGCGCCGCAGGGACTCAGCGATGGCGGCCTCATCGGTGGGATCGAACGTCAATGCCGCCTCCCCCACCACTTCAGGCAATGAAGAGGTATTGGAGCACAAGACCGGCGTGCCGCACGACATCGCTTCCAGCGGCGGCAGGCCGAACCCCTCGCACAAACTGGGGAAAACGAAGGCGACCGCGCCGCCATAGATCGCCGGCAAATCGCAATCCTGAACATGCCCCATCAGCAGGACCCCGTCGCGCGCTGGACTGCTCTCTAACGCGGCGAAGAAATCATCACTCAGCCAGCCGCGCCGGCCAACAATCACCAACTGGGGAACTTCATGGGCTCGATAAAGCGGCTCCCACACCTGCAACAGGCGCGTCAGATTCTTGCGCGGCTCGATGGTACCTACGTACAACAAATACTCCTGCGGCAGACGATAACGGGTGCGCACCGCTTCCACAGCCGTACGGATTTGCGGCTCGAAACGCGGATCCGCCGCCTCATAGATGACCGTGATCTTCTCCGGTGGGATACGATAGGCAGCCATAATGTCGCGGCGCGTGGCCTCCGATACGGCAATGATATGGCTGGCATGGCGGCAATACAACGGCATGGTCAAATTCAGATACCAACGGTTGAGCGGTTTATGGTGCTCCGGGAAATTGCGGAAGATCAGATCGTGAACCGTAAGCACCGTCGGTACATCTTTCAAGTACGGGACCAGATGCTCGGTAGCATGAAAGAGCGCGGCATGGGGAAGCATGTGGTTGAAAGGGATACGCCAAAGCTGCCCCATCCATACCAACATTCGCCATGATTTGTACCCATAAGCGACGGTACGCGCCGGAACATGCTCCAGTCCCGGCGGCATAACAACGCCCTTTTCACGATTGTAGAACAACATCAAGCGGTGCGAAAGGCGTGGAAGCAAAGCCTGTGTCAGACTGGCGGCATAGCGACCCAACCCGGCACGCTGGTGTACGGCTGCGGAAACATCTACATAGATCGTCATAGCTCCCTATTATACCCTCGGTGACGCCTGAAGCAAGTCCATATTGCTTTTTTAATGCTTTTCTCTTACAATGGAAACATAAAAAGTGACACTTACCCTTCGCCATTCCAACATTCTAACGTGTTAACTTTCAAACGCAAAGGAGGGTGTGATGCCAAGCAAACTGGGAATTCACGGCGTTTTGCCGGGCGAAACGCTGAAAGTGCTGCAAGATCTCCTGGCGGCCGGGACAACGATGACTACGGTGAAATCCGTGGAAGGCATCGGTTGGCTGAAGGACGTGAAGACGCTGGATGCGCATGTACAAACCGTAGGCCGCTACATGCGCGGCGCAGACCCCAATGTCAACGTCGAAGGCCCCCCGTTAGACGATGACCTGCGCAAAGTCGCCCGCAAAGTGATGGATAGTCTGCTGCCCAAATGGGCGCCCCATCGCGCCTACGTGGACTACTGGGAAATTATCAACGAGCAGGATCCGCCGGGGCCGGATGGACATCGCCGCCTGGCCGAACTGATGATCCACTGCATGGACATCGCTGATCGAGAAGGGTACAAGCTGGCGCTGTTTTCCTACAGCATGGGCACGCCCGAATGGGAAGAAATGGAAGCCATCGTCGCTACCGGCGTCTTCGGACGGGCCAAGGCGGGGGGACACGCCTTGGCGCTCCACGAGTATGCCTATCCGATGAACGCGTGGTTTGGCGAACCTTTGCCGGGGCGTCCCACCTACCCGGATCGCGGGCCGCTGGCATGCCGTTACCGTTGGCTATATGAAGATTTTCTCAAGCCGCGCAACGAAGTCGTCCCACTGTTCTTAACCGAGGTCAACCTGGCAAAAGACCTGCCGCAGGTTTCCGTCGAAGAGTGGATGCAGCAGATGAAGTGGTACGATGCGCGACTGCGGGAAGATTACTACGTCGTCGGCGCGCACCTGTTCTCCCTGGGCGGCGCGGGCAGTTGGGATAACTACGATTTCACCCGCATGCTGCCGGAGATGACCCGCTACATGATCTCCGTCAAGGATACGCAGGACCCCACCTGGCAAGAGGCCGCGCCTGCCGCGCCGGCGATCTCCACGCCGCCGCGGCCTCTTGAACCCATCACCCCGCCTGGACCATGCCAACCCCGTGAGCCTTTCAGCCGCCATTACCTGCTCCTGCCGCCGGGCGCGGATTGGCGGTGGATTGAAGCCTGCCGTCTCTACTGGGAGACCTACCACGTCACCATCGGCTCCAGCGCCGACGACGCCGCCTATGGCCCCGGCCTTAGCGAGCGCGCCGTCACCGCCATCAACCCAACCTGGTGGCCTGACGATCTGCAGACGTTCTTCCAGACCTACTATCCGGGCGTGCGGTATGATCCGCTTGTCGCCTCAACGCCGCAGGAACTGGAAAGCATCCTCCGGCAGCGTGTCGAACGCCGGCAACGCTTTGGATAAGACGGTTATTTTTGGTTGACAAATCGCTCAATGTGTGTATACTTATCGTCGCTCGGTAGGGAATGTGAATCTTGACCCTTGATGCCGGTGTGTTATAATGCGTCAAACGCCGACGTAGCTCAAACGGCGGAGCATCCGCCTTGTAAGCGGAGGGTTGTGGGTTCAATTCCCACCGTCGGCTTTCTGGGCAGTTGTTCCGAGCGGCAAAGGAGACTGACTGTAAATCAGTTGGCGCAACGCCTTCGGGGGTTCGAGTCCCTCACTGCCCACCTTATGGAAGCCTGCCCATGTAGCTCAGTCGGTAGAGCACTTTCTTGGTAAGAAAGGGGTCATCAGTTCAAGTCTGATCATGGGCTTTGGGTAGGACAAACGGAGCCATCTGCTCCTGGGCGTCAAAAGGATTATAGGCGAGTAGCTCAACAGGCAGAGCAACGGTCTCCAAAACCGTAGGTTGCGGGTTCAATTCCTGCCTCGCCTGTCTGGATATAAAAACACAACACCGCCGCATCCGGCGGTGTTTTAGAGTGTCAAACAGGGGATGGAGGCGCTTGTGGCTGCTGACCAGAAGACAAAAGTCAAAAAAGATAATCCGATTGTGGCGTATTTCCGCAGCACCCGTGCGGAATTGGGCCGCGTGCATTGGCCTACGCTACAACAGGGCTGGGCGATGACCAAGATCGTGCTGTTGGTCACCGTGGCGATGGCCCTATTTCTAGGGGTATTGGATTTCTTCTTCGGTTGGCTGCTGAGTAACCTGGTCACCCGCAATGTCTTATTTATGGTTTTGGGTGTCGTTGTCGTCGTGGTGTTGCTCGGGGCTGCCTATTGGATCGGGCGTGGAGAAGAGGCTTAGTTTTCATGGACGATGAGCGTTCGTATTACGAAGATGATGAGGACTTCGCTGCGGATGCGCTTGAACTACCCGATCTAAAGGATACGTTCGAAGCTCTCCCAGAGTTGGACCTCTCGCCGGAATCGCTCTTTGAGCGGTTCGGGTTGGAAGCTCCGCCGCCTCAGGAAGTTGCTGTTGCTCCGGCCAAAAGTAAGCCGGCCGAAGTTGTGGGTGTGTTGCCGGAGCCTTTCGCCGACGAAGGAGTCAAACCGGAAGCCGACGAACGCGCCTGGTATATTATTCATTGTTATTCCGGCTACGAGCACAAGGTCAAGCATAACCTGGAGCAACGCATCGAGTCCATGGGGATGCAGGACTACATCTTCCAGGTCGTGGTCCCCACCGTCGAAGAGATCGAGATCAAAGATGGCAAACGACGTACCGTAGAGCGGTGTCTCTATCCGGGTTACATCATGGTGCAACTGCGGTTGACGGATGATTCCTGGTATGTGGTGCGCAACACCCCCGGCGTGACCGGCTTTGTAGGCATGGGCAATACGCCGACGCCGTTGCGCCCGGAGGCCGTCCAGGGCATTCTGCGGCGCATGGAAGCGGCCGCGCCGCAAGTACGTGCCACCTTCAAACCCGGACAGAAAGTGCGCATCATCGAAGGGCCGTTTGCCGATTTTATCGGCGTGGTGGATGATATTGATGAGGAACGCACCAAAGTTCGCGTCCTGGTTTCGTTCTTCGGGCGTGAAACCCCGGTGGAGTTAGATTTCTTACAGGTAGAAAAGGCATAAAGGGTGGGTTTATCCATAAGCCCAGATTGAGGGAGTATCCAAAATGGCAAAGAAAAAGATCAAGGCAGTGGTGAGATTACAACTTCAGGCGGGCAAGGCCAATCCTGCGCCGCCCGTTGGCCCGGCGTTAGCCCCGCACGGCATCAACCTGATGGGCTTCGTCAAAGAATACAATGCCAAGACCGCCCATCTGGCGGGCAACATCGTGCCGGTTGACATTACGATCTACCAGGATTCATCGTTTTCGCTGGAATTCCGAACGCCCCCCACACCGGACTTGCTCCGCAAGGCGGCCGGCGTTCAGAAAGGCTCGGCGGAGCCCAACCGCACCAAGGTCGGCACCATCACGCGCCAGCAATTGCGCGAGATCGCCGAGATGAAGATGAAGGACCTGAACGCGAATGACATCGAAGCCGCCGAAATGATGATTCGGGGCACGGCGCGCAGCATGGGCATCGCGATCCAGGACTAGGCGTACAGCCGGTTTTTATGAAGTGGGAGGGGAATCCCGTTATTGACCACAAGGAGTATTGACAATGCCTAAACGAGGAAAAAAGTATCTGGAAGTTGTGCAAAAAGTTGACCGTGACCGCTACTATACACCCCAGGAAGCGGTCAAACTGGTCAAGGAAGTCAGTTATACGGCTTTTGACGGCACCGTCGAGTTGCATCTGCGCATGGGATTAGATCCGCGCCGTTCCGAGCAACAGATTCGTGGCGTCGTGCGACTGCCGTATGGCTTGGGCAAGACCGTGCGCGTGCTGGTGTTTGCCGCAGGCGCGGACGCGCAAATTGCCCGCGACGCCGGCGCTGATTACATCATGGCCGATGACGAAGACATCCAGAAGATTATGGATGGTTGGGTGGATTTCGATGTTGCCATCGCCGTGCCGGACATGATGCGCAAAGTCGGGCGTTTGGGGCGCGTGCTAGGGCGCCGGGGTTTGATGCCCACCCCCAAGACCGGCACCGTCGTTCAGCCAGAAGACCTGCCGCGGGTAATTGATGAAGCGAAGGCCGGACGTGTGGAATACCGCCTCGACCGTACCGCCAACATCCATTGCCCGATCGGGAAGGTGAGCTTCACCGATGAGCAGTTGCTCGGCAATTTCGCAGCGATTATGGACGCCATCCGGCGGGCCAAACCGGCTGCCGCCAAGGGCACCTACGTCAAACGGGTCACCCTGGCGCCATCCATGGGGCCAGGGGTGCGGGTAGATACCGCACAAGCGTTAGCTCTGGAAGCCGCCAAGTAATAATCTTTTTTACCAGGGGCACAGTAAAGTTTTCCGTCAGCAGATTTAGCAGATTAAGCAGATTGATGAGGAGTCTATAGCATCAAAATCTGCTAAATCTGCTGATAAAAAGTGTATTGTCTGCTGAAGACAGCAGGGGCCGTTTCAGGCTTAATCATCCTGCCGAGGCATGACCATCCTGATTTAACCAGGCTCATACATGAGCATGATGGTCCTTGCATCGGCAGGTGCAAGGATTTTTTGTTGCAAGTCAATGCCCGATAGACTGATGCCTATATGGCTACTTTATGAGGAGGTGAGAAGGATTGGCTATATCACGTGAACGCAAAGAAGAGTTAGTGGCCCTTTACCGGCAACAAATGGCGGAGAGCCAGGGTGTGGTGCTGGCAAGCTACACGGCGCTCACCATGCCGCAGATCCAGGACCTGCGCCGCCGCGCCCGCGAGCTAAACGCGCATGTTTTTGTGATCAAAAACACGCTGCTCGATGTCGTGCTGAAGGAGCAAGGGCTTAAAGCACCCGAGGGATTGCTCACCGGTGCCACGATGGCGGCCTTCTGCCATCGCGACGTGCCCCCGGTCGCCAAGATGCTCCTCGGTTTCGGCAAGGAAATGGAAGAAGGGCGTTTCCAGGTGAAGGGCGGCATTATGGAACGGCGCTTCTTTACCCAGGCGCAAACCCAGGCGCTCGCCGATTTGCCGGGCCGCGAGGTGCTGTTAAGCCAGGTGCTGCGCGCGATCAACGCCCCGGCTTCGCAGGTGGTGGGCGTTGTGGCAAGCGGTATCCGCCAGGTGCTCAATGTGTTGCAGGCGTACGTGGACAAACTGGAAGACGCCGGCAAGAACGCGGCTGCAGAAGCTGCGGCTTAAGTCCATAAAAAATCAAATATCAATGAACCTGAAAGGTAAAATGGAGGTTGAATTACAATGGCAGATCTAGCAAAGTTAGTTGAAGAAATCAGTGCGTTGACGTTAATCGAAGCCGCCGAGCTGGTGAAGAAACTTGAGGAAAAACTCGGTGTGAGCGCGGCCGCCCCCGTTGCGATGGTGAGCGCTGCTGCGCCCGTCGCCGCCGAAGCCGAGCCAGAAGAAGAACAGACCGAGTTCACCGTTATACTCAAGGACTTCGGCCCCAAGAAGATCGAGGTCATCAAGGTCGTCCGCCAGATCACCAACCTGGGTCTGAAAGAGGCCAAGGAACTGGTCGAAGGTGTGCCCTCGAAGGTCCTCGAGGCCGTCAGCAAGGAAGTGGCCGAAGATACCAAGGCCAAGCTGGAAGCCGTCGGCGCGGTTGTCGAACTCAAGTAAGCATCGCAGTACCGTTTTGTCAGTATGGCCCCCTCTGCAGGAGGGGGCCTTTTTGTCGCTGGGGACTTGTGCAGGCGCGGTCTGGAGAGCGGCCTGAGCCCCACAGCAACAATTTGCTGTGGGGCCTCTGACCGCGTCGCCACAGGGTCATCTTGGGCTTGGATTCTCACCAGGCTGTGTTATACTTACATACACAATGCCGTTTGGGACAGGACATGGCGATATGGAAGACCAATACAACCGACCTTTGCCGGAATCTATGCTGATCGAGCGTCTGCGCGCCGCATTGCGGCCGTTTATGGTCGTCGAGGAAGTGAAAGTGCTTTCCGGCGACGCCAAACCCATCGTGCAATTCAGCGGGCAGTTCATAGCCGGTGATGATGAAGAAGCCGTTTTCGATGAGCTTGTGCAGCGCTTCGCCGAACTGGGATATACGCCACTGTTGACGCAGGCGGACGGTGAGCAGCGTCTACAGGCCATCCCGGTCGTCGCCGACCACAAGACCGGCAAGCCATGGCTGAATGTCCTGCTGTTTGGACTCACCTTGTTATCCACGTTGTTCGTGGGAGCCTTCCAAGAGAACATCATCCCGCGCAGCCTTGCCGATATATGGCGCGGCTGGCCCTTCGCGTTGACGCTGCTCGCCATCCTGACCGCGCACGAGTTCAGCCATTACTTTGTGGGACGACGCTACGCTTCGCCGGTGAGCCTGCCGTATTTTATCCCCCTGCCCTTGCCGGGAAGTCTGGGAACCCTGGGCGCGATCATCTTCCAGCGCGGCCCGATGCGCAGCCGCAAGGCGTTGTTCGACATCGGCATCGCCGGACCTCTGGGTGGGCTAATTGTCGCCATCCCTCTGCTTCTATTCGGCCTTTCCAGGACAGAAGTAGGCACACCGCGCGCATTTCTTGACGTTCCTCCCAACGAACCCATCATGGTGTCGCAAGAGGGGAACTCGCTGCTCTATCTAGCTGCGAAGTACATCATCCATGGCCGAATTTTGCCCGACAAAAAGACCGGTGAGGACGTATGGCTCTCTCCACCCAGCGCCGGCGGCTCGATCACCTTCGCCGCGTGGGTGGGCCTGCTGGTGACGATGTATAACCTCTTGCCGATAGGTCAGTTGGACGGCGGGCATGTCGCCTATGCACTGTGGGGACCCAAGGCATGGAAAATCGCGCGTGTCGCCCTGGGCGCAATCTGGGCGTGGGCCATTTTCCTGCTGGTGACGGGGAACTGGGGCGGATTGACCTGGGTGATGGTGGGCTTGCTGGGGCGGTTCGTCGGCCCGCACCATCCGCCACCGCTCAACGATCTCACACCGCTGGATGGCCGTCGTCGGGTGTTGGGATGGGTGATGGTCGTTATCTTCTTCCTGCTCCTCACCCCGATTCCCTGGACGAACTTCACACTATAGGCCCGAGCAGCACGACTGTGGCAGCTTCAGGCAGGCCGACACTCGGTATAGATGCCAGCCGCGCCCTCAGTGCCGCGCCCACTGGCACGGAAGGCTATTCCTATCACCTGATTCACGCGCTGTTGCCGCTGCTTCAGGCGCGTTATCGGGTGCGGTTGTATTTTCGCACGCTTCCGGCCTCAGGCGTCTTTCCCAACGCCGAGGTGCGCGTGATCCCTTTTCCGCGCCTGTGGACGCACCTGCGTCTGTCATGGGAGATGGCGTGGCGACCGCCCGATCTGCTTTTTGTCCCGGCGCATGTCCTGCCGCTGATTCGCCCGCGCCGCACGCTGGTGACGATCCACGATCTGGGCTACCGCTATTTTCCAGAAGCGCATCCGCTGGGGCAACGGCTGTACCTGGATTGGAGCACGCGCCGAAACGCACGGGTTGCCACGCATATCCTGGCCGATTCCCAGGCCACACGCGATGCGCTGGTGCGGGAATACGGCATTGCCGCGTCGAAAATTACCGTCGCCTACCCCGGCTACGACAGTGACCTGGCCCCGGTGCGCGACCCGGTGAGGCTTGCCGCAGTGCAGGCACGTTATGGTATCCCCGGTCCGTACATCCTCTTTATGGGACGGGTACAACCACGCAAAAATCTGGCGCGTTTGATCGAGGCGTTCGCGCGCCTGGCTTCCACACGCCCCAACCTGTCGCTGGTGCTGGCCGGGCCCACAGGCTGGTTGGCCGAACCGATCCGTGCACGGGTGCATGCCTTGGGACTGGAAGGGCGGGTGCTCTTTCCGGGCTATATTGCCGCTGCCGACAAAGCGGCGCTGCTCTCCGGCGCACAGGTCTTTGCCTATCCCTCGCTCTACGAGGGTTTTGGATTTCCGGTGCTGGAGGCGCAGGCGTGCGGGGTGCCGCTTCTGGCAAGCAACACCTCAAGCCTGCCAGAGGTAGTAGGCGATGGCGGATTGCTGGTGGATCCGCTGGATGAGGTCGCCATTGCCGATGGGCTGACGCGGCTGCTGGATGATGAGATGCTGCGCCGCACCCTCGTTGCGCTTGGCGCTGCGAACCTGCGGCGTTTCTCGTGGGAAACTACGGCGAAAACGGTCTCGGAAGTGCTGGCCGGCTTGGAATAAACAACAATATCCCAAATAAAATTTGGGATATTTGGGATATTGTGCGGATTTCGGTTTGAAAACAGTTTGTCACAACAGGCGCAGCCCCGGCTCGATGTCGAGGTCCCAACCAGCGCGCACCCCGGCCTGATAACGGTACGTCCCGGCGGCGGCCACCATAGCCGCGTTATCGGTGCATAAAATGAGCGGCAGTCCATAGACAGGCACTTCCACGCGGGCGCGAGTCGCCGCGCGCAGCGAAGCGTTGGCGGAGACGCCACCGGAAAGCAACACAGCCTGTGCGCCGTGCGCCTTCGCTGCCTGCGCGGTTTTCTCGGCCAGCACCTCGACCACCGCGGCCTGAAAAGCTGCGGCCATATCGGCGATGAAACGCGGCGGGCGCGGGCCGTTGAAACGCTGCAAGGTGCGCAGCACCGCCGTCTTCAACCCGCTGAAGCTGAAGTCGTAAGTTCCCGGCAACCAGGCGCGTGGGAAGTCGAATGCGCGTGGATTGCCCTGCCGTGCGGCCTGCTCGATGGCCGGGCCGCCGGGATAGCCGAGTTCCAGCAGCCGCGCGACTTTATCGAACGCTTCCCCGGCAGCATCATCCAATGTGCCGCCGAGGTAGGTGTAGCGTCCGTGAGCGTGCATCAAGATCAACTCCGTGTGCCCACCGGAGACAATCAACGCCACAACCGGCAATGGGGGTTCACCGACAGGGGCATCACCATCTGCCCCGCTATGCAACCAGTGGGCATACAGGTGCGCCTCCAGATGGTTAATCGGCACAAGGGGTAACCCCGTACCCAGCGCCGCGCCCTTTGCAAAGTTCACCCCTACGAGCAGCGAACCGGGAAGCCCCGGCCCATACGTGACGGCAATGGCATCCACATCAGCCCACCCTACGTGCGCCTCACGGAGCGCCTGCTCAACCACCGGCGCAATGGCTTCGACGTGCGCGCGCGAAGCCAGTTCCGGGAAAACTCCCCCGTACTGCGCGTGCAAATCCACCTGCGACGCGATCACGTTGGACAGAATGGCGCGGCCATCCTCAACGACCGCGGCCGCCGTCTCATCGCACGATGTCTCAATCCCCAAGATTCGCATGGTCTCCTCTACATATAACCACACAGAACACAGAGTTCACAAAGAAAATTGAAAGATCTCTACCCTCAACTCAAAAGCCGCCCACCCCCTATTCCCACACCGGCGTAAACATCATCCACTCATCGGGGCGTTGACGGATGAAGTCCTCGACTTGTTCCAGGATGCGGCGCAGATTCACCGTCACATCTTGCTGGCGGTCGCCGGTATGCACCAGTTCAAACGGCGGATTGGCGATGACCTTGTAGACGCCGTTCTCATAGCGCGGCGCGAGGACGATCACCGGGCTATTGGTCCGCAGGGGGATGCGCACATAACCGCTCGGCAAGCGCGCCGGCGCCCCGAAAAACTCCACCGGTTCATCCCCGTTACGGACGGGATAATCCGGACCGGTCACGACGATGCCGCCGTTCTGCAAACGTTCCAGGGCCTCGCGCAGCGCCTCCGGGCTAATGGGCGTCATCCGTGCGCCGCAGCGCTCGCGCAATTGGTTAAAGGCCACCACATCGGGCGTTGGATCGGCCAGCGAGAGCGCCTGCAAAGAGACCGGCATACTTTGCGCCAGGGCGATGCCACACAAATCAAAGTTGGACATGTGGCACGCCAGGATGAAAACGCCCCGTCCGGCGCGCAGAGCTTGTTCAATATGCGCCCGCGTCTCCGGCGGAATGATCACCGGCGGGCGAAAATCTGTCGCGCGGGTGCGGCCACGGCCGAGATTGTAAAAGGTTTCGTAATACCGCCGCCCGGTGTTATAGAAAAGTCGGTAAAGGGTCCGGTTCAATGTGGCCGTGGAGGCTGTTTCGCCCAGAACGTGGCGCAGGTTAGCCCGCGCGGCATAGTACATCGGTGGCTTGACCCACGTCACAATGCGCGCCCACAGGGCAGCGACAATGCGCCTGCCCACAAAAGGCTGATAGCGCATCAGGCGCAGGGCCAGGCGTACAAAAGTTGCGGTGGTGATGAGTTGACGTTTCTGCATAGGAAATCCGTTAGCACGTTGAAACGTTGGAACATTGATGGCAGTGCAAGTTTTTCTTTCCTGCTCGGACCGGTCTCCTGACCGCGCCCGCCTCAAGCCATCGGCACCACCAGGTCATACGGATAGTCGGTGAGGTTGCAAACATGGCCGTTTTCGTCCAGCCACAGGGTATCCTCGATGCGACACCCTATCCCTTGTTCGGGATAATACAGCCCCGGTTCCAGGGTAAAGACGTGGCCGGGGGTCAGACGCGCGGTGTTCCCCTCATGGTCGAAGAAGGCGGGCGTCTCGTGGATGTCCAGCCCTACGCCATGTCCCAGACCGTGGACGTAGCCTTCAAGCGTCGCCGGGTTGCTGCCGATGCTGGGATGTCCCCGCGCTTCAAAGAAAGCGCAGGCCATGCGCTGGTAACTGCGGGTTTCTTCACCGGCCTTCAGCATGGCTCTGAGGTATGCCGCACAATCCATAACGTCACGATACAGGCGCAGCACGGCGTCGGGCGCGTATCCCAGGCAGAAGGTGCGCGTCATATCAAAAAAGTAGCCGCCCCCGATCTCGCGTGGATAGATGTCGAAGATGATCGTCTCACCCAGGCGCAGCGGCCTATCCAGCGTGCCGTGGTTGTGCGGTACGGCGGCATCGCGCCCAACGGCGAAGATGAAACCTTCGGCATCCTCCAGCCCTTGTTGCAGGATAAGGTGGTGAATGTGCGTATGGACATCCCCTACAGTCAATGCACGGTTTTCGGTCGCGTGGCGCAATGTCTCATCATCGCTGATGGTGTGCTCTTGCAAGAATGTGACCGTTTGACGCACGACTGCGGCGGTGCGGCGGCCCACCTCGCGGATGCGGGCGACTTCGGTGGCGTCTTTTGTCGCGCGCGCCTGCTCGATGAGATTGGGCTCCAGCTCGCCCACGATCTCGATAGCAGGCAGCGCCGCATCCAATGCCTTGAGAAAGGTGTAGGCGCTGCCCTGATCCCGGTAGCCGTAGACGCCCACGCGCCCCGTCACACCCAGATCGGCGAAAATGGCAGCCTGATACGCTACAGAGGCCGCCAGGATGTCGCCGTCGTGTTTTTTCAGCAAAGCGGCGTAATTGTAGCGCGTGTTGAGGATCACCGGATAACCGGCAGCGGCGGCTTCCTCGCGTTCAATAGGGCTGGCGATAATCCAGGGGGTTTCGCCGCGCTTTTTGACGAGCATAGCTTGCGTCATCCGCGCACCGTTGAGCATGTAGATAAGCGGTGAATTGCCCGCCACTTTGCCGCTGACGACAATGGCATCGAGGTCGCGGCTTTCCATCAAGGCATCCAGATCACATTGCATAACCTGTCTCCTTCAACAGTGGGTCGTGGGACATCTCCCGGGGCAGAGGCTCCGGCAGATATCGCCGCCCTGATGATAGCACTGAAACACACTGCGGCAAGGGCATCCGCGAGAACTGGTACGGGGAACTGGTACGGGGAACTGCGTTCCCCTTTGAGCAATAAGAGAGGGCGGGGAACTGGTGCGGGGAACTGCGTTCCCCTTTGAGCAATAAGAGAGTGCGGGGAACCGGTGCGGGGAACTGCGTTCCCCTTTGAGCAATAAGAGAGGGCGGGGAACTGGTGCGGGGAACTGCGTTCCCCTTTGAGCAATAAGAGAGTGCGGGGAACCGGTGCGGGGAACTGC
>JAIOAX010000032.1 GCA_019873645.1 Chloroflexota bacterium | reverse complement strand
GGCGGACCAGGAAAGCAGCCTCTACGACGAGATCAGCCGGCTCAACAATGAATTGGTCGCCATGCAGCGCGAGTTGGCGCAAAAGAACGCCGAACTGGCGCGGCTCAACGACATGCAGCGCGAGTTGGCGCAAAAGAACGCCGAACTGGCGCGGCTCAACGAGTTGAAAAACCAGTTTTTGGGGATGGCCGCCCACGACCTGCGCAATCCCTTGCAAGTCATTATGGCCTTCAGCGACCTCTTGCGTGAGGATGCGGCGAACGTGCTATCCCGGGAACAACTCGGCTATCTCGAGCATATCGGCGCCACCGCCGAGTTTATGAGCCAGATCATCAATGACTTTCTCAGCGTGGCCGTCATCGAGTCCGGCCATTTCCATCTGGACCTTAACGTCGTCGAGCTGCCCGCGATTGTGGAGCAGGCGCTCACCCTGGTCAGCCTCAAGGCCCGCAAAAAAGGCATTGAAATCTGCGTGGTGCAGGACCCGGTGTTGCCCCGATTGGTCATAGACGGCGAAAAGATCAAGCAGGTGCTCATGAACCTGCTCGCCAATGCAATTGAGCACTCGTATCCGGGATCGAGCGTGGTGATGCGGACGCGCCGGGTGGATGATGAAGCACTGATCGAAGTTGAGGATCACGGCGTCGGCATTGCGCCGGAGGACCTTGTCCGCCTGTTCGATCCTTTTGCGAAAAAACAGTCGCGCAAGACCGGCGGCGAGAAGAGCACCGGCCTGGGGTTAGCCATCAGCAAACAGGTGATTGCCCGGCATGGCGGAAAAATCTGGGCGGAAAGCGAAGTGGGACAGGGGGCGACCTTTTACATTGCCCTTCCCTTGCGCCCGCCGGAAGAACCGTAACCGTAGCGCAAGCGGTCAGCTTGCGACGCGCGGCGACAACAACGGCAACCTGACAGGTTGCGCTACAAGCCGTCTGAAAACATAGCGCAAGCGGTCAGCTTGCGACGCGCGGCGACAACAACGGCAACCTGACAGGTTGCGCTACAAGCCGTCTGAAAACATAGCGTAAGCGGTCAGCTTGCGACGCGCGGCGACAACAACGGCAACCTGACAGGTTGTGCTACAAGCCGTCTGAAAACGTAGCGCAAGCGATCGGCTTGTGATTTGCGATATTGGATACATTCGTTAACAAACCTTTATTGGATTTTAACCAATTCTTAACTTGAGCGTTTTGCAGAATATGAATAACATGAGGGAATAACTCATGCACTCATCAACGCGCCGATGTGTAACAGATTTTCGAGGAGGACTCATTATGACAGACATAACCACGGCTCGTTTGTCCACCGGCATTGCCGGCCTGGACGAAATCCTGTGCGGTGGCCTGCTTCCCGGGCGTTCGTACCTGGTGCGCGGCGGCCCCGGCTCGGGCAAAACCACGTTGGGTCTTCATTTCCTGGCTGCCGGCGCCGCCAACGGTGAAAAGACGCTCTTCATCACCCTGGAAGAACCGGAGGCTAAGCTGCGCGCCGATGCGGCCCGGCGTGGCCTGCCCCTCGCCGGCGTCGCGTTCCTCGATCTCAGCCCAACCTCGGCCTTCTTCGCGCAGGTTGAAACTTACGACATTTTCACGCCGGCCGAAGTGGAGCGTGAACCGTTCACCCGTCAAATCACCGGGCAGGTCGGCGCGCTCAAGCCCACCCGCGTCTTTCTCGACCCGATCACCCAATTCCGCTATCTGACCAGCGATGTCTTTCAGTTCCGCCGTCAGGTGCTTTCCTTCCTGCGTTTTCTGGCGGAAGAGGGCGCGACGGTGCTCTTTTCCTCCGAAAGCAGCCCTGAAGCGCCCGACGATGACTTGCAATTCCTCAGCGACGGGGTCATTGAACTCTACAATGATGGGCTGGGGCGTGGTGTTTGCCTCCACAAGCTGCGCGGGTCCGATTTTCGCAGCGGGCGCCATACCCTGCGCATGACCGGGCATGGCCTTGAAGTGTACCCCCGCCTGATGCCAGATACTCACCGGCGTGTGTTCACCATAGAAGCGCTGCCCTCCGGCGTGCCGGAGCTGGATGAACTATTGCACGGCGGGCTGGAGCGCGGCGTAGTTACCATTATCTCCGGCCCCAGCGGCGTGGGCAAGACCACCCTGGGACTGCAATTTGCGGTGGCAGCGGCCAGGCATGGTGAACATGCGGTGGTCTATTCCTTTGAAGAAGAAATTGAAGTGATGCTCCATCGCGCTGAAGCGATCAATATCCCTGCCCACGCCCTGCTCGAACGCGGCGCGCTCAACCTGGTCAAAGTTGAACCGTTACACTGGTCGGCGGATGAGTTCGCCAGCCTGGTGCGCCGCCAGGTGGAACAGGAACAGGCGCGCGTGGTGATGTTCGACAGCATCGCCGGCTACCGCTTGGCCGTGCGCGGCGAAGACCTGACCGCCCACCTGCACGCGCTGACCAAGTACCTGCAAAATATGGGCGTCGCCGTCCTCCTGGTGGCAGACAGCTCTACCGTCGTCGGTAATTTTCAAGTTTCCGACGTGGGCGTCAGCTACCTGGCCGATAATATCGTCTTTTTGCGCTATCTGGAGATCAACGGCGAACTGCGTAAGGCCATCGGTGTGCTCAAAAAGCGCACAGGGGATTTTGAAAAGACCCTGCGCGAATTTGAGATCACTGCCCACGGCATTAAGGTCGGCAAGCCGCTCACCGGATTGCGCGGCATCCTGAGAGGTGAACCGGAGTGGGTAAGGGAGTCTCTATGACCAAAATTCTTCTCCTGATGGAACAACACCAAAATCGCCGTTTGCTGGCGGAGATGCTCACGCCGCGTTATGAAGTACTCATTCCTTCTTCCGACGCGGCGCTGCAAGACGAGTTCGATCTGGGCATCGTGGACGGGGTTGTGTTGGAGCGGCTGTGGACGCAGATCCAGACGCGCAAAGAGGCTGCCCGGCCGGCCTTCTTGCCCTTTTTGCTGGTTACCGCACGCCGGGAGGTAGGTCAGGCGACCCATCACCTGTGGAAAACCATAGATGAGCTGATCATCAGCCCCATCGAAAAAGTGGAATTGCAGGCGCGGGTCGAGATTTTGCTGCGCGCGCGCCGACTTTCCTTGGAATCCGAAAGCTGGTTTCACACCATCCTCTACAGCATCGGCCTGGCGATCATCGCCGCCGACCGTCGGGGCATCGTCCGCCAAATGAACGCCGAGGCCGAGCGGGTGACCGGTTGGCGCGAAGCCGAGGCGCAAGGCAAGCCGCTGGAAGCGGTCTTTCACATGGTCAACACAAAAACCCATACGCCGCTTGAAAATTTCGTACAGCGCGTGCTAGACGCAGGTGAAGTGGCGATCGGTATGGATGATTACGTGCTGGTGAATGCCCGTGACGGCGTTGCATATCCTATTGCCGGCAGAGGCACGTCTGTCCGCGACAAAAATGGAGCTGTCATCGGCATGGTGATAGCCTGCCGTGATCACAGCGCCGAGATCGCAGCGCAGAGAACCTTGTATGAGAGCGAGACGCTCTTCCGCGCCCTGTTCGCAAAAGCCGACATCGGTATCGCGTTGATGGATGCCGGCAGCGGCCGGTTGATCGCCTGCAACCCGATGCTTACCCAAATTCTCGGCTACACCGAGGAGCAGCTCCGGACTATGCATCTCCAGGACACCACCCATCCCGACGATCTGAATGCTGACCTGGAATTATGGGAGCAATTGCGGAGCGGTCAGCGCGAACTATATACGTTGGAAAAACGCTATTACCGCCGCGACGGGCAGCTTATATGGGGGAATCTCACTGCCTCGCTCCTCCGCGACCCCGCCGGCCAACCGTGGGTTGCCGTCGTGAAACTCGCAGACATCACCGCCCGCAAACAAACCGAGGCCAAACTGGTCGAGCAACTCGACGAATTGCGGCGCTGGCATCAAGCCACCCTAGGCCGCGAGAGGCGCATCCTGGAACTCAAAGCCGAAGTGAACGCACTGCTGCGCCGTTTAGGCGAACCGATCCGTTATCCGAGCGCCGAAGGAGACCGCAGGGATTCCCAAAATCTTTAAAGGGTTATACCTTAACCGCGAATCACGCTAATTTTCGCAGATTTTTTACTCAGCCACCCTTGCGAAGGTTGCGCAACCTTCGCAAGGGTTACCGGCCTGAACAGATACGATTCGCGGTTTATTCTCTGGAGGAAAAAAATGACCACTTTAGAACATCGCCCCTTAGCCAAAGCCCCCACCTACATCCAGGGGTTGGACGAAATCTTGCTCGGCGGGCTGCCACGTGGTCGCACCACCATCCTGATCGGCGAGGCCGGCTCAGGCAAGACCGTGCTGGGGCTGGAATTCCTCTACCGCGGCGCACTGGCCGGCGAGCCGGGCCTCTGGATCGGCTTTGAGGAGCCGGCCGATCAACTGCGCCAGAACGCCGCCAGTCTGAGCTGGGACCTCCCCGCGCTGGAGCGAGAAGGCCGGCTGTTCCTGCTGGAAGGTAAAATTGACGCCAATGTAGTCATCAGCGGTGCGTTTAGCCTCAAAGGATTGCTGGCCGTCATCGCCGGCAAGCGCCAGGAAATGGGCGCACAACGCATTGTCATTGATGCCCTCGAAGTGGCCCTGCGCCTCTTTGACGAGCCGCGCCAGGTGCGCGCCGAGATGCACACCCTCAACGATTGGCTGCGCGCGCAACAGCTCACGACTGTTATGACGGTGCGTCCGCCCCGACGCATGGAGGCGCGTTACTTTGAGGATTTCTTCGAGTCTATGGGCGATTGCGTGATCACCATGGACACCCGTGCGCAGGCCAACATCAGCACCCGTCGGCTGCGGGTGGTCAAGTATCGCGGCTCCGGCTTTGGGCGCAACGAGTACCCTTACATCATCACTGACAGCGGCATTGCTGTTGCCCCGATCTCCTCCGTCGGCCTGCGGCATAAACCTCTGGGCGAGAAAATGCCCACCGGCATTGAACGGCTGGACGTCATTCTGGGCGGCGGTTATCGGCGCGCCTCATGTGTGCTGTTTGCCGGCGAACCGGGCACCGGCAAGACCACGCTGGCCTGCACGTTTACACAAGCCGCTTGCACACGCGGGGAAAAAGTGCTCTATATCAGTTTCGAGGAATCCCAGGACGCCCTGATCGGCAACCTGCGCAGCTCCGGCAGCGACCTCAGTCCCTGTGTGCAAGCCGGCCGACTGAAGTTCCTGACCAATTTCCCCGAAGCGATGGGCGCCGAGGAGCATTACTTGCGGGCCTTGACGCACATTGAAGCCTTCCGCCCGGCCCACGTGGTGGTGGATGCCATCTCGGCTTGCGAACGTATGGGCGGCAAGCAGGCCGCCTTCGACTATCTGATGCGCCTGCTCAACGCCTGCAAGGAACGCGGCGTCACCGTCTTTTTGATCAACCAGACCACCGGACGCGAAGACCGGCTGGAGATTTCCGGCAACGGCATCTCTTCGATGGTAGACACGGCCATCTTGCTTGCCTATCGGGAGGAACGCGGCGAAACCAAACGTCTGCTCCAGGTGCTCAAGTCGCGCGGCTCGGCCCATTCCAACCGCCAGTGGGAATATGCCATCACCGACCGGGGTATCGTCTTGCGGGTCCCTGAAAGTCCCCCGGTTCTTTAGAAGTCCGCGGAGGCTATCATGGAACTGCGAAAAACGCCCTTCTATCGCTTACGTCTCTTTGTGGCCGGACAGGAACTTAACTCGGTCAGAGCACTGGCGGTCCTGACCCACCTGCAAGAGGAGCATCTGCAGGGATGCTGCGAGTTAGTGGTGGTGGATGTCTTTCAGGACTACCAGGCGGCCATCGAGGAACATATCATCGCCGTGCCGGCCCTGATCATCGAGTCGCCGCCGCCCCGCCGCGTCATCGTCGGCTCGCTGGCGGACGAAAGCAAATTGCTGACTATGTTAGGGTTAGAGGCAGAACGGGCATTTATCAATGGCTTAAACGGATCTTAACGGATTTTTAACTTGTGTGTTATGGTATTGCAAGCCTGAGTTGGCAATTTATGCTATCATAAACATTCCAGCGCGTAACCTGCCAACGGTTCTTGAGGAAATATTGTCGTGAACAAGAAGAACCCGACCTACACAGAACTGCTGACGCGGCTTGAACAGGCCGAAGCCACACTCGAAGCCCTGCGGCGCGGCGAGATTGACTCGCTGCTGGGTGAGGCCGGTCCGCTGCTGGTGCAATACAAGGCCGCGGTGGACGAACTGGCGCGCCTGCGCACCGAAGCCGAACAATTGGCCCAACAGTGGCAGGCCACCTTTGACGCCGCCGGCGATGCTATCTGGATCCTCGACGCCGAACAGCGCGTGGTGCGCAGTAACAAGGCCGCGGAGGCAGTGTTTGGTTGCCCGGTGGCTGAGATGGCCGGCCGGCACTGTTTTGATATTGCCCACCATACCGACATCCCTATTCCCGGCTGCCCCTTCGGTGCGATGTGCGCCAGCCACCAACCTGAGAACTTCGAGATGCAGCTTGGCAAGCGCTGGTATCTGGTCACTGTGGACCCCCTGCTGGATGCCGCGGGCAAGCTGACCGGCGCAGTGCATATCGTCCATGACATCACCGCACGCAAGGAGGCTGAGACAGCCTTGCAGCGGCGTTATAAGGAGCTGACGGCCGTTTACGAGACCTCCCAGCGTCTGCTAGAGCTGTTGCCTTTGGAGGCGTTGGCGCAGAAAGTCGTTGAGATTCTGGAAGATTCGCTAAACTACACTTACGGCGCGGTGCTGCTGGTCAATGAGGCCACCGGTCAGCTCGAACCGTTTGCCCTGAGTGCCCAGGGCCGGGGACCGGAATTTGTGGAAGCCGATAAAACCTATGTGCGCTCTAGGGCGATCGTTCCGGGAAAGGGCATTACCGGTTGGGTCGCGGCGCACGGCGAAAGCGTGCGCGTCGGCGACGTGCGGCAAGACCCCCGTTATTTGGCTATGCGGGAGAACATTCTTTCTGAACTGTGCGTCCCTCTACGATTGCGAGAGAAAGTAATTGGCGTCGTAAACATCGAGTCTACCGAAGCTGACGCTTACTCTGAGGATGATCAGCGTCTGCTCGAAAACATCGCCGCGCAAATCTCCGTAGCGATTCAGAACGCGCGCCTCTATCAGCAGGCGCAACAAGAAATTGAGGAACGCAAGCAGGCCGAAGCGCAGCTTCGCGCTGCCCATACCGAGCTGCGTCACCTGCTTGACGAGGTCGAACGGTCGCGGCAGGCGCTGCTTAATCTGGTCGAAGATTTAAAGCGCGCCGAGGAATCGCTGCGCGAGAACAACCGCCGGCTGAGTCTTCTCAACCAACTCGGCCTGGCGCTGGCCCAGACGCTTGACCTGCCCACCATCTACCGCACCGCCTACGAGTCCATCGCGCAACTGGTAGATTGCCCTCTCTTCGGCATCTCGCGCTACGACCCGGCCACGCAAGCCCTACGCGCCGAGTATATGCTCGACGAGGGCGAGCTGCTGGACGCGGCGCGCTTCCCGCCGCTCACCTTTCAACCGGATGCGCCCATCACCGGCCGCGCCCGTGCCATCCTGACCCAACAACCCGAAATCGTGGCGGTGATGCCCACGCCGCTTTCCGGGCAGGTGACCATCATCGGTAAGTCCGACGCGGCGCACATTGCCCGCGCGGCGCTGTATGTGCCCATCATTGTGCAGGGAAAGACCACCGGCTTACTCGAAGTGCAGAGCTACCGCGAGAATGCTTACAGTGAAGCGGATGCGGCCCTGCTGGGGCCGGTGGCGAACCAGATCGGGCTGGCGATTGAAAACGCGCGCCTGTTCGCCGCCCTGGAAGCGGAGCGCAATTCACTGGCGCGGCGCGTCCGCGAGCGCACCGCCGCGCTGGAGGCCGCCAACAAGGAGTTGGAAGCCTTCTCCTACTCCGTCTCCCACGATCTGCGCGCCCCGTTGCGCGCGTTAAACGGCTTCAGCCAGGCGTTGCTCTCCCAGTACGGGCCCCAGCTAGACGCGCAGGGCCGACATTACCTGGAGCGCATCCAGGCGTCCGCGCAGCGTATGGGTGACTTGATTGACGACTTGCTCACCCTGTCGCGCATCACACGCCGGGAGATGACCCGCCAACCGGTGGACCTGAGCGCGCTGGCGCGTGAAATTGCTGCCGAGTTGCAGGCGCGCGAGCCGCAACGCCAGGCCGAGTTTAACATCGCCGACGGCCTGACCACCGAGGGCGACCCGCACCTGCTGCGCATCGCGCTGGAAAATCTGTTGGGCAACGCCTGGAAGTTCACCGGCAAGCGCGAGCAGACCTTCATCGAATTCGGCAAGATAGAAAGGGGGAGAGCGGGAGACTCCCTTTCTCCTCACACCTTCTTTGTCCGCGATAACGGCGCCGGCTTCGACATGGCCTACGCCGGCAAACTTTTTGCGCCGTTCCAACGTCTGCACGGGCTGGAGGAGTTTCCCGGGACAGGCATTGGCCTGGCGACGGTGCAGCGCATCGTTGCGCGCCACGGCGGGCGGGTGTGGGCCGAGGCGGCAGTAGAACAGGGCGCGACGTTCTATTTTACATTGGGCGGTGAAAATGATAGGAATCTGTAACCGAATGGTGGCGCGGTCACAGACCGGCCACAGCAAGTTGTTACCTGCGCGGGCTGGTCTCCCGACCGCGCCCGCGCAGCGTCTGATCCAGCAGTGCCGGACTATTCGATTAACGACTATCAGGCTATTTTGATAAGGGAGATAACCGTATGCCTGTATCCTTGCGTGTGCTGATCGTCGAAGATAATCCCGACGACGCCGAACTGCTCGCTCTGCACCTGGTCAAAGAAGATTTTCAACCGGACTGGCGGCGGGTGGAGACCGAGTCGGATTACCTTACCGCGCTCGAAACGCCCCTCGATCTGATCCTGTCCGATTGGTCATTGCCGCGCTTCAGCGGCTTGCGCGCCTTACAATTGTTACGCGAACGCCAACTGGATATCCCGTTTATCATCATCTCCGGCAGCATCGGCGAAGAGGCAGCCATAGACGCCTTGCGGCAGGGCGCCGACGATTACGTGCTCAAAGATCGCCCGGCGCGCCTGGGATCGGCCATACGGCGGGCATTGGAAGATCGGCGCCTGCGTCAAGAGCGCAAACAGGCCGAAGCAGCCCTGCGCGAGAGCGAGGCGCGTTTCCGGCGTCTGGCCGAAAATGCCCAGGACTTGATCTATCGCTATGAATTTGTCCCCAGGCGCGGCTTTACCTACGTCAGTCCGGCGGCGACACTTATCACCGGCTACACGCCCGAAGAACATTATGCCGATCCCGACCTGGGCCGCAAACTGGTATACCCCGAAGATCGTCCCCTGCTGGAACAGTACTTTCAGGGCGGTGGGGTGTTTCGCGAGCCGCTGGTGTTGCGCTGGCTGCGTAAGGATGGGCGGATTATCTGGACAGAACAGCGGAATGTGCCCATCTACGACGCGGCGGGGAACCTGATTGCCATCGAAGGCGTGGCCCGCGACATCACCGAACGCAAACAACAAGAGGTTGAATTACAGCGCTTGCTCGCCGAAGCCGAGCAGTCGCGCCGCATCTTGCTCAGCGTGGTCGAAGACCAGAGACGCACCGAAGAAGCCCTGGCCGCCGAACGCACACTTCTACGTACTCTGGTGGATCACCTTCCCGATGCTGTGTATGTCAAAGATGTAGCCACCCGCAAGCTCCTTGCCAACCCGGCCGACGTGCGCAATATCGGCGTCGCTTCCGAAGCCGAGGTGCTCGGCAAAACCGATTTCGATCTCTTCCCCCATGAACTGGCGGAAGCCTATTACGCCGATGACAGGTACGTCCTCCAGGCCGGTCAGCCGATTCTCAACCGTGAAGAGCGCATCATGCGACCAGACAGGGTGCTCGGTTGGCAGTTGACCTCCAAAGTGCCCTTGCGCGACGGTGCCGGCAATATTGTGGGGCTGATCGGCATCGGGCATGACATCACGGCGCGCAAACAGGCAGAGGAGGCCCTCCGCACTCTGAACGAGGAATTGGAAGCCCGCATTGCGCAGCGTACCGCCGAGCTGGCGCGCGCTTCGGAACGGCTGGAGCTGGCGACGCGCGCCGCCGGCATCGGGATATGGGATTGGGACATCCGCGAAGACCGGCTGGTGTGGGATGAGACGACGTTGCATCTGCTGGGTGTTTCAGCGGGAGCGCTTACGGGAAACTATGCGACTTTTCTCGGTCGCTTGCACCCTGACGATGTAGACCGCGTCAACCGGGCGATTCAAAATGCCCTGCGCGGCGCAACCGGCTATTCCGACGAACTGCGGATGCTCAAGGCCGATGGGACGTCCAGTTATTTACAGACCGTGGCCTCAATCACCTACGAACAAGGGCAGGCCGTGCGGATGATCGGCGTCGTCTGGGACATCACCGCGCGCAAGCAGGCCGAACTGGAACTGCGTATGTTCAACGAGCTGATGGTGGGGCGTGAAGCGCGGATCATCGAGTTGAAGGAAGAAGTCAATCGCCTGTCCATTGAATTGGGCCGCCCGGCGCCCTATCCGCCGGTGTGGGAAACTTCCGACGTAACCCTTGAAGACCTCACCGCAGCGGCTAAATGAAAACCTGTCAACGGGTCTTTTTTTGTCAACGGATTAAAGAGTCTACTGAAAAAACTAAAGATCTCACCGCAGAGTCGCGGAGGGCGCAAAGATTTTTATGTCGGATTCAATAAAATTAAGTTTTTCGCGTTTTATCACTAATTTTGTTGATATGAACTTGAATTTTTCTCTGCGTTCTTTGCGTCTCTGCGGTGAATTAGACTTTTTTCAGGAGAGTCATTAAACGGATTTTAATGGATTTCTAACGTTCTAACTTGCCAACGTTTTAACGTTCCAACGGCTTTTCAATGGAGTACCTGGATGGCTGGAATACCGTCTACCGGAGATACAGCGTTGAAGATTCTGATCGTTGACGACAACCTGGAAGTGCGTTTTGCCACGGCGCGCGTTCTGAGCAACGCCGGTTATCGCGTCTTTGAAGCTGCTTCGGGACAAGCAGCCCTGGACACGGCGACTCACGAAAACCCGGATCTCATTTTGCTGGATGTCGCACTGCCCGATATAGACGGCTTTGAAGTCTGCCGCCGCTTGAAAAACATGCCCTCCTTAAACAATACCTTCGTGGTGATGTTTTCAGGTGTACGCACGGAATCAGAAGATCGCGTGAAAGGGTTGATATCCGGGGCGGATGATTACATCGTGCGTCCCATCGGCAACCGTGAACTCCTGGCGCGCATCGAGAGCATGGCACGCTTACGCGCGGCACAAAATGCCCTGCGCCTCGAAAAAGAACGTTTATTGACCATCGTTTCTTTTATGCCGATCCTCTTGCTGGCGCTGGATAAGCAGTTCAACATCATCTTCTGGAACGCCGAATGTGAGCGCGTGACCGGTTACGCTGCCGCCGAGGTCATCGGCAACCCGAACGTCATCGAACGCTTGTTTCCTGCCAGGACCTATCGCGAGCAAATGTTTACTTTGTTACAGCAGCAACATAGTTTCCGCAATGTCGAATTCGAGGTCACCTGCCAGGATGGGACACAACGGCGGATCGCCTGGTCGGGGATCTCCGGCGAGACCCCTGTTCCGGGCTGGCATAGCTGGATTGTCGGGGTAGACATCACCGAACGGCAACAGGCCGCCGAGTTGCACCAGAAGACCGCGGAACTGCTCAAATTAAACGCCGACCTGGAACGCGCGCGCCGCGCCGCGCTGAGTCTGGCCCAAGACGCCCAGGCGCAACGGCAACGCGCCGAGGCGGCGCTGGCAGAACTGGCGCAATCCCAGGCGGCGCTGCGGGAAGCCAAAGAAGCCGCCGAAGCTGCCGCTCGTGCCAAGAGCGAATTCCTCGCCAACATGAGCCACGAAATCCGCACCCCTATGAACGCCGTCCTGGGTATGGCCTACCTGGCGCTGCAGACCGACCTCGATCCCCGGCAACGCGAATACCTCAAAGCGATTCAAGAATCCACCCAAAAGCTGCTGGGGATTGTCAACGATATTCTCGACTATTCCAAGATCGAGGCCGGCAAGTTGACACTCGAGGCGGCGCCGTTCAACCTGGATCAGGTTTTGGAACATCTGGCGACCTTACTCAACGTGCCGGCTCGTCAAAAAGCCCTGGAGCTGGTGTTCAATGTAGCGCCGGAAGTGCCCTGCCTGTTGGTGGGAGATGCGCTGCGCCTGGAGCAGGTGCTGGTCAACCTGGGCAGCAACGCCATCAAATTTACCGAGCAGGGCGAAATCGTGTTCACTATTGAGCGGTTGCAGTTGTCCGAAACGCAAGCGACCCTACAATTCACCGTGCGCGACACCGGCATTGGCATGACGCCCGCACAGGTTTCCCAATTGTTCAGGGCCTTCTCACAGGCCGACGCCTCGACCACGCGCCGCTATGGGGGCACAGGGTTAGGGCTGGTGATCTCCCGCCAACTGGTGCAGATGATGGGCGGCGAAATCTGGGTCGAAAGTACGCCGGGGAAAGGCAGCACGTTTAGCTTCACTGCCACATTTGGCCGCGCCGCGCTGTCGGAAGCGCCCGCGCCGAACTTCGCCGGTCTGCGGGGACGAAAAGCGTTGCTCGTGAACAGCTCTCCGGCGGCGCAGATTGTCCTCAAGCGCTATCTGGAGTTCTATGCCCTCGAGACGACCGTTGTGGCTTCCGGCGCGGCCGGATTGCAGGCGCTGGAACAGGCCGCAGCGGAGAAACCCTATGAACTCGTTTTCCTTGAGGTGACCCTGCCCGATATGGAAGGACTGGAGTTTATCCGGGCTGCCAAACGGCGCTTACCCCCACCGGCCAGCCCGGCCTTTATTTTGGTGCTGGCCTTCGATCAAGAAGAACTCCGTGCGCAAGCGCAGGCCGAAGGCGTATCGGCTTTCCTGGTCAAGCCGGTACGTCAATCTGCGTTGCTGGATGCCCTGATGAGCACGTTGGGTTTGCAGAAAGTGGCGCCGCTGCTTTCCGCAGCGCCCGCCCCGACACCGCCGGCCGTCGAGAAGCTGCGCGGCATGCGGGTGCTGGTCGCCGAAGACAACGAAATTAACCAAATCGTGATCCGTGACCTGCTGGCCTTGGCAGGTGTCGAAGTCGAGATCGTCGCCAACGGGCAAGCGGTGCTCACCGCCCTGGAACGGGGACATTTCGACGCGGTACTGATGGACGTACAGATGCCCGATATGGACGGCTACGAAGCCACGCAGCGCATCCGGGCCTCCACCGCCGCCTACCGGGACATCCCCATCATCGCCACGACCGCCCATGCCATGCCCGGCGACCGCGAAAAGAGCCTGGCGGCCGGCATGAATGATTATCTGCCCAAGCCGATTGATCCGCAACAATTCTATGCGATGTTGGCCCGCTGGCTCAAGGTCGCCACTCCGTCGCTGCCCCAGACGGTTGAAGCGGTCGCCTTCCCGGCAACCCCGGCCATTGCCGCAGAAGTTGGTCTAGCGCGTGTTGGAGGGAACCCTGAGCAATACCGCCGTCTTTTGCATCGCTTCAGGAACAGCGAAGCCGGCGCCGCGACGGCCATTCGGGAAGCGCTGCACAACGGCGACACGCCGACGGCTATGCGTCTGGCGCACACGCTTAAAGGCGTCGCCGGTACATTGGGGGCCGCAGCTTTGCAGGAAGCCGCAGCGGCCCTCGAAAGTGCCCTCAAGCAAGGCGCTGCTGCCGAGATCACCGAGGCGCACCTGGCCCAATTTGCCGCGCGGTTGGATGAGGCCATCGCTGCGACCTTCACCCTGGCGCCGGACGAACCTTCCCTTGCCGCCCACCCCCCGGCAACAAGGCAACCCGACCGGGCGACGGTTGCAGCAACTTTACAGGAATTGATGCATCTGTTGCAGGAACACGATACCCAGGCAGTGGAGATCATCCAACGCCTGGAAACTATGGGAGATTCAGAAGAACGTGCGGCGACGTTGAAACAACTCGGCGAATTTGTCCGTACTTATGCTTTTGAAGAAGCGCTGGTCAGTTTGCGCACCTATGCACAAGCATGGGAAATCCACTTGTAATGATTGTAGAGGGACAAATATGGGCAATATATGGCGTAAGACGATACTGGTAGTAGATGATGCCGTGGAAAATCTGGAGATTCTGGATGGGATTTTGCGTCCGCACTACCGCGTTCAAGCCGCGCGCGACGGCGAGTCGGCGTTGCGGATCGCAACCTCAGGAACCCCGCCGGACCTGATCTTGCTGGACATCCTTATGCCCGGCATAGATGGCTATGAGGTCTGCCGACGCCTCAAAGCCGATGAGCGCACCCGTGAGATTCCGGTGCTCTTCATCAGCGCCCTGGACAGCGTCTTCGACAAAGTGCAGGGCTTCGATGCCGGCGGCGTGGATTTCATCACCCGCCCCTTCCAAGCCGAAGAAATCCTCGCGCGCGTGCATGTACACTTGCAGGTGCGCAGCCTGCAACAACAACTCGCGGCGCGCAATGAACAACTGCGTCAAGCGTTGACGCGCGAACAAGCCCGCCTGGCTGAGCGTATGGAGGCCGGCTTACGGGCCGGCAATTTCGCCTGGTGGGAGATGGAGCTTCCCTCCGGTCGAATCCTCTTTGATGCCCAGAAAGCCGCCATGCTTGGCTACGCCCCCGAACAATTTAAAACCTACGAGGATTTCACGCAGCTCCTGCACCCCGACGATTATGAAAACACCATACAGGCCATGCGCGATTACCTCGAAGGGCGCGCCGAGAAATATGAGGTCGAGTATCGCCTGCAGACCCGTTCCGGCGCTTACAAATGGTTCCGTGATGTCGGCGCGGAGACCGAGAAGCCGGAATCGCCAGGGGGATGGCGGCGCATTGTCGGGATTGTGGAAGACATCACCCGGCGCAAACAAGCCGAAGAGGCCCTGCAACGCCACATTGAGCGGTTACGCATCATCCACGCTATTGACGGCACGACGCTGGCCGGGGAAACACCGGAGCACATTGCAACGACGGCGCTGCGCTTCGTGCAGCCCCTGATACCGTACCGTTGTGGAGTAGTCGTTACATTTGATCTCACAGAGTCCCAAGCCACGCTTCTGGCGATCCAGCCTGAAGACACGGTGCGCATCCGGCCCGGTCTGCGATTCGCCCAACCGGAGACGCGCGCTCTACAAGCCTTACAGATGGGGCAGGTGTACCGGGAGGCAGATTTAGCCGCTACGGCGCTGCCCCAGGATTGGCAAACCGCGTTGCATGCTATGAATGTCCATGCCGGCTTCGCCGTCCCCCTGTTAGTGGCAGGGCAACTGATCGGCGCGCTGGCGTTGGGCGGCGAATCCCCGCAGACGTTCACGCCGGAAGCCATTGACATCGCCCGCGAAGTCGCCGACCAGGTTGCGGTCGGCATCCAGCAAGCGCGCATGCGAGAACAAATTCAACGCTACACGGCTACCTTGGAACAGCAAGTCGCCGAACGCACCGCCGCCCTGGCGCGGCGCAACCTGCAATTGCACGTGGCTGCTGAAGTCGCCCGCGACGCCACGACGGCGCGCCGCCTCGATGACCTGCTGAGCCGCGCGGCCAATCTGATTTACGAGCGCTTCGGTTTCTATCATGTGGGCATCTTTCTCCTGGACGAGCGTGGGGCACATGCCGTTTTGCGCGCTGCAACAGGTGAACCCGGTCGGCAACTGCTGGCGGCCGGCTTCCGGCTCAAAATCGGTGCAAACAGTCTTGTAAGCCAGGTCCTCACGAGCGGAAAGGCGCGGATTGTCCCCGACGTCGGCGCCGACGCTGCGTATTGCAGCAGCCCGCTGTTGCCGGAGACGCGCGCGGAGATGACGCTCCCTATGCACGCCGGCGGACGCATCATCGGCGCGCTGGACATCCAAAGCACCCAGGTCAATGCTTTCGACGCCGAAGACAGCGAGAGTGTCCAGATTCTGGCCGATCAATTAGCCGTGGCCATCGAAAACATCCGTCTGTTTGAGCAAATCCAGAACGCCCTGGAAGCACGTCTGCACACGTCTGCAGATGTTGATTGCCAACCTGCCGGTGATTTTGTTTGCCGTAGACGCGCAAGGGGTTTGTACGCTGCTGCAAGGCAAAGGATTGACAACCCTCAACCTCGACGCCGGCGCTGCGCCTGGCAAGCCGCTCGGTGAGATTTTCCCGCAGGCGCCGGAATTGACGGCGTATACGCAGCGGGCATTGCAGGGTGAGACGTTAAGCATCACTTTGCACCTCAACGAACGTGCTTTCAACGCATGGTATGAACCCCTGCGTGATGCTGATGGTAGCGTTCGAGGCGCAACCGGCGTGTGTATTGATGTGACCGAGCAACACACGCTGGAGGCGCAAATGCACCGCCAGCAACGCCTGGCGGCCATCGGGCAACTGGCAGGCGGCATCGCCCACGACTTCAACAACCTGCTCAGCACCATCATCATGTACGCTGCCTTGATCCAGCGTGTCAGGCGTCTTCCCGCTGAAGCGGTGCCCCTGAGCCAGGTCATCATTGATGAATCCCACCGCGCTGCGCGGCTGATACGTCAGATTCTGGACTTCAGCCGGCGTTCGGCCATGGCCGTTGAGCCGGTGGACCTGCGCGCCTTCATCCAGGAGACCTTCGACATCCTCCAGAAGACGTTGCCGGAGAACATTACCTTGTCGCTGGACATCGCGCCCGGCGAGTATGTGGTGAACGCCGACCCCACGCGCATCCAGCAGGTGCTGATGAACCTGGCGCTCAATGCGCGCGACGCCATGCCCGACGGCGGCGATCTTCGGGTGAGCCTGGCGCGCGTGCAAACCGTGCATCCCAACGGTCTCGCGGAACGACGTTTTGACGCCGCCACGCTGCCCCCCCTCGCTGCTGGTGAATGGGTGCGCCTGACCGTCACCGACACCGGCGTCGGCATGCCCGAAGATGTGCGCGCGCACCTCTTCGAGCCGTTCTTCACCACTAAAGGCGCCAAGGGCACCGGCCTGGGACTGGCGCAGGTTTACGGCATCGTCAAACAGCACGGCGGCGAAATTGAAGTCGAAACTGCGCCGGGGCGGGGAACGACCTTCCACATTGACCTGCCGGCCTATCATCCCGAGTCGGCGCGCGAGGAACCGGAAACGACGCCGGCGCCTTTCGACCTGGAGGGCCATGGAGAAACCTTGTTGCTTGTCGAAGATGAAGAAAACGTGCGGCGTGCGGCGCTGCAAAGCCTGGAAACCCTGGGTTATCGCGTCATGGCCGCCGCCGATGGCGAAGCAGCGCTCAACATCTACGAGACGGCCCACAACGGCAAAGACATCGCCCTGGTGATCACCGACCTGGTGATGCCAGGAATGAGTGGCCGCGAGCTGTTGCAGCGTCTGCGACAGATCAACCCCGAGCTGCGCGCCGTGGCACTCACCGGCCATGTCCTGCAAGAGGAGGCCGAAGTCCTGCGCCGCGAAGGCCTGGCCGAGCTGGTGTACAAACCGCTGGACCTCAACATGCTGGCGAGGGTTGTACGCCGCGCTTTACAATAGTGCAAGCTGTCAGTAGTAAGCTGTTAGCTTGCAATAAAAGCAAACTGACAGTTTGCCCTACAATAATAAACGTTCATTTTAACGTTCCGACGCTTTTTGAGGGACCTATGCACAACAGGTTTTATCGTCTGACACATCGGATACGGGCGCTGATAGAGCCGCATATCCTGGTCACGTCGCCGCAGCAACGTCGCGTCACCCGTCTGCTGACCGGGTTCACGGTGCTCGCGCTGGCGGCCAGCCTGGTGGCCGGCGTGCTGAGCTACGTGGCGCACCGCGCGGTCCCTGATATGATCCTGGCATCGGTTTTGCTGTTCCTGAGCACATACGGGATGCTGCGCAGCCGCCACCCGGCGACAGGCGGCTGGTTGCTGAGCCTGTGCGCCGCTTTGCTGGTTTATACCGTCCTTACACAGATTGAGCCTCCTCAGGCTAATTTCATCCACGTTGCGACGCTGATCTGCGTCCTCACCGGCGCCGGGTTGCTGATTCTGGGAAGCCGATACGTGTATGACATGTACTATAGCCGCAAGCGTCACCAGGACCTCTTCAATGCCGTCCCGGTCGGCCTGTATCAAATTGAACCTGGGGGGAAAATCCTGGATGTGAATCCGGCCTGCGCCAAATTGCTCGGTTTTGACGCGCCGGAGGCCCTGCTCAACGCCAACTTTTATACGTTCTTTGTGGACACAGAACGCCGTGCGCAGTGGCGGCAGATGTTAGAGAAAGAAGGGATGCTCCAACGGTTTGAATGGGAAGTGCGCCGCGCCGATGGACAACGCGTGTGGATCAGCGAAAGCGCGCATGTCGTCACCGACCTGACCAGAAAACCCCTCTTCTATCAAGGCTCGATTGAGGATATCACCCTGGCAAAAGCCGCGCGGGAGGAGCTATGGCGCCAGAAAGAATATCTGGAAGCCCTGATTGCCTACTCCCCCCTGGCCGTCGTCACCCTGGATATGCAACACCACATCGTCTCGGTCAACGCCGCTTTCGAGCAATTGTTTGGATACCCACGCGAGCAGCTTATCGGCTATAACCTGGATAACGTGATTGTACCCGAAATCGAACGCCACCGGGCTGCCGAGTTGACTGCCACAGTGATCAATGGCGAAACCGTGCGTACCGTCACCCAACGTCAACGGCGGGATGGGACGCTGGTGGATGTTGAAATTGCCGGTGTGCCGGTGGTGATCAACAACCAGCAGGTCGGCGCATTGGGCATTTATTATGACATCACCGAGCGCAAACAAACCGAACGCGAGCTAATCGTGCGGCAAGCGCGGTTGGAAATCCTCAACAAGGTGGCCTTCCACGTCGCCGGAATGACCAAAATTTCCGAGATTCTCCCCACCATTGTTGAATACGCGCGCTGGGTATCCAACGCCGATGTCGGCGTCATCGCCACCCTCAATCGAGAGACCCAGCACATTGAGCAGGTCTTCAGCGCCAATTATCCGAGGCGGCTTATCCCCCCAGGTACGCAGATCGTCGGACGCGGTGTTTTGGGGCGCATTTTGCGTGGGGAACTGGTCCATTGTTCCGATGTGACCCGGGAACCGGAATATGTCGGCTTCCCCGATTGGCATCCCCAGATACGCGCCTGTCTGGGTGTGCCCATCAAGTACGGTGAGCACATTTTAGCCATCCTGCTGGTCGGAAACACCGAATCGCCGCGTGAATTCACGGCCCAGGACCGGGAGGTTATCCTCACCCTGGGGCGTCTGGCAGCGGTTGCCTTAAACTCGGCGCACCAGTTGACGGAATTGACCGAAGCGGTTGCCTTGCAACGCCAGCTTTTGGACACGGCAGCCACAGCAATCTATACGGTGGACGCCGGCATGCGCATCACCAGCATCAACGCGGCCTTTACCGACATCACCGGCTACACCGAAGCCGAGGCGTTGGGTAAGCCGTGCACCTTGCTGGGATGCGAGATATGTCGGCAGCATTGTAACTTGCTGACCCCCCAAGACACAGCCCCTATCTATCGTCAGGAATGTGAGATCACTGACAAGCATGGGCGCCGGTTGACGATCCTCAAGAACGCCAATCCGATCCGCAACGAACGTGGGCAGATTGTCGGAGGGATTGAATCCTTCATAGATGTCACCGAACTCACTGCCGCGCGCCGTGAGGCCGAGGCTGCCAGCCGCGCCAAAGGCGAGTTTCTCGCCAACATGAGCCATGAACTGCGCACGCCCCTCAACGCCATCCTGGGCTTCGTGCAATTGATGCAACGCAGCGCCTCCTTCCCCGCCGAACACCGGCGCAACCTCAATGTCATCAGCCAGAGCGGTGAGAATCTGCTGGAGCTGATCAACGACATCCTGGACATGTCCAAAATCGAGGCCGGACAAATCACCCTCGAATCCTCAGATTTTGACCTGTATGCCATGCTGGATGGCGTTCTGACGCTGTTCATCCCGCGCGCCGACAAGAAAGGATTGTGGCTGAAGCTAGAGCGTGCGCCCGAGGTGCCGCAGTTCATCGAAACCGACGAACGCAAACTGCGCCAGGTGCTCATCAACTTGCTCAGCAATGCGATCAAGTTTACCGAAACCGGCGGCGTGACGGTGCGGGTATGGAATATGGAGTACGGAGTAGGAAGTATGGAGTATGGAGTAAGAAATATGGGGGCGACAACGTCCTCTTCATCCCCGCCTGCTCCTTACTCCCTACTCCCTACTCCTGACTTCTTACTCCACTTCGAGGTAGAAGACACCGGCATGGGCATCGCAGACGAAGAAATGGGCACCCTCTTTGGAGCTTTCACCCAAACGACCAGCGGGAAAAAGTCGCGTGAAGGTACCGGCCTGGGGCTGGCGATCAGCCGCAAATTCGTGCAATTGATGGGTGGAGATCTGACCGTGACCAGCCGCTTAGGCCAGGGATCATGCTTCAGGTTCGATATTCGAGCGCGTAAGACCGACGCGACTCAAATTACGCCTCCGCCGCGCACCCGGCAGGTGCGCCAGCTACGGCCCGGCCATCCCGAATATCGCATCCTGATTGCGGATGATCAGCCCGAAAACCGCATGCTGCTTCAACAGATTCTGGGACGCGCCGGTTTCTCGATCCGCGAGGCTGCCGATGGTGAGGAAGCCGTGGCCCTTGCCCAGACATGGCGTCCCCATCTTATTTTTATGGATATCCGCATGCCGGTGCTGAACGGCTATGAGGCGACGCGCCGCATCAAAGCCTCCCCGTATGGTGCAGAAATCATCGTCGTTGCTTTGACCGCCAGCGCGCTGGAAACCGACCGCGCCGAAAGTCTGGCAGCCGGGTGTGACGACTATCTGCGCAAGCCCATTCAGATTGCCGAGGTCTTCGAGGCGCTAGAGCGGCATTTGCACGTAGAGTACCTGTATGCCGAACCGGAAGAAACGCCAGATGCGGCGTCAGCGTTCATATTGACCTCTCAAGCCCTGCTCGCCCTGCCGGTTACCTGGCGGGAACGTCTGCGCGATGCCGCCAGGCGCGCGCGTAGCGACGTAGTTCTGGGATTACTGGAAG
The DNA here is from genome assembly GCA_019873645.1 of Chloroflexota bacterium. Lineage (GTDB taxonomy): Bacteria > Chloroflexota > Anaerolineae > B4-G1 > SLSP01 > DSWT01. The sequence continues at coordinate 32,384 of JAIOAX010000032.1, read as the reverse complement.
AGATTAAGGCGGAACACCCGGACATCGCAGCTACTTTGACCCGGTATGTGGACGAATTCCAATTCGACAAGATCATCGCCCTCCTGTCAGATTGAACATCAATGGACCAAACCATTTTTAGAGAGGAGATCTGAAATGACAACATTGTCGCCGCGCCCCCAAAAAGGCAATGTGTTGATTGTGGACGATACACTCCCCAACTTGCGGGTGCTTGCCAAGATGCTTATCGAGCACGGCTATCTGGTTCGCGGGATTCCCAACGGTGAGATGGCTCTCTCCGTGTCACTCTCTGAGCCGCCGGATCTGATCCTGCTCGACATCATGATGCCTAACATGGACGGCTATGACGTTTGCCGGCAGCTCAAGGCCGATCCACGCACACGCGAAATCCCCGTCATTTTCATGAGTGCCCTGGATGAGGCCATGGACAAAGTCAAAGCCTTTGCCGTCGGCGGCGTGGACTACATCACCAAGCCGTTCCAGGTCGAAGAGGTGCTGGCGCGCGTCGAAACGCACATCACCCTGCAAGCGTTGCGGCGGCGGCTGGAACAACAGGTACAGGCGTTACAGGCCGCCAATGCGGCGCTCCAGGAAAGCAACGCCGAGCTGGATGCCTTTGCCCATACCGTAGCGCACGACCTCAAAAATCCCATCGGCAACCTGCTGCTATCGGTCAACATCCTGGAAGACTCCATCGCCGGCACCCCTCAGGAAAAGGAACTGCGGGAGATTGCCCAATGGCTCGATGCCAGCGCGCGCAAGGCGCTCAACATCATTGACGAATTGCTCCTGTTAGCCAGCGTCCGTCGTGAAGATGTACAACGCGAACCGTTGGATATGGCGTGTATCGTGCAACAGGCGTGCAAACGCCTGGAATGGATGGTCAAGCAGTACAACGGGGTGCTCGTCATACCGGATACCTGGCCGGTTGCCGCCGGTTACGGACCTTGGGTTGAGGAAATCTGGGTGAATTATTTGAGTAATGGGTTAAAATATGGGGGACAACCGCCTCATCTGGAGTTAGGGGCAACGGTGCAAGCGGATGGCACCGTTCAATTCTGGGTTCAAGACAACGGAGCGGGATTGCCGCCGGAGCAGGTTGAAAAATTGTTCACCGAATTCACCCGCCTTGAACGTGTGCATGCGGCCGGCCACGGCCTGGGATTGTCCATCGTCAAGCGCATCGCGGCCAAACTGGACGGCAAGGTAGGCGTGTCCAGCGCGCCTGGACAGGGTAGTCGCTTCTGGTTCAGCCTGCCCATAGTGACTTAGGCTGAATTTTAACCGCGAATCACGCGAATTTTCGCCGATTTCTAAAACATGGGGTTACGTGGTTATTTTCTTTGGACAGGATTGACAGGATGAAAAAGCTCCTACAAAGCCTTCTTTAATCCTGAAAATCCTGTTAATCCCTGTCAGAAAATGACAAAGTGCGTAACTCCTATCTGAAAGCGAGGAAACAGGATGCCTTCACGGGAATATATTTTAATCGTAGATGATAACACCCGGCTGACCGGGGCCTTGCAAAAGATCCTGGAAAGTGAAGGTTACACCGTCTTGACGGCCACCGATGGTTTTGCGGCCCTGGAGGTTATGCAGGAAACACGGCCTGATCTCATCCTCGCCGACATTACCATGCCCCGCATGAACGGCTATCAACTCTATGAACGTGTGCGTGAGCATCCGGAGTGGGTATTCATTCCTTTTATCTTTCTGACGGCCCGCAGTATGGATAGCGATGTGCGTTACGGCAAGGAACTCGGCGCCGACGATTACCTGGTCAAGCCGGTCACCCCTGAAGATTTGTTGGTGGCCGTGCGTGGTAAGCTCAAACGTGCGCACCAGTTGGCGCAACTTCAAGGCCGCCTTCCAACGGACGAGAAAGCAGGCCCCCCCGCCCTGGTCATCGGCGCGCTCCGCATCGAACCGGCAACACGGCGCGTGACCTTCAACGGCAATCCCATCGCGCTTTCGGCCAGGGAATTTGCGTTGCTGGCCTGCCTGGCAAACCACGCCGGCGAGGTTGTAACGCCGCAAGAGATCCTGCGCTATACGCACGGCTTCGACGCCGATCACGAAGAGGCCAGTAGCCTGCTGCGTCCCCTGATCCGTTCTGTACGCCGCAAGCTCGGCTATGACATCGGCGACCCGGGATGCATCGAGACGGTCAGGGGGATCGGCTATCGGTTATTAGGCATTTGAGGAGGGAAATATGAAGCCCATACCGGCCACACTAACGCGCCCTCAACGCATTATCCTGATCGCCGAAGATGAACGTCCACTCGCCAAAGTGATTGCTACAACCCTGGACGGCGAAGGTATGCACCCGATTGTGGTGCACGATGGCGCCCATGCCCTGGCACTGGCCCGCGGCCTGCATCCCGACGTGCTCATTTCCGATGTCATGATGCCGGAGATGGACGGTATTGCCCTTTGCCATGCCCTCAAAGCCGATCCGGCGACGGCTTCCATCCCCATCGTTCTGCTCACGGCCAAAACTGACCTGGCAGACCGCGCGGCCGGGCTGGCAGCCGGCGCGCTCGAATATCTGCCGAAACCCTTCAGTCCTATTGAATTGATCACCCTCATCCAAAAAATCATCGCCGGACAGCCGATTGTCCCCAAGGCCTATACCCCCAACCTGGCTGCATTGCCGACCGACCAACTGGCGGTCTATGCGCAGGAACTGCGCGCCCTTTATGAGCGCGAGCGCGCCGAGCGTCGGGCGTTGGAAGAGGCGCAACGGCGTTTGGATGACCTGGATCGGCTGAAAGCTGCCTTTTTGGGCACCATTACCCATGAATTGATGACGCCTTTCAGTACCTTTGGCATGGCTTTACAACTGGTTCAGAAAGCCGGAGAGCCTTACCCGGAGCTTAAAGGGCCGCTTGAAGACCTGGGCAATGCTATGGCGCAGCTCCATCGCAAAGTCAAAGGGGTGGTCAAATTTGCCGAGCTGGTCAACAAAAGCCGCGAGCCGCAATTTGGGTTGTATGATCTGAACACAGTAGTAGGGTGGACGTTGCAACCGTTAGCCGTGATGGCGCAATCGCGGATGATTGACTTTCGTGTGCTCATCGCGCCCGATCTGCCGAAAGTGTACGCCGATGCAGAACTGCTCTCCGAAGCCGTCTTTCAAATGGTGCACAACGCGGTGAAGTTCAGCCAGGCCGGCGGCAAGGTACTCACGCGCGTCTTTGTCAAGGATGAGCGCGTGTGGATTGAGGTGCATGACGAAGGCGCAGGTCTCACGGCCGAACAGATCGCTTTGCTCGGTCGCCCTTTTGAAGCGAATACCGAGGCCCTGCGCAACGGACAGGAGGGCATGGGAATCGGCTGGGCGCTGGTCTCCTACGTGGCCGAAGTTCACGGCGGCGGCACCCACATCGAAAGCCCCGGGCCAGGACAAGGCAGCGTCTTTGCACTCTATCTGCCGTGTTCCCAGACATAGGGAGCCTTTCTCAACCGGCTTCAACTTCGGGGCAGACCTTGCTGAGGTCGCCCTAGTCTGCCGACAAAAGAGCACTCTCCGGCAATAGCGCAGTTTCTTCTGCGCTTGCCTTACACGGCACAATCTTCACAAACCGTCGTTCCCAACCGTTGTACAGTGCGCGCACCTTCTCGGCTTCGGCATGCTGGTGGTTGCGCGCCAGCTCACCGGCGTAGGCGTTGAGCAATTCTTGCAAGTTGATGCCGTCCTCGGCGGTCACCGGCCCAAGCGTCACATTGGCGCCGCGCGCGATGCGCCGCCGGATAGCCGCCATATCCAGCCCCATCTCTGGCCACAAGCGCAGATAGAGCACGCCACCTGTCATCCCGGCGCAAATCCACGGGCCGGGATCGCCCATCACCAGCACACGCCCGGCGGTCATATACTCACACAGAAAGCCCTTAACATTGGCGCGCGCCCCAATGAAACCCAGCGCGTCGTTCAACGGCTGTGTGATCTCGCCGCCGATAATGACGTCCGCGCCGGAGAGGCGCACGCACGCGCGGCTATCGGCGTTCCCCTGCACGACGATCAGGCCATCAATCGCGCCGTAGCCCAGGCCCTTGCCTACCGAGCCATCAATCCGCACACCGTTGTGGTTGTAGCCTTTGAGGACGACCACCCGTCCGCCGTATAGCCCTTTGGCGACGCCGTCCTGCGCGCCGCCTTCGACGAAAATCGTCACCGGCGCACCGCTGAACGCGCCCAGCCCGTTCCCCGGCACCGTGCTGGCGTAGAAACCGAGATAGACGTCTTCGACGGCTGTACAAGACGTCCCACCGTTCCCGTTGACCGGCCGACGCCAGCTTTCGCCCTGCCCGCCGACGCCGCCGTGGCCGTGCGCCCAGTTCCACTGCTGACAGTAGCGCGTCAACGCGCCCGCCAAGTGCGTGCCAAGCGCGCGATCTACCGGCGTGACGCGGTCATCTTCAAAGGCGACGATGCTCTCGCCGCCGGCAATCGCCTCCATCACCAGGTTAGAAACCACCGTGGTCAGATGATTGCGCGGACGGCGCAACGGCACCAAACCCGCCGGACGATCTCCCGACATCCCTGCAGCCGGCATAAGAATATCGTACAGGTTCAATTGCAAGAAATGCGTTGTCTGTTCCAAAAGTTCCACACGGCCCACCAGGTCTTGCAGGCGCATGACCCCCAGACGCGCCGCGATTGCTTTGACCTCCTCGCCAAAAGCCGTCAACAGGCGCACCAACCTTTCAACAGATTGCTCGTAATCCAACGGCGTAAAACGCTTGAGTCCCTGTTCGGACGCTTCTTCGGGCGTCTTAATCTGGGTGGTAATTCCCATCGGGCACATACCGGTTTTGCACTGACGGCACAGCAGACAGCCCAACGCCAGCATAGCGAGTGTCCCAAAGCCCACGCGATTCGCCCCCATGCACAGCAGCTTGACCACGTCATCAGGAGAACGCACGCCGCCATCGGCCCACAGCTCGACGCGCTTGCGCATCCCACTCGCCAGCAGCGCGCGGTGCGCTTCCACCACGCCGATGTCTACCGGCAGGCCGACATGTTGCAGGCTGTGGGCGCGCGCCGCCCCTGTGCCCCCATCGTAGCCGGTCAGGTTGATGATATCGGCTCCGGCTTTGGCAATGCCGACGGCAATCACGCCGATGCCCGGCACCACCGGTACTTTGACGGCCACCCGCGCTTTGGGATTGGCGGTTTTGAGTTCTTCGATGAACTGGGCCAGGTCTTCAATCGAATAGATGTCGTGGTTATTGGAAGGCGAAATCAAGTCAATGCCCGGCGAGACATGCCGCGCGCGCGCCACCTGCGCGGAAACCTTGCTGCCCGGCAAATGTCCGCCCTCGCCCGGCTTGGCACCCTGCCCAATTTTGATTTCCAGAAGGTTACTGGCGTTGAGTAACTCGATGTTGACGCCGAAACGCGCCGAAGCGATCTGCTGCCCCCGATTGTGGGGATACTTGCCCATCAAGTCGGCAATCTCACCGCCCTCACCGTTCAACGCAATGATGTTAAGACGTTGTGCGGCTTCCGCGTAGGCGCGGAAAGCCGTCTCGCTCTGCGAGCCAAATGACATACTGGCGATGACGAACGGCAGGTTGTGGCCGGTGATGCTGGCGTCTACATCCTGGGGGCGGATTTTGCGGGCGGCATCGGAGACCGGCGCATTGAACCCGACGAGGTGCCGCAGCGTCGTCGGATGTTGCTTCTCCTGCGCACGTAGCGCAGTGAATGCGGCGGTATTGTCTACATTGCCCTGCGCCAGGTCACGCAAGGTTTTGCCGATCAGTGGATAGAAGCGTGGTAGCGGTGGTAAGGTGGAACTATCGGCATACAGGGCCTGCCGGCGCACCTCAACGTCCTTATCCAGATCGCTCCATGTCAAACCGCGTTCGGCGCTCCCACAATAATTGGGCATGTCCAGCACCTCCACCAGCGCTGTGCTCAGACCGATGCTGGCAAAGATGCGCCCATAGCCGCGCAATTCATGGATGCCCATCGTGCTGATGACTTTTTCCAAACCGGTGTTGAGCGCGCACAGCGTTTTGTCGAGACGTTCGGCGACCGCCATTGCGTGTGTCGCTGCGTCCACCGCCGTTTCCAGCAGCAAATACGGCGCGGCGGCGTCGGCGCCTAGTCCCAAGAGTAAAATCAGGTCATGTAAATTGCGCAAGGCCGCGCTGCGTACCACCAGGCCCACGTCGCGGCGGCAGGAAAGTTTGTCCGTCGTCCGCGAGGCAAGCCGCAGGGCCTTATCAATCCTGGCGACGGCCAAATGTGGGTCTACCCATCCCTGCCCTTCGACAAAAGCAGGACCATCATCAAGCACCAACAATACCACACCCGCTCGCGCCGCCGTAACCGCCGTTTCTGCAAGCCGCTCCACCGCGGCGCGCACCGATTCGCCCGGTTTCGTCGCCAGCGCCAGCACGCATACCTGCTCCGGCGGGAACGTGGCCAGCACATCCTCGTAACGCAGCGTTCCATGGCGCGCGGCGATATGGCGGTACTCGACGTCGGGCAGCAACGCATCTCCGGCATGCCCTCCCACCAGCACTGGCGAGGCCAATACCAGGCAAGGACGCGCGGGGGTACCGTCCGACGTCAAGGGGGGACGCGGTCCAATGACGACCTGCGTCGAGAAATGTTCCTGCTCGCGTTCGCGGTCAATGGCGGGGTTCGTGACGACGGCAACTTTTTCCTTGAAGTAATCGCTCAGGTTGTGCAGTTGCTCGCTCAGCGCGGCCAATGGCCCATCGTAGCCCAGCGAAGCAATGGGATCCTTGCCCTGTTCGGCCAGTGCGCGCGCCCAGCTCTGATCGTCGCGGCTCCAGCCAAATGCGGTCAGATACGGCGGCGTCGGCTCGACAACTAACCGGCACGCGCTCTGGCCGGTCTCTGAGCGCGCCAGGGCACAGTCAGAAGACCAGCCCACGCCATTTGGGGTTTTATCGCTCTGGCCGGTCTCTGAGCGCGCCAGTGCCTCCAGTGTACCGAAGCGTTTAACCGCCAGTTCCAGCAGCCGTTTTTGGATCGTCGGATAGTCCAGCACTTCCGCACCGCTATTGCGCTGCAACGTCACAGCAATTTTCTCGCCCGGCGCAAGTGGCTTGGGGTCGCCGTTGAGCAAATCCATCGGCACCACGCCCTTCTCCGATGAGAAGAAGCACTCCTTCTCCGTCTCGCCGAACCACAGAGGACGCAAGCCCAGCGCGTCCACGCTGCCCACGCAGGTATCACCATAACGGGCGACAATTGCCGCCGGCCCCTGGCTGAACGGGCCAAACGCGCGGCGGTAGTAGCGGTAGAGTATCTGTAAGTCGGCAGGCAAGCGTTCCACTTCACTCAGAATCGGCGGGAAGATCAGCTCCAATGCCTCGATCAACGTGAAGCCGTAGCGATGGATGAAAGTCTCCAATAGTCGGTTGACATCCTGCGAATCGCTACCGCCGTCCACCAACTGCGTGCCCAACATCTCGGCCTGTTCACGCAACCGGGTGATGGTGTTGATTTCGCCGTTGTGACCGAGGAGGGTGAAGGGTTGCACCCGTTCAAAGACCGTGGTGGTGTTGGTGGAATAACGCGCGTGCCCGATGGTGATCGCAGAAGTGTAATCGCGGCTGCGCAATTCGGGGTAATAGTGGTAGAGCGTCTCGACGGAGCCGCGGACCTTGTAGACGACACTGTGGCTGGAAAGCGACGCCACATGGATACCGGTCTGCGCCTCAATTGCCAATTCAAGCGCGAACAGACGGCTTTCAACGGCTTCCAGCGGGCAGCGGCTCATCACGCCGGCAATCTGCCAAAAGAGCGGCTCCTGCGCCAATGCCAACCGTCCCAATGCCTGGCGGCGCGTGGCGCCGGGGCGTTCCAGCAGCAAGTCGGCCCCGCTTTCGGCCACCAACTCCAAGACGCGCGCCTGCCATTGCTGGACCTGCGCACGCGAGCCATTAGGGATCATCAGGTGTCCCACGAAGAAGCGCCGGTCATCGGCAAGCCAGGCCGGGCGTCCGGCTTCTTCGAGGGCGATAACCCACAGGTGACGCGGAATGTCGGTAAGCACACCGCAGCCATCGCCCTCGCTTTGCACATCACCGGAACGATGGCCCATCTTCCCCAAAGCTTCGATGGTGCGTTTGAGGTTGCCGTGGGTGGCTTCGCCGCTCGTGCGGATCGAAGCCACAATCGCACAGGCGTCGTGTTCATCAATGCGCTGACGTGGATACAGACGTGTCAAGAATGACGTTTCCATAGGCCCCCCTCCTGTGGAAATAGTCTGGTAGTGTGATAATCGTTAGTCTGGTAGTCGCAGCGACAAGGCTGGTTGCCGTATAATAACAATTCGCTCCCTGATAAGAGGGAGCGGATGTTTTTAGCGGCAACACCTATTGTACCTCGAAATGTGAAAGAAGCAAGAGGCAGGACGCATTTCAGAACGGGGGCAGGTTTTTTGAGTTTTCCCCTCTCACCCCCTGCCCCCGCTCTCCCCGGGTGCGGGGAGAGCGGGGGATTTCTCAAGGGGGGATTTGGGGGCGGCTTCGCCGCCCCAAATCCCCCTCTATCAATCCAAACGCACTATTTTAGAAGTTTATCTGACTTTTTCTCCCAAGTTGAAATGCACCCAAGAAGCAGGACGCGGTACTAGACTACGCCGAAAATGACGGTATACTTACCCCATCTTACCCAATATACGGAGCACGGCGGTGATCGAACACGAAATAGATTTTCCCGGTCGGGTCTACGGCATCCAACTGAAACTGGCGCAATATCCCATCCTGGCGCGTAAGATTCGGGACCGCATGCGTCAGGAATTGTTTTCCAAAGGCATCATCACACTGAAGGAATTCGAGGCCGAAGTGCGCCAGAAGGCCATCCTCTCGCAGTACCGCGAAGGGCTGCACGATCCGTTTGGGCAAGAACCGGAGCACGTCTGGAACGAACGCCTGGCCGTGGTGCGCGATCAGCTCACCGACTTCTACTTCGCCTACAACATGCCCACTGACCGGCTTGAGGAAATCATTCAATCTGTGCTTGCCAGTCGCGCCGCCCCGCAGGATCACGATCTGGCGCTGACCTTCAACCCGGAGCTGGCTTCGTGGGATTTGCTCTTCAGTCAGGGACAAGAGTATGAAGCCCTGGCGCCTGAGAAACGCGCCGCAGTACAGCATCACCTGCGCGAGATTGTCGTGGTGCTCATCAAAGGGATGCTCAGCGATCAACTGGAATTCGTCGGCGTCGCCAAAGAACTGTTCACTATCCGCGACCTGATTGATATTCGCCGCCGCTGTATCGGACGCGGCAAAATCGGCGGCAAGGCCGCCGGCATGCTATTGGCGCAGAAAATTCTGGAAAAAGCCGATCCTGAAGATACCCTTGAGTTACGGCAATACGTCCAAATCCCCGATTCCTATTTCATCGGCGCGGATGTCTTCTACGATTTCCAGCTCATCAACGGCTTCACACGCTATATGAACCAGAAATACCGCCCCCGCGAGGAAATCGAAGCCGATTATCCGCACATCCGCCGTGCCTACATCGAAGGACGTTTCCCCGGTGAAATCATCTACAGCCTGGAGCGTATCCTGGAGCGGGTGGGCAACACCCCACTGATCGTGCGTTCGTCCAGCCTGCTGGAAGTCCATTTTGGGGCGGCGCTCGCGGGGAAATACGAGAGTGTCTTCTGCCCCAACCAGGGCACCGCTCAGGAGAACCTCTCGGCCTTGCTCAACGCCGTGGCGCGCGTCTACGCCAGCACGCTCAGCCCTGATGCGCTGCTCTATCGCCAGCGGATGGGGTTGGTGGACTACGATGAACGCATGGCAGTGCTCATCCAAAAAGTCGAGGGGATGCGCTACCACAAGTATTTCTTCCCCACCGTGGCCGGCGTGGGCTATAGCCGCAATCCTTTCCGCTGGAATCCCAAAATCCGCCGCGAGGACGGTTTCTTGCGGCTGGTCTGCGGCTTCGGCACGCGCGCCGTGGAGCGGGTGGCAAATGATTATCCACGCATCGTCGCGCTGAGCCATCCTCAATTGCGCCCTTACGTGGGGGTGCGCGAAACGCGCAAATACTCACAACATTTCATTGATGTGGTGGACATTGAGGCCAATGCGCGCGTGACCCTGCCGGTACGCGATGTGATCGGGGATGACTATCCTGCACTGCGTTATCTGGCTTCGCTGGACAAAGGCGACTATCTGGCACCCATCATTTCACGGCTGGATGCCACAGACGCGCGCGACCTTGTGTTGACTTTCGAGCAACTCACCGGCGACCGGCACTTCGTCGCGCTGATGCAGGCGATCCTCAAGAAGCTCGAACGCTATCTCCAATGGCCGGTGGATATCGAGTTCACCGTAGACATCCGGCCCAAATATCCGCACGCCGACTATACCGTACACCTGTTACAGTGCCGCCCCCTGGTTAGCCAGAAACAGGTCAAGAACATCGAAATCCCCGATTCCATCCCCGAATCGCAATTGATCCTCAAGGCCAGCAAGCTGGTGCCACAGGGAGTCGTCTCCAAAATCCGTTACATTATCTACGTAGATCCCAAACAATATAACGAGGCTCCGAACTACGAAACTAAATTTGAGATCGCCCGCATCATCGGACGCTTGAACAAGCGGCTGGAAGGGGAAAATTTCATCCTCATCGGGCCGGGGCGTTGGGGCAGCTCCGATGTAGACCTGGGCGTCAAGGTCACGTACGCCGACATCTTCAACACCAAAGTTCTGGTGGAGGTGCCGCTCTACCGCGAAGGGAGCACGGCCGAACCGTCCTACGGGACCCATTTCTTCCAGGACTTGATCGAGACCGGTATTTTCCCCTTGCCGATTGCGCCCGGCCCCGGGGCCATGCTCAACACCACATTTATCAACAGCGCGCCCAATCTACTCGGAGAGCTGTTGCCCGATGCGGCGACCTACGCGCCGTACATCCGCGTTGTAGACGTACCGGCGTTCAGCAAAGGACGCTATCTCGAAATCGTGATGAACGACGAACAGGAACGCGCCGTCGGCTACCTGAAAGCGTAATCCTGTACACACAATATACACCTACAAAAAACACCGGGCCTGCACCCCCAGGCCCGGTCTCCTATCTCCCGTCTACTGTTTACGGTCTATGGTCTACTGTCTAGCGTCTACCGCCCTACACCCACCCGCGCAGCTTGCAGGCTTCGGCGACGCGCCCGACTGCAACCACGTAAGCCGCCATACGGTTGTCCACGTGATATTTTTCCGCCGCCTCGGCGACCGCGTGATAAGCTGCCGTCATCTTCTCATCCAGCAGCTCGTGTACCTGCGCTTCTTTCCAGTAGTAGCCGTAGGCGTTCTGCACCTGCTCGAAATACGAGACGGTCACGCCGCCGGCGTTGCACAGGAAATCGGGCAGAACGTAGCTGCCGTTCGCGTAGAGGATTTTGTCGGCTTCCAGCGTCGTGGGGCCGTTGGCTAATTCTGCCACGATCTTGGCTTTGATGCGGTCGGCGTTGTCGCCGGTGATCTGGTTTTCCAAAGCCGCCGGCGTCAGGATGTCCACTTTCAATTCCAGCAATTCTGCATTGCTGATGTTGTCCGCGCCGGGGAAGTTGACCACCGAGCCGGTATCGTTCTTGTGGGCGATGACAGCTTGAGCATCCAATCCGTGAGGGTTGTAGACGCCGCCCTGCGAATCGGAAATGGCGACCGTCTTGATCCCCAAAAGCGACTCGCCGAGCAGCGCCGCATACTGTCCAGCGTTGCCGAAACCCTGGACCGCCATCGTCGCGCCCTGCAGATTCAGCCCCAGCTTCTTCGCCGCCTCGCGGATGCAGTACATGCCGCCACGCGCCGTCGCGTCGCCGCGCCCGGCAGAGCCGCCCAACGGCAATGGTTTGCCGGTAATCATGCCGGGGACGTTGTACCCGCGCATCACCGAGTATTCGTCCATCATCCACGCCATAATCTGCGGCGTCGTGTAAACATCGGGCGCAGGAATATCCATATCCTCGCCAAGGATGCGTCCCACCTGCCGGATGTACGCGCGGCTCAGGCGTTCCAACTCGGCCGGCGACATAGCCTTGGGATTGCAGATAATGCCGCCCTTCCCCCCGCCCAAAGGCAGGTCCATCACGGCGGTCTTCCATGTCATCCATGCCGCCAACGCCCGTACCGTGTCAATAGTTTCGTGGGGATGAAAGCGCAAGCCGCCCTTGGTCGGGCCGCGTGAGTCGTTGTATTGCACCCGGAAGCCATGGAAAATCTCGGTGGAACCGTCATCCATCTTCACCGGCAACGTAACGTGCAACTCGCGCACGGGCCAGCGCAGCAACTCATGGACGGCCGGCTCTAGCTGGATAATCTCCGCCGCCATGTCCAGTTGCCTCTGCGCCATAACAAATGGGTTTAACTCCTCTGTGGACATCTCCTCTCCTCTCTCAATGTGGAATCAGCTTAACCCGGCAAGCCCCCTCGTCGGATTTAACCTTTTATTATACTACAGTGCCACGGGTGTCAACCAACCGTAACGATCTTGCATTTCACCGCTCAGGATGCCGAAGAAAGCCGCCTGGATGCGCTCCGTAATCGGGCCGCGCTTGCCGTTGCCGATGGTGACATGGTCAATCGAGCGAATCGGCGTAATCTCGGCTGCCGTACCGGTGAAGAAGACTTCGTCGGCCATGTACAGCATTTCGCGGGGCAGCATTTCCTCTTTCACAACGTACCCCAAATCCTGCGCCAGGGCGATGGTACATGCGCGCGTCACGCCTTGCAGGATCGAGGCGTAGAGCGGTGGCGTGTAAATGACGCCGTCACGGATGACAAAGATGTTCTCGCCGCTGCCCTCGCTCACAAAGTTGTTGATGTCCAGGGCAATGCCTTCCGCGTAGCCGTGATCGGCGGCTTCCATCGCAATAAACTGCGAGTTGATATACTGTCCGCCGATCTTGGCAACTGCCGGAAAGGTACCGGGCGCCATCCGTCGCCATGAGCTAACGCCCACATCCACACCCTGTTCAATCGCCTCCGGCCCCAGATAGCGTCCCCAGCCAATGGTGATGATGCTGACTTCTACCGGATACTTGCGCGGGTCAAGGTTAAAACCGTCAGACCCCCGGAAGACCAGCGGGCGAATGTAACATGACTTGATTTGATTGGCTCGAATCGTGTCGCAAATCGCCTGCTTGATCTCTTCCGGCGTGTAGCCGATCTCCATACGATATACCTTACACGAATTGAACAGCCGCTTGATATGGGCATCCAGACAGAAAATATGCGGCTGCCCCTTGATCTCGTAGGCGCGAATGCCTTCAAAGACGCTTGAGCCGTAATGCAGCGCGTGCGTCGTCACGTGGACGGTGGCCTGATTCCAGGGAACCAGTTTGCCGTTGTGCCAGATATACTCCGTTTTGTTGAATGCCATTTCTGCTCTTCTCCTCTCCCTTATTAGATTTAGTAGATGGTAGACAGCAGACAGTAGACGGGGAAACTCTCCTGTCTACTGTCTACCGACTACCGTCTACCTCAGAACCGCCCCCTCACTCGCCGACGTGACCATCCGCGCATAGCGGGCCAACCAGCCATGCCGGATTTTGGGCGGATTGGGTGTCCAGTGGGCGCGCCGCCGGGCGATTTCGGCATCGGGGACATGCAGGGTCAGGGTGCGGTTGGGGATGTCAATCTCGATTTCATCGCCCTCCTGCACCAGCCCGATGAGGCCGCCGCTCGCCGCCTCCGGTGAGACGTGTCCCAGAGCCGCGCCGCGCGTCGCGCCGGAGAAACGCCCATCGGTGATGAGCGCCACAGTCGCATCCAGCCCCATGCCCGAAAGCGCCGACGTGGGCATGAGCATCTCGCGCATGCCGGGGCCCCCGCGCGGTCCCTCATAACGGATGACCAGCACGTCGCCGGGCTTGATCGCGCCGCCGAGGATCGCTGCCATCGCGGCCTCTTCGCCGTCGAAGACGCGCGCCGGGCCACGGTGATGCCGCATTTCCGCGCTGACCGCTGCCGCCTTGACCACCGCCCCGTCGGGCGCAAGGTTGCCGCGCAGGATGGCGATGCCGCCTTCCGGGCTATACGGATCATCGGCCGGGCGCAAAACGTCCGTGCGCCGCCGCGCCGTAGCGAGATTTTCGCCTACCGTTTTGCCGGTCACGGTCGGTATATCGGTGTGTAAGACGCCCTTGCCGCGCAGTTCCGCCATCACCGCCGGGATGCCGCCGGCCTCGTCCAAATCCTGAATGTGATGCGGCCCCGTCGGGCTAAGTTTGATGAGGTACGGCGTGCGGCGGCTGATCGCGTCGAAGGTGTCCAGCGACAGCTTCACGCCCGCGTCGTTGGCAATCGCGGGCAGATGCAGCACCGTGTTCGTCGAACCGCCGAGAGCCATGTCCACCGCAATTGCATTCTCAAAGGCCGCCGGGGTCATAATGTCGCGCGGGCAGAGATTGGCTTTCAAAAGGGCCATAATCTGCATGCCGGCTTGCTTCGCCAGGCGCAAACGCGCCGCGCTGACCGCCGGGATGGTGCCGTTGCCGGGCAGTCCCATACCGAGCGCCTCGGTGAGGCAATTCATCGTGTTCGCCGTGAACATGCCAGCGCAGGAACCGCAGCCAGGACAGGCCGCCATCTCCAAATCGCACAACTCGGCGTCGCTCAGTTTGCCGGCCTTGTACTGCCCCACCGCCTCGAAGAGTGTCTTGAGGTCAATGTCTTGCCCGGCATAGCGTCCGGCCAGCATCGGCCCGCCGCTGACGAAGATCGCCGGGATGTTCAGCCGTCCGGCGGCCATCAACATGCCGGGGATAATCTTGTCACAGTTGGGGATGAAGACCAAAGCATCGAAGGCATGACCCTCCACCATAGACTCCACCGAATCGGCGATCAGCTCGCGGGTGGGCAACGAGTAGTTCATCCCGATATGGCCCATCGCAATCCCATCGCACACGCCGATGACGTTGAACTCCAACGGCGTCCCGCCGGCCATGCGCACCCCGGCCTTCACCGCTTCGGCGATTTTGTTCAAGTGCACGTGTCCCGGCACAATCTCGTTGAAGGAATTGACGATCCCGATAATCGGGCGTTCCAATTCCTCTGGCGTCAGCCCCATCGCATAGAACAAACTGCGATGCGGGGCGCGCTCGAATCCACTTTTAGCACTATCACTGCGCATCCTTTCCTCCTCGATTCTCTATCTTTTCTCTATCTTTGCGGAGATGGACAAATCTGATTCGTCTAAACCCTGACAAGGGTGCCTTTTATGACTTCTTCAGCCCACTGCATGTCTGCTTCCGACAGCGGCGGTACGGGCGGGTGATCGTAACGGATACGCAAATCGTAACGCGCTTCTGCATAAACTTGATCGAGCAACAGCTTCAAATCAATCACTGGCTCAACCTCACCCGCCTGCAAAGGCAATGTGAAAGTAGGAATAGCATCCCGCACATTGAAGGGATACAAAGTTGCCTGATTCCCTTGCGTTCCACGCCGCACCAAAATGCGGTAATCGCTCATTATGGCAGCGCCGATGACCGGCATTGGCGGCCACGCGCGCAACAAGTCAATCTCGACCAGATGTGTGTACGTGCCAAGAATTTCCAATCGCTTGCGTTCGTATTTCTGGCGACCCGCCCCAGGCCGTTTATGATGTAAGCCTGCGATTCGACTGCCACAAAATAACACGGGCTGACCAGTGGACTCAGGTAACGCGCTAACGTTGCGATGAGTCGGAAGTGCACATCAGTCCACAGTGCTGGATTTTCCAGCCAGGGATTCATACCCGGAAAAGGATTCGGCATTACGCACCTTCTGTTGCGACATGCAAACTTGAGTGCTCATTCTCTCACATCGCGCGGTTGAAGAAACAAGCGGACCCCCTCAAGAATCTGGCGCACGCGCGCCGGCGACAGGGTTCCGATCTTCTCAACCAGTTCACTTTTGTCCACGGTGAACAATTGTGAGACATTCACCACGCTCGGCTTAGGCAAATTCGCTTCGCCCTTTGTTAACAACACATTGCCTGGGGCATCAGCCAGTTTGAGATTTGAAGTGATCACACACACAATCACAGTGTTGATACGACTTCGATTAAACAGGTTATTTTGCACCACCACATGGGGATGCCAGTACGCCGGTCCTGAGCCTGTCGGATCGCCCAGGTCAAGCCAAAAGACATCGCCTTGCTCAATTACCATTGCCCTTCTACCAATTGCCGATGCTGGCCGCGCGTTCTCTGACGCCAGGTAACTGCTTCTGGATCAGGGCCATCAGCATACACAGCGTTGATCTTCTCAAGCAACCGCTGATTCTCGTAAGACTCAATAAACTGCTGCACCGCCAATGTAAAAAGATGACTCCGGGAAATCTTCAACTCCCGTGCCAGGTCTTCCACCTTCTCAAAAAGCGAGTTTTCTAAAGAAATAGCCGTCTTCACGGTCATAGTTTATACCTCCTTTACTGCTTTCAGTATAAACTTTTTCAATACCGATGTCAATACCATCATATGGTCTCTCTGAACCAGACTTATTCCGGCAAGCTCTGATCAGTTTTCTGCGCGACAAAAAGCGTCAGGTCTTGCAAGCTCGGCTGGATATCCTGGCCCGCTACAACGTCGAAACTTACCTGGACCTGGAAGCCCGCATTGCCAACGGCGACATCCCCGAACATCCGACCTGGGAAGACTGCGTCACCGCCGAAAATTTGACCGCTTACCTGGAAGAACTCAATGACTATCTGACCGACTTACAAGACGCTCCAGACTATCGCGCAAAGTTATCCTAACGTCGCTATTACAGCATCCCCCATTTCCTGCGTATTGACCAGCTTCGCCCCTTCAGTGTAAATGTCCTTCGTGCGATAGCCCGCCGCCACTACATCCGCGACAGCTTTTTCTACAGCAGCGGCTTCTGTCTCCAGCCCCAACGAGTACCGCAGCAGTAACGCCACGCTGAGGATCGTCGCCAGGGGATTGGCGATGCCCTTTCCGGCGATGTCGGGCGCGCTGCCGTGGATCGGCTCGTAGACGCCGTTGCGTCCTTCGCCAAGCGACGCCGACGCCAGCATCCCCATCGAACCGGAGAGCATCGAGGCCTCATCGGTGAGGATGTCGCCGAACATGTTTTCGGTCACGATGACGTCGAAATCCGCCGGACGGCGCATCAGGTGCATCGCGGCGGCATCCACAAGCATGTGTTCCAACATCACGTCGGGATAGTCGGCGGCGATCGCCGTGATAACCCGCCGCCACAGCCGCGAGGCCGCCAGCACGTTGGCCTTGTCCACCGACGTGACCTTCTTACGCCGCAGTCGCGCCAGCTCGAACGCCTTGCGTGCGATGCGTTCCACCTCAAAATCCGCGTAGAGCATGGTGTCGTAGGCGGTCATATCGCCCGGCGTGGCCTCTTTGCGCGGGCCGAAGTACAGGCCGCCGGTCAACTCGCGCACGACAACGAGGTCCACGCCTTCCAATCGCTCCGGGCGCAACGGGGAAGCATCGCGCAACTGCGGGAAAATCTGCACCGGGCGCAGGTTTGCATAAAGCGCCAGTCCCTTGCGCAGGCCGAGCAACCCTTGTTCCGGGCGCACTTTGGCGGCGGGATCGTCCCACTTGGGGCCGCCGACTGCGCCGAGCAGTACCGCATCGGCGCGTTTGCAGGCTTCAAGCGTGGAGGCAGGCAATGGTTCGCCCGTCGCGTCAATGGCACAGCCGCCGATGAGATGGTTCTCAAAGGTGAAGGTGTGCCCGAATTTCGTGGCCACCGCCTGCAATACTTTGACGCCCTCGGCGACCACTTCGACGCCGATGCCGTCTCCGGGAAGGGTCACAATGTTCGCTTGCATAAGTTCTCCTTGTGTTTGGAAATAGGAATTGGGGATTGGGGATTGGTAATCAGTGATCAGTTAGTGCGGGCACCTCAACAAGCGGTTGCTGCGCAATAGACGGTGAACACTGTCACTTCCGCATCTGGCGCAACCAGCCATACAAAGTCGCGCATATCTTCCAGATGATGCTGTATCGCTTCCGGCGCGATGCCTTCCGGCGCGTAGACGGTGAAAAGCACGTTGTGCGTGTCCGGTGTGACCTGGGTACGTGCGTCCGGGCCATAGATGATGCTTGATAGCACTCCCACCGCGTCGGCGATGTACATATCGCCGGGCTTGAGCGTCTGGGATTGCCCGCTCATCGTGATGTAACTCTCACTGCCATCCGCCACGTCAATGCGAACCGGCGGCTGGATCACGTCCAAGTCATGAATGGCGGTCAGCAGGAAGTTCTTGAGTTCGCCCATGAACATCGCCTCCACCAGTGCGGAGACGCTCGGAATGGGTTTTTCCTTGAACGCGACGGATTCCAGTTGTAGTTGCACGTGATAAGTTTTCTTGAATCGTTTGTAGTAAGCGGCGTAGGCCTGCATTTCTGGCAGTGCCTTGACATCATCCCGGCTTTTGCCCGCAAACCGCACGCGCAGTTCGGCCTCCAACGTAGCCTTGCGTGTTTGCAACGCCGGGCACGTTACGGGATTCGCCGCGCCGCGCATCGCCAGTATGCCGACCGAGGCCGTAGGATATGCCGTTTTCCAGGCTTCTGTCAACGTGAGCATTGTCCTCTACCCTCTCCCGCGCAACACATCTCCCGGATGCACATCGTCCGTCTCCACGCCGCGCAGCAGCAGCCCGACGTTGTCTCCGACGCCAGCCCAGTCGTTGACCTTGCGGAATATTTCGACGGCATCCACCACCGTCTCGATGACACCGGCCTGACCATGAATCGCGATGGTTGCGCCCTTCATCACCGCCCCCGATTCGACAACGCCGGTGACGACCGTGCCGCGCCCTTTGATCGAGAACACATCCTGCACCGTCATCTGGAAACCTGCAGCCGAAGGTGTCGAGGACGATCCGGCAACACCGGTTTTAGCCATTGTGGATTCCTCTGCCTCCGTAGCCGGCATCTCCGACCAGGTATGCCCGCAGGCACGGCAGCGATAGGTCATACCCCGCAAGCGCAACGCCGCCATCAACGGCAACATAATCAGCGAATCCAAAAGTATGAACCCGATGATCCAGGGGATAATATTTTCCACAAGGCCGGAGAAAACCACGACCATCAGCATTGCATTCACTGCCAGCGACAGACCGATCCAGAGAAAAATGTTTCTGCGCCTAACACCAACGATGTCATAGCTGTAACATGCCGGACATTGGTCGTGCATGATTCACCCCTTCGGCTGTTCTACGCAAGCCACTGAATCGTCAATTCTTTTTCCAGGGCACGAAACTCTGGATCGCCGGTCAACAAAGTTGCTTTTTCGAGCATAGCTAACGCAGCAGCAAAAGCATCCGCATACGACAATGAATACTGGGCTTTCAAATGCGCTGCAAGTAGCGTCAAAGTGCGATCGGCAACCACGAAATGAACTTTGGTCGTTTCGAGATTCCCCAGAACCTGATAGACTTGCCCTGCGCCGCTACGTCGCTCTACAATATAAGCCACCTCTCCAACGTTGATCCACGACATTAAAGTTCTTACTTCTCTAGCCTCTGTCCTTCTCAAAACGTCAGCGACAACGCCGCCGCCTTGCTCACCGTTGAGCAAAGCCAGGATGGCGAAAGAGTCCAAAACATAAGTCTTAGACACTTCACGCATCCTCTTGCGCCAGTTCACGGGCATGCTCAGCCAACAACTCTGCCGTCAAGGAAGGTTCATCCTTCAACATCCCATATAAAGCGGCGACCGGATCATCCGATAAAGGGACCAAAACCAACGACTGCGCATACTCTACGACCTGGACCCGCCGCCCTTTTTCCAGCCCATATTTTTTGCGTAAGTCTTTGGGAATAACCACCCAACCTTTGGGTGATACTGTTGCCGTATACATTTTCCACCCCCTGATATACAATTTACAATATCAGTATATCATTAAAGCGGTTTTGTACAACAACTTCAAGATCTGTATAACGATTATAAAGATTATCATCCCATCCCGTGCTTCATCATCGCCTGAGCCAGCGCCGCAATATGCCGCTCGTCGGTGCCACAACAACCGCGATGAATATACACAGCTTGTCCGAAATCCATCGTTTATCCTTTGCCCCTATTGGATGGACAAAACCACCGATGTTTCTACCTGCCGCTCCGGGATATTCCAATACTTCCGCAGCAGCCGCTCCTTCTCTTCCCATGAAACCTGTCGGAAGCCATGTTTTTCGTAAAGGCGGATGGCCCACGTCGCGGCGGCCCATGTGCCGATGAGGATGGGCCGGTCAGTCAGGGTGCGCAAATACGTCAGCAACTGGCTGCCGATGCCTTGCCCGCGCCACGCGGTTCGGACATAAGCATGGCGGATGAGCGTGACATCCTGTACATCCATGGTCGAATTGAGTTCATCTTATTCAAACAGATCATTGTGAGAGCCGGTACGAATCAACACAATCTCTTCTCCAGAATCTTCATAAATCAGCAACCAATCCGGTTCAATATGACATTCACGAGTTCCTTGATACTGTCCAATTAGAAAGTGATCGCGTAACCTTGCCGGC
The DNA here is from genome assembly GCA_019873645.1 of Chloroflexota bacterium. Taxonomy (GTDB): domain Bacteria; phylum Chloroflexota; class Anaerolineae; order B4-G1; family SLSP01; genus DSWT01. The sequence continues at coordinate 11,882 of JAIOAX010000032.1, read as the reverse complement.
AATCCACTAACCAGCAATTCCAGGACTTCCTTAAGTTTGTTAATGTCTTTACCACGCTTTTGCGCCAATCTAACATCTTTTTTAAACTGCGTTGTCCGGCTAATCAACTTGGTCATATTTCAAGATCACTCAACAAATCGTCCAGGCTGTTAAAAGTTGCCAGATTCTGACGGGTGCGGGCGTCTTCCAATGCTCGCAGCGTGTCTTGATTAGGGATCTTAACCTCAAAAGGCAGCCCTTTCCAGAATTCAACCTGTTTGAAGAACAGTGTAATCGCCTGTGTGGTCGTCAATCCCAGTGCTCTGAAGATTTGCTCGACATTCATTTTCAATTCCGGGTCAACGCGGGCTGATACTACAGCTTCCTTGCTCATTGCTGGCCTCCTAATTACAATCTTGTATTGTCATTGTGTAGTCATTGTAATACAATTCTCGGTAAATGGAAGCCTTAACCACAGCAAGATAGACTTTTACGGTTCATTCTGCTCGCCATCGCGCAAAGCCCCCCAAGTTAACCCCCTATTCGTAGGCTACCGTCAGCCCATATTCCACGGCATCGGCTAACGCAAACCAACTGGCCTCGATGATGTTCGTCGAAGCGCCGACGGTGCTCCAGCGTTTTGAGCCGTTCTGCACGTCAATGAGCACGCGCGTCGTCGCGGCCGTTCCGGCGTCGCCGTCAAGGATGTGCACTTTGTAATCGGCCAGATCGAACTCTGCCAGGCGCGGATAGACCGGCACCAACGCTTTACGCAACGCCGCATCCAGCGCGTTGACCGGGCCATTGCCTTCCGCCGCCGTGTGGAAAATCTGATCGCCCACACGCAGTTTCATCGTCGCCTCGGCAAACAGACCGCGCCCCTCGCGATGTTCTACGACCACCATGAAGTCAATCATCTGGAACGGCGGTTTATAGCCCTCGCGCGAACGGTACAGCATCATCTCCACCGAAGCATCCGCCCCCTCGAAGGTGAAGCCCTTGTGCTCTAATGCCTTAATGCGCTGCAAGACATCCGGCAGGTTGCGCAGTTCTTCGTGGGGAATGCCGGCCTCTTCGGCCTTGCTCAACAGGTTACCCTTGCCCGACAATTCTGAAACGACGACGCGAGAGGTGTTGCCCAGCAGCTCGGGATCCACATGCTGGTAGCTGCGCGGATTGCGACGCAGCGCCGCCACATGGATGCCGCCTTTGTGCGCGAAAGCGCTCCGTCCCACATAAGGCGCATGACGATAAGGCGTCTGGTTGGCAATGGAGGCCGCCGCGTGCGCCGTCCGGGTAAGCTGCGCCAGGTTGCCCTCCGGCAGTGCCCGCAGGCCCATTTTCAGTTCAAGATTGGGGATAAGTGTGCAGAGGTTGGCATTGCCGCAGCGTTCCCCATAGCCGTTGAGTGTCCCCTGGATATGGACAACGCCGGCGCGCACGGCTGCCAGGGTGTTGGCGTCGGCCATGCCGCAATCGTTGTGTGTATGGATACCTAACGCAACGTCGGGGAAGTGCTTTTTGACCTCCCCGACGATTTGTTCAATCTCCCATGGCATGGCGCCGCCGTTCGTATCACAAAGGACCAGGACGTCCGCCCCGCCGGCGAGGGCAGCCTGCAACGTCTCCAGCGCGTATTGGGCGTTGTCTTTATAGCCGTCGAAGAAGTGTTCGGCATCATAGATGACCTCTTTCCCCTGTTCTTTCAGATACCTCACACTCTCGTGGATGATACGCAGGTTCTCCTCCGGCGTGGTGCGTAAAACCTCGGCGACGTGCAGCGTCCAGCTTTTGCCGACCAGCGCCACGGCCGGCGTCCCGGCGGTCAGCAAGGCACGGATATTCGCATCATCCTGCGGCCGGGCGCCCACGCGACATGTGCTACCAAAGGCGGTGATTTTGGCATGCCGGAGTTCCAACGTTTGCACCCGCTCAAAGTAGGCCGCATCCTTCGGATTCGACCCCGGCCAGCCCCCCTCGATGTAATGCACGCCGAGATCGTCCAGCAAATGCGTGATCTTGAGCTTGTCCTCGACCGACAAGGAAATTCCCTCCGCCTGCGTCCCGTCGCGCAGCGTCGTATCATAGAGCCAGATTTGTGATGGTTGCATAGTTCTTCTCCTGGAGTATGAGCTGTTGAAAGTGTTCAATCTCTCCCATACTCCTTACTCCCTACTCCTTACTCCCTACTCCTTAACCTTTCACGCGTATACGGGACCAACCCGCCCGCTTGAATAATCCCCATAATGAACGGCGGGAAGGGCGAAGTACGATATATCGCCCCGGTACGGGTGTTGGTAATCGTTCCGGCCTCCAGATCCACCATGAGCGCATCCCCCGGCTGCGCGCCGGCGACAGCTTCCGGGCAGGCCAGAATGGGCAGGCCGATGTTGATGGCGTTGCGGTAGAAGATGCGCGCGAAACTTTTCGCAATGACGCATGACACACCCGCGCCCTTGATCGCCAGCGGCGCGTGCTCCCGCGATGAGCCGCAGCCGAAGTTTTCCCCCGCGACGATGATGTCGCCGGGCTTCACGGCACGCGCGAAGTTCGCGTCAATGTCTTCCATACAATGCTGCGCCAATTCCTCTGCCTTAGACATATTGAGATAGCGCGCCGGGATGATGACATCAGTATCCACGTTGTCGCCGTATTTCCAGACCGAGCCTTGGAGTGTCATCGGGTTACCTCCGTAAGGCGCAATGGGTGATGGGTGAAACGTGAAACGTAATTCGTAATTCGCAATTCGTAATTCGTAATTCGCTCATGACATCACCTCGTCTGGATGGACAATGCTTCCGACAATCGCGGAGGCCGCTGCAACCGCCGGGCCGCTCAGGTAGACTTCACTATCCACATGGCCCATGCGCCCCCGGAAATTGCGGTTGGTCGTGCTGATGGCGCGCTCACCGGCCGCCAGGATGCCCATGTGCCCCCCCAGGCACGGCCCACACGTCGGCGTGCTCACCACGGCGCCGGCCTCGATGAACGTTTCCACCAGCCCCTCACGCAGCGCATCCAGGTAGACCTGCTGTGTACCGGGGATGACGATACAGCGCACGTCCGGGTGCACATGCCGCCCGCCCAGAATCTGTGCGGCAACGCGCAAATCCTCCAGCCGTCCGTTGGTGCAAGAACCGATAACCGCCTGGTCAATTCTTATGCCGGCAGCCTCACGTACAGGATGGACATTCTCCGGCAAATGGGGAAAAGCGACCTGGGGCTCCATGTCGGTCACGTCAAGCGTGAGCACCCGTGCATACACGGCGTCCGGGTCAGAGGTAAAAACGCGGTAATCGCGGCTGGCGCGTCCGGTGACATAATTCCGCGTGGCGTCATCCACGGCAAAAAGTCCGGCCTTGCCACCGGCTTCGATCGCCATATTGGCCATGGTGAAGCGATCGGCCATCGGCAGGCTCGCAACTACCGGGCCGGCAAATTCCATCGCCATGTACAGCGCGCCGCTCACACCGATCTGGCCGATGGTGTACAGAATCAGGTCTTTACCGCCCACCCACGATTGCCGCGTTCCGGTGTACTCAATGCGCAGCGTCTCCGGCACGCGCATCCAGATACTGCCGGTCGCCATAGCCACAGCGATATCGGTGGACCCCATACCGGTGGCAAAGGCGCCCAGCGCCCCGTAAGTACAGGTGTGCGAATCCGCGCCCACCACCACGTCGCCCGGCAAGACAAGGCCCTGCTCGTGCAACAAGACATGCTCGATGCCCATGCGCCCCACATCGTAGTGATGGATGAGGCCCTGCGCCCGTGCAAACTCGCGCATCACTTTGCACTGCTCGGCGGATTTGATGTCCTTGTTCGGCGCAAAGTGATCAGCAACCAGGACAACCTTTGCCGGGTCAAAGACGCGCGACACCCCCAGGCTCGCGAACTCGCGCAGCGCGATCGGCGCGGTGATGTCGTTCGCCAGCACAACGTCTACATTGACCTCAACGAGGTCGCCGGGCCATACGTCTGTACTATCGGGCACATGGGAAGCGATGAGTTTCTCGGCGAGTGTGTGCCCCCTCAACACACACCCCCTAGTGGCCTTGCGGCGCGAGAGGTTCTTGGGGAGCGTGGCCGTTGCGCCGTGCCGAGACCTCCAGCGCAAAGCCGTCCCAACGCACCGCCCACCCGCGCGGCTCAGGGAAAGATTCCCATAAACGCCCGTTGTGACGCGGCTTCATAGCGGTCATGACATCCTGCTGTTCGTACTGCTGCACTGTTTGCGTATCCATCGTTCTCCTCCTGTTTTGGTGATTAGGGAGTAGGGAGTAGGGATTGAGGATGGGGAAAGTTAGAGTAAAGAATTGGAAATTGGAGATCGCCTTAATGTCCCAGTCCCCAGTCCCTAATCCCCAGTCCCTAGGCCCTGATTTGATTATCTTGTCGCCTCCCGCCGTGCGGCAATCAGGCGGTTGAGGGCAAACATATAGGCTTTGGCACTGGCCGTGACAATGTCAGTGTCGGCACCATGGCCGCTGAAAACCCGGCGCACACCGCCGTTCACCGGTTTGTCGGCCTGGATGCGGATCGTGACCCGCCCCACGGCGTCAATCCCCTCGGTGACGGCCTGCACCGAGAACTCGATCAGCTCGTTCGGCTCGCCGATGACCCGGTTGATGGCCCGGTAGACGGCGTCCACCGGTCCGGTGCCGTAGTCGGCGTCACACACGATCTTGCCGTCCGGCCCCTTGATGCGCACGGTTGCCGTGGGGATGCTCTGGCTGCCACAGCTCACCTGCACCTGTTCCAAATGATAGGTTTCCTCAAAGAACATCCGCGCTTCATCGGAGACAATCGCCTCCAGGTCGCGGGTATCCACCGTTTTCTTGCGGTCCGCGACTTCCAGGAAACGCTCGTAGACCTTTTCAAACTGCTCATCATCGAGGAAGTATCCCAGTTCCGCCAGCCGATGGCGCAACCCATGCCGTCCCGAACGCGCCGAAAGGATGATGGCCGAATCGGGCACGCCCACATCGCGCGGGTTGATGATCTCGTAGGTTGTGCGCTCTTTGAGCACGCCGTCCTGATGGATGCCGGATGAGTGCGCGAAGGCATTCGCGCCGACGATGGCTTTGTTCGGCTGCACCGGGATGCCGGTCAACTGGCTCACCAGGCGGCTGATCGAGTAAAAGTGCTGCGTCTGGATGTTTGTGTCCAATCCAAAAATATCGCGGCGCGTTTTGAGCGCCATCACCACTTCTTCCATCGAGGTATTGCCGGCCCGCTCACCGATGCCGTTGACGGTCACTTCAACCTGCCGCGCGCCGTTGCGGATGCCCGCCAGTGCGTTCGCCGTCGCCATTCCCAGATCATTGTGGCAGTGAACGGAGATGACGGCGCGGTCAATGTTCGGGACGTTGGCGCGGATGCCGGCGATGAGCGTCCCAAATTCGTCCGGCGTCGTATAGCCGGTGGTATCGGGAATGTTGACCACGCTGGCCCCGGCGTCAATCACAGCTTCAAGCACGCGATACAGGTAGTCGGGATCGGCGCGGCCGGCGTCTTCGGCAAAATATTCCACGTCTTCCACAAACTTGCGCGCGTATTTAACCGCCGCAACGCCCGCTTCAAGGGCCTCTTCGCGGGTCATACGCAGCTTGTATTGAAGGTGCACATCCGAGACACCCAGGCCGGTATGGATGCGCGGACGCGCAGCATCCTTCAGGGCTTCGGCGGCCGCGTCAATGTCGGCCTGGCGTGCGCGGGTCAACCCGCAGACCGTACAATTACGGATTTCCTGTGAAATCCGCTGCACGGCTTTGAAATCTCCCGGCGATGAGATGGGAAACCCGGCTTCGATCACATCCACACCCATCGCCTGTAAAGCGCGGGCAATTTCCAGTTTTTCGTCAATGTTCAACGCCGCGCCGGGCGACTGCTCTCCATCCCGCAGCGTCGTGTCGAAAATGGCGACCTTGTCTTTAATGCCAACCCCATCGTCAGACATTGTTTCCTCCAGGTAGACGGTAGTCGGTAGACAGTAGACGGGGTTTCTCTTCCCCTGTCTACCGTCTACTGTCTACTGTCTACTTTCCCCAGTTCTCCGGCCGCAGCGACCGCACCGCCGCACCTGCGCGCCACATTTCCGATTCGCGCATTTCGCGCAGCTCTGCGGCAAGTTTCTCGCGGTAATCCGGCGCGCTGTTAGCAGCCAGGACAATGCGCGTCTGTTCGCCGGAGACCACGCTCTCGTATAGCCAGTCAAAGATCGGCTCCACGGCCTTGCGGAACTGATGCCGCCAGTCAAGCGCGCCGCGTTGCGCCGTCGTGGAACAATTGGCGTACATCCAGTCCATGCCGTTTTTATCCACCAGGCGGATGAGACTCTGGGTGAGTTCCTCCACCGTTTCGTTGAAGGCTTCACTCGGCGTATGGCCGTGCTTACGGAGCAGGTTGTACTGCGCTTCCATGATACCTGCCAGCGCGCCCATCAGCACGCCGCGTTCGCCGGTAAGATCGCTGTAAACTTCGTTCTTAAAGGTGGTGGGGAAGAGATACCCCGCGCCGATAGCAATTCCCAGGGCGATGGTACGTTCTTCCGCACGGCCAGTGTAATCCTGTTCCACCGCATAGCTGGCGTTGATGCCGCTTCCGGCGAGGAAGTTGGCCCGCACGCTCGTCCCGGAGCCTTTGGGAGCGACCATAATCACGTCCACAAAATCCGGCGGGACCACACCGGTTTGGCTGCTGTAGACGATGGAAAAACCGTGCGAGAAATACAACGCATCGCCGGGCTTGAGGTGCGGCTTGATGCGCGGCCAGGTCATCATCTGGGCCGCGTCGGAGACCAGATACTGGACAATTGTGCCGCGTTCCGCCGCTTCTTCGAGATCAAACAGGGTCTCGCCGGGCACCCAGCCATCGGCAACGGCCTTGTCCCAGGCCGCCACATCGCCCCGCCACTGCCCGACGATGACATGGATGCCGTTGTCACGCATGTTCAACGACTGCGCCGGCCCCTGTACGCCATATCCCAGCACCGCGACGACCTCATCCTGGAGCACCTCGCGTGCCTTTTCCAGGGGGAATTCCTCCCGTGTGACCACATCTTCGATGACACCACCAAAATCAATCTTCGTCATTGTTCTCTCTCCTTTTTCAATTTAGAGGACTGGGGATTGGGGATTAGGAATTGGGGATCGGGACGCCTCCCCAGAGCCTGCTCACTAATCCCCAATCCCAAATCCCTACTCACTTATGCCCATTCCCCGCATTGCCGCGCGCCATAGCCACACGGCCGGTGCGCACCATCTCGACGATGCCGTAGGGGCGCAAGACTTCCACCAGGCCGTCAATTTTGTCTTCCGTGCCGGTCACTTCGACCATCAGCGTATCTAGCCCCACATCCACCACGCGCGCCCGGAAGGTGTCCACAAGTTGCATAATTTCCGAACGGGTACTGCCCCCCTCGGCCCGCACTTTGATGAGCGCCAGGTCGCGCAACACGCTCGGCTGTTCGGTCACGTCCTCCACACGGATCACGTTGACCAGCTTGTAAAGGTTCTGCGCCACTTTTTCAACGTCGGTGCGCGCGCTGTCTACCACAATCGTCATACGGGAAATGCCGGGTTTTTCGGTGTGCCCGACCGTCAGACTTTCGATGTTGTAGTTGCGCCGGCGGAACAGGCTGGCGACGCGCGTCAGCACGCCGGGTTTGTCTTCAACCAGAGCAATCAGTGTACTTTGCATCTTATGCCTCCTGCGCCATCGCGTAGACCGGGCGTTCGATCATCTCGTGCAATGCAGCCCCGGCCGGCACCATCGGATAGACGTTGGCAGCGTCACCTTCACTGACGATTTGAAAATCAATCAGCGTGGGGCCGTTATGGGCGCGCGCCGCCGCAATGGCCTCGCGCGCCTGTCGGCGGTTGGTCGCTCGCCACGCGCGAATACCGTAGGCCTCGGCCAGTTTCACGAAATCGGGATTGTGCAAGCGCGTGGCCTCGTAATGTTTGTTGTAGAAGAACTCTTGCCACTGCCGCACCATGCCCAGATAACCGTTGTTGGAAATCGCAATATGAACAGGCAGCTTCTCCTGTACAATGGTCGCCAAATCGTGCATAGTCATTTGGAAACCACCATCGCCGAGGATGGCCCATACTTCCTTGTCGGGACGGGCAATCTGGGCGCCAATGGCCGCCGGCAATCCAAAGCCCATCGTCCCCTGCCCGCCGGAGGAGATGAAATGGCGCGGGTAGTCGGTGGGATAGTACTGTGCGACCCACATCTGATGCTGGCCTACGTCGGTGACAATAATGGCCTGTCCGTCCGTAGCCTCCCAAAGTTCGTTGATGAAATGCGGCGCGACCAGGTGGCCGTTTTCGGGGCGGTTGATGATGTCGCGTTTGTGGCTCTGCGCGCGCCAACCGTTGATACGCTCCAGCCATGGTTCGTGATCGGCGGGGAGAACGAGCGGCAACAATTGCTCCAACACCTGTCGCAGGTCGCCGTGGATGGCGACGTCGGTCTTGACAATCTTGTTCAGTTCGGCAGCATCCATATCCACGTGGACTTTGCGCGCATAGGGCGCGTAGGCATTCAGGCGTCCGGTCACCCGATCGTCAAAGCGCATTCCAAAGCCAAGCAACAGATCGGCTTCCTGGATAGCACGATTAGCAAAGACCTCGCCGTGCATGCCCATCAACGCCAGCGCCAGGGGATGTGACTCCGGGAACCCGCCCTTCCCCAGAAGGGTAAAAGCGACCGGGGTGTCCGTTTTCTCCGCAAACGCGCGCAACACGTCCGTCGCCCCCGACATGATCACACCCTGCCCGGCCAGAATCACCGGACGTTCAGCCTGGTTGATCAATTGCGCCGCTTTGGCCACCAGATCGGGATTGCCCTTGCCCACAGGGTGGTATCCCGGCAAATTCACTTCATCATCAGGCACAACAAATTCGGTAGATGCCTGCTGTACGTCTTTGGGGATATCCACCAGCACCGGCCCCGGGCGGCCACTGCGGGCGATGTAGAACGCCTCGTGAATCACTTCGGCCAATTCGTCAACGCTGGCAACCAGATAGTTGTGCTTGGTGATCGGCAGGGTGATACCGGTGATGTCCACTTCCTGGAAGGCATCTGTGCCGATGACAGCAGTGGGCACCTGCCCGGTGATGCACACAATGGGGGACGAGTCCATCATGGCTGTGGCAATGCCGGTGACCAGATTCGTGGCACCCGGACCGGAAGTGGCAATCGCCACACCGACCTTGCCGGAAGCCCGCGCGTACCCATCCGCCGCATGCGCCGCGCATTGCTCATGGCGCACCAGCACGTGATAGACGCCGTAATTCTGGCGGGGATGATACGTGTGCATAATCGTGCCCCCCGGAATCCCAAAGGCAACCTCGACCCCCTCGTGTTCGAGCATCGCCCATATAATCTCTGCACCCGTCTTCTTCATCGCATCCTCTCCTCATCTTCTGTAGTACGGAGTATAAGATATAGAAGCCCCCTACTCCCTACTCCCTAATCCCTACTCCCTACCTACCTAACAAAAAAGCCGCCTTTTTGGGCGGCTTCTGCTGGTCTTAGATATACTTTGTCCTACTATGGCCTCATCTTCGCCAACGCGACCGCCCGTGTGCTCCCGCTAAGCAGGAGCACAATAATAACCAGGACAATAAGCAACAGCCCCAGCAAAGGATTGCTGGAGATCACCAGGTCGCGTATTGGGTTACGGTCGCTTTGGTCGGTATGCATAAGCATTAACTCTCGATCCGATCTAATTACCCCGTATTCTACAACAAGTTCAAAATATGTCAAATGACACTCGTTTGGGGTGACAAATATCCCGATGGGTTATTCTTGATTACCGGCATTGTCTTCACGCAGCAGCTGCATGCTTTGACCAAAAAGCTGCTGCCGCTGGATTTGCCGCTTACGGTAGCCCTCATAGTCGGGCACCAGCCGCTCATAAGTATCCTCCATCAGCGGCGATGAAATCATGAAATCGGCCGTTGCCCGATTGCAAGCGATGGGAATGTTCCACACGACAGCCATGCGCAACAACGCCTTAACGTCGGGGTCGTGGGGTTGTGGTTCAAGCGGATCCCAAAAGAAGATCAAGAAATCAATCTCGCCATCGGCGATCTTGGCGCCGATCTGCTGATCGCCTCCCAGCGGCCCGCTGTGCAGTTTAACGATCGGGATACCCAACTCACGTTCCAACACTGCGCCGGTCGTCCCGGTCGCATAAATCTCATGATGGGCCAATAACTCACGGTTGTATCTGGCCCATTCAAGCAAGGTCTGCTTCTTGTTGTCATGCGCCACCAGAGCAATCCGTTTATGCGGTTGTATGACGATTTTCAAGTCAGCCATAGGATCACCTCCCCTTTCGATAAGGGATCATACCCACAAGTTTGCTGACGTCAAGGGCCAGGGACTCATGGGGACATTTCAAGATGGGGGCAGGTTTTTTTGAGTTTTCCCCTCTCACCCCCTGCCCCGCTCTCCCCGCGTGCGGGGAGAGCGGGGGGATTTCTCAAAGAGGGGATTTTGGGCGGCTGCGCCGCCCCAACCCCCTATTTACCTCCCAGCCCCAAAAGGGGCGGGGTCGGGACTGCGGACGCCCTGAATGATTGAAATATCGGGCGTGCTGATGGCCGCGCCTCAAGCAACGCCGCGTAGTCATTGAGCAGCCCATGAAACACGGCCTCCCAGCTACAGCTCTCGGCAAACGCCCGCGCCCTTTGTCCCATTTTAGCGGTTAAAGCCGGGTTTTCAACATATTGACGCACGCAAGCAAGCCACCCTTCTTGATCCTGCAGAGCAACAAGAAAGCCGTTGTAGCCGTGGGTAATTAAATCTACCGGCCCGCCGGCGCGCGGCGCTACCACAGGCAATCCCGAAGCCATCGCTTCCAACACCACATTGCCGAAGGTCTCGTTAGCCGAGGGAAAAGCAAAAATGTCGGCCGAAGCATACGCCGCAGCCAGATCGTCGCCGCGCAAATAGCCGGTGAACACTGTCGGGGTCCCGGCAAACAGCGCCTCCAGTTCCGCCCGCAGTGGCCCATCGCCGACAAGCGCCAGACGCGCCTGGGTAAGCGCTGCCAACACCGGACGTAACCACTCGATACGCTTCTCGGCCGCCAGACGGCCCACATAGAGCAATAAAGGCGCCTCAGGATGCCCATCAGTCAGACGCATGCGCCATGTGTGACTACGCCGTTGAGGGTGGAATTGCCTGGTATCCACGCCGCGACTCCACACTTGCACGCGTTCGAAGCCATGGGCTTCCAGTTCCAGACGGGTGAAGTGTGAAGGCGCCAGATTCAAATCCGCCTGGTTGTGAAGCCAACGGAAATACGCCCAGACAGATTCACGGACCCACCCCATCCGATAAATTTGTGTGTACCCGGGGAGATCGGTATGATACGAAGCCACAACCGGCACATTGAGAGTCCGCGCATGTCGCAATCCTACCAACCCCAGGAAAGCCGGATTCACCAGATGCACAATGTCAGGGCGGAAATCGGCTAACCGGCGCTCGACATTCACCAGCGGCGGCACCAGGCGCAAATCCGGGTAAAAGGGAAACGCCACTGCCGGCAAGCCCACAATCGGCGTTCCGGCATACATCGGCGGGGCACCCTCAGGCGCAAACATCAATGCTGTATGCCCAAAGGCGGCCAGATACTCCAGAAAGTGACAGAGGGTCTCTAGTTTCGCGTGAATGGACGTGCCAAAACGCGAAATTCTGGTATGCTTGCCCGCATGGGCAACTTAACGTTAACACACGAACGCATTGATGATATTCCGTTGTTGGTCAAACTGGGCCAGGCTTTGCACCTGGACACGGCGATAGACACGCACTTGGGTACCCACGGCTTGCAGCAAGGGTTGAGTAACGGGCAACTCACCGTGGTCTGGTTGGCCTACATCCTG
>JAIOAX010000031.1 GCA_019873645.1 Chloroflexota bacterium | reverse complement strand
GACCCTTTGCGCTGTTCCCGAAGCTGCACATCGAGATCGGTCACCCGGCCGTGGCGCACCTGCCAGATGAGAAACAGCATCGGCATGACCATCGCCATCGCCACGTACAGTCCCACCCACGCCCAGACACCGGGCAGCGTCAGGCCAGCGACAATGAAAATTAACCCTACAAGCCCCATCACCGGTGGGCTACCCACTTGTGAAATCCAGTAGGCCAGGCGTTCCCCGCGCGTGCGTGGCTTGAGGATGACCTCCGGCAGCGTCCACTGTGGCGAGCGTTTACCTTCTAGCATAGCATATTTCTCCATTTCCGTTACAATAATGCCATTATACCAGAATTACGGGTATGGGGCAGACAGCAACTTGACCGGGCGGCGATGCGTATTAGTTTTTAGGCGTTAGAACGTTCAAACGTTTGAACGTTAGAACGTTCTAACGTTTTAACGATGTACCAGGAGGAGTAAGGTGAAAAATTATGTGATTGTGATGATGGTGCTGTCGCTTTTGGCGAGCAGTCTGGCTTGCACGGTGACGATCCCCAGTGTGACGATCGAGATTGATCTGGAGAAAGTGGAAGGTTCAGGGAATGTTGTTGAGGAAACCCGCGCGGTCCAGGACTTCCGGCGCGTGCGTCTGGCAGGGTTTGGGCGGTTGCACATCCAGTACGGCGAAACCGAGTCGCTGCGTATCAAGGCCGAGGACAACTTCATGCAGTACATTACTACCGAAGTCCAAAACAATGAGCTGACCATCCGCTGGCAGAAGAACATTGTGCCGATCAGCCAGGAACCTATCAATTTTTATCTCACCGTGAAGTCCCTGGATGCGATCACCCTGGATGGTGCGGGAGACATCGAGGCGTCCGATGTGCGCGCCGAAACCTTCACCGTCAACGCGAACGGCGCAGGCAACTTTGAGATGCAGAATCTGGATGCCGAGATTTTGCTTGTGACGCTCTCCGGCGCGGGCAACGTGACGGTGACGGGTGAGGCGACCTCGCAAACCGTCAAAATCAATGGGGTGGGGCGGTATCAGGCCCGTTCATTGAAGAGCGAAAAAGCTAAAGTGGAGATCAACGCGGCCGGTTCGGCGACGGTGCGCGTGAGTAAGGAACTTGACGCCACGATCAACGGCGCGGGGTCCGTTGAGTATTATGGCAATCCCATTGTCTCGCAGCGGGTGAACGGCATCGGACGCATCAATCATCTCGGCGAGTAGTCAATAGTCAACGGATTGAACGGATTCTAACGGATTTCTCAACTTGCAACTCTTAACTCGCAACTCACATAAGGAGGCATCATGGCCCATTGGCGGATTGCTTTGGCGCAGATTAACACGCTGGTCGGCGACATCGAAGGCAATGTGGGAAAAATCGAAGCCGGCATCCGACGAGCGCGCGAAGTCGGCGCGGACCTGGTTGTATTCCCGGAGCTGGCTGTGACCGGCTATCCGCCGGAAGACCTGTTGCTCAAACCGGCTTTCTTGCAGGCGAACATGGCCGCAGTGCTCCGGCTGGCGCAGGCGACGCAAGGGATTACGGCAATCGTCGGGTTTGCGGATGTGGATAACGATGTCTACAATGCGGCCGCCATTTTGCATGATGGCGCATGGGTGCGCACCTATCGCAAGCATTATCTGCCCAATTATGCGGTCTTCGATGAGGATCGCTATTTCCGCAAAGGGACGGAAATCCCGGTATTCGAGCGGGAGGGCGTCGTCTTTGGGGTGAGCATCTGTGAGGACATTTGGTATCCGGCAGGGCCGCCCGAAGTACAGGCTCTGCAGGGTGGGGCGCGGCTGCTGGTCAATATTTCCGCATCGCCCTATCATGCCGGCAAGCTGGCCTCCCGCGAGCAGATGCTGGTCACGCGCGCCACCGACAATGCGGCCGTGGTGGCCTTCTGCAACCTTGTGGGGGGGCAGGATGAGCTGGTTTTCGACGGCAGCAGTGTGCTCATCAATGAGCGTGGGCAGGTGCTCGCGCGCGGTGCGCAGTTTGCGGAAGATTTGGTGGTGGCGGATGTGGATTTGGGCGCCGTGTTTCGCTGGCGGCTGCACGATCCCCGCTGGCGCAAAGCTGTTCCTGCGCCTTTGCCTACGGTGACGCTGCCGGTAGTGCGGACGCCGCCATTGTTGCCTGTCCGTCAGCCGTGCGCGCCCCATATCGTGCCACCACTGCCGCCGCTGGCCGAAATTTACCGGGCGTTGACGCTCGGCGTGCGGGATTACGTCCGCAAAAACGGCTTTGAAAAGGTGGTGATCGGCCTTTCCGGCGGTATTGATTCATCATTGGTTGCATGCATTGCTGCGGACGCTCTGGGGCCGGAGAATGTGGTGGGAGTGGCGATGCCGTCACGCTACACCGCCGAGATGAGCAACACCGATGCGGCACAACTGGCCGCCAACCTGGGGATCGGCTTTATGACCATCCCCATTGAACCCGTTTTCCAGGCATACCTTGACGTGTTGTCCGAACCGTTTGCGGGCACGACGCCGGGCATCGCCGAGGAGAATATCCAGGCGCGTATTCGTGGCAATTACTTGATGGCGCTCTCCAACAAGTTTGGCTGGCTGGTGTTGACGACCGGCAACAAGAGCGAGATGAGCGCGGGCTATGCGACGCTCTACGGCGACATGGCAGGGGGTTATGCGGTGATCAAAGATGTGTTGAAGACGCTCGTGTATGACCTGGCGAACTGGCGTAACGCACAGGGCGACGCACCGGTGATCCCCGAGCGCTGTATCACCCGGCCACCTTCGGCGGAACTGCGCCCGGATCAAAAGGACACGGATTCACTGCCGCCCTACGAGGTGTTGGATGCCATCTTGAAGGCTTATGTGGAGGACGACCAGGCGCCGGAAGACATTGTGGCGACATTGGGACTGCTGGAGGATGTGGTGAAGCGGGTAACGCGGATGGTGGACCGCAACGAATACAAGCGTCGTCAGGCCCCGCCGGGGGTGCGGATCACGGCGCGCGCCTTCGGCAAAGACCGCCGTTTACCGATCACGCAGCGGTACAACTAAAACGCGGAGACGTAAAACGTAAAGACGTAAAACGTAAAGACGTAAAACGTAAGATAACTTTCACGTTTTACATTTCACGTTTTTATTTCCTCCGTCTTCTCCTCTCCACTTTGGAACGGCGCTTTTCAACCGTGCTGTCTTCGTGGCGGTAGTATTTGTAGTGGTAGTACTGGTAGTAATAATAGCTGCCGCGGCGCGTGGAGAGGCGGTTCATCACCAGACCGAGCAGCGGCGCATGGATGCGGCGCAGCTCCGCGGTTGCTCTTTGGGTCATTCCCCGGCGGGTGTTTCCGGCATCGTTGACCAGCAACACGCCATCCACGCGATTGGCGAGCACGGCGGCATCGGTCACCAACAGCGCCGGCGGCGTGTCGAAGATCACCAGGTCGGCGTTGGCTTTCAATTCCTCGATGATTTCTCCCATACGTTTGGAGCCTAACAACTCGGCGGGATTCGGCGGGATTGTGCCGCTGGGCAGTAACCAGAGGTTTTCTATCTGCGTGGGCTGTACGTGTTCCATAATGCCGGGGTTGGCGTGGAGGATGCCGTCGCATAGGCCGTAATCGTTAGCCACGTTGAACATTTTGTGCTGGATGGGCCGTCGCAGATCGGTATCTACCGCGATCACTTTGAGTCCTGCCTGCGCCATCACCACGGCCAGGTTTGCCAGCGTCACACTCTTGCCTTCGGAGGGCGCCGGGCTGGTGACCATCAACGTCTTGAGCGGTTTGTCCACCGTGGAGAACTGGATGTTTGTGCGCAGCACCCGGTAGGCTTCGGCGATGGGCGAAAGCGGGTGGCGGGCGGTGATGAGGTGGTCTGTGAGCGTTTTCCCTTCGATGCGCGCAATGGCCCCCAGAGCCGGCAAGCCGGTCAGTTGGGCGGCCTCTTCGGGGGTCTTCACGGTGTCATCCAGGTATTCGATGAGGAACGCGCCGCCCAGGGCCAGCGCCAGGCCGATGCCGGCAGCGAGCATCACTGTCTGCGAGACGTTGGGGCTAATGGGGTACGTGGGCCTGCTCGCCGGTTCGACGACGGTGACGTAATTGGTGCCGCCCTGTACGGTGGTGAGCAGCGAGGCGTAGGTGGATTGATACGAAGAGAGCTTTTGTTGCAGGGCGGAGATGTTGGATTGATACTGCTGAATAGCGCGCGCGCTGTTGGCGGCGTCGAGCTTTTTCTGCTCCTCTTCGATTTCCGCTTTCGTGGTCTTGATCTTGTCTTCCAGGTCTTGTAATTGCTCTTGCACGAAGGCGCGCCGTTCCTGCACTTCCGGCGAGTCGGTGGGGGTCTGTTTGATCAGTTGTTGGGCAATTTCATCGGCGAGGATGCGGGCACGCTCGGGATCGGTATCCAGCACGCTGATTTCCAAGAGCTGTGAGCCGGGAACTACCCGCGCGGAAACGTTGCCCGCTGAAGGGATATACTGCAACCCCAGGGCGCGCGCTGCCCCTTCGAGAATGGGCTTGCGTTTTACCATGGTCGCGTAAGTTTGCGCCAATTGCTGGCTGAGGTAGATTTCCTGGCTGGAGGGATTGGCTTGTTGGAGTGCGCGTCCGACCATCAGCGTGGTCGTGGCGCTGTAGATGCGCGGCATTTGTTGTGTGCCCAGATAGCTGGACACCGAGGCGATCAGCACACAGGCGACCGCCAACCACCACCATTTTTTGATGACCCCAAAATATTGCTTCAATTCCATAATTGGCTCACTTTATCCATAATCCCATTCGCAACGGGGAGGGTAAATTTCTTGGGAGCGGGCGCAGCCCGCCCCCAACCCTCCACCACCAACGGTAGTATACCGCAGAATCACGTTTTTGGAAGAGAACGAATGTTCAAACGTTTGAACGTTCAAACGTTTGAATGCCCTTACGCGCGCGGTGATACAGGTCATCAATCGCCAACGCCGCGAAGGGCAACGCAACGGCATCCACCGGTAACCGATAGCGCACCATCGCCCAGGTAAGGATATGGAGAACGGTATAGACAACCATAAATAGGTAGAGTAAAGAAGAGGCAGAAGTAAAAGGGAGAGTGAGAGAGGGGGAAACCCCGCTCTCATTTCTAACTCCTTTTTTCTCTTTTCTCTTTTCTCTTTTCCCACTCAGGTAAAGCCCGTACACCATAAACGGCAAAAACAGCCCGAAAGACCCGGTGCGTCCGATGTTGTGGAGCAGTGTTGTATCCGGCGTGGGCCAGAATTCGAAGAAGGCGCGGATGCGGCTCAACGAAAGGAGCAGGTAACGTCCCGGATCGTCTAGCACGAACTGGATGCCTTGTCGTAGCAGCGCGCGATCCATCTGCGCTTCATTGCCGGATAACCCTTCGGGCAGCGGGGCGGCGGCAAATTCCTGGAAATTCGTCCCGTGCATAGGATGTTGCGCCGAGTACATCGCGTAGCCGGTGTTGGAGTTAAGCAACAGAAATTCCCCGTAGACACGATAGTTGCGGTACGTCCATGGCAGGATGAATCCAAGCAACACCAACCCCGCAAGGACAAGAGCCTTAAAACGTTTGAACGTTTGAACGTTCCAACGTTCTCCAACGCCCTGCCACACTAACCATAAAAAGAACGCCGGTACCCAGGGCAGAATAGCCTGACGGATGAGGGCGGCAATGCCCAGACTCGCGCCCAGTTGCAGGCTCAAACTGAGCGGGACGCGCGCGCCCTGGCGCAGACAACGTCCCACACGCAGCCCAATTTCCAATGACCACAGCAACGCGACGATGTAGAATGTCTCCGTCATCAGTGTGGCGGCATAGAGGATGAAGTACCCGTAAATGGCAGCGCTGGCGGCGGCGAGAAGAGCGAGTGATGAATGGCGATTGGCGATTCGTGATTCGTGATTCGTGATTTGTGATTCTGCAAACAAGGTAGCGGTGAGCCGGTAGACCATCCAGGGGAGGAGGGTCCCGCCGAGTACGGCCTGGGTGAGCCGCGCAGCGAGCGGATGGACACCGAATACGGCGTAGACGGCGGCGATGAACAGTGAGTAAAGGAAGGACCAAAAGGCGGTGGGTGTTCCTGGCGGAAAATTAAATGGGTACCACGGCCTGGCGAAACTAAACCCGTTGCCGTCGAGCAGGCCCACGGCGAGATAGTGATAAGAGCGTTGATCGGTTAGCAGCGGCGGCGCATCAACAATATCGCCGTAGTATATTGCCACCAGACACCGTAGAAAGACGCTGAGTAAAAGTGTGATAGCGAACAGGTTTTTTGTGGGTGTAATTTTCATCGGGCAACGCTCAATAGGGAGACGCCTACTGGAGATTCAATCTTAGTTTCTACGTATTGTAGGAAAGGAACCAAAAGATTGAACAGGCGCAATTGGTTGGCCGGAGGGGTTTTCTTTCGCAATATCTTACCACTTACAAGCCACCCCAATGCTCCTGCAAAATTCAGATACTGCTGCGTTATGATTTCAAATCCTGCTTGAGTCAGTTTAACTCGCATTTGCTCCTTATCATAGCGTCGGAAATGACCTATAGAACTATCCATAGTGCCATAAAGCCAACGGTGTGCCGGTACGATGATAATAAGATGCCCGCTGCCGGCCAACAATTTTCGCATATTCGCAAATGCGAGGTTATCATCTACAATATGCTCGAGCACGTTTAATGAGATGATGGTATCAAATGCGTTGATGCTTAAATGCAAAACATTTGGGGCACAGATATCGCAAACACACGCTTGCACATTTGGTGTGTGAGCAAATGTGCGTTGTAGCTCGTTTATACTTTCTTCGCTGATATCTATACCGTAGACCAGTTCTCGATCCAGTAGTCTTGGAAAGAGATTACCTAATCCGCATCCCACTTCGAGGACCCGCTGGCCGATATAGGGAGCGATTTCGTCGTAAATCCAATCGTCAACCCGATTGATTAGGAAGCGCGTTTGCCGGACTTCGTGCAGGGCTTTTTCATCGAATGACATGAGCATTTACCTCTGGGCCAACGCGGCAACAATCCGCTCGGCGGCGTGTCCATCCCCGTAGGGATTGACGCCGCGCGCCATTGCCGCATAGGCGTCTCGGTCATCGAGCAAGCGGAAGGTTTCCGCAACGATGCGCTGCACATCCGTGCCTACGACGCGCGCAACGCCGGCTTCGACAGCCTCCGGTCGCTCGGTGACTTCGCGCAGTACCAGCACCGGCACACCCAGGCTCGGCGCTTCTTCCTGGATGCCGCCGGAATCCGTGAGGATGAGCGTGCTGCGCTGCATCAGCGCCACCAGGGTGAGATAATCCACTGGCGGCGCAAGCGTAATGTGCGGGACGCCATTTAGCCACTTCTGGACGGGCGCCTGCACGTTGGGGTTGGGGTGGACGGGATAGATCAACTTCACTGCGCCCGCGCCCTGTTCGGCAATCGCGCGGATGGCCTGGCAGATGCGTTCTAGCGGTTCACCAAAGCTTTCGCGCCGGTGCGCCGTGACCAGAAGAAGCCGTGGCCCGTCCGCTGAACTGTGCGGCGCAGTGGGTAACCCCGCCTGTTCTAGCAACGCACGGGCCGCCGGCGGGGTGGGCTGCCGGACGGCCCACAGCAGCGCGTCGGTGACGGTGTTGCCGGTGAGTCGGATGCGGTGTTCGGGGATGCCGTCGTGTAGCAGGTTCTGCCGGGCGCGCTCCGTCGGCGCAAAGCACAGGTCGCTGAGGTGATCGGTCAGCACGCGGTTCATCTCTTCGGGGAAGGGATTCCAGCGGTCGCCGGTACGCAATCCCGCTTCGACGTGGCCGACGCGGATGCGCAGATGGTGCGCCGCGAGTGCGCCGGCGAGCACGGTGGTCGTATCGCCCTGCACGAGCACCCAATCGGGACGCTCGGCTTCGAGCACGGGTTCGAGACGCGCCAGTACGCGCGCGGCCAACTGATTAGGCGTCTGCCCCGGTTGCATCAGATCGAGATCAACATCGGGCGTGAGTGCGAGCGTGGCGAGCATTTGATCGAGCATCTCGCGGTGCTGCGCCGTGACGCACACGCGCGTGACGAAGCGCTCCGGCTGTTTTTGCAAGGCCCAGATGACCGGTGCCATTTTGATCGCCTCGGGACGGGTACCGAAGATGCACAAGACGCGGAGCATACGTGTAACCTCACTTACCTCGTTGGGAGAGTTCTTCACGGCGTGGCGTGCGCACCCAACGTACCTTTTGGCCGAGAAACCTGGCACGCAACCCGGCCCAGAGCCGCCAGACCACGTAAATTGGGCCGTGCAACAAGGCTTTGTACAGCGAGAACGGTGCTGTGTCAATCGCTAACCCGACGAACGGAAAAGCCACCCACGCCGTTGCCATTAGTAAAACAGGCGCAAGCGAGAATAGGGGCTGCAACGCAGGCCAAATCAGTTGCATGCCAGCGATAACGACAGAGAGTGAAGCCAAAAACGTGAACGGCGGCAATGACAGCTCAATGGCTTGATCCAGCAAGGCTAAGTCACGTCTTTGGAGGAACAACTTCAGCAACTGCGCTATGAACTTCCTCCGAATTTCCGAAACGCCGCCATACCAGCGTATGCGCTGCGCCGCAGCGGTTTTCCAGCTTGGGGCTGCCTGCCCATACGAGATAGCCTCTGGAACATAGCCAACCTTGATTCCCTGGGTCAGCAGATAGAGGCCATATTCGCGGTCTTCACCTAACGAGTCGGCCGGCCAGCCATATTGGCGAAGCACTTCAGTTTTGAAGCACATCGCATCACCCATCAAGCGGCAGGAAAAACCGAGGTTGTGCTTGGCTCGGTTGTGGAGTAAATTGTTGAGCCGCATATCCACAGCCGCCAACCCGCTAAAAGGGCTTTCTCCTGGATCGGCAATGATGTGATTCCCTTGCAGTACGGCATATTGACCATCCAGCGCGTGATCCATCGTTTGTAGAAATTGCGAGTCTACGCAACTGTCGGCGTCAAAGATCACTATCGCATCGTAAGGGATGTTTGTATCCAGGATTCTTTGCAATAACCACTGCAATGCGTAAGCCTTGCGCCCATGCGGTTCGGTTTGTCGTTCGTAACATTGCGCTCCGTGTTCACGGGCCACCTGTGCTGTATCGTCTTGACAGTGATCCGCAACCACATAGATGGTGAAGAGGTCATTGGGATAATCCTGGCATTTTAGTTGTTCGAGTGTTTGCGCCACGACAGCGCTCTCATTGTGGGCAGGAATGGCAATCGCAAACCGATGCCGGGATGACCTGATGGCCCTTTGGGGATGGTGTTTAATGGCGCCGGCAACGAGTAAGATGCAATGGTAGCATAACCCTATGGCGATCAGTATCTGCAATAGGGAAAGGACGATATTGAAAATGATGACCACCGTTTATTGCCCTTTGAACAGCAGCATCGTAGGGATGGTCTGGAGCATAATCAGCACGTCCAGTGCCAGGTTGGCATGTTGCACATAGTAGAGGTCGTATTCCAACTTGATGCGAGCGTCTTCCATCGAATTGCCGTAGGGGTAGTGGATTTGCGCCCAGCCGGTGATGCCGGGGCGGACGGCGTGGCGCGCGCGGTAGATGGGCAGAGCGCGGCTGATTTCGCCGACGAACTGCGGACGCTCGGGACGCGGGCCAACAATGCTCATCTCGCCGCGCAGCACGTTGATGACCTGCGGGATTTCGTCAATGTGCATCTGGCGCATCCATTTGCCCAGCGGCGTCACGCGGTCATCATGCTCGCTGGCCCACACGGCGCCGTTGGTTTCGGCATCGGGCCTCATGGTGCGAAATTTGATCGTAGCGAAGGGCTGTCCGCCACGCCCCACACGCTGTTGGCGGTAGAAGAGCGGTCCGGGCGCGGTAAGGGCGTTACCCAAGGCAATGAAGGGGATCAACACTCCCAGTACCGCGATCCCCACCAGCGCCAGCGTGATATCCATGCCATATTTGACGGCGCAATAGAGGCGGTATCCCAGGTTATCATCCTTGCCGGTGATGAGCCGCAGGTCACGGACGGCGTAGTCTACCGGCAAGCGGTTGGTGAGCCGTGTATAGGCTTCGGTGAGCGGAGTGACGGGGATGCCCAACTCACGGCAATCGAGCAGCGCCTCGTGGAGGATAGGGGAGAGCGGCGTATCTTCGCTGACCAGCACTTCATCAATGCCTGCCTTGCGGATCAACCGGATCAGCGAGTGCGCCGGATCAAGCGCCGTATCTTTCTCAATCGGCAGCGTGTTGACAAAACCCATGATGTGGTATCCGGTTCCGCGCAAGGGGTTGGCACGCTCGGCTTTGGCAGCGGCATTCAATTCATCCGCCAGCCGCTGGGAGATTTTCCCCTTCCCGATGACAAGAACGCGGCGCTCGAAGGGGGATTGAGCCAGCACGCGGGCATAGAACGCACGCCATAGTGTAAGAGCGATGACCGTTAACCCGATGAAGCCGAAAACATAGAAGCGTCGTTGGAGCGGTGGGGTGAGCCAGGGGATGGCGACATAAATGAGGCCGGTGAGCAAACCGGCAATGCCACTGTTGATCACGATGGTTGCGGTACTGGCGGCTCGAACGGGATTATAGAGATCAAGTGTGTGCCCGATGAGGTACCACAGCAGCGAGAGGGTGACAAACCACTTATAGTTGGCGCTCAAAACCAGGGCGGATGGAGCAATATTGTTCCACAGGCTCAAAGCTGCGATCAGTGTCCCGTTGACCAGCAATAAGTCCACAACGAGCAAAAGCAACCGTCGTTCCGGCAGCGTAAGTCGCGGTCCCGGCATGTGACGATAGGCTCGGGTCGTTGCGTGTCGGGCGGCCCAATTTCCCCCAGGCTCTATAGCTTCTGATTGCATATTCCTCCTAAATCGTTAGCCCGTTTAAACGTTGGAACGTTCGAATGTTCAAACGTTCATACATGTGCAGCAGGGTTTGTTCCTCGGCTTGACGGCGGTCTTCATACCAGGCGCGGCCAGCATTGCCCATTCTAACCAAATTAGTTGAATCCGCAAGCGCGGCGGTTAGACAGCGTGCCAGCGATGCAGGATGTTCTGGCTCCACGATCCAGCCGGTGACACCATCTTCGACGTACTCATCCAGCGATCCCGACGGCGAGGCAAGCACCGGTTTGTAGAAGAAGTAGGCTGCAGGGATGAGCGCCGATTGAGTCCCGCCTATGTAAGGTAGCACAAGCAGGCTACAGCGTTTGAAGAGCGTTAATGCTTCGTCGTCGCTGATGAGGTGATTACGGAGTTCCACACGGGGCGGCAGTGGGCCGCTCCACAGCTTATTCAGGTTACCGGGCCCGGCGAGTACCAGCGTCGCCGGCTGTGGGCTGGCGGCGGCGTCGCTCATGGCCCATGCAGTGAGCAGGGGCGCCACGCCCTTGTAGCGTTCCAGCCGCCCGAAGAAGAGCACTTCCGGCGCGTAGCTGACCCCATCGGCCAAATGGACGATGTCTTCAAGAAAGGTGTGCCCCACAAAGAGGTGTAACAGCGGCGTACAGGTGAGTTTGGTGGCGGTGAGGCCGAGGGCGCGTAGCCGTTCGTAATAGCGCATCGCATGGATGAGGATGTGATCGGCGGTGTACAGCACCTGGCGGTTCCACAGGTAGAGCAGCGGACCGTAAGCGGAACCGGGGTGCGGGTCCAGATCATGCAGGGTGTGGATGACCGGGATGCCGACGCGGCGCAGCGCCAGGATCATGGGAATGTTCCACAGGTGCGGGCCGGTGAAGTGGACGACGTCAGGATGTAAGCGGCGAATGGCGAGTAGCGAATGGCGAATGGCGGCGGGGTTGATAGCGCGATGTGAGAAACCGGTATCGGTGGTGTTGATGGGAGTGTGGATGGTGACAGCGGGAGCGTAACGGTGGTCAGGATAGCGGGCAGTAGTGACCAGGTGCACCTCGTGGTGGGCCGCCGCACGGTTGGCGATGTCGGCGGTGTACTGGTGCATCCCGAAGGTCGCAGAGAGCAAAGCATAGACGATGCGCATAATTTGATTATAGCAATGGCTTGATCACTACAACAGGGACTGAAATACTGTACCCATTGTTAAATTTACAACGAAAAGACGGGTTTATGTCTGTAGATTATTTGGAATTTTCCGAAGATTTGCGTTCGGTTTTGGAAATTTCCGATAATATCTGTAAATTTCTCCGAGAAGCTGGCGGGTATCTGACGTTTCTGATTCATACTCTGTAAGTTGTGTTGGCGTACATTCCATTGCAACCTTCGGCGTTGTGCTTCACGGGTGTGATGACAGTCTCCGGTGCGTTTGATTCGCTTGTTATGTACTTATAGTCGCTCGCCTGAGTAATTTGGGGTTGTGGTTTCTATTGTAAGCAGGTTTGGGGGAGATGCCAAATTCTTAAGCGTATTGCGTTATAGACCGGCGTTGACATACGCCTGATCGGAACGGGGATAACGGAGATTTCAGAACCCCGGCAATTCGCGGAGCAAGTGACGGTAAGCGCGGGCACGGGCGGCCAGAGTCGGAGAGAACAAGCCGGCAGTGGTCATCAATGCAGCGCGGGGAAGGTAGGCCAGCCAGAGCAGGAATTTGAAACGCCGGACCTGTCGCTCGCCGCCGAATTTGCGCTGAAATTGCGCCTTACTGCGATAAAGTGCCACAAACATAGCTTCCGCGTTTTGCCGGGTACTGGCTTCGCCGTAATGAATGACTGCGGCTGTCGGAACCCAATAATTGCACCAACCGGCCTGCAAAAGGCGGGCACACAAGTCCATTTCCTCGGTATACATAAAGTATTGCTCATCCAGTAGCCCTATCTGCTTCAGAGCCTCGCGGCGCAGCATGAGGCAGGCGCCCTTGATACCTCCACCGGGCGCGGCGTCTGCTCGTCCCACCGGTGTTGGGGATAGGTGGCGCGGGGCCAGAGCTTATCCAGAAAGAGCAGCCGCCAGAACTCGCGGCCGGGGGTGAGGATGGGATGACATGAAGGCTGCAAGCTGCCATCCGCGTTGAGCAGCCGCGGCCCGCATGCGCCGGCTTCGGGGTGTACGTCCATAAAATCCACGAGAGTGGGGAGTGCACCGGGGAGTACTTTGGTATCGCTGTTGAGTAAGACAATATAACGCCCCGCAGATTGCCGGAGCGCTTGATTGTTGGCCCGGGCAAAGCCGACGTTCTCGGTATTCTCAATCAGCGTGACCCAGGGGAAGCGCTCCCGCACCATAGCCGCGCTGCCGTCGGTGGAGGCATTATCTACGACAAATGTTTGAACGTTTGAACGTTTGAACGTTCGGACGTTTTGTTCAACCGACTGCAAGCATTGCGCGAGGAGCTCACGGGTGTTCCAGTTAACGATGATGATAGAGAGGTTCATACAGTCATTGAGGAGGGTTCACAATCCAATGACGCTGTATGCCGGTAACACGATCAAAGTCAGTATCGTCTGAGGCAATAGCTGTCATTCCTAAACGTTGTAGTACTGTTATATGCAAAACGTCACGCGGCAACAAGGCAAATTGCGCAATGTTTTCCAGCACCTTCTCGAAATCCCCGGGTTCCGTCCCCACCAGGGTAAAGTGTGGTAATCCCATCAGCTTGCGCAAAGCGCCGTTGATACTATCGTTATACCTGGTGACCGTTCCCAGCAGATCCTCCTGCAAAACATCCAACGGGTTGCGTCCTGTGCGCTCTTTGATCAATGCTAACAACAAGCGATAGTATAACTCATCTAAAGTCAATACGCTGACATAGGCAACAATGTCGCCCCGCACCACACGCTGTAAAAAACACTCTATCGCAGGCAAATGGGCTGGATCCGCGCGTAGATACATATACAAAACATTGGTATCCACATAAATGTGCCCACTCGTAACTTCATCGAGCTTCATACAAACCACCGATCTTGAGCTGGAAATCGTATTCAGAAGCGGGTTCTTGTCCAAGGCATCCCGCCAACTCTTTCAGTGTTGCTTCGGCATCGGATACAAGCGCGGTCACAATACGGATTTCCCCTGGTTTGACAATAATGTGCACCTGTTTGCCTAACCCTGCTTCGGTCAAGATTTCTTTACCCAAGATTAAAGTCCCCTTTGGGGTAATCGGCTTTGCCATCACTGTCATCGTTCCCTCCTCATTTTACTGATACACTTCAACCATACATCCATCCCCAACTGATACACCTTCAACTCCGTATGCACCTTAATCTTCATCCTCTTACCCCCTCATTCCCTCTCCCCACGGCCACCAGCCCTCCTAAAAACAGCCACACCAGAATACTCGCCTGGAAGCCCGGGAAGCCAATGTTGTAGACAAAAGGCAACATCCAATCGGCGAACATCATAATCACCATGCTGCCAGCCCAGGCGGCGAACATGCCATTGGCGTAGCCGCCTGCGAAGCCACTGCAGTGCTGAGTGCTACGTTGCCAGCCGAGCCGGCCAATTTCACCCATAAGCCACAGGAAGATGCCGAACCCGAGCAGACCGGTATGGGCAAAGATGTCCACGTAGTTGTTGTGGGAGTTGACTTTGGGATTAATCCAGAAAGCATTTTGATATTTCAATGGCTCGATGCTGGTGTAAGGGCGATAGGAGGCCGGACCAAGCCCGGTGATAGGATTCCGCATAGTTACCTGAACGACCCGCTCAATCAGTGTAAGCCGCGACCCGCCGCTGAGAATCCATTCATCATCGCCGCCAGCGAACTCATACAGGCTAGGGAAGAGAATGCCCGTGATGATGAGCAACACAACTAAGGTGACGATGAGGCCGCGCAGTTTAACGAAGCGCATCCAAATCAGGACCCCGCCGACTGCGGCGATACCCACCCAGTTGGAGGCTGCCTCACGTTGTTCGATGAAGGCGTAGATGATCACCGTTGCCAATACCGCCCACAGGAACATTTGTCTCCCGCGTCCGAGTGTGGGGTTGAACAGCAATTGCCCGCCTGCCAGCGCCGCCAGCAATACCCAGAACGGCGCACGGATGAAGGCAATAGTCGTAAAACGTTGCGCCAGACCACCGACGCCGGGGAGCAGCCTGAGGATCGCCAGCCCGCCGCCGAGAAACAGGAAGGTCCAGGTGAAGTGCTCTAACCGGTCGGGATTCTGCGTCATATTGGCGGTGAGCCAGAAGGCCAGCGCTGCAAAGGCGAAGATGCCCCATTGTGCCAATTGCACCAGCCAGAAGTTGTCGGACTTGGGTACGATGGGGTCCCAGAGGACGTTGCCCATCAACAGAGAAAGTAATCCTGCCACCAGGAACAGCAGCAAAGGGCGATCCACCCGCGAACCGGCCCAATGGAGTTCACGACGGCGCAGGCCATCGAGGAGCCAGAGGAAAAAGACCGCCGGGATAAGCAATGTGGCGACGTTCAACTCCACCTCTGTGCCGGTAGCGATAGCCATCCGCGCCATCAGCGCCGCGCCGAGGATGCTGTAAAGGCCGAGGATGGGCGCACGCAACAACAGCAGGCCGCCTGCGCCCAGGGCAAATAGCATCAGCCAGCGCATCGAGGGATGCCGTCCCAGGTAAGCTGCGGCCATGAGTGCGCCCACGATAAGGGCTGCACGCCAGAGGCGGTTGAAGAGAGCGGGGGAGGGAGAGAGGGGGTGGAAGAGTGAGGGAGTGGGTGAGGGGGCGAGGGGTTGGTTTAGGCTTGTGCGCATGGACTTTACCTTATAGGCGGTTATGATCGAGTGGAGTGGCAAGGCCGGCGGCGACTGCCGCGCACACGCGCGCCGCAATCTGGTTCTTCACTTTCCATATGCAATTCGTAGAAGGTCTTAGAGAGCACACCATACTTACGCTCGAAAGTCTGAAGCTCCCCCTCTAATACATGAATATCTTGTACAATATCATCCAGATTCATATCAATCTCCTATTGGAAGCCCGAAGTGCATCTACGTTCTTATTGTACCATAAGATTTTAGCTATGGATTAACATGAATTTTCCCCCTCTCTTCTGCCGGATCGCCGGTCACGTGCTGGTTCAGGCGTAGGGCTATCGCATTTGGAAAACTTTGTCCCGTCGTGCTGTCTGTTGTGCCGCTAAAGCGGCGTTTTTAGGGGGGATTTTTGTGGCGGGGCAAAGCCCCGCCACAAAAATCCCTCTTTCCCCGGCCTTTAGGCCGTATTCAGTTGCCGGAAGCGGCCAAATGCGATAGCCCTAGGTTCAGGCATCGCTGGACGGCGGACAGTTCGGTAGTATACTGAAAGTTGTGTAAAATTTAGAAGTTACGCACTGCGCCATTTTCTGTCAGGGATGACAGGATTTTCAGGATTAAAGAAGGCTTTGTAGGAGCTTTTTCATCCTGTTAATCTTGTAAGTCCTGTCCCAAGAAACGCACCGCGTAACTATTGTGACTACACGACTAAGCACTATCTGACTTTTGGGAGACATCATGCACAGACGCAAACCAGCACTTTCTTTACCCGGTCCCAACGACATTCTGCGCCAGACGCTGCCCAACGGCATCACGCTGCTGATCCGCGAAAACTTCACCAGCCCCACCGTCGTCATCAGCGGCTACCTGGAAGCCGGTGCCGCTGATGTGCCCCGCGACAAAATCGGGCTGGCCGGCTTCACCGCCGATGTGCTGGAACGCGGCACCCGCAGACGCAGCTTCGCGCAGCTCTATGAGGAGATCGAGTCCATCGCCGCAAGCTTCGATTTGAACGCCGGCCTCCACTCCACGTCCTTCGGCGCCAAGGGATTGGCCGAGCATCTACCTGTACTCCTGGACATCCTCGGCGACGTGCTGCGCAACCCGGCCTTCGAGCCGGAGCAGGTCGAAAAAGCCCGCGCCGAAATCCTCACCGACATCCAGGAACGCGAAAATGACACCCAACGCATGGCCGCCCTGGCTTTTCGGGGATTGGCCTACCCGGAAGAACATCCTCTCCACTGGAGCCAGACCGGGTATTTCGACACCATCCAGCGCATTACTCGCGACGACCTGGTGCAGTTCCACCGGCTTTATGCCCCCCAAAATATGGTCATCGCCGTCGTCGGCGCGGTCAAAGCCGCCGCTGCCGTGCAGGCCATCGGCGACGCCTTTGGCGATTGGCGAGCCGACCGTCCGGCGCGTCCCCCGCTGCCGCCTGTTCCCCGGCTCAGTGAACGGCGCGTTCAACGCCTGAGCCTTGACGACAAAACGCAAAGCGACCTTATCCTGGGATGGCCCGGCCCGTCACGCCTGGACCCCGATTTTATCCCCTGCTTCGTCGCCAACACTGTGTTTGGCGTCTTCGGCATGTATGGCCGTCTGGGAAAAGTTATCCGCGAAGCCAACGGCCTGGCCTACTACGTGTATAGCAGCCTCGAAGGCGGCCGCGCGCCCGGTCCCTGGCGCATCATCGCTGGCGTCAATCCAACCAATGTGGACAGAACCGTGGCGCTGATCCTCGAAGAGCTACAGCGTATCCGTGAAGCGCGCGTCCCCAAAGAAGAACTGCAAGACAGCCAGGCGCTGCTCACCGGTAGTCTGCCGTTGCAACTGGAAACCAACGGCGGCGTCGCTCACGCCCTGCTCAACATCGAACGCTACAAGCTGGGATTGGACTACCTGCAACGTTATCCAGAGATGATTAACGCCGTCACGCCGCAACAGGTCCAGGAAATTGCGCAGCGCTGGCTCGACCCTGACCATTACGCCCTCGCCATTGCCGGGCCGGCCGGATAAACCATGCTCGCTGTTGGTGTTGACCTCGTGGAAATCCCGCGCATCGAGCGCGCCCTGGCGCGTTTTGGCGAGAAATTCCTCGCGCGCGTCTACACGCCTGACGAGGTGCGCTACAGCCGTGGCCGTCCGGCAGAACTGGCGGCGCGTTTTGCGGCCAAAGAAGCCGTCGCCAAAGCGCTGGGCGCAGGCATGCGCATCCTGTCGCCGGCAGGCATCGGCTGGCTGGATGTGGAGACACTCAACGAAGCCGGCGGCAAACCCTATCTCATCCTTCACGGGCGCGCCCGCGACCTCGCCGCGGCGCAAGGGCTGACCGAGTGGGCCATCAGCCTCAGCCACGATGGGGGGATGGCGATTGCGTTTGTAGCGGCAACCGGACATTGACTGGCTCAAGAAGACAAGCTATAATTCTAAGTAATACGATGCTTTACAGAGCAAGAATGTGTGATCATGGCGTATACGAGGTAACAAAATGACAAGTCAACTGACCAGACAGCCAACAGCGGTAGAATTAGCTCTACTGGATGTTGTGAAAACCTTACCACGACGCCGGGCAATGCAAGTTCTGGACTTCGCACGTTGGCTTCAGACCCAGACTACATCAAACGAGGAAGGGAATGACGAGGTTACCCCCGCAGAAATGGAACAGGAGGAAAAAGCCTGGGAACAAACCTATCTAGCCAACCGCGACGACTTCCGAGCCATGGCCCATCAGGCGCTTGCGGATTTAGATGCAGGTGAAACTCTTGAAATGATCATTATAGACGGTAAAGTCGCTGTCCGATGATCTCTCGCACGACAAAACAATTTTGGGCGCTCTATCAGGCGCTACCCTCCGAAATCCAGGAACGGGCTGACAAAGCTTATGAATTGTGGCGGAATAATCCGCATAGTCCAGGCCTGCAATTCGAAAGGGTGGATCCCGAAGAACCCATCTACTCAGTGCGCATTGGACGTGATTATCGGGCGCTTGGAATACTACGTGGGGATACAATCGTCTGGTTCTGGATTGGCAAGCACGCCATCTACGACCGTATCTTGCGCTGACAGCCTGGTTTCCTCAAAAAATACACACTAGAGAAATCCCATGCGTGCAGTCATTCAACGTGTCACCCATGCCTCGGTAAGCGTAGACGACGCCGTCGTCGGCGAAATTGGGCCGGGCCTGCTGGTGCTGCTGGCCGCCGGCGCAGGCGATACCGAAAACGAAGCGCGCTGGCTGGCGCACAAAACCGCCAACCTGCGCATCTTCGGCGACGCGGAAGGCAAGTTGAACCTCTCGGTGCAGGCCATTGGCGGCAGTGTGCTGGTGGTCTCGCAGTTCACGCTGTACGGCGACATACGACGTGGCTTCCGGCCCTCGTTTACCAGAGCTGCGCCGCCGGAGATCGCCGAAGCCCTGGTCAACGTCTACGTGGACGCGCTGCGCGCAACCGGCATCCCGGTAGCCACCGGCGTCTTTCGCGCCCACATGCAGGTCAGCCTGCTCAACGACGGCCCGGTAACCATCATCCTGGAAAAAGAGGTCGGAGAAACCCATGGATAACGAAACCCGCCTGTGGGCCTGGTTTGTGTTCCACGCCGGCTTATCGCCGCAGCGCGCCAAAGCGCTGTTGAGCGAATGGGAACAGCGCGGGCTAGCCCTGAGCGCTGCGCTGGAGCAGTTGCCGGCGCAGGCCAAGACGCTCGGCCTGACGCCCGATGAAGCCGCCAAACTGCGTTCTCCCCGCGAACTCCCCGACGTGCACGCCGTGCGCTGGAACGAACCGCACTATCCGCCTGGACTGCACCATCTGCCCCTCAAGGTACGTCCGGCGCTGCTCTTCTACAGCGGGGAAGTGAGTCTGTTGTTGCGCCCCATCATTTACCTGGTCCCCGGCCCGCTCGATGCCGCGACCCGGGAACTATTGCAGGAAACGATAGGCATGCTCCTGGGCGAAAATCTACTGCCGGCGGCGTTTCGCGGAAGCCCCCAGGCGGAGTTATTGTTGGAAGAAATGGCAAGCAGTGAAGGTGAAGCGCTCTTGTTCGCTGGAGAGGGCCTCGCCCAGCTTGCGCCCTCTGAACGCGAACAGACGCTCATCCAGGCCGGACGCTTGCTTCTTCTCGGCCCCCTGCCGCCGGCCACGCGCGCCAATCCGGCTTTCGACGAGGTCTTACAACAAGTCGCAACCGGCGCGGCCCTGCGGCGGGTGTACACGCACCTCGCCAGCGTGCCCGACGATCCCGCCGTTGCTGCCGGCGCCCTTCTGCTCACGGCTACCGTCCCATCGCGGATGCCGCGCGGCATCCCCGTAGCCGAAAGCGCCGTCGAGGCGCTCACCTGGCTGACAGAAATCGCCATTCCCCCATCACCAACGCCGCCGACGCCGCAGCTTGCAGCAGAACCGCTCTATGACGCCCCGCCTCCCACCCCCGAAGAGGCCCTGCGCGTGCTCGAAAAGGGCGGACGGGTCCCCGCAGCCCTCAAGAAACGGCTTTTGGGTGTCTAACGCACGCCGATCAATTCCACGGCATCAATCTGATTCCAGAATCCCGTGCGTGACTCATCGAGGTCAATGAGGACGCCGACAATGCGCACCGTCGTCTGCGGCACCGCGACGACCAGAGTGCCCGGACAGGGTTCGGACGTATCGCTCCCTTCCCAGATGCGCTGCGCCGTTCCGGTTTCATCAATGAGCGAGACACGCGAAATCGCGCCGCGCCCAAAAGTCTGATAAATGCGCACCTCGGTCGCATACACCGGGCGGGCATACGTCAGGCGCAGCCATTCCACCCCACTGCCAAGCGCGGAAGCCCAGGCCCGCGAATCATCCTTACACGCCTGGATTTCAGGCGCACCGGTCGCGCGATTCACCCCCCAATCGGGATAAGCGAATTGTGAGCTGGCCTCGGCTGCCACGGCCCACTGCGAAAAGATTTGCGGCGTCGGCGTTGTACCAATCACCACCGGGGCCTGGCCTGCGCAGGCCGACAGCCAGACCCCACACATCACCACCCCAAATAAGATCCACAAACGGCGCATAGTGCTCCTCACAAATTCAAGGTATGACATTTTACACGTATTTATGTTGATTGTCACGGAATACTTGACCTTTCCTTTTACGTATGTTATAATAATTCCATACAAAATGTGGTGCAGGCAACTGGTATAGACAAGTTAAGCCCCATTTATATATTCAGGCTGTAACCCTTGCACAGGTTGCGCGCGGATATCGGTATGAAAAGCGCGCTTGAATGGCGACATAACCACGTCCCGTAGTTTTGTGCGTAACCTTTCCAAGAGAGCTGAATGTAAACCGGTTACCATTAGGACATAAAAATCGCGGCTTGTCAAGTCTGTGGTTAATCTTAAATTACAAAGGAGAGAACCATGTTTCAAGATCGTATTCGTGAAAATTATGAAAACCTGACCCCTGGCTTTAGAAGGCTGGCTGATTTCCTCATGAATAGCACCCTGGATGCTGCTTTTCTCACGGCGACCGAGCTTTCGCGCCGCGTGGGTGTTGATCCGGCAACTGTGGTGCGCTTCGCGCAGGAGCTGAATTACTCTGGCTATCGTGAGCTATCCCGCGAGATCAAGCATTACGTGCGGGATCAGGTCACGTCCACCTATCGCCGGGCCGGTGAAGCCGAAAGCACCGAGGAGCTGCTGCAGTCGCTCGTCGAGAATGCGACCCAGAATATGCAACACTTCGTCACCACCGACCTGCCCAACGTGGTCAAGGCCGTGGAAATCATCAAGGCCGCGTCCAAGATTTGGATCACCGGCGAATTTACCGGCTACGAGCTGGCCGTCTTCCTGGCGAAGAAGTTCAAGACCTACGGCGTCCCGGCCAGTGCCTTCCATCCGGGCATGGGCGAGACGGCCAGCGTCGTTCCCCAAATGTCTCCCGACGATGTGTTGATTGCCCTGGTGGGGATGGAACCCTGCCTGGATACCGGCTACGCCGTCCATCTGGCGCGCGAAAAGGGCATCAAGACCATCGCCATCACCAATTCCGGCGTGGCGCTGCCGGCGCGTGAAGCGGCCCTGACGGTCATCGTGCCGAGCAAGACGCCCATTGGCGTACCGACTTTTGGCGCGTTTATGCAGGTGCTGGCTCTGATCTGGGAAGCCGTGATGAAGGAGTGCGCCGCCGACGCCCTGGTGAAGCTAGAGGGCTTCAGCGCCAATATGGAGCAACTCCTCAAGCTGCGGGCCGAAACGCCGGAATATGAGGTTACATCCCCTAAAGACCTTTGGGATGACAGTGTGTTGAAGTAAACGGTACTTTCAACCTCAGAGTACACAGACGGCGCCTTGCGGCTAAGGCGCCGTCTATTCACTACCCTTTACCCTGGGAAATCGTTTGCTCAAACAAATAGCATAGGAGAAAAGTTATGTTTCAGACACGCATCCGCGAAATGTACGATAAGTTGACGCCCGGTTACCGCCGTCTCGCCGACTATCTGATCAACCACACCATAGAAGCGGCTTTTCTCACCGCCGTGGAGCTGGCGCGGCGCGCCAATGTGGATCAGGCCACGGTCGTCCGCTTTGCCCAGGATATTGGCTATCCGGGCTATCGCGACCTCTCGCGCGAGATCAAGCGTTACGTCCAGGATCAACTCACCCACACCTATCGGCACGGCGAGGGAAATCTATCGGAGGAAGAACTTATCCGCACCCTCTATCAGAACATGGATCAACAGTTGCAACATTATTTCACGACCGAAACGCCACAACTGGCGCAGGCTGTCAGCATATTAAATCAGGCCTCGCGGGTGTGGCTGACCGGTGAATCCATCAGTTACAATCTGGCCGAAGTGCTGGCCAGAGAATTACGTTACCTTGGCATCCAGGCCACGACATTTGAACCCACCCTCACAGAATCGGCCCTGTTCCTGGAAAACATGCAAGCCGATGAGGTTTTGTTTGCCTTTGCCATTGCCGATGTCAGCCCGGATACCGGCCATGTCATCAAACTGGCGCGCCAGAAGGGTTTGAAAACGATTTGTCTCACCAGTTATGGAACCACGCTGCCGGCGCGCGAAGCCGAAATCGCTCTGGTGACGCCGATCCGAACGCCCGCAGGGTTGGTCAGCTTCGCCATTCCGCTGACATTGATCGGTTTGATCTGGGAGACGCCGTGTGGCTTGCGACCGGAGCAGGCGATGAAGGTCGCCGTTGAGACTTTTGAAAATCTCGGCGTGCTGCGCGCACTCAGAGAGGAGAAATCGTAAGTTACTTTATTCCCGGATTCGCCGCTTCAAACGCGCGGCCAGCGTATCCGCTTCCTGGGGACCTGTGGGCGGCGTCGAAGCTGGTGAAGCTGACGGCGCAATGGGTGCAGGCGTTTCGGGCTTTTCCGGCGACGCCGGCAAGGGGGGCGCGGCGCTCTCCGGCGGCATCACAGGCGTAGAGGGACGCTCCGGGCGGCGTTGCCGCCGACGCAGCGTCGCGGCAAGGGTGGGCGGCACTTCCGGTACGGGGCGTGGTCCGCGGCGCAGGCGGCGTACCCGTTCCCACACCATGACAAACAGCCGCCGGATGTCCTCTCGCGTCAGGGCCAGGCGCCGCCACGCAATATCCACCGGCCACAACAGGGCCGCGATCAAGATTAACAGCGGGGCCAGGGGCTGCTCGCGGGTGCGTCCACGTAGATTGTGCACGAAAACTTCCGTCGGTTCGCGCACGCCGCCGCCGCCCTGCATGGTCAACCGCGCCACCGCCGCCAGCGCGTCGCCGGGGATATACTCCAGCGGCGTCGGCGCGGCCCAGCCGGCTACCAGATCGCGATCTCCATGGAGCCGCAGCAACAAGGTGCTGCGGCCTGCCGGTGTGAAATAGCCTTCATACCGGCCCGGCGCGCGCTGAATCAGCGTTACCGTCTGCGATGCCCCTTGTCCGACGCCGGCAGGTGTCACGGAAAGGCGCAAGTCCAGGCCGTCCACGTAGCCCGTATCTGTTGTTGCCTCAGGCGCGACCACATCCACGATCACATGGGCCCGGTCGCCTTCCGCCATAATCCGCAGCGCCAGGCCGCTATCGGCCGGCGACGGCAATACTGCCCGCACCACCGCTCCCCAGAACTCAGAGAACCCTTCCCAGGCGACCCACTCGGACGCCCAACGCCCCGTCGCATCCGAAGTCCAGGCTACCGCACGTCCCAGCCCGTATTGCCAGACCGCCAGCAGTGGATCGTATTCCGTGGCGTTCCACACCACCTGCGCCGCGCTCTTCGGCGTCGTTGCCACGTACCCCCGCAGCGGCGGCGTGGCGGCGATGTCGGCCAGCGGCAGCCACGGCGTCAACGGCTCAGGATAAAATGTTTTCTCGACGATGTAGGAACGTTTCACCCGCGCCGTTTCTTCGGCAAAAATGGCCGGTAGATCGGCGGCGCGTTCGGTGAGATAAAAGCGTCCCTGTCCGCTTTGGGCGACCTGGCGCAGAAAAGGCACATCGCTCCCCTGACCGATGGACACCACACTGACGGTCATCCCCTCGTCCACCAGCTTTTGCACCAACGTCGGCACCTGTTCCTGATGTTCGGCGTCGCTGCCGTCGGCAAGGAGCAAAATGTGCCGTTGCGTTTCGGGAGTAGCTTCCACGTTGCGCAGCAGATCGGCAGCATAGAGCAGGCTTTCACGCACATAGATGCCGCCGCCGCCCGGTTGGAGACGGCGCAATTGCGCGATAAGGGCGTCGCGCTGATCCATTGTGGTCGGGCCAAAGGTGTCGGCCGGCCGATCGTCATACGCCACCACCGCCAGCGTGTCGGTATCGTTCAGACTTTCGGCCACGCGGATGGCCGCTTCGGCTGCCAGGCGGATCTTCAGGACGCCGGCTTCTTGCATGCCCATGCTGCCGGATTTATCAATGACCACCGCCATCACCAGCGGCGGGAAGCGACGGGGGTCCTGCACCTGCATGTGCACCGGCAGGGCTTCTTCCAGGGGCGTCCCCAGCCACCCCCCGACGCCGTAGCTCTGCGGCCCGCCGACGGCAATCAGGCCGCCGCCCAGGTCGCGCACGAAAGCGCGCAAAGCGTTTAAGGCTTGTGGCGCAAAACTGCGCGCGGGTGTGTTAACCACAATGACTGCCGCGTAGTCCACCAACGCCTGCGCCGTCAGAGGCAGGGCTTCAGGGGCGGCCGTCTCGACCGTCAATCCGGTTTCCTCAAGCGCGCGGAGCAACGGCGTGCAGTCCTCGGGTGCACCGACAAGCAAAATTCGCGGTGCGCCCTGGACCAGCACCCAGCCATCGGCGCAGTTGTTTTGGGTGAATGTGTCATATTCCGGCTCCAGGCACACCCGCAGGGGCATAAACCCCACTTCCCCAGCTGCAAAGCTGAACGCCAGGGTCTCGGATGTCCCCAACACGCGCACACCTTCCTGCCCGGTTTGTCTGCCGGCCGTCCACGTTAAGCGCAAGTTCTGCTGCACGGTGCTGCCGATTTCCACCATCACCGGTACACGGTCGCCGGGGTAGACGTGGGTCGGCAGGCGCACATCCGCAATCCAGGCTCCGGCCTCCGGCGTCCCCGAGCCGACCTGGACAAATTGTATATCCACGCCGCGCGCTTGCGCCTCACGCAGCGCCCAGGCCGCGCGTCCATAGGTCTCCAAGCCGTCGGTGAGGAGCACCAGGCGGCCCGGCGCGCCTTCGGGGATGAGCGCCAGCCCCAAACGCACCGCGCTCTCAATGTTGGTGGCGTCTATACGCGGCAACGTCGCCACCTCAGGGAGCGTCGCCAGCGATGACAAGGCACGATCCACCCAGGCGTCGCCGGCAAAAACCACCAGCGCGGCGCGATCTTGCGGCGCCTTACGCGCCAATGCGTCCCGAACGAAATCCAGTTGCATCTCCCAGGCACTGCGGGTGCTCGCCGAACGATCCAGCAGGAAGACAACAGCCAGGTCGCGGGTGGGGCGGGACCAGTAGGCATCGGCAAGGGTGAGCAGGAGCAAGGCGACCAGGAGCAGGCGGAGGAAAAGGGTAGACGGTAGACGGTAGACGGTAGACGGGGAGGGAGAAGTAGACGGTAGACGGTAGACGGTAGACGGGGAGGGGGAGAAGGGGCGGAGGGAACAGAGGCGCCGGCGGAGGGTGGACCCCCACCAGAGCAGGGCTTCGAGCACGAGTAGGGCTAAGGCCATAGCAACGGCCCAACGGCTCAGGTCGCGCCAGCCCGGCGCAGCTTCGGCCGGCGGAAGAATTTGCCCACCGACGTTGATTTCACGGGGACGCAAGTCGCTTTCGCCTTCTGCGAGCAACGCCAGTGCCGCGTAGCGCACGACGGTTCCGGTGGGCGTCTGCGCCTCGATGCGGTACAGGCCGGCCGCCGTCTCCAGCGTGCGCGGCGCATCCGGTGATAGGGTCAGGCGTCGTCCATCTGGCGTGATCAATGTGGCTGCCGTCGCGGCAGGCGGCAGGTCGGGTTCCCAGGCTTCCCCGGCGGGCAAGGGCAACAGGGGTTCTGTAGAGATCTGCGGCATCAGCCAGCCCACCACGTTCGCCGTGAGAATCGGGAACGCCAGCCGTAACGGCAAATCCGAATCGTGGAGATCGAAAGCCGTACATACCAGACGCTGCCCAGGTCGCTCGATGATCCACAGCAGCGGCCCGGCCGCCGTCTCCACAAGCACTTCCGCATCGTCGGGGACGGTATAGAAGCGGGCGCGCGCTACATGGACATCGGCCCACTCGACGTATTGGAGCAGCGGATGCGACCATCGGCCGCGCACGCCAAGCGTCGGCGTCACCACAGTCCCCGGCTCACCGCAAGGCGCTCCCGTCCCCGGCGCGATAAGCCATAGATTGGCTGCGGGCAGCGTTGTCGTTACCGGGCCGTCCACCACCACAACGCCGTAGTCGTCAGCCACGCCCGGATCCAACGTTGTCGCTTGTGACAGGGGCAAATCGGGGAGCGTCCGTAGAGCTTGCGCCAGGAAACGATTGCCCGGCGTCACCAAAAGCGCACGCCCGCCGCCATCCGCAGTCAAGACAATCCAGGCGCGGTCGTCCACGGCCAGCGCGTCCGTCTCCTCCAGGCGCGCTTCAATCCACGTCAACGCCGGGAGGCTGGTGAAGGTGAACGCGGCTGCCCCTTCGGTCGGCAGTTCTACGGCGCGCCGCTCGACCAGTGTGCCATCTGCATACAAGGCCAATGTGCGTGTCGTCGCCGGGCCGTCGTTGAACAGCCGCACGAAGGCCGTCAAGTCCGCGGCGGCGCGGCGCAGGGCGAAGGCAACAATCCCCACATTCGCCGCTCCGCGCGGGACGGCAATCAGGTGGACGACGCCGGGAAGCGCCGGCAACGTCTCGGTGACTGCGGCGTCGGTCACGAGCACGGTATGGATGTTCTCGCCGCTTGCCAGACCTGCCGCCAGGGCTGCTGCCGCGCGCCAATCCGCCGGGCCATCCGCAGGCACGGCGGACTCCAGCACCCGTCGGAACGCCGTCGCATCACCGCCCTGGAGTAGCAAGCCGGGCGTTGGGCCCACGCTAATCAAGGCCACCCGGTCGCCCGGATCGAGCGTCGCCGCCAGACGGCGTAGCTCACGTTGCGCGATTTCAAAGCGGCTCACCCCGTCGGCGTCGCGGGCCTGCATGCTGGCCGAGGCATCCAGCAACACGATCACCTGACCGTGAAAGGTCAAGGGCGCCGGCAGGGCCGGTCGTGCCATCCCGCAGACCAGCGCGAGCAGGATCAACAACTGCAAAAAGAGCAGCCAGTTACGCCGGAGCTTTTGCCAGGGGCGATTGGCGTAACGGTCGGCCAGCACCGCTTCCCACAGCAACAGGCTGGGCACAGGCACGTTCCGGCGGTGCAGCCGCAGCAAGTACAGCAGCACAATCGGCGCAGCCAGCAACAGGCCCAGGAATCCCGCCGGGTTCAAGAAACGCATAGGCCGATTCTAAGTTTACCACCCCAGAAAGTCAAAGAGCTTACCGACCAAAGCGGTCAAAGTAATCACCAGACCGCCAACAAGCGCCATCCCCAGTAGTGCAATAACAATGTTGAGCAGCCGTATGCCCGGCCCGTCGGTGCGCCGGGTGAGGCGCGAGCCGGCCAGCGCGAAACGTTCAAGGTCAAAGAGCACCGCACCCACCGCCCCGCCGATGAAAAGGAGCGCCGTGCGATTTGCCGGTTCCCATCCCAACGCGGCGCCGATTTGCAGCGCCACAGCCATCGCCAGCGCCCCGATCACGGCGCCGAGCATCTGTTGTCCCCAGCCTTTCGTCAGCGTCAGGGGCGATTCTTCCGCGGGTTGCGCTCGCTTGGGTTTCTGTGACATTGGAGTCTCCTCAGGAAACAGTCTGATAGTCAGGATAGTCTGTTGCTCGTTAGTTGAATAGTCATGCGTTCATTGGGTTGATTGTAGCGTTAGCCGCAAGAAGGGCAAGTGAAGAGGAGGCATTACCGGAGCTTCAGTGGCGCGGTCAGAGACCGGCCACAGCAAATTGTGGTTGTGGTGCTCAGGCCGGTCTCCAGACTGCGCCTGCGCAGCGGGAAAAAACAAGACGGCCCGCGGGCCGTCTTGTCAATTTAGTGTGAAGGAGTGTAGCCAAATGCGGTAAACCCCGATAATGAAAAGGCACGCAGGACTACGCGACTAATGACTACCGGACTATTTGCGGAGGAACTCACGCCGCAGCGTGGGCCAGGGTACGGCGATGATTGTACTCTTCCCAGGCGACCAGCAGCGGCACGGCCACGCACAACGACGTGAAAGTTTCACTGAGCATCCCCACCAGCATCACGGCAATAAACGGCTTGATCGTTGCCCCGCCGAAGAGTAAAATTGCAATCATCACGAACATCGCATTGAGCTGCGTCGCCAGCGAGCGATGGACGGTTTCCAGGATACTGCGGTTCACGATCAGCTCAAACGGCTCGCCGCGGTGCCGGGGGATGTTTTCACGGATCCGGTCGAAAACCACAATCACGTCTTGCACCGAAAAGCCGATCACGGTCAACAGGGCCGTCAGGAACAGCGCGTCGGCCTCCCAGCCTTGCAGGATGCCCATCAGCGCAAAAAAGCCCAGGGTGATGACCACATTCACCAGCATGGCCGCGATGGGGACGACGCCATAGCGGAAGGGATGGGGCACGCGGCGGAACGAGTACCAGATGAAGCCCAAAACGGCCAACGCCGCCACAAACACGGCCAGCGCCGCTTGTTGCGCCACTTCGGCACCCACGGTCGGCTCAACGGTGTTCCAGTTTGAGAGGGCGCGGTCTACTGTACCGACCTGCGTATCGAGGTCGTTCAAGAGCTGCTGAATTTCCTCGCTGTCGGCGAAGCGGGTGCGCACCTGCCAGGAATTATCGGCGGCCGCGCCGAGCCGCTGCACGATGGGTGAGGTGTGCCCGTTGGCGGTGAAGACGTCGCGGATGGCCGCTTCTTCCACCGGGCCGGTAAAGTGCAAACTGAACAGCGTCCCACCTTTGAAGTCAATGCTGATGCGCAAGGCCTGGCCGTTGAACATAATGGCCGAAACAATCAAAGCCACAACACTAAGGGCAATCAAGACGCCGGCAATCGTGAAAAATAAACGCCGCTTTTGTACGAAGTTAAGCATAGCGTCCTCCTACAGTCCCAACACCCAGAGATGTTTCTGAATCCAGTCGCCGAAGGTTCCGAAGAAGACTCGAACCAGCGTGCGTGTCACCACAATGGCTGTGAACAGGTTCATCACCGTACCCAGAGCCAGGGTAATGGCAAACCCTTTCACCAGACTGGCGGCGAAGGCGTTGCCGAAAATGTACAGAATGGCGCAGGTGAGCAACGTCGCCAGGTTAGAATCGCGCACCGAGGTCCACGCCCGCGCAAAACCCGACTCTGCCGCCCGCATCAGGGAACGTCCCCGCCGCAGTTCTTCTTTCATACGCTCGAATACCAGGATATTGGCATCCACCGCCATACCGGCAGAAAGCAAGAAACCGGCGATCCCCGGCAGGGTCAACGTCACCGGCACGAGCTTATAGAGCAACAGGTTCAGCAACACATACAACGCCAGTGCCAGGTCGGCTGCCAGGCCATTGAGGCGATAATAGATCAGCATAAACAGGAACACGACGGCCAACCCCACAATGCCGGCGCGGATACTCTTCTCCACCGAAATCGCCCCCAGGCTTGGCCCGATGGCCTTATAGCTTTCGATTTTCAAGGGGATGGGCAACGCACCATACTGCAATTGCACGGCCAATTGATTCGCCGTATCGAAGGTGAAACTCCCCTGGATGGTGGCTTTGCCGTTGGGGATGGCGGCATCTATTCGCGGACAAGAGATAATCTGCTTATCCAGCACGATACAGAGATATTGTCCCAGATGGGAGGAAGTATACTCGGAGAAAAGGTTAGCAGCGGCAGATTGAAATTCGATGGCGACTACCGGCTGCGAGGTACGATCATCACGGGTGACAAAAGCATTTGCCAGATCGGCGCCGGTCAGGACCGTCTTAAACAGCATCGAGCCGGTCACAGCGCTCTGCGCTTGAATCTCGGCTTCGGTCAGTCCATACGTGGTGCTGATGGGCATCTGCGCCATTTGCAGCATATAGATGGAGTCAAAAGTCATCCCGGCCGGCGGCTCGGTGAACTCCAACAGCGCCGTCTCGCGGATGGTATCCACTGCCTGCGCCGGATTGTCAATGCCGGGGATTTCGACAACGATGCGCTCCGTCCCCTGAATCTGCACGATCGGCTCGGTTAGGCCCAGGGCGTTCACACGCTTCTCAACGATGCGGCGCGCGGTTTCCATCGCCTGCGGGTCGAGGGTACGCCCCGCCGGTAGATCGGCGACCATCAGCACCTGTAGACCGCCTTGTAGATCCAGGCCCAACTGAAAATCGAGATTGCGTGATGCCTCCGGCTGCCAGAAGAGCAGGTTCGTTAGCCAGGCCGGATGCTGCTGGAAAGCCGCACCGTAAATCGCTACGGCGGCCAAGAGCAAAATCAACACAAAACTGATGATCGTTCGTCTCTCCATAAGCACTCCTGACAAAAAATAAAGGCCTTGAGCGGCCTTTCGGTGTCGCAAACGATAAATCATTATAGTCTGGCAAGGGGATTTGTCAAACGTGAAGGGGACCGCTGGGCGATGCTCAGGTCGGTCTCCAGACCACGCCTGTCAGCGCCTGATCCTGCAGTGGCGCGGTCAGAGACCGGCCACGGCAAGGTTGGGCCCGAAGTTGAAATACATCCCTTAAAACTGAAACGCACCTGGGTGACCACGCGTGCGGTGCAGGGGCGATCACGTAAGAGGCCGGGGGTTCCGACAACGAACACAACTATACACGCTTTGTCACGGATTCTGAAGGTTGAGATGCGCCCGCAGAGTGGGCGGCGGTTTATAAAGAAAATATAGATTTGACAAAACATGCTTATAATGTTACAATCAAGTTGCTTATTATAAAATATCCTTTTACTTAATAGTTTTATTGGATGATGGGGATCATCCACCCTGACCATACAAAATGTACGGAGAAACATAACCATGCAGGATACACGTCAGCAGATCCTTGAGATTCTGAAGCGTCATGGCGAGGTCACCGTTCAAGAACTCAGCCGTGAACTGGGGCTTACCAGTGTCACAGTGCGGCACCATCTGGAGATTCTGCGTTCCGAGGGCTACATCACCGAGCCGGAAATCCAGCGTTCCAGTCGGCCGGGGCGTCCCCGTTATGTATACCGTTTGACTTCCACAGCAGCCGATTTGTTCCCCAACAATTACAGCGGTCTCGCCAGCGCGCTGCTCGATGCGCTCAGGGTCTGTGTACCTACAGAAGAGCAGCGGATTTTTCTTCAGGAGGCTGCCAAACGCCTGGTTGCCGATGTGGGGGATTTACCGGCCGACCGTGAGGCGCGCCTGGATAGCGCCCTGGCGATGATGAATCAAA
This sequence comes from Chloroflexota bacterium, assembly GCA_019873645.1. Classification (GTDB taxonomy): domain Bacteria; phylum Chloroflexota; class Anaerolineae; order B4-G1; family SLSP01; genus DSWT01. The sequence continues at coordinate 24,157 of JAIOAX010000031.1, read as the reverse complement.
ACGGTTTTGTCGCGCGTTGGGATAAGGATAAAGAAGGCCGGTATTTTATCTATGTCAGCAGTTGTCCCTATCATCACGTGGCACGAACTCACGTGGAAACGTGTCAAATTGATGAAACTCTCATCCGGCAGTTGACAGGGGGCGAACCGCAGCGTCTCCAGATGGCGGCGCACACCGGCGGTCTGTGTGTGTACGAGATCACGTGGCCTGAATCAACGCCTTCAGGTTAAACAAAAAAGCCCAGGAACAACCTGGGCTTTTTTCTGCGGTGTGTTCGCTACACCAGCCACAGATGCTCCTGGAAATGGCTCAGATACTCCGCGCCGTTGTTGGTGACGACGACGTTTTCTTCTCGCCCAATGTAACCGCGCCCCGGCACGGAGACCCCTAGTTCGATAGCAAAGACATTGCCTTCTTCCACCATCCCCTCGATGGAGTTGCCGTAGCGTTCCCACTTGGGGCCGAGGACGGTGGCGCCGTCGTGGGCGGTACGCCCGATGTGATGCCCAAAAGCATGCTTGAACTCGGGGTAGCCGGCTTCAACGAGGGTGCGGCGCGCCACGGCGTCCACTTCCCACCCGCGCATGCCGGGTTTGAGCGCCGCGCGGCCGGCTTCAAGGGCTGCGGTGGTGGCGTCCCAGGCATGCCGGATTTCTGCGGGGACGGTGGTTTCGCCGGCCTCGCGCAGATACCACGTCCGTTGCAGGTCCGAGACAAATCCGTAGCACGAGATACCAAAGTCAATGTGCACCAGATGGCCGGCTTTGGCACGCAGCCCGGCGGGCATGGCATGTCCAACTGCCGAATCGGGGCCCACGGTGACCACCGGACAGTATTCCCATTCCCACGAGGAGCCATAGCCATTTTCGTTGAGGAAGTTGTGCAGGAAGTCGGCGATTTCCACATCCCCCACGCCGGGGTGGATGAGCGGCTTGAGTTGCGCAATCCCCGCTTCAGTACGTTCCACAGCCGCTTTGATGCGGGCGATTTCGGTAGCCGTTTTGCGTCCGCGCAGGGCCGCGATAACGGCTTCGGCGGATACCAGACGCGCGGCATAAGGTGTGGCGGCCAAAGCCCGCGACAGCAGGCGGAACATGCCGTAGGTCAGCCCATCTGCGGCGGGATCGCTTTCTGAATAATTAATCGCCGTGCGCCGTGGGTTAAGCCTTTCGATCTCGGCAACGAGAAATTGTTGGAACGATTCATCATAGCCGATCACACGCGCGTAAGCGCCGAGACGTTCAACATTGGGGACATCATACCGGCCGACGATGGCAACGGTGGCCCCGCTTTTGTGAATCATCAATGCCGAAGGCCAGGTCAGGTCAAAACCCAGGAGCAAGTCAAGTATCGGGTCTTTTACCTGGGTCGTCTCGCGTACAAAGGTGATCCACAGATCAATTTTGTTCTCTTTAAGGATCTGGACTGCCTGGGCAGTTTTCTCCCGCACAATCGCCGCTGCTTCAAATGTCCTATGCATCTCCAATCTTCAATCTCCAATCTCCAAATTTTCAATCTCCAATCTTCAATCTTCAATCTTCAATCCCCCAATTTCCAGTCTCCAATCCCTCAATTTCCAATCTACAACGTCTCCCCGGTCAAACGTTCATAAAGCGCCTGAAATTCCTCGTCGGAATAGTAATAGATCGTCAGGCGACCGCCCTTGCGTCCGGCTTTGAGACGCACGCGCGTCCCTAGCGCCGCCGCGAAGCGTTCTTCGAGGGCATGAATTTCAGGCAGAGGCGCGGCTTTGGGCTTTGGGGGACGGGTAAATTGCTGCACCAGCGCCTCAACCTGGCGGACATTCAGCCCCTGCCGCAGGATCATCTGTAAGACGGCGTCCTGATCTTCCTGGCGCGGCAAGCCCAACAGGGCGCGCGCATGGCCTTCGCTGATCGTCCCATCCATCAACGCTTCTTGCACCGCCATGGAGGCCAGCAACAGGCGCATGGTATTGGCGACTGCGGGACGGCTTTTGCCCACTCGCTGTGCCACTTCACCTTGAGAAAGCCCAAATTCCTCAACCAGATGCTTGTAGGCCAATGCTTCCTCGATCGGGTTGAGATCGGCGCGCTGCACGTTTTCCACAAGTGCCAGCTCCAGCATTTGCTGGGGCGCGACATCCTTTACCACAACAGGAACGGTTAGCAGGCCGGCCAGCCGCGCCGCGCGCCAGCGACGCTCGCCGGCGACAAGCTGGTAGCGTCCACCCGTAGTATGAGTGACGATCAACGGCTGGATAATACCATGCTCACGGATGGAATCCGCCAGCTCCTGAAGGTCATGCTCTTGAATCGGCATGCGCGGTTGGTGTGGATTGGGCGTAATCGCCTCCAGCGGCACTTCTTGCAGGCCGCCGGGACGTTCTTCATCTACAGGGATCAACCCCTCCAATCCGCGTCCCAAGCCTCGTCTGGTCATCAATTTGCCTTCCCCGACCTCATTCAAATCTACGAAATAACTATTTTAACATACTTGCACGGGATTACAATGGAGGGTTTGCTCCAAGTTGAAATGCTCCCGCACTCCCTGCGTGGTGGCAGCGTCTCCATCAATAGCATTGCGTCACCATCAGCGGTTTAGCCAGGCCGGGACACCGGGCCGTCGCCCGACAGGCGAAGAAGTACCAGTAGCCCGAATCCCTCCAGATCAACCCGGTGTCATCGCTGCCGATGGCGGCCACAAACTCGGCCGGTTTCTTGCACACCGGGCACTTAGGGGGAGCAGGGTATTGAATCCAGGGCGCATAACCACCGACACGACTGATCCGCTCATCTTCCAGGTGTAGACCCGCGGTGGCGGTGTAGATGGCCCACAGAGGACGGCCCTCGCGGGGCACCATCTGCTTTTGAATCGCTTCAGGAATCGGGTTTTCGACTGCGAACTTGCCGGGAACGCTCAGGAAGGGGATGACTTCGACGCTAAAGGGGCCAACTTTCCATTCACTTTCAACCAGTTGCGGAGGAGTCGGCAGCAGCGCCACATATTCCGCCGGTTGGGGGCTGAAATTTGGATACCAGCGACAGACATAGCCGAATTTGTCGTCGGGGGGGATGGGAGCACATTCCCAACAATAGAAGAACTGGAAGAGACCCTGACGGGCATAGGTCCCAACCCCTTGAAAATCCGCAAAGTCAACCTGCCAGATGAACGACAAAGGACGCTGACACTTTTTACACACCGGCCAGCCATCCACAACCGGCACAAAAGGAGTAAGCCCCCCGACATGGGTTTGAAACGGAGAAGCCTCCGCGGTCGGGTGACAACGAAGCAACCACGCCGGTTTGGCAATGTTCTCCAGGGCAGTACGGTAAGGGATAAGAGCCGGATGTAAAGGCGGCAATCGCAGATGCGCATGGGTTTTTGGAAGCATGAACATTCCCTCCTGAAAGTCATTTCGGCTATGTTTGCGATTCTCTTGACTCCCATTATACTCGCAATTATATGATCCGCATCAGCATTGGGATAACCGGCGCGAGCGGCGCGATCTATGGTGTGCGCGCGCTCGTCGCGTTGCAGAGCCTCGGCGTGGAGACGCATCTGGTGGTTACGCCGGCCGGGATGACGACGCTGCGCCAGGAGTTGGATATGGAGATGGGGGCGCTGCGGTCGCTTGCTACGTATGTGTACGACGTGCAGGACTGCGGCGCGCCGATTGCCAGCGGCTCCTTCGTTACCCAGGGGATGCTCGTGGTGCCGTGCTCGATCAAGACACTCTCCGCCATCGCCCATAGCCACGCCGACAACCTGCTCGTGCGCGCCGCCGACGTGACCCTGAAGGAGGGCCGGCCGCTGCTCCTTGCCGTCCGCGAGACGCCGCTGCACCTGGGGCATCTGCGTTTGATGGTGCAGGCCGCCGAAAACGGCGCGATTATTTTCCCCCCGGTGCCGGCCTTCTATGACCATCCGGCCACGCTTGAAGAAGCCGTCGAACGCACGGTTGGCCGGATGCTGGCGCGCCTGGGGATCGCCAACGACCTCTTTGTCCCCTGGGGAATGTGACCAGACGCGCATTTTAAGCCACAGAGAACCCAGAGGACACAGAGAAAAAATAAGAAATTCTTTAGGTTCTCCGTGCTCTCTGTGGTAAATCGGCCTGTTTGCGCAAACGGTTATCCTTAAGGTAAAATGATCGTCTGCGACGTATAATTCCGCAGGACGCAAGGAAGGTAGACGCGCTTCAGTTCCGAGACAATCCGTAATACCACGGTAATCTGCTGCGGAGAGTCCAGGGTGTCGGGCGGCGTCGCCGTGATCGTGAGCGTGCCGGTGTAGCTACCGGTCGCGTAACCGCTTGAATCCACAACAATCCACAGCCGTTCCCCCTGCGCGCCGGACGTGACCGGAAGAGTGGGCGTCAATGTTCCGCCGGGCGCGACGGCTGCCGTCCACGTGAGCGCGTCGTAGCCGGCGTTGTCAATGCGCACCGAGGTTGTCAGCACCTGTGGCGCACCGACTTCCGCCAGCAGCGTGCGGCGCGTTGTCTCCAGCGCCAAGCGTGGCTTTGCGTTCAGGCAAGTCGTGGGGCCAAAGGCAGCCAGCACATCCCCCGGTGTGCTTACGTATGCGACGGCAAGTTGTTCAAGAGGCCGTGCGCCCACCGGGACCGTTGTTGTGTAGGGCGCGGAAGGCGTGAACACCGGCATGGATTCATTCAGCAACTCCTGACATGTGCTGCGGTCCCATACATTGAGCCGGCCGCTGCCTTCCACGCGCGGCGCGGTGGTATGCAAAGCGAGGGCGAGGTCGCCGTTCGTTTTAGCGACATGCAGGGCCGCCTCCCGTGTAGCCGCCGCGATCCCACCAATGTTATTCACCGGATACCATACCTCCGTCCAGGAAAGCGTTGCGCCGGCGTCAAGGTGGGCCGTGTCCCAAAAGGTGGGCGCGACGCCGCCGTGAATCTCGACACCGCCGGACTCCACGTCTGTCCAGCCATGCCAATCCAGGGGCGCGGCCCAGCCGTAGGCAAAGCCTTTCGTCCCCCGCGCCACGGCGGCGGGGAAGACGCGCGCGACGCCGGCCTGATTCTCGTGGTTGTAGAGACCCACAAAGTCGGCCGCCGCCTGCGGATACTCGAAGAAGCCGAGCCACTCGCGCCAGTTGCCCAGACGCGCATAGTTCACGCCGTTGTAGACCGGCCAGGTGAAGCGATAATCCGGCGCGGTGGGGACGGTGGGCCAGACGCCGGGCAGGCGCGCGTCGCCGGTGGAATGGACGGCCATCTCGGCGGCGTTGAAGATGAACTCCAGCCCGGCCGCCGGTTTGTTGGCATCGCCGGGCGCCAGGGCGGCGTTGAGCCAGAATTTGTAGTCAATGGGGGAAGCGGTGGGGTTCTCGATACGCGGTCGGATCAGCAGGTAAGCGCGCTGCGCCGGCAGAAAGAGATCAATGCGCGCGCGCAACCGATCCGTCGCGTCGCTATCGCTCACGGTTATCGTCACCCCGGCGCTGGAGATGATTGCCGACCAATCCCAGGGGACGCCCGACTCGTAACCGTGCTCGTCTACCGGCAGGCACCACTCGATGCCGCCGGCCGCCAGCCACCAGCCTTGCTCCGGTGGCCCCCAGCCTGTCGGCTTGATGACGGGGTTCTGGTAGAGATGATTCTGTCCGGTCGCCTTGTCAATGAGCTGATATACCCGTCCACCCAACGCCGGCAAAACCGTGATGCGGAGATAGTCGTTCTCCATCATCAGTAGCTCATAGTCTTTGGGCGTCGGCGTGGGATTGGAGGCCAGGTACGTGTTCCAATTCAACACCGGATAGGTCATATTGTAGGTAGCATTGTAGGCGTTATACAGGTAACTGGCGTAGGGATAGGTGGGGATGGTGATGGTCGTGGTGTAGAAGATGGCCGCGTTAAGCGGGGTGGTTGTCGCAGAGCGAGGCGCGAAGGTCGGCAGCGGCGGTTCGGCGGGGGAAGCGCTAACCGGCGCGGCGTAGCCATAAGACAAGCCCAGAATGGTAAGCAACGCCAGACTGATGAAGCATGGTCTCGGTCGCATGATCACCTCCCTGGAAAAGTCGTTGGAACGTTCAAACGTTGGAAAGTTGGAACGTTTGGTTTGCCGTAGCAAGATCTATTTTCCAAAGCGTGACGGTGGTTTGATAGTCCAGTTTGAAGCGGGTTTGGAGTTCGGAGAGGGCGTCTTGGGGCAGCAGCAAGTCTACGGCGCTGTAGCCCGCGCGCGCAGCCAGACCGCGCAGAGCGGCGACAGCGGGCGACAATGGCGCGGATGGCGGCAGCCAGGCATACCCATCGGCCTGGGTGGGATCGCGGAACTGCTCGTGCAGTCCCAACATCACCGGCGTACCGTTGAGTTCCCCGCGCCATACACTGCGCCGCAGGGCCTGCAGCTCCGGGATCGCCAGGGAAAGCCAGAGCACCTCCCACCCCCGCATGCCGCATTGATACCGTCCCAGGCGCAGCGCCAGATGCGTCGGCGGGCCGGCATCGCACGGCAGCAGTTCAAGATTCCCAGGTATGTCGCCGCCGGCGGTCGCCTGCATTTCCAGCATGCGCATCCATGGCTGAAACCCAATGCCCTGATAGAACCCGACGGCTTCGGATTCCGGTTGCGTGGTCAGCGCCGCAAGCTGCTGCGCGCGGGCATAATCAATGCCGGCTTCGATGAGCGCACGTCCAACGCCCTGATGTTGCCATTCTCTGTGCACATAGAGGATGGACACATGCAGATGTGGGCCAAAAGGCGCCGGCTCGCGGTTGATATAAAACTCCGCCTCGCCGACGACGTGCCCATCCACCTCAGCCACAAGCGCCACGTGGCGCCGCAAAAGCAGCGCGTTGAGGTGCACGGCGCAGGTCTCGACGCTCATCCACGGGCCGCCGTTGTACCAGCGTCCGAAGAGATTGAGAGCCGTCACGTCCGTCGGCTGGCGTGTGTAAGGGTCGCGCCATACGTCTACCGTACTACAGTGGACGGCGCTAATCGCGGCGGCGTCGGCCAGGGTTGCGGGGCGGATGGTGATCATGGCTCGCATTGTAGAAGTGAACGGGGGAATGTCAACTTTTGTTTATGGATTGCGCAGAGGTAAGAGCTGTGTATACTTGAGGTAAAAGATAAACGCGGCAATGTTGTAAGTTTCAACAGTGCGGGATGGGTTTTGTAATTGCTGAATAGAGTTATGACGAGAAAAATCACCATCTTGTTTTTGACAGGTATGCTTATCCTGGCTTTAACCATTGGCGCCTGTTCACGCATCGCGGTTCACGAGCCGACCGCGGAGACCATCGCGGCTTCTCCGACGCCAACATCCATTCAAGAACCATCGGCAGAAGCTATAGCATCTTCAACAAATACCCCCGTCGCAACCCCAGAACCGGCAGAGGAGGTGAATATGGCAACTTTGGAAGCCACGCCGACATTGTCCGCCTCGGCTTTGCCCATCAGAGGCGTGGACATCTCCAGTCTGCCCCAGGTGGAAGCGAAAGGCGGCGTCTTCTACAATGCCGACGGGCAGGCGCAAGACATCTTCGAGATTCTGGCCGATCATGGCGTCAACTACGTCCGGCTCAAGTTGTGGCACACGCCCGCCAACGGCTACAACAACCTGGAGAAAGTCAAAGGGATGGCCCTGCGCATCAAGCGTGCGGGGATGGGCTTCTTGCTGGACTTCCATTACTCCGACACGTGGGCCGATCCGGCAAAGCAGCACAAACCCCTGGCGTGGTGGGATTACGACGATACGCAGCTCAAAACAGCCGTGTACGATTACACCCAAGAAGTCATCACGGCGTTGCGCGAACAGGGCACGCCGCCTGACATTGTGCAAATCGGCAATGAAATCACCAACGGTATGCTTTGGGATGCGGGCAAGCTGGACGGTTCCGCTGACCAGTTCGCGCGGCTGGCCGGGCTGCTCAAGGCCGGCATTGCCGGGGTGAAGGATGCGGAAGGCAAGGGGCAAGAGGCAGGAGGCAAGGGGCAAGAGGCAGGGGGCAATGTGAAAATTATGCTGCATCTGGATAAGGGTGGGGACAACGATCTCTACCGTTGGTGGTTCGACAACATCATTGCCGAGGGCGTCGAGTTTGATGTCATCGGATTGTCGTTCTACGGTTACTGGCACGGCAATTTAAGCGACCTGGCCGCCAATCTGGCCGATCTGGCGCAGCGCTACGACAAAGAATTGATTGTGGTGGAAACGGCATACGCCTACACGTTGGACAATCAGGATGGCTACGGCAACATCATTGCCCGTGAGGATCAGCTCCTCCCCGGCTATCCGGCGACGGTCGAAGGGCAATCGGCCTGGCTGCGAGACCTGATGCAGGTGGTGAAAGACGCGCCGCGGGCGACCGGGGTGTTTTATTGGGAACCGGCGTGGTTAGGGCTGAAAGGTTGCGGCTGGAATCCGGCGGACCCACAATCCGGCAATGCCTGGGAGAATCAGGCCCTCTTCGATTTCGACGGTCACGTGTTGCCGTCGCTGGCCGTGTTCCGCGAGTTTGCCCAATAAACCGGGTACAGGACCAATGATCGGGAAAGGCGTTACGTACTTTGCCATTTTCTGACAGGGATTAACAGGATTTTCAGGATTAAATAAGGCTTTGCAGGAGCTTTTTCATCCTGTCAGTCCTGTCCAAAGAAACGCACCGCGTAACGACTGTTTATGCATCATCCTGGAGGTCAATGATTTATGCCAAAAAAGGTCTTCGTCAGCGGATGTTTTGATTTGTTGCACAGCGGGCATGTGGAGTTTTTCAAAGAGGCTGCCAGTTACGGCGACTTGTATGTGGCGCTAGGCTCGGATCGCACGATCACCGAGCTGAAAGGCCGTCCGCCGGTCAATACGGAGGCCGAGCGGTTGTTTATGGTGCAATCCGTCACCTGGGTCAAAGAGGCGTTTATTTCACAGGGATCGGGAATCCTGGATTTTGTGGAGGAACTTAAAGCTATCCAGCCCGATATGTTCATCGTCAACGAAGACGGCAACACGCCGGCCAAACGTGAGTTATGTGAGTCACTCGGCATTGAGTACCGCGTGTTGCGGCGTGAACCACACCCCGGTCTGACGCCGCGCTCCACGACGGCGCTGCGCAGCGTATGTCGCATCCCTTATCGGATTGACATTGCCGGCGGTTGGCTCGATCAGCCGTTTGTCTCCAAACACTATCCCGGCGCGGTGATCACGATCTCGCTGGAACCTACGGTCGAGTTCAACGAGCGCAGCGGCATGGCGAGCAGCACCCGCCGCGCGGCGATTGAGCTGTGGGGGCCGCGCCTGCCTGTGGACAACTACGAGAAGCTGGCGAAGATTCTCTTCTGCTACGATAATCCCCCCGGCACGCAGGAAATTTCCGGCTCGCAGGACGCCATCGGCATCGTTTTCCCCGGCCTGAACAAGTCTTACTACGAAGGCGCATACTGGCCCTCGCGGATCGAAAGCGTCCAGGATGAGGCGACGCTGCGGTTCATCGAAAATGCCCTGTACCTGGTGCCTCTCGGCCCGCGCGAATCGGGGTTCAGCGTGCTCAGCGACACGCGCATCACCCGTGAAGGCGCCCGGGCGCTCTCCGAGGCGACGGACCGCTGCTGGGAGGCCATCCTCAATCACGACATCCGCGCGTTCGGCAAATACTTCCGCGCCTCGCTCGAAGCGCAGGTGGCGATGTTCCCCAACATGATGACGCCGATGGTCGCCCAATTGATTGACCGGTATCGGGATGTTGCACTGGGATGGAAACTCTCCGGCGCCGGCGGCGGGGGCTACCTGATCCTGGTCGCCGATCATCCCATCGAAGACGGCTTCCAGATCACCATCCGCCGTGCAGATTATTGAGGGGGTAGTAATTGGTAATCGGTAACTGGGGATTGGTGACTCGTAATTCGTAATTGTGATTCTCGATTCATGATTCTCGATTCATGATTCTTAATTCTCGATTCGCACAAGGAGGTTCTCATGTTGATCGTGCACGTCTTTGTCCATGTCAAACCGGAGTATGTAGAAGCCTTCAAGGCCGCCTCGGTGGAGAACGCACAGCACAGCGTCCAGGAGCCGGGCATCGCCCGCTTCGATGTCATTCAGCAGATGGATGACCCCACCCGTTTCGTGCTGGTCGAAGTCTATCGCACGGCGGAGGCGCCGGCCGCTCATAAGGAAACCGCCCACTATCAGAAATGGCGCGACGCCGTCGCCGAGATGATGGCTGAGCCGCGTTCCAGCATCAAGTATGCGAATGTATTTCCCAGCGACGAGGGATGGGGCTAAGTTTTGACTGCCATAGCGTAATTGTGGTGTAAATGTAGATGTAGGTGTATAATAGCCATGGGAGGTGAAACCTGTGGTGGTGCAGAAGCAGAGAACTCAGATTCTCCTTGAGCCGGAACAACACAGTGCCTTGGCCGAGATTGCCCATCTGGAAGAGCGCAGCATCTCTGAGGTGGTGCGCAGCATTGTTGACCAATATCTCCTTTCACGGGCCGAAGATATTCAGAAGCGACGCGCCAGGAAGGCTCTTCAAGAGCTTGTCAATATGCGCCAGAGGATCGAGGCGCGTTCGGGCGTTTATCAAGGTGATTGGCTGACCGAAGCTCGCGCCGAACGTGAAGCGCAGATGGAATCTGTGTGGCGTGGTACCGAACTATGAGCCTTGTTGTTGACGCCAATCTCATGACGGCGATTCTGATTCCCTTGCCCTATTCCACCCAAGTCACGCGCAAGATGATGGAGTGGCAGGACACTGACGTTACCTTGGTTGCGCCCACATTGCTAGAGTATGAGTTAATCACGGCATTGAGAAAAGCCACCGTTGCTGGCCTCCTCGCTGCTGAGGAAGCCGTCCGGGCCGTTACGGCTTTTACCGACTTGCATATAAAATTGATTGCGCCCACACCGACGTTGCATGCGTTAGCCCTTCGCTGGTCAGAACGGCTGTGTCAATCGGCGGCTTATGATGCGCAATACCTGGCTCTTGCAGAACAGCTGGGCGTGACATTCTGGACGGCCGATCGAAAATTAGCCAACAGCGCAAAACAACTCGGTGTGACCTGGGTGTATTGGATAGGTGAGGGTGAAGCCTAACACGGGAGGATAAAGATGCGCTTTGAGTTTGTCACCGCCTCACGGATTGTATTCGGCGCCGGGGTGGTCAAGGAGGTCGGCGCCATTGCGGCGGCGTTGGGCCGTCGGGCGCTGGTCGTCACCGGACGCAGCCACGAGCGGGCCGCGCCGGTTTTGGAGGGACTGCAAGCCGTTGGCGTGGCGGCGGAAACCTTTGGCGTCACCGGCGAACCGACGACCGATCTGGTCAACGCCGGCGTCGAGCAAGCGCGCGCCGCCGACTGCGACCTGGTCATCGGCATCGGCGGGGGCAGCGTGATAGATGCCGGCAAAGCCATCGCCGCGCTGTTGACGAACGGCGGTGTCCCCCTTGACTACCTGGAAGTCATCGGACGCGGGCAGCCGCTCAAACAGCCAGCCGCGCCCTGTATTGCCATCCCCACAACCGCCGGCACCGGCGCGGAAGTGACTGCCAACGCCGTGCTGGCTTCGCCAGAGCATCACGTGAAGGTCAGCCTGCGCAGTCCCTTAATGCTCCCGCGCATGGCCGTGGTAGACCCCCAACTGACCCATTCGATGCCGCCGGCGCTTACGGCCAGCACCGGCCTGGATGCCCTCACGCAGGTATTGGAACCTTATGTCTCGCGCCAGGCCAACCCGCTGACCGACACCTTTTGCCGCGAGGGATTGATGCGCGCGGCCCATTCGTTGCACCGGGCATACACAAACGGCCGCGACGCGGAAGCGCGCGAGGATATGGCGCTGGTCAGTCTGTTCGGCGGGCTGGCGCTGACGAACGCCAAACTTGGCGCGGTTCACGGGCTGGCGGGGGTGTTGGGGGGGATGTTCGACGCGCCGCATGGGGCCTTGTGCGGGCGATTGTTGCCGTATGTGATGGAGGCCAACGTGCGCGCCTTGCGGGCGCGCGAACCGGAACATCCGGCCCTGGAGCGTTACGATGATGTCGCCGTCATTCTCACCGGCGAATGGGAGGCCGAAGCCGAGGATGGCGTGGCCTGGGTGCAGGAGTTGTGTGCCGCGCTCAAGGTCCCCGGTCTGGCGACGTATGGCGTCACGGCGGCTGCTTTTCCGACGATCATCGAAAAGGCGCAAGCCTCCAGCAGTATGAAGGGCAACCCCATCCCGTTGATCACCGCAGAATTGCGCGGCATCCTGAGTCGGGCGTTGTAAAAACAGTAGACGGTAGTAAGTAGACGGTAGACGGGATTGTCTACCCTGTCTACTGTCTACCGTTTATTCTTCTCGGCCCCTTTCCCTGCTCCCAGACATATACGTACAGCGGCATGTCATTTCGGTAGCCTGTCGTATCCCATGCTGCACCCGGGCCATTGGTCCACACGCCGGCCCGCGAAGGGCGTCCCTCAGTCCCTATGGCAGCCGCCAGCGCCCCGGCAAGCGCGTAAACCGCGTCGTAGGTTGCCCGGGCATATACGCCCGGTTCAGGGACATGCGGCCCCACGGCGCGATAGGCTGTTCGCCATGCTGCCAATGCCGGGTCATCTTGTGGCAGGCGATACGGGGTGACGAAAAGCGCGCCTTCTCCGGCGGCGCCGGCGACGGCCACAAATTCTGAGGCGGCCAGCTCCATATCGCCGATCAATGTGCCGTCCCATCCCGCCGCCCGCCAGGCTGCCAGCCGCGTTGCCGCCTCGACCGGCGGCAGCGTACTGAAGACCACATCGGGGAACGCCATGGCCGGCGGTGAACTGTGCCCACGCAGGGCGTCGTTCAGTGCCGCTGCCAGCGCCCCGTCGCCCCAAACAGTTACGGTTGTGTTGGTCAAGGGGACAACGGAAAGCAGCGTCGTCGCCGCCTGTTCCGGCGCAGGTAACATGAACCACACCGGCGTCGTGGTCGGCGTAAGCCACGTCCCCACCACGAGCAATGGCATCCCCGCCTCGGCGTAGAGTGCGCGCGCCGCAAGGGTGCTGGCCTGCCGGTAATGCCCGATGACTGCTATCACATCGGGATCGGTGATAAGGTTGCGCGCTGCCGTGCGTGCCATCTCGGGATCGGCGCGGTCGTCGTAGGCCGTCAATTCCAGCATCCACCCGGCGACGCCCCCGGCCGCATTGATCTCCCGCACGGCCAGACGCGCCGCGTAGATGGCATCATACCCCACATAGCGGTAGCGTCCCTCAAACGGCGCAACCAGACCGATTTTGACCACGCGGGGAAGCTGCGGAGGCAGGCATGCCGACAACAGGGTTGATAATAACAACACGCTCAACACGCAGCGTGCCAGGCGGGACTGCAAGCAACGTTGCCGGAGAATCCAGAGCATTGAATAACTACTACACGGCGGCACAAATAACTTCGCGGTTAAATCGCTCTCTCATTGCTCAAAGGGGAACGCCAGTTCCCCGCGCGGTCTTCGAAAACCGCGGATCTGACGATCCGCTTCAAGCCTCGCATCTGACGATCCGCTTCAAGCCTCGCATCTGACGATCCGCTTCAAGCCTCGCATCTGACGATCCGCTTCAAGCCTCGCATCTGACGATCCGCTTCAAGCCTCGCATCTGACGATCCGCTTCAAGCCTCGCATCTGACGATCCGCTTCAAGCCTCGCATCTGACGATCCGCTTCAAGCCTCGCATCTGACGATCCGCTTCAGGCCTCGCCAGCCAGTGCAAGATTTCGGCTACGGTGTACTACCCGACTAACGCCACCCCGACAACCTCACCGGCCAAGCAGCGACAGCGCCCGCCGGATTTTTTCATCCAGAGAGAGTTTCTCATCACGGGGGAGTTGCTGCAAGGCGCGCTGGGCCTCGACAATGCTGAAACCCAGCGTCGTCAATGCGGCAATGATGTCGGCGTCATCCTCGGCAAACTCGATAGTTGCGACGCCTTGCCGCTTGAGCTTGTCCTTGAGGTGCAGGACGATAGCTTCGGCGGTCTTCTTTCCCACCCCAGGCGCGCGCGAAAGGGCTTCGGGTTGCCCGTTGAGGATGGCACGGCGCAAAGTATCGGGAGAAAGCGTGCCCAAGATGCTCAAAGCTGCCTTGGGTCCAACCCCCGAAACGCTCAACAGCATTTCAAAGAGGTCTTTTTGCTCCTGATCGGGAAAGCCGTAAAGCGTCAGCTCGTTCTCGCGGACATGCAGGTAAGTGTAGAGCAACGCACGTTTGCCCGGCGGCAGGCTCACACTGAGCGGCGTGTGAACGGCAAAGCCCACCCCGCCGACATCAAGAATGACCATACCGTCGGCGGCGCTCAGCACCAGACCTTCCAAGCGTGCAATCATGAGGTTTCTCTAGGAGTTCAACAATCCGTCCAGCTTAAAGCGGTGCAGATGACAAATTGCCGTTGCGGCAGCATCGGCAGCGTCATCGGGCCGCGGAATGTCGGATAACCCCAGCAGCAAGCGCACCATTTCCTGCACCTGCTGTTTTTCGGCGCTGCCGTATCCCGTTACCGCCTGCTTGATCTGCAGCGGCGTATATTCGGCAATCGGCAATCCGGCGTCGGCGAGCGCCAGCAACACGACACCACGCGCCTCGCCGACTGCCATCGCCGTGCGCGCATTGCGGCTGAAGAACAGTTGCTCGACGGCCGCAGCCTGCGGGACATACTCGGTGATCAGCGCCCGCAGGCGCGTGTAGATCTGTTGCAGCCGCACCGGCAGAGATATCCGCGTCGGTGTATCTACCACGCCGATAGCCACCAGACGCAGGTTTGCCCCGTCCTCCTCCACAACGGCATAGCCTGTGAGGGCTGTGCCGGGATCAATGCCGATAACGCGCATAGAACCATCCGGTTGCTACGAAACGATCAAAAACCGGCTGAAGCCGGCGTACCCACCGCGTTCAGTCGGTAAAACCGCGCTGTGCTCATAACCAGGCCATTAAGCCATGGCCGCTTCGTAGGCTTTGATCGCTTCTTCGGTCATCGCCATGTTGGTGAACACCTGATTGACGTCATCCAGTTCTTCCAGCGCCGAGACCATTTTGAGCACCTGTACCGCGCTCTTTTCGTCGAGTTGCACTTCATTATTGGGCACCATGACCAGCCGGGCGTCATCCACCGGAATGCGCAGCTCACGCAGATGGCTGCTCACGGCATGCAGATCCGCCGGATCGGTGTAGACGATGTGGTCATCTTCATCTTCACCCTGGATGACATCCTCGGCGCCGGCTTCCACAGCGGCTTCGAAGAGCTTATCAAAATCTACGTCTGCGGGGACATGGATCGCCCCCTTGCGGGTGAACTGCCAGGCGACGGCGCCCGGGTTGGATAGCGTCCCGCCGGCCCGGCTGAGGGCATGCCGCACCGCGGCCACGGCGCGGTTGCGATTGTCGGTGACGACATCAATCAGCATGGCGACGCCGTTGGGACCGTATCCTTCGTAGGTGATTTCGGCGATATCCGCGCCTTCTTTATCTTCCCCTGTGCCCCGGCGGATGGCGCGCTCGATGTTATCCTTGGGCATGCCCAGCCCGCGCGCTTTTTCCAGCGCCATGCGCAAGCGGATATTGGAATCGGGGTCGCCGCCCCCGCCTTCGCGCACCGCGATCACAATCTCGCGTGCCATCTTGGTAAAGACCGCGCCACGCTTCGCATCATTCGCCTCTTTCTTACGACGAATGGTTTGCCAATGGCTATGACCTGACATAGGACCTCCTCAATTATGGAAATGAAATTAAAAAATCCGTTAGTACCCGTTCAAGCCGTTGCTGGACTCGCGTCTGCTTCACGGCGTCGGTGTCCATAGAGAAAAATAGACCGGGCGTCCCATTGTTACTTCTCGCCCGGCCTGTGGGAGCCTAACACAGCTCCCAGGATATCCTTTCTGCCCCGTACAAACAGTTCACCGTTCATTGGCCGCTTACCGGCCACCTGCACCTGTACCAGAACCAGTGCGCCCTCACCGGTCATCACCGCCGGGGACTTATGCCACAGGAAAACTGTGCCAGGGGCAGCCGGCGCGATTTCATCCGCAGCAAGCACTTCACTTTGCAGCACCTTTAAGCGCACACCATTCCAATCGGTAAACGCGCCCGGCGTTGGGGCAAACGCGCGGACGTGCCGTTCCAGCTCTACGGCAGGACGGGTCCAGTCAATGCCGGCCGCCTCCGCCGACAGACGATGGGTGATCGTCACCCCTTCGGCAGGTTGCGGCTGCGGTTGCAAACGGCCACTCAGGTAATCGGGCAGCACTTCGAGCAACAACTGCGCGCCGATTTCGGCAAGCCGCGCCTCCAACGCGCCCCCGGTTTCACCGGGGGCAATCGGGACTTCCCGCTGCGCCAGAATCGGGCCGGTATCCAATCCTTCATCCATCTTCATAATCGTCACACCGGTTATTGTGTCCCCGGCGAGGATTGCGGCCTGTACCGGCGCCGCGCCGCGCCAACGGGGCAGCAACGAGGCGTGAACATTCAACACCCCAAAACGCGGAATCTCCAGCACTGCGGGCCGCAGGATTTGCCCGTAAGCCGCCACGACAATCAAATCAGGGACCCAGGCGCGAAGGTGCTCGATGGCTTCCACGCCACGCAGACGCTCCGGCTGGAAAACCGGAATTCCTTCCGCCAGCGCAAACTCCTTGACGGGCGACGCCGTCAGACGCCGGCCTCGTCCGGCAGGGCGGTCCGGCTGCGTCACCACGCCGACAAGGGAGTAATGCGTCGCCAGCTTTTCCAGCGTCGGCAAGGCGAACTCCGGCGTTCCCATAAACACAATCCGCGGTTCCACGCCTCACATTTTATCATAAGGCGGCTAAGGGGCAAGCGTCTCTTGCAAAGGGGGCATTTCAACTTCGGGGCAAATCTCGCTGTGGCCGGTCGGTCTCGGACCGCGCCACCGCAGATCTGGCGCTGCGCAAGCACGGTCTGGAGACCGGCCTGAGCAGCGCCCGGTTGCCATGTCTGATAAGTTCCAATGCACCCGGTTGCCATGTGCCCTTGCAGGCCATGCGACCCTATGGTATTATTGAGGTGCACCGGTAAGGAGACGAATGTGACCGACGAAGGTGAACAGCACTTCCTCGAGCAATTGACGGAAATTTGCCGCCTGAGTAGCACCTTGCCCTGGCAAGACGCGCTGCAAAAAGCGTTGACGCTCTTTGCGGAAACCGTCCATGCGCAAGAAGCAATCTTACTACTTCTCGATGAGCAACAGGCCCCGCAGTACTGCGTCAACTACAAACCAACCGAGATTCCGATTCTGTATGCGGCGCTGCAGAAATACGCCGCGCGTTGGCAAAAAGGGCTGGTGCAGCGTGGTTGTCACGTTCTGAAAATCCCGGAGCACCATAAGCCGTTGTGGTTGCTTCCTGTACCTCCACATTCGCATATTCCCAGAGGGGTCATGGCCTTTGCCAATACCACAGGAACTTTTCCCCAGGCCTTATTTGAACAGGGAGGCGCACTGTTGACGCCGCTCGTCCACAACGCCCAATTGCAATATGCGGACAAGGCTGCGGCCAGGCGCGACCGCGACCCCGCCGCTACCCGGCAACAACGTCAGCGGCATACATACCTGGAAAGCCTGTACACGCTCATTTCCACCATCAACACCGAGACCAACCTCGATGAAATTCTCCGCGCCGGCCTCGCTCAGGCGATGCAAATCGCCGAGATGACGGAGGGCCGGATTTATCTGCTCGACCGGCGCGCGCAGCTTCTCAAACTCAACGTGTGCCTGGGTTGTCTGACCGACGATACCACTCAGGCTGCCACATTCGCACCGGGAGAGGGCGGCCCAGGACAAGCGCTTGCCGAAAAATGGCTGGTGGTGGAACATGACCCTCCTTCCTCGACTCCGGCTGTCGTTCCCTTGACCCACGTGAACCTGCCGCTGATCGTCGCGGGCCAGGTGATTGGGGTGATGCGCCTCAGCACTCCCAATAAGCAAACCTTGTCCCTGGAAGTTACGCAACTTTTGGTCACGATTGCTGATCAACTGGCCCTGACGCTTCAACGCGGACAACTGACCGATCGCTTGCAAAATCAGTTGCGGATAGTACGCCAGCTCTATGAGGTCAGCACTGCGTTTCTATCGCAGATGAGCAGTTCGGCTATCATCTTTCTACTGTTGCGTGCGCTGTACGATAACATTGTCGGCGCGGTCGGGGCCGTTTTTTATCACTTTGAGAACCAACAATGGCTACGGACACAAATCTACCTGGGCGGCAATCTCAGCCTCAAAGCGCACTGGACAGAAGGCCCGGTCACACGGGAGGAAAACGAACTTTTGAGCCAATGTCGGGATGAGCGGATGATGGTTATGTCGCGCGCCGGACACCCGGCTATGCCGACCTTTGGGGAACTTCGCGAAGGCCTGGGCATCCAACAGGTGCTGTGTTTCCCCTTGAGCTTGCCCGGTCGAACATGTTCCGATATTGTGGCCGTGTTTATGGCCGAAGAACGTCCTCTGGAAGAGAACGAAACCATCCTGGCGTGGGCCATCGTCCAGCAAAGCCTCACCGCGTTGGTGCGCATTAAACATTACGAAGAAAGCCAAAAAAGCGAAAGCCTGTTGCGCGCCATCCTGGAATCTTCACGTGATGGGATCGTCTTGATTGATGTGGAGACGCCGGAATTGAACATCCGCTACATCAACGGGCCACTGCTTCAGATGTTAGCCCTGTCTGGCGATGCCGAACTTTGGGAGACGCGCACCCTGTCGGACCTCATCGCAGTCATCAACCGTGACATGCCTAAACTGGCAATGTGGCTTATGGCAGCCATCCACAGGCAAACCGACACCGCTTCTCCGGTTACCGCTGCCGAGACTACTGATGTTCATACAGTACCTGTCTTTGAAACCCCGCGCGGGCTGTTCCTGCAAGTCCAAAACTGGCCCATTTATGTAACCCGGCAGCGCTCTCTGGAGACGTTGTTCCTCTTCCGCGATGTGACCGAGACCAAGAGATTGGAAGAGGTGCGCGAAGACCTGTTGAGTATGCTGGTTCACGATATGCGCAACCCGCTTTCGGCGACCGAATACTCGCTCCAGCTTTTGACAGACCCCGAAGTAAACGATATTGCCGATGACCTGGTCAACATTGCGCTGAACAGTGTCGGTCGATTGAAGAACCTGGTAGAAACCATCCTGGAGATCGGCCGCATCGAGGCCGGACGTTTTGAATTACACCCTCAAGCTGTTGCCCTTGCCGATATGGTTGCGGAAATTGCCCGAAGAACGGTCATTCCGAACGATAGCCTCGGCCTGACTCTTGACATCCCCTACGATCTACCCTTCCTGTGGGTAGATGCCGCAGCCATCACGCGGGTCTTCGAGAATTTGTTCAACAATGCCCTCAAATTCGTGCCTAAGAAGGCTGGGCGGGTCGCCGTCTCGGCCACACAACAAGGCGACCGGGTGAAAGTCGAGGTCTACAATAACGGGCCCCATATTCCAGAAGATGTGCAAAAGCGGCTGTTCAAAAAGTTCGCGGCCGGGCAGTACGAGGGGCGCGGTTACGGTTTGGGATTAGCTTATTGTCGTCTGGTGGTCGAGGCCCATGGGGGGAATATTTGGATGCGCAATCATCCCGAAGGCGGGGTATCTTTTTTCTTTACGTTGCCTGTTTTGGAACATGCGCTTTCTGATGCGCACGGGCATCAATGTCCGTGCTATCCGTGAACCGGACGAAAGCACGTCGGAAACGCAAGCCTGGCCGTAAATTTTAACCACAGAGGACACGGAGAAAATTAAAAAGTTCTCGGTGTCCTCTGTGTTCTTTGTGGCTAAGAATTGGCCGAATCGTGGCCTCACCGCTTCAAGAAGCGGCTCAACACCCCAATCTTCACCGGCAACTGGGTGCGATCTCCAAAAGTGAGTTGGGCGCGCGGTTTGGATTCGCGGCGCGGCGCGACCAGAATGGCAAGTTCGGTACCTTCGGCGGTATAAGCCTCGCGCACATAAGCTTGACCAAGCTGTTGCCCTTCGCTATCAATGGCGCAGCTCGTCACGAAACCCACGACTTTGCCCTTGTCATCTACCACCGGGTCGCCTTGCTGTGGCATGGGGCCTTTCTCCGGCACGCCAAAGCGGACCACCATCCCCTCGCGCTGTGCCTCACGGGCAATAAAGGCCTCTCGTCCCACAAAGAACGGTTTGCCGATCTTAACGTAGCTGCCGAAGCCGGCTTCGCCCATCGTCAGGTTGAGCGGGCCGGCCATCTCGTGGCCGTAGAGCGGCAGACCGGCTTCCATACGCAAGCTATCGCGGGCTGCCAGGCCACACGGTTTCAATCCCCAGGGCGTCCCAACGTTCAGCAGCGCCTGCCAGAATTCTACCAGCCGATCAGGGTGGACAAACAGCTCGTAGGCGGTACGTTCGCCGGTGTACCCCGTGCGGCTCACAATCACATCAAAGCCTCCCAGGGTGACGCGGGTGATGCCGGCCCAGGGCAAACGCTTGACGCGGTTCAGGTCCGGTGTTGCGCCGCCTAAAGCCAGCAAGATGTCCTGCGAACGTGGGCCTTGGAGCGCCAGTTCGGCGCGCATGTCCGGCCCCGCGGCCGGGTCGCGCAGGTCGCGCAAGGTCACGCCAGCGCCTTCCCACTTCACCCAGGGACGTTTGGCGTCAATTTGCACTGCACCGTTGAGCACACCGTTGATCCAGGCCCAGTCCTTATCGTTATTCGAGGCGTTGACCACCAGGAGATAGTGCTCCGCACCCATCCGGTAAACCAGCAAATCATCCAGCGGCATCCCCTGGACATCGAAGAAAGCCGTATATTGCGACTCCCCCACCTCCAGGTCATTGACATCGTTGACCAGCACCAGATTGAGGAACCGCGCCGCTTCCGGGCCGCGGGCATCCCAGCAGCCCATGTGGCTCACGTCAAAAAGCCCCGCAGCCTCGCGGACGGCGCGGTGTTCTTCCAGATTGCCGGTGTACCAGACGGGCATATCCCAGCCGCCGAACGGCACCATCCGCGCACCCATCTCGCGGTGAACGGCGTTGAGGCGCGTCTTGCGCAGCGGCGCATTCTGCGGTGTCTGCCACGTGAAGAGCGGCAACGCCTCGCCGGCCGGTTCCTTACGCGACCATGCGCCGATGAAGTAGGGCTTGGTGAACGGCCCGCTATCGGGTACGAGAGCGGCAGGCGGTGCAGGGGCTGCGCCCAGATCGCGGACGGCGTTGAGGAACGGCAGTCGCCCGTAGACATCATCGGTGGCGACGTAACCATCTACGAGCGCGCGCAACCACGTCATCACCCGCGGCGCGACGGCAGAGGCGACATCCAACCAGTACGTCGTGGCGTTCACACGGGTCAGCCAACCGGCGGCCATCACGCGCCCATCGGCTTCGAGCAAGGTGATGGGACGTGCGTCGCCATCGGCCATGTCCGTCACCCGTGAAGGCGTCAGCCACTCCACAAAGGCGCTGACGTGGGTACCGACCAGTTCCAGACGTTCATAAGCGCCGTTGCCGCGCAGCGTATCGTTAAGGTAGTAGAAGTGGGGATAACCGGCGTCGGTCGCCCGCTGGCAGGAGAGGAAACACTCTGGAGAGGCCGCCTGTTCCGTCAACGCCAGAATATCGAGTTTCGCCGCTTCGAGCACATCGAAATCCACGCGCGCGCAGTATTCGTCGCCGGTGCGGTGGGTCAACTTGTAGGGATGCATGCCGCGCAACAGCCGCGCGATGATGTTTGCGATGCGCTGCATTTCCGGCTCGGTGAAGCCGCGCTGCGTGAGCCAGGGGGTACCGAGGCGTACACCCGAAGGGTAAGCGGCAGTCGTGTCGCCGGGGATGGTGTTGCGATTGGCGACAATCCCCGCAATATCCAGAATCCGCGCGGCCGGGTCGCCCATCAACGGGGTGCCATCCGGCCCGACGACGGTTTTGCAGTCGAGGAGCAGCAGGTGCGTATCGGTGCCGCCGTAGGGGACGCGAACGCCTTCCGCTTGCAGTGCCTCGGCCAATGCGACGGCGTTGCGCACCGTCTGACGCTGCAATTCGCGGTATTGCTCCGTGCGCGCGATCTGCATGGTCACGGCGAGCGCCGCGATGGTTTCCATGTGCGGGCCGCCCTGGAATCCCGGGAAGACAGCGCGGTCAAATTTGCGGCCCAACGCGGCCTTGTGGGTGATGATGACGGCCCCGCGCGGCCCGTTGAGCGTCTTGTGGGTGGTGAACGTCACCGCGTCGGCGATGCCTACCGGATTGGGGTACACGCCGCCGATCACCAGGCCGGCGACGTGGGCGATATCCGCCAGCAAATAGGCGCCGACCTCATCGGCGATAGCGCGCAACTTTTGCCAGTCCGGCGCCCAGGGATAGGACGTGTACCCGCCGATGATGAGCTTAGGGTGAGTCTCCAGGGCCTGAGCGCGAATCGCTTCGTAATCCAGGCGTTCTGTCTGGGGGGCCACGGCATAGTTGACCACGTTAAACGTCTTGCCGGACCACGCTACCTTGCTGCCGTGGCTGAGATGCCCACCGACGTGCAGTGACATGGCGAGGATGGTATCCCCCGGTTCAAGGAGCGCGTATTGCACAGCGGTATTCGCCGGTGCGCCGGAAAGCGTCTGCACATTCACAAAAAGCTGATCGGCAGGCGCCGCCGCAGTCGCAAAGACCTCCGCCACCCGGCGGCGCGCCAGCATCTCCAGCACGTTGGCATATTCCACGCCCTTGTAATAACGCTTATCGGCCTCGCGGCGGTAGCGTCCCAGAACGACCTCGTAATCCAGGATTTGCGCCTCGGTCAACTTGCGGGTATATTCTTCGGGGTACCCCTCGGCGTAAATATGGGAGAAGGCCGAAGCCAGCGCCTCGTGAACGGCGAAAGGCGCGAGCGACTCCGAAGGCACCATGATCAACTTACGCGCCTGACGCTCGGTTTCATAGCCGATCAGGCGTACAAGCTCGGGGTCCAGCTCCGCCAATGATTCATGGAATAGGAAATCTTTCATAGCTCACTCCTTAAATAGTCTTGTAGTCGTCAGTCGGATAGTCTGGTCGTTATTTTTGTTGATGTTGGGGAGCGGCGAAACGCGCAAACGCATCCAACGGCACTCCCCATTGTACCCTCTCGGCCATAACAGACAAGCGAATGATGATGGGGATTGGGGAGTAGGGATTGGGGATTGGGGGGAAATGGAAACGGGCAGAGGGTGACTCTGCCCGTTTTTTGTGTGTGGGACAGGCTGTTAGCCTGTCCAAAGGTTAGAAAAACGTTTTACTGATAGGTGTTATGCACTGCGCCATTTTCTGACAGGGATTAACAGGATTTTCGGGATTTTTTAGGAACTTTTTCATCCTGTCGATCCTGTCCACAGAAACGCACCGCGTAACGACTGTATCTGACTTTTTCCCCAAAGTTGGAATGTCTCGGTTGTCCAGGCGGATATCTTGCGCACTGCAAGGGAAAGGGGTACAATACGGGGGTAAGAAGTATGGAGTAAGAAGTATGGGGTGTGGAATTTTAAGAGTGAAAGCTGACGGCTGAAAGCTGATCGCTGACTGCTGACGGCTGAGAGCTGAAAGCTGCCCGCTGCCCGCTGAGAGCTGAAAGCTGCCCGCTGCCCGCTTTGGAGGTACGATGAATCGGGTGAAACGCATCCCCTATGGCATCGCCGACTACCGGCGGATGAAGCTGGACAATATGTACTATGTGGACAAGACGCGCTTTATCCCGCAGATCGAGGCCGCGCCCTATTACTTGTTCCTCATCCGTCCGCGTCGCTTCGGCAAGACGCTGTGGCTGTCGCTGATGCAGCATTACTACGACATCAACGCCAAAGATGAGTTCGATGCCCTGTTCGGCGACACCTGGATCGGCGCCCATCCCACGCCGGATCGCAACAGTTACCTGGTCATGACCTTCAATTTTGCACAGATCAATCCCGACGTGCGTTTCGTGCAGGCGTCCTTTGAGGATAACGGTCGCACAGCGGTCGAGGGCTTTATGCGCCGATACGCGCAGTTTTTCAGCGCCGCTGAGCAACAGACCGTGTTGACCCAGTCCTCGCTGGATGCACAACTGCGGCGGGTATTTACGTATGTAGCCGAAAAAGGGCTTAAGCTCTATTTGCTGATAGACGAATACGACAACTTTGCCAACACCATTCTGACCACGGTGGGCGAGATGGCCTACCGTGATTTGACGCATGGGGCCGGCTTTTTCCGCTACTTTTTCAACC
>JAIOAX010000030.1 GCA_019873645.1 Chloroflexota bacterium | reverse complement strand
CGCGGAACGCCGCCGAGTCGCTTCCGCCGCCGGTGGTATGGGAGTATTCTGCCGTGTTCGTCACCACCTCGCCGTAGCCGCCGGTGTGCGTGACGACGAAGGTGAGCGTGACCGCCTCTCCCGCCGTGACCGTCCCCGTCCACGTCACCACGCCGCCTGCCTCACCCGCTCCCGTCGGCTGCGCGATCCACCGCGCGAACGTGACGTTGAGGGGCAGCGTATCGGTCAGGCGGACGGCTGAAGCCGTCACTACGGACGAGTTGCTCAGGATCAGCGTGTACGTGACCGCGCCGTGATAGGCCACATCCGCAGGCAGGGCGGACTTGGCGAGCGAAAGGCCGGGATAGGGATACTCATACGCGCCGATGTCGCACGCCGCGCCCTGTGGCCTAACCGTGCCGCGCTGGTCGGTGGGGGCCTGCGCCAGGCAGAGGCCGGCGTTGACGGCCGGGCTGCTGAAAGGGAGCGGGTGGAGCGGCGGATTGCCGTCCAGCGGTTCGAGCTGCGGGTCGTCGGTCACGGCGGGTGTGCCGCAGCCGGTGTGCGCTTCGATCAGGTTCCGGTCGCTGGCCGGGGCGGTGACACTGCCACCGTCGTTGCGACAATCCTGCCCACCGACGCTATCGGCCAGGATGACATTGCGCAGCACCAGGCTGCCGGAGGCGTGGTTGTAGATGCCGCCCGCGTCCGCCGAACCGGGCGTGCCATCGGCGCTGCCGCCATAGCCGATGCCCGCTGCACCGGCGACGACGGCGTTACCGGCCAGGGTGCTGGCGAGAAGGGTCACGCTGCCGCCCTCGTTAAAGATCGCCCCACCCAGCCCGTCGCCGCCCGCCGCAGCGATGCCTGGGCCTTCGCAGGCGCCGTTGTTGCCGCCGGCTCCGCCCTGCGCCGTGTTGCCGGAGAGGGTGGAGTTGATGATGGCGACGGTCCCGGCATAGTTAAAGATCGCGCCGCCCATCCCCGCCCCGCCGCCGCCGCTCCCGCCGATCTGATGGCCGAGGCTGTCTGAACCGCTGCCAGCGCCGAATCCGCCTGCGCCACCCCGTCCGACAGTCGGACTGCCATCGCCGCCACCGCCGCCTCCGCCGCCAAAGCCACCCGCACCGCCATTTCCGCCGACGCCGTAGTAACTGCCTCCTCCCCCTCCTCCGCCGCTGCCCCAATTGCCGGCGCCGCCCACGCCGCCGCGGTCGTTGCAGTGACCGCCGCCACCGCCTCCGCCGCCGATGCCGCCGGCGCCGCCCGCGCCGCCTTGTTCACTAAAAATGGATGGATAACAAACGCCGCCGCCGCCCCCACCTCCGCCGATGCCGCCAATGCCACCGTTACCGCCGGAGTAGGAGAACGCACGGCCGGAAGCGCCTCCTCCTCCGCCGCCGCCATCGCTGCCGTTTGTACCGTTCTTGTTGCCGCTGCCGGAACCGCCATTCCCACCGCCGGTGCTGCCTGCGCCGCCGACATAGCCATCATCGCCGCCGCCGCCCCCGCCGCCGGTGGGCAAGCCATTGCCGCCGGCCGTATTATAGCCGCCGAGTCCGCCCTGTCCGCTGAGACCCCCGCCGCCCCCGCCGCCATCGCCGCCATCGCCGCCGCGACCGCCCATTCCGCCGCCGCCTCCCCCACCATAGTCTACATCGACCGGGTAGTAATTATGCCCGTGCCCGCCGTCCCCGCCGAGCCCGCCGCCGCCCCCGCCGCCTGATCCGCCGCCTGTGACCGGGTCGGCGTGGCAACCCCAGCCGCCCGCGCCGCCGACAGCCGTGTTCTCGATGAGCGCGCAGCCGCGCAGGGTGAGCGTCCCGCGGTTGAAGATCGCGCCGCCCAGCCCCGCGCCGCCGCCCCCGCCGCCGTTGCCGCTCGGCCCGCCCGCGCCGCCCTGCGCCCGGCCGTTGCGCAGCGTCAGCCCTTCCAGTGTCAGGCTGCCGGCCGGGCTGACGTAGACGAGGCGGAAATTGGGCGCGCCGCTGTCGCGGGCAATCGTCGCGCCCTGCCCGGTGATGGTAATCGGCGTGGTAACGGACGGCAGACCGTTGGGGCCGTAGTCGGTGTTGTCCACCACGTCGAGCGTATACGTCGCGCCAGCCTGCAAAACGATAGTATCGCCGCCGCTACCGGCCGTGCAGCCGTTGTAGGCCGCGTCGGTGTTGGCAGCGATGATCGCCTCACGCAGCGTGCACAGGCCGTCATTGGCGATGACGTTGGCCGTGCTGGTGACGGTGATCGTGGCCGCGGCGCGTAGGGGAAGGGTTGGCATCAACCCGAGGAGCAGGGTCAGGCTGAGCCATAAACGTATCCACCGCCCGACTAAATTAACAGAGGTTGAATCTTTCATAGAAAATCACCTGTTTGTGTGTGAGCGATGACTTGCCGGCATTCATGAATCTATGACGGCAGCTTTTTCAATTGAGTGTGTTCCATTCCAATTGCAGTCTGGAGTTTTGCGCCCATTTTGAGCGTCAAACACCTGACCATAAGGGACTAGGCCATTCAAATGTATTCTATTTGCTGAACGTTTACCCAGCGTTTACTCCATGCTATAATTTGAGTCTACTGAAAAACTAAGGATCTCACCGCAGAGTCGCGGAGGGTGCGAAGATTTTTATATCGGATTCAATAAAATTAAGTCTTTCGCGTTTCATTACTAATTTTATTGATATAAACTTTAATTTTTCTCGGCGTTCTTTGCGTCTCTGCGGTGAATTAGACTTTTTTCAGGAGAGTCATAATTTGGATTAAGCTATGATTTACCTGGAGGCCCTTGGTGAACTGAACATCCGGCGTGACGGTGAGCCGTTGCCGCCGTTCAAAAGCCGCAAGGTAACTGCTTTGCTCATTTACCTGGCGCTCACTCCCGGTGTCCATACTCGCAGTTACCTTGCCGGCCTGCTCTGGTCGGATTTGCCCGAGTCTAAGGCCCTGGCGAACTTGCGTTTCGCTTTGTGGAACATCACCGAGGTGTTGGGACTGCGAGTGTTTGAGGCGGATCGTTTGACGGTCGCATGGCGGCAAAACCCTGATGTAGCGCTGGATGTTGAGGAATTTCTGGCGGCATTTCGGCAGGCGCAAGGGGCGCCATCAGATGCGCCGGCAACCGTTCAGGCGTTGGAACGGGCAGCGCAGTTGTATCGCGGGGATCTGCTGGCCGGTTTTGATCTACCGGATAATATTTTGTTTAACGAATGGTTGCAGCAGCAGCGTGTGCACTTGCATGAACTTGCAGCCGAGGTGTTCTATCATCTGATCCGGCATCATCAGGAACAGCGACACTGGGCGGCGGCTATCGCTGCGGCGCGCCGCTTGTTGGAGCTTGAACCCTGGCATGAGGAGGCCCATCGCCTTTTGATGCTGGCGTTGGCGCGCAGCGGTCAACGCTCTGCCGCGCTGGCACAGTATACCATCTGTAAGCAAATTCTGGAGGGCGAGTTGGGGACGGGGCCTTCGTTTGAAACAATCCGGCTCTACGAACGCCTGCGGGCCGCCGAGTCTGCCCCACGCCATAACCTGCCGGCTTCGTTAACGCCCTTCATCGGGCGCGTGAATGAGCTGGGTGAGCTATTGCGCTTGCTGGATGACCCCCATTGTCGCCTGCTTACATTGGTAGGTCCCGGTGGGGTGGGGAAGACGCGCCTGGCGCAACAGGCTGCGCTCGCACGGACCACGTATTTCTTGAACGGTGTGGTTTGGATCGAGTTTGAAGCGGTGGATTCGCCAGCGCGTCTGCTCCCTACCATCGCCGCAACCTTAGGCATTGAATGGCGCACCAATAATTTGCTCGAACGGCTTGAAATTTTTCTGCGCGATAGGGAATTGCTGCTGGTGCTGGATAATCTGGAGCATCTGCGTGCCAATGCCGGAATGTTAGTAGAGGTGCTCCGACGCGCGCCGGAAGTCAAGATGTTGATCACTTCGCGCGAACGGCTGAATTTGCATTGTGAATGGGTCTTCCCGCTGGACGGTCTTACATTCCCTCGGTCTGATGAGGCCGATATAACGATGTTTGACGCTGTGCGATTTTTTGAGGAGACGATACGCCGCATCAATCCACACTTTCCCGTTAATTCCAACGTCCCGGCTCTGCGGCGTATTTGTCAATTGCTTCAGGGGCTGCCGCTGGCCCTGGAACTCGCCGCCGCCCTGACGCCGACTATATCGCTTCCGGCTCTGGCGGAGATATTGGAAAATAACCCCCACATCCTTGCCACCATGGCGCTTGATGTCCCCGCGCGCCAGCGCAGTCTCTATGCGATGTTTATTTCTGCGTGGCGTACCTTATCCGAGGCCGAACAGGACGCGTTGCGGCGGCTGGCCGTTTTTCGAGGCGGCTTTATGCCCGCGGCAGCGGAGTATGTCGCCCGACTCTCACTGTCCCATTTGATGGCGCTGGCCAACAAATCGTGGCTGCGGCTCACCCCTAACGGCCGCTATGAGATGTTTGCCATCACGCGCCAGTTTGTCCTGGAAGAGGTAGGCGTCTTAGCGGATGATTGGACCCGGACTCAACGGGCCCATGCGAGCTACTTTGCTGATTTCCTGGCCGAGCAGCGGGCAATGCTGCGCCTCGGTCGGCCCGAGGCTTTAGCGCAGGTCGGTGCCGACATCGAAAATATTCGCACGGCCTGGCAATGGGCGGTTCAACATTCTGCGCCGGAACTGCTGACCCGTGCGGCAGAAGCGCTGGGGCATTTTCTGGAATCGCGAACCTGGGTGCAAGAAGGCGCCGAGACCTTTGACCGGGTGCACGCTCTGGCTATACAGATGGGGGGTGCGGGCGGCGCGCTTCTGTTGGCCTGGGAAGGATTGTTTGCTTTCCGGCTGGCCGATTATCCGCGCGCCCGGACGGTGTTGGAAGCCGCCCGTGCGTTGCTTCAGGTTGAACCGGCGCCGGCCGTGGAGGCGTTTGTGCTCAACAATCTGGGGTTGGTGGCAGAGCGACAGGGAGAGCGGCAACCGGCGCGCGTGTGTTTTGAGGCCAGCGTCCACAGCGCCCGCATGATCGGCGATGATTGGGCATTGGCGCGCGCGCTGAACAACCTGGGCTATCTTGATTTCCAGGAAGGAGACCTGACGCAGGCCCGCATGGTGCTGGAGGAAGCCTTAACCATCCGCCGGATGTTGAACGACCGCCTCGGCATCGCCAAGACGCTGATTAACCTGGCTCTGGTATGGCAAGCGTTGTGCCAGGACGAACCACTGCAAGCCGCACTTCAGGAGAGTTTGAGTCTTTTCCGGGAATCGGGCAATCAGTTAGGTGTGGCGATCTGCCTCAACAATCTGGGATTCCAGGCTTTTCGGAAACAACGGTATGCCGAGGCGCAACGGTCGTATGAAGAAGCATTGCGCATCCGGCGCGAGATCGGCGATCCGTGGGGCATCGCAATCGCGCTGGATAACCTGGGGGCGGTGGCATGCGAACTGGGGGAATATGCAATTGCGCGTACCTGTTATGCCGAAGCGTTCAGCCTGACCCGCAGCATCGGCGCCACATACCGCATCGCTGAACTGCTGATCGGGGTGGGCCGATTGGCGATGTGTGAAGGAAACCTGACCCGTGCTGTGGAACTGTTGACCAGGGCTATGCGTCACCCGGCCATCGGCAGTGAGGCGCGCGAAAGGGGAAAATGCTTATTGAGCGCATTGGAAAGTCAAATGCCACGTCCCGAGTTTGAGGCCGCCGTGGAACGGGGCAACGCCCTGGACCTGGAAGAACAGATGGGGGTGAATTGGAACTTCAACCTGTATTGAGTTTTAACCGCAACTGCTGCATTTCTTCCACGAGGACGCGATGCGGCGCGACGTTTTCCAGAAACTGACGGCGCAACGCGGGGTCGCCGATGCGTGCAGCGCATGTCTGCAAGTGGGCATAGCCTTGTTTGAGCAGCTCGTCCGCGCGAGGGTCGGCTAAGGCTTGCAACACGCGATAGGCGGTCAGATAAATTTGTGTGGGATCGCGTGTGCCTTGCAGGGTATGCTGGGCTGCTGAGGCGGTATTACAGGCGAGGTGTGACCACAATGCCTCGATATATGCACGGGCCTGTTCCAGGTTGTGCTGACCGAGGCAAGCCTGCGCCAGCCCCGCCAGCGGTTCAGCGATCAGATGTTCCTGGTGGAGCGCACGCCGTAGCTCAATAGAGCGGGTGTAGGCAGCGGCAGCCTCGACGTAGTCGCCCATTCCCAGCGCTGCATGACCCAGCCAGAGCCAGGCATGTGCTTGGATATTGGCATCATCCAGGCCTTGTGCCAGGGTGAGCGCCTGTTGGCTGTGTTCGCGGGCGGCCGTATAGTTACCTTCGCGGTAGGCCAGGCGCGCCAGATTGACCTGATCCTCACAACGCCCCGGCGGATCGTCGGCCTCTTCACTGAGACGTTGGGCGGCTTGATAGTATTGGCGCGCTTCTGCCAGCTGTCCAAAGTGCCAGGCAATATCGCCCAGCGTGCTATAGGCGATACGGGCACCGATGCGGTCGCCGATCATTGTCTTCAGTTGCAGTGCCGCTTCGCTATAGGTGCGTGCCTGCACATAGTCCCCCTGGTCTACCAGCACGATACTGATGTTGTTCAGGGTAGCACTCTCGCCACGTTTGTAATTGAGGGCGCGGTATTGCGGCAAGGCTTCTTCATAGTAGCGCATGGCTTCAGGATAGCGGCCCAGCGACCAGTGCACATTCCCCAAATTGCGCAGGCAATCGGCCTCGGTGTCTCGCAGATTGTGTTCCCGCGCCAGGGCGAGCGCTTTTTCAAACAATGGCATGGCTTCCTGATAATGGCCCTGACGCCATTCGGCGCGCGCCCAATACAGGTAGGCGCGCGCTTCTGCGGCGGGCCGCTGGTAGAGTTGGGCCAGTTCCACGCAACGTTGCACGGTTTCCACGGTGCCGGTGTAATTGCCAACCTGTTCCGCGTAAATCGCCTGACGCAAGATGACATCCACTTTCTGTTCGCCCTGTGCCATAAAAAAGAGCAGTTGCAGGTCGTGCCGCTGGGCTTCGCGGTCTCCCTGCAAATCGTAGACCCGTTCGCGGACGCTGAGGATGGCGTATTGCATGGCTTTGTCGTGCATGGGGGTCAGCTCCAGCGCCCGCGTCAAAAAGCGCAACGCTTCTTCATTGGCGTATTCTTCTGCTGCACGCTGACCCGCCAACAAGGCATACTGGCGTTCTTTGTCGGGATTTTCTGCCTGGCCATAGTGGTAGGCCAGGTCAGCATAGAAAGGTGCCAGGTTATCGGCGTACAAAGTTTCGATAGCTTCGGCGGCCCGTGTGTGCAGTTCCCGCAGCCGCGTGGACAACTGCATGGAGTAGACGGTATCGCGTAGTAAGACGTGCTTGAACAGGTAGGTTGTCATAGTCCCTTACACCGGTGACCAGATTTGGGCTTGTTCGGCTGCGCGCACTTCGGCGCTGATGTCGGCGGCCAGCATACGGGCCAGGACCCGATCATCGAATTCACGCCCCAGGACGGCCGCGGCCTTGACAACTTCTTTAACATTGTGCGCCAGCCGGTCCACGCGCGCGATGAGCAGGGCATTGATGGTGGTAGGGACTTCTGCCGGTACCCCACCTTTGAGTTGCCAGACGCCATGCGGCGCGCGTTCGAGCAAGTTGTTTTCTCTAAAGTAGTACAGGAACTGCTGGACAAAAAAGGGGTTGGATTGTGTGCGTTCCTGTAGCAAGGTCAGCAAGGCTTCATCGGTTGCACCGCCGAGGGTCATCTCGGTCAACTGACGCAGTTCTGCTACAGATAAGGCTTTCAGATCCATCCGCAGCAGGGGCGTATCGGCGGGCAGTGGCAAAGCCGGCGGACTGCCATCGTCCAGGTAGCGCGCAGTGATCAAGATCAGGAAGGGATAAGCACTGACGTTGCGGCAGAGCGTCGTCAACACGTCATAAGAGGCGGAATCGAGCCATTGCAGGTCTTCCAGAAGCAACACCACGGGTTTAAGAAGCGCTTCGGCCAGTAAGAGCGCCTTGATTGCCAGGAGGCTGTTTTGATAGCGTAGCCCCCCTTCCAGTGATTCATAAAGTGAGTCAGGCCAGTGTAAGCCTACAAGCGCGCCGAGTACCGATTGCACGCGGTGCAGTTCCGCAATTTGTACCTCGAGCGCCTCCGCCTTGGAGGCGGACAAGGTTGTAGCCCGTAGCGCTTCCAGGTTGGCAAGTAAGGTTTGGTACCGGACTTCAAAACGTTGTTTGTTCTGGCTGCCAGGAGCTTCCGGCGCCTGGTTGAAGTAGCGTTTGAGAAAGTAGGTGAACGGGTTAAAAGTCTGCCGGAGAATCTGGTCCGTTTGAGCGGTAAACCATGTCACCTCATGGCGGCGTTTGAGGTGTTGTTCTAACTCATGGGCCAGGTGTGATTTGCCGATGCCGGCCTCGCCGGTGATATAGACCACGCCGCCAAATCGGCCCTCGAACAAGGGCTGTGTCGCTGCGAACAGTTGCGCCAGCTCCGCTTGTCGCCCGATTAGTGGTTGCTCAAAAAACATCGGCTCACGGTTTCCCCGCCCTGTATATCGGTAGGTGGGTTGTAACTGGGTGAAACCTTTGTAGGCATGCACACCCAGATAGGCGGTTTTGAGCGTTTTACACGCGGCAGCCGGTGCAGAAAGGTAAATCTCGCCCCAGGGGGCCGCTGTCGTGAGCCGTGATGCCAGGTTGACCACATTGCCGATAGCGGTGTATTCGCAGCGTTCGGCACTGCCGATGATCCCGGCATAAACGATGCCGTAGGTGACGCCGGCGCGCCAGCGGATGGCCGATAATGGCGTGGCGGCGGTCCGCTCACGCAGGACGGTGAGGAAATCGGCCGCGCGTTCCAGATCGTTTTCGTGGGCAATCGGCGCGCCGAAAAGGACGAGCATCATCGGACCTTTGTCGCTAAAATCGAATTTATTAAAGTATCCTCCGTGTTCGGCGGCCGTGTTGAGCACCAGGGTGACAAAAGGATTCAACAACGTCTCGATTTCCGGGGCCCAGTCAAAGGAAACGAAGATACTGACCACCTGGCGGAATTCAGCCTGGGCGCCCGTAGTCATGAGGTGGATCGCAGCGTCAAGTACGAACGGTTGTGCGGCCTCGCGCGGCAAAGCCGCCGGTATGCTGTGGGCTGACACAGCAGACGGGAGCACCCATTCGGTGACAACGGTTTTGTCGCTGTGTGGACGCCCTGTGGCTATCCCGGTCAACGTCGGCCAGATCAATTGATCGGCGACTATTTCTCCGGCTTGGGCGCAACTCTCGGCCGTGCTGCATCCCAGCACGGCCGGGCCGCTGAAACAATAGGTATGGCCGGTTCCGCTGTCTACGGCGGGCGTTTCGACGCCCAGAATACTCCAGCGCACGATCCCATCGGAGAGTCCAAGCCGTGCATTGAAAGTGAAATCACCATAGCGCGTGGTGATAACACCCTGTTGTTGCAAAAAAGCCAGGTGTTGGGTGGCCGTTTGCAGCGCGGCATGGCGGGCCTGTTGCGGATTGTTCAGATGGGGAAAGATTGCCAGGAAGGCATCGCCGGCAAAAGTGGCGACCCAGCCGCCATTGGTGTAGACGGCGCGGACCAGGGGATTGAAGATGCAGTTGAGGGCATCCGTGAGGACTTCCGCGCCCTCGCGGCCGTGTTGCATCAGCGTCTCGGTCAGCCGCGTGAAGCCGGTGACGTCAATGAAGAGCGTTGCCGCAGATAATTCTCCTGAGCGTTCGCCACGGCTGAAACGTTCATGGATAAAATGCGGGATCAGGTTATACATGGTATGCTCTCCAGGTTGACCAGATGGCTACTGTTATACTGCAAAAACGATGTGAGGCAACCGGCCGGCCGACGGGGGTACATTTCAGGACGGGGGCAGGTCCTTTTTGAGTTTTCCCCTTTCACCCTCTGCCCCCGCTTGCCCCGCATACGGGGAGAGCGGGGGATTTCTCAAAGGGGGATTTTGAGCTGAGCGGCGAAGCCGCCCAGAATCCCCCTCTATTTGTCTCCTCCTCCAAAAGGGGGCGGGGATGGGGGGCGCAAAAGTGCAACGTTAGCCCTCAGCTTCATTGGGGGTTCCAAAGGGGCTTCATCGAGGATCATTTGCAGCAGATTTAACGCCATTTTAACACGTCCTTAAAAAGCCTTTAACCGATATGTGGCATACTGACGAGTGATAATCAATATCTGACCGAAGGGACGGCGTCAACACTTGAGTAACAGGTTTTTGTATCCAAGAACGCTCCGCGATAAATTACGTATCCTCATCATCAGCTTGATGCTCCTTTCGCTACTGGGTAGCCTGCTGGCATTCGTCATCAGTACTGTGTGGACCCAGAACCAGCTTTTGCGTCGGCAGGCCGAAGTCAGCGCGCAGAAAATCGGCCAGGCATTGCAGGCGCGCGTACGCGACCTGACTACCGCAGCGCAGCTTTTGGCGAGTGACCCGGAAGTGCTGCGCGCCTTGGAAGAAAACACCGAGATTTCCCTGATAACCCTTAATCGCCGTGCGGTGGTTGTGCGTGATCGCTTTGAGCTGGACTTAGTACAGATTTACGATGTCCACAACCTGCCACGCACCAATTTACTTATAGCCAGCCTGTACCGTGAAACTTTTTTGCTTAAATATGTCGAGCCGGGGGTTACGGCCGCGCGTGTCGTTCACGAGCAGGCTCTGCTGCTTAGCCGTGCCGACGTGCTGAATAATCAAGGGACGATTGTGGTGGGTCTGGATCTGGAAAATGAGATTAAACGTTTGCTGGCACGTTACCGCCTCTCGGCCGAGATGGGATTACAGTTTACGCCAAGCGTCCCCAGCAACCCGGCTGTGCTTATGCAAATTGCGACTTCCGAAAGATTTCCTTTCGAGGCCCCCGATGGACGAAGTCCGGGCATTTACAAACACAGGATACGGTTAAAATTAGGCGAAACTCCGGCAGATCTATTTTTGATTCACTCAACAGCTGACTTGCAAGCGGTCACGATGACCGGAATATGGGTGATGTTGGTCAGCACAGCCGTTACGACCGCGCTGTTAATTGTTTTGAGCACGGCGTTGATGCGGACACTGGTTCAGCCGATTCAACAGATCTCCAAGACCGCTATGGCCGTAGCTAAAGGTGACCTTAACCAACGGATTGTGTTGTCGCAACGCGCGCTGTGGTTGGATATTGGGCGGGCTGACGAGATTGTGGCCCTGGTGGATTCCTTCAACGGCATGGTCAGCGATTTGCAGGACTTGTATATGCATCTGGAAGCGCGTGTGACCGCCCGTACCCATGAACTGTCGGTGGCGGCCGAATTGGCGCGGAGTGTTTCATCCAGCTCGGATGTTGCCTTGATTATGCAAATCGCGGTGCAACTCTTGCGCCGCCGCCTGGGGTTTTACCGCGTTGGCCTGTTTATGATCAATGAAGCGGGCCAGAAAGCTATATTGCGTGAGGTCAGCGGCGAAATCGGCGAATATGACAAGGGACATGTTATTCCGTTGTGCCTGGATACGCTTGTGGGGGCGGCCGCGGCCATCCATACGGTCTGTGTGATTCCAGATGCGGCGCGGGAAACCCGCCTGACCCATATTTGGGTTGCCGGAGCACAGTCGGCGTTAGCAGTGCCTGTGCTCTTTGGACAGGATGTCCTGGGCGTGTTAGAAATCCAGCAATTGTCCACCGAGGCTTTTCCGCCGGAGATGATCCGCTTATTGAATACCCTGGCCGATCAGATTGCCCTGGGGTTGCATAATGCGCAGCGTTATGCCGATGAGCAGAAACGGCGGCGCATTGCCGAAGTACTTGAACTGACCGGGCGGGTTTTGGCGGGCAATCTGAATATCGAGGAGTTGCCGGGACGCGCGCTTGCTGCACTCACGGCTTTGGTCAAATTTGAACGTAGTTCATTGTGGATGCAGGAAGGTGAGCGGCTCAAGCCGTTGGCTTACTACGGCTACAACACCTACGATAATCCGTTTCGGAACAAGAACCTGACCGTAGATGGTGATGTCTATCAACGACTTAAAACCACTCAACAGCCGTTAATTATGGCCGACGTCTCTGCCGAATCGCAGTGGCAACAACGTCCTTGGTTGCCGGGAGAGCGCGGTTGGATGGGGACGCCGGTTATTGCACGCGGAGAGGTGATCGGCATGTTGTGCTTGAGCAATCGTACTGCCGGTGGATTCACGGCTGAGGATGCGGAGTGGGTGCAGGCGTTTGCCAATCAATTGGGTGTGGCGTTGGAAAATGCCAATCTCTATGCGCAACTCTTGCGCATGAATGAAGAATTGCTCCGCGCGCAGCAACATCCTCTCTCCGGCAGCGATCATTTACTGCACTGTGCGGCTTCTCAGGCCGTTGTATAGGGAGGGACACTTATGAACAAGAAATCGGTGTGGGGCGTATTAGCTCTATTAATCGTTCTGGGGGGATGCCGGAACCTATCTGCGCCTGCGCCTACCGCTACACCGCTTGTGGGGCGGATCACCTTTGCCGGCAGCACGACTGTTCAGCCTCTGGCCGCCGAAATCGGACGTGCGTTTAATGTCCATTACCCGGAGATCACCCTGGACATTGCCGCCGGCGGCAGTACGGTGGGGATCAACGCGATTCATGAAGGGACGGTGGATATCGGTATGGCCTCGCGTAAGCTTAAGGATGAAGAGGCTGCCGGCATTACCGTCCATCAGATTGCTGTGGACGTGTTAGCCGTCGTCGTGCATCCCGATAATCCGGTGGAAAGTTTGACCTCTGCCCAACTGCGGGACATTTACTTAGGGAAGATTACTAACTGGCAGGCCGTTGGAGGGAACGCCGCGCCGATTGTGGTGGCTATCCGTGAGAAGACCTCTGGTACGCGCGGCGCATTTGACGAAATTGTGCTGGACAAGGCCGAACCGGCGGCGCCCAACCTGCAAGTCGCTATCACCGCCGGCGATATGGCCGCCATAGTCGCGCAAGAACCGCGAGCTATCGGCTATGTCGGGTTTGGCAATCTGGATGCCGACTTAAAAGTGTTGGCAATTGATGGGAACATGCCCACCGAAGAGAACGCGCGTAACGGTACATATCGTCTTACCCGACCGCTTTTGTTGTTGACCGGCCCTTTGAGCCATCCTTTGTCCCAGACGTACGTTGATTTTGCCTTGAGCGCCGAGGGGCAACAGGTGGTGGCGACTCAGGGCTGGGTGCCGGTGAAGTAGCTTCGCAGCCGGCTCTCCCTATCGCGGACAAACCGCTCGATCCCCGCCAGCACCCACTCCGGCGAAAGATGCGCCTCCTCGATGACCTCGTCCAGCGTCCCGCCCGTGCGCCAGCGGTCGTCCCAATCCGCTGAAAGCGCGTAGGCCTCCGCCACCTTGCTGAACAGCCAGTCGTGCATCAACCAGCGCGCCTGCGTGGTGATGACGGTCGAATCGGCCCAATCCGCCTGCGAAAGCACAGCCTGCCGGTAGCTCTCCGGTTGCAGCGCGAACAACTGCGGGCTGGTCGCGCAGACGATCTTGACGTTCAACCCGCGCTCGCCCAATTCCGGCAACACCTTGACGACGCTTACCATCGCGCTCGTCCCCTGAACGATGATCGTCCCGCCGCGCGGTTGATCGGGCGCGTAATCGCGGACGACGTAAGCGCCGCGCGCCGCCGCAAAGTGCGACGGCATCCCCAGAGCGGCGCGGTCGGGGATCGTGATTGGCGGGCGGGTAAGGTGCAGCGCCACAATCGGCGCGGCCTGGCGCAGCGCCGCGCCGAGCAGTACGGGGACCTCGTTGTGCTCCCACGGGTGCAGGTTGATCACCGCGCCCTGCGGGAACAGTTGCGTCACGCCCGGCGCGAAGATGCCGAAGTGCGTGCGGCTGTCGTCGGCGGTCTCCGGCCCGGAGTGTCCCGCGATCCACAGCACCTTGCCCACCTTGAGCTGGCAATCCTGTGCGAGCTGGCTGAAGAGACGGAACGGCCCGTACTTGAGGTAGGAGAACGAGCCGTAGGTCGAACACGCGCCCCAGAAGCCGTCGAACGCCGCCTCCGGATCGTCGGCGAAGTTCACCGTCGCCAGTCCCGCCAAAATGCCCGCGTTGGCGAATTCGGTGATCTCCTGCGGCAGCAACACGCCTTCCGGCGATCCGGCGCGCTCGTACCAGCCGTAGCCCGCGAAGTCGCCGTACTGCTTGGCGAAGCCGCTGATCATCGTCGAATCCGCCAGATCCGCCGACGCCGCGATGAACAACGGTCGCCCATACTCCCGCGCGCCGAAAGCGTTGACCCACGCGCCCCACTTGTCCAACGCGACGCGGTTCGCCGTGACTGTGCCCGGTTGCACGTACAGGTCGGCGGGATAGTGCTGGTAATCGTAGAGCCGCTCATCCGCAAAAGGAACGCCTTTGCCCAGCCGGAACGCCGGGATGTGTTCCGGCACGCTCTCGCCGAGTGCGACGAGCCGGTCTGCCAGATAGTCCACGAGCGCCTGATCGTGGCGTAATACGTCAATCACCGCTTCGAGATTCGCCGCGAATTCCGCGCGCAACGCCTCCGGGTCTTTGGGCGCAGCGCCGCCGAAGTTGGCGAACGTGACGCCGTATTTTTCGGCGAAGGGACGCTTGGTCTCCCAGAACAGTTCGCTGTTGAGAGGGTGGGGGACGCCGTGGGATTTGTTGTCGTACTTAAGATAGCCGCGCCCCTTGCGGGTCTTCATCCAGGCGATGCTTGGCACGCGGTTCGGGTTTGCCGTTGTCACCATTTCCAGTAGCGTCCGCGTCACCGGCCCCCACTCGCTGCCGGACTCCGTCCCGAAAACGCGCCAGCCGTGCGCGCCGAACCAATCGGCAGGCGTCCCGTAGACCACACGGCTGACGGCGTGATCGTCAATGCCGAAGTCGTTCCAATCCACGACGTAGTAGAGGTTGTCGAGCGCCAGCCCCCATGCGGAGTTCAGCGTCTCGTGGGTCGCACCGGGCGTCAGCCCGCCCTCACCCTCGAAGATGAAGACCTTGACGCCCTCTGCCCCCGCCCGCTTGAGCGCGAGCGCCAGTCCCGCCGCCGCCGGGCTGCCGTGCCCCGAAGGCCCCGTGTTGAACTTGAGGAACAGGGTCTTGCCCTCCATCTCCGCGTGGCCCGAAAGCCCGCCGCGCCGCCGGAAGTTGAGCAGGTCTTCCCAAAACACCGTGTGTTCCGGTCGCAGCGCATAGCGTGGGTCGCCCGTTTGCGTGAACTTGATGCGCAGCGCCTCGTCGAGCACGGCGAGCGTGCAGTAGATCAGCGGCGCGGTGTGTCCCGCCCCCAGGACGAACCGGTCGCCGAAGCGCTTCTCTGGGTGGCGGATGTCCCAGCGCATCACGCCGCCGAGCAGCGTGGCGAGCAGCGCGTGCACCTTCGAGCGCGACCCGCCCGGATGCCCGCTCTGCCGGTAGTTCAGCGTGATGTCGATGAGCTGGTCGATCAGGTCTTTGGTTTTCTCCCAGTACGGAAAATCGTCCGCCACGGCCTGGTAACGGGCTTCGAGGGTGGTTTCGCTTATTGCTGCCATGGTCATTTTTCTCCCGGATGATATTGGAGTTCTTAAGAACTTGCCGAGATCATATCACTATCGAGCCGTATGCGCAAATACGAAGTTAACGCATGTAGCAGTTACCCTCGATTTTTCTACGGCTCCGCGTGTGCCGGGCCTGCACGCCGGTGATATGTGGATGAGCGATGATTTCGATGCGCCATTGGAGGTGCATCACGAGTCTTATTAATTTGCACGCGTCCTGAATGTAAAAAGACCTGTCAGGTTTGAGAAACCTGACAGGTCTTTTGGTTCACCGCACGCTACAATTCGTTGCGATTTGTGAAGATTCGTGGTTGAAAATCTGCTTAATCTGCTCAATCTGCTGACTGAGCTTATCGTCGCGTCGCCATTTCCCGCGCCGCGTCAATCAACATCTTCGTATCCAGCCCAATCGAGATAAAGCGGAAGCCTTCCGCCACGCGCTGCGCCACCTCGCCAGGCTTGGGATCCACAATGAGCAGCCCCGGCACCACGCCCGCATCCTGCGCGGCGCGCACCACACGCGCCATCGCCGCCTCCACGTCGGGGTGGGTGACCTGGCCCATCAGCCCCATCGTGCCGGAGAGATCGTAGGGGCCGACGAAAACGACATCCAGGCCGGGCAGCGCGCAGATGCCTTCGATGTTGTGTACCGCGTCGATGTGCTCGATCTGCAAGGCCACCAGCGTTTCGGCGTTGGCTGTGGCGACGTAGTCCTCGAAGGCCGCGCCGTAAGCGTGCGCGCGCCCGATGCTGATGCCGCGCTCGCCCTCCGGCGGGTATTTCGCGTACCCAATCGCCCGCCGCGCGTCCTCCACCGTGCGAATCATCGGCACGATGACGCCTTCCGCGCCGGTGTCCAGCGCCCACTTGAACTGCTCCGGCGCGCTGATCGGCAACCGGAACAACACCGGGCAGCCGTGCCCCTGGATCACCTGCACGTGCCCCAACGCCGCCGGCCAATCGAAGACCCCGTGCTCGATGTCGAGTACCACCCAGTCGAACCCCGCCTGCGCCAGAATCTCGCTGACGACCGGATGCCCGATCATCTGCCACGTGCCGATGCTGCTCTCCCCGCGCGCGAGTTGGGCTTTGATGCGATTGTGCATGCGATACCTCCTAACGTTGGAACGTTCCAACGTTGGAACGTTCAAACGTTCCAACGATAGGTAATGTTAACAGGGCGTGCGGGACGATGAGGACGTCGAGGTCGCTGCCCAGGTCTGCGGCCACGATCTGCAAGGCTTCATTCATCGTCGGCGCGGGGATCAGCTTGCATGCGGCGACAATCTCCGGACATTCACTGCCGACGATGATGACGTGACACTGCTCCAGTACTTTCGCCATCACAAACGCCCGCTGACCGCCGGGTGGGTAGCCGTTGGCGCGCGCATTATCAAGGATGAACTGCACGTTGGGGGCATCGCGCATTGCCGCGAGGAACCGCTGCTCGCCCACGCCTGCGCCCGCGCCTTCCTGGCAGCGCGCTGGCGTGATGTAGTAGCCACCCGGTCGCACAACCGGCGTCGGCGCGAAGTGCAGGTATGACGGCGCGCGGCTGGCCTGATAGAGGTTGGCATCCTTCGGGAAGCCCACACCGCCGATGGCGACATCCACCTGTTGGGGAATGGCGACTTCGTACAGCGTCCGCGCCAATGCCACCAGTCGCCGGTGCGTCTCGACCGGCTCGCCGGCCATCACATGCACGATGCGCCCGTTATCGTCCAACACGGCGTTGAGGATAAAGCGTAGCCCCGCACGTAAGGCTGCCTCGGTGATGGCTTCGTGAAACGGATTTCCTTCGATCTGTCCCAGGCGCGTGTGGGGATCGTCCACGAAACGCGGGCCGTGGCTGTAGGCGATCAACGCCTCGCCTGCCGCGCCGACGGCCACGGTTTTCCGTCCGCCCGAATAGCCAGCGTATTGATGTGGCTCGACGATGCCTGTAGCGATGAGCAGGTCCGCGTCATAAGCCGCCCTGTGAACGGAAAGGGGGATGCTGTTGACCGCACCTAAATCCACCAAAGCGGCGGGGTTTTGCGGCTCATTGTCTATGACACGGTAGCGGTCTACCACGGCCTGCCCCAACTTAGCCACTTTTTCCGCAGGTGTGCTTGGCCGATGCATGCCGATGCCGCACAGTAACGTGATGTCCTTGTCGCGCACGCCGGCCCGTTCCAGCTCGCGTAATATGGGCGGGATGAGCCGATCATCAGGGCAAGCGCGGGTGCTGTCGGTGAATACGATGCAGACGCTGTCGCCCGGGCGGGCCAGCTCGCACAACGGCGATGTATTCACTGGTTGGGCCAACGCCGCGTCCACCGCCGCCGGTACGTCTTCTAGCGGCGGCAAGCGTTGAGATTCGACCAGGCGCCCGCGCATGCCGGGGAGTAGCTCGAATTCGAGGGTGGCGGTGCTGTAGGGAACGCGATATGTCTTCATAATAGTCCTTCGTCGTGTAGTATCGGGACCGATTGTATGTAACCGTATCGGTTTTGTCAAACTGAACGGAGTAGCTCAACTTTCAAAAGCGATGTATACTTTCAATTCATTGATAGTAGCGTAAAAATGTAGTGCAAGCTGTGAGCTTGCGGCTATGGCAAACTAACAGTTTGCCCTACGAGTGTCATTTTCATGGGAGGAGTCATGGCAGGTATTGGCATCCACAAAATCAAAAATAATCCGGTGGTGGAGAAATTACGCCATGGACAGCCAAGTGTGGGCAGTTGGCTCTCGTTGTGTTCGCCGGTAGCGGCGGAGACGCTGGCGCAGATCGGCTGGGACTGGCTGGTGGTGGATGTAGAGCACAGTCCCGTCGGATTTGAAACTATGGTCAACTGTTTCCGCGCCGTACAATTGGGCGGCGCGGTGCCGCTGGCGCGCGTCCCCTGGAATGAGACGGTATGGATTCAGCGCACGCTGGACGCCGGAGCGTTGGGCCTGGTCGTGCCGATGGTCAACACGGCGGAAGATGCGCACAACGTAGTGCACAATATGCGCTATGCCACCAAAGGCCAGCGCAGCTTCGGTGGGAGCCGCGTCGCGGCGTATATCGAGGGGGACTACCGCACGTGGACGGAGGAAAACCTCGCCGTCATCGTGATGATCGAGACGGTGCAGGCAGTCGAGAACGCCGAGGCGATTCTGGCAACGGATGGCGTCGTCGGCTGCTTCATCGGGCCGAACGACCTGGCGCTGTCGCTGGGCGTGTCCCCAAACGCGACCGGCCCCGGCACAGTCCACGAGGAGGCCATCCAGGCCGTGCTCGCGGCGGCGAAAAAGACCGGCAAAGCGGCGGGCAAACACTGCTTTACTGCGGCGGAACTCAGCCTGCGTATCCGTCAGGGCTTCCAATTTCTGGCGCTGGCCAGCGATCTCCGGTTTTTGACCAAGGCGGCCCGCGAGGAATTCGAGGCTATTGATTTCAGCGGCACAGCGGCGGAAAATGCGGCAGAGGCGAAGGGGAGTTTGTATTGAGTTGGAGCATTTTCACCACGAATCTGCACGAATTTACACGAGTCTGAATTCTCATTCGTGGATATTCGTGAAGATTCGTGGTCTATTCTCTTTGAGGAGGTTTACGATGAAAGTTTTGATTGGCGCCAGTTTGATGGGCCTGGAGAAGGCGATCCCTGATCTCCAGGCGCAATATCCCGATGTGGAATTTGCCTACTGTGATGACCACCAAGCCCTGCCGGCGCTGATCGCCGACGCCGACGTGTATGTGGGCGGGTTGGATCGTGAGGCGTTCCTGGCGGCGAAGCAGCTCAAGTGGCTGCAATCGCCCAGCTCGGGCGTCAACAACTACCTGGCAATCCCCGAACTGGTGGCGAGCGACGTGATTCTGACCAGCGCGGTCGGCACGCACGCGGCCTGCCTGGCCGATAGCGTCTTCGGCATGATCCTGGCGTTCAACCGCTGTATCAGGGATGCTGTGCTCAAGCAACAAAGACATGAATGGGCGTTCGGAGAACTGCGTCCCAGGATGCTG
Organism: Chloroflexota bacterium; assembly: GCA_019873645.1. Classification (GTDB taxonomy): domain Bacteria; phylum Chloroflexota; class Anaerolineae; order B4-G1; family SLSP01; genus DSWT01. The sequence goes on along the minus strand of JAIOAX010000030.1, from coordinate 44,404 downwards.
GAATTGACGGGGAGTATGCTGGGCATCATTGGGCTGGGATCGGTAGGGCATGCGGTGGCGCGGCGCGCCGTCGCTTTTGGGATGCGCGTCGTCGCGGTAGATGTGCAACCGCTGGCGAAGCCGGAGACTGTGGAGGTGCTGTGGGGATTGGAGCACTTGCACGAATTGCTGCGTATCTCCGATTACGTGGTCGTCACCGTCCCCTACACACCCCAGACCGACGGTATGATCGGCGCGGCGGAGATTGCGCAGATGAAACCCGGCGCGCTGCTGGTGGGCATCTCGCGTGGGCGTATCATTGATGAGGCGGCATTGCTCGTGGCGTTGAAAAGCGGCCACTTGCGCGGCGCGGCGCTGGATGTCTTTGCCCAGGAGCCTCTGCCGCCGGAGAGCGAGCTGTGGGACATGCCGAATGTGCTTATCACGCCGCACATTGCCGGGGGGACGCAGTTTGAGGCGCAGTACATCCTCGATATTTTTTGCGAGAACCTGGAGCGTTTCTTGCGCGGCGACTTTCCCTTGCGCAACCAGGTGGACAAACAACGCGGATTTTAAGTGCGGCTAGATTTCGAGGAACAAAATTCTCACAATCAGCGTCCCCAAATACAAGTATGCAAGTATAATGGAATTAGGTTCACTAAACGTTGGAACGTTCCAACGTTCTAACGGCTCTCCAAGGAGGGGACTATGTCAGACCGCCCGGATTTATCCTATGATCCACTACCGCCGCCGGGGATTCCACGCTGGTTTTATTTCGTCATTGCGTTTGTCGCGGTGGGGTTCATTGCCATTTGCGTAATGCTGGTGCTGGCATTGCGGGGGGGTGACATCTGGCCTGCTTTTACGCCCACTCCCCCTCCTCTTGCAAAAGCACCCACTTTCAGCCTATCGCCATCGGCCGTTGCGCCGGGAACGGCGGTTACCGTCCGGGGAGCAGACTGGCCGCCCAATGTGACCGTAGATATCATCCTGGTTGACTCGAAAACCGGTCAGAACGTTCTGCCGCCGGTCGCCACATCCCTGGTCAGAGCGGATGGGACGTTCACTGCTACCTTTACGCTGGCGGAAATGTGGAAAGGCTACCCTGCCGTGGAAGTGCTGGCACAAGTCCCGAACAGCAACGCGAAGGCCAGCGCGCCCTTGATCGTCGTCACCCCTGCGCCGGGACCGACACCCTCACTGACGCCGACGCCGTCGCCCACAGCCACGCCGGTGACGGCCACCCCGACGCCTGCTACGCCGACCTCCACGCCGACGCTTTCACCCTCCCCTACGCCAACGCCGGACATCACGGCATGGCGCGGCGAATACTTCACTAATGCCAACCTCTCCGGCTCACCGGCCCTGGTGCGCAATGATGCCGCCATAGATTTCAATTGGGAAACCAATGCCCCCGCTGCCGGTATTCCGGCGGATCGTTTCTCGGTGAGCTGGACCCGCAATCTGGCTTTTGAAGGCGGAACCTATAGTTTCTCGATGACCGTGGACGATGGGGCGCGCTTCTACGTGGATGGCAATCTGATCGTTGACCAGTGGCGTGAAGGCGCCGCGCGTATCGTTACTTTTGATCTCCCCATAACGGCAGGCAATCACGCGCTGCGTCTGGAATACTATGAAGCGACCGGGCAGAGCGTCATCCGCCTGAGTTGGGAAAAACGCACCGTCTACCCTGACTGGAAGGGCGAATATTGGAACAACCGTTCCCTGCAAGGCAATCCGCTGCTCACACGCAATGATGTTAAACTGGATTTTGACTGGGGCAACGCCGCGCCCAACCTGGGGCTGCCGGCCGATAACTTCTCGGCCCGCTGGACGCGCACGGTGACGTTCGAGGCGGCCACCTATCGTTTCCGTCTGTTGGTAGACGATGGCGCGCGTCTGTGGATAGATGATCAAATCATCATTGACGAGTGGCGCGACGGGGCAGAGCGTGAAAAGGCCGTGGAAATGCCACTGGTCGCCGGCGAGCACAAAGTGCGTCTGGAATACTATGAAGCTGTCGGACAGGCGCGCCTGCGTTTGATGTGGGAGAAAATAGCCCAGGCGTTCCCGGATTGGAAGGGCGAATACTGGAACAACGCTACCCTGATCGGCAATCCGGTCTTCGTCCGTAACGATCCCAAGATAGAGTTCAACTGGCAATACAATGCCCCAACGGTTGGTTTGCCGGTGGATAATTTCTCGGCGCGCTGGACCCGCAGCCTGGAGATGACGGCGGGGGTGTATCGTTTCTCGGCAATTGCTGACGATGGAGTGCGCATCTTCCTGGATGACGCGAAAATCCTGGACGAATGGCATATCGGTCAGGGCGACCGGACCTACACCGTCAACGTGACTGTAGGCGCGGGACGGCACACTATTCGCGTTGAGTATTATGAAAACGGCGGCATTGCGTTGGTCAAAGTATGGCTGGAACGGATGGGAGACCTTGCGACGAATACGCCTACTTCCACGCCGACACCGACACCTACGTCTACCGCATCCCCAACCCCTACCTCCACAGCTTCGCCGACGCCTACCGCTACGGCAACCCCGACACCTACGCCTACAGTTTCACCGACGCCTACATCCACTGCGACGCCGACGCCCACCTTGACGCCGACGCCGACGCCCACCTTGACGCCGACAGAAACGCCAACGCCGACAGAAACGCCAACGCCAACAGAAACACCGACGCCGACAGAGACCCCACCCGGTTCCAGCGTGTCGCCGTAATTGGCTTCACTCCTCGATTACCAGTAAAAAAACGCCCGATGGTATCCATCGGGCGTTTCCTTTCAAAATCTGCTCGGGCCGGTCTCCTGATTGCGCCCGCCTCGCTTACACCTTTTCGCCGCACTCCGGGCAGAATTTCGCCCCGGGCGTCAGTTTTGTCCCACAGTTTTTGCAACGTAGTGCAACCTTGAGCTTGGCGCCGCACTCCGGGCAGAACTTAGCGTTGGTTGCTAATGGCGCATGGCAGTTGGGACACGAAGCCACGATGGTTTCGCGCCATTCCTCTTTTTCCAAATGTTTATCCTCTTCGGCCATTGCCGCGTGCGCCCACACCTCTTCGACGGAGCGGCTGGCCTGGGCGGCCGACATCTCCACCCCCAGATCAGGCGCGCAGTTTTTGCACAGCCCGCGCTTCGTGTTCCAGCAGCTCTTCTTGCATACCCACGTCGAGCAGCGCGGGCACTGGATGAAATTGGGACGAATCTTTTCCAACGCCTGCTGGAAGGCTTCGTCGTGTGCTTTCTGCCAGGCCGCCGAGCGCGCGCGTTCCGCAACATTGGCCGCAGAGCCGAAGATGCCGCCAAACAGACTGCTGGCCGTGTCCAGCGCCGAAGCTACCGTTCCCACTGCCCACGCCTGGAACGGCGTGCGATACCCTGTTCCGCAGCGGTTGCAGAAAAACTCAAACTGGAACCCCCGCTCGTTGCTCAAATCGTTGTAATTGGAAACAAACTCGATTTCTTCTGTCATTAGTATAACGCCTCCTGTTTGATAGTCGGATAGTCCTTAGTCCGGTCGTCTGAACATCCCAGATATGGAGGCATTGTAGCACGAATAACCATTTTAACCACAAATTTTCACAAATCTACACGAATCTACACCAATCTCTACTTTTTGTCACACTCCTTTTGGTGTTATCTTGCAGAAGAAGGCCCGTGCTGTATCTTGCACGGGCCGTATATTCAATACGTGAGTTTAGTGGTCAGGTTGCGTGAATCAGCGTGCGTTGAGGGCGAGGATCAAGCTCCTACAAAGCCTTCTTTAATCCTGAAAATCCTGTTAATCCCTGTCATAAATAAAATGGCGAAGTGCGTAACTCCTGTTAGTTTTCTGAGCGGAACGCTGGAAAACGCAGGGTGAATTTTGTCCCTTCTCCAACCACGCTCTCGCAGGTGAGCGTTCCGCCAAATTCTGTGACGATGCGGCGGCTGATGCTTAGCCCCAGTCCGGTACCCTCGCCCTGTGGCTTGGTAGTGAAGAAGGGTTGGAAAAGGCGTTCTTGCGCCTCCGGTGGGATGCCACAGCCGTTATCGTGAACTGTGGCCTCGACCATCTCTCCCACAGTCTGCGTGGTGATCGTCAACGTCTTCTGGTAGCCGGCCGGGGCGACCCGTCGTTGCTGTTCCAGGGCATATTCGGCATTGCTGATCAGATTGAGGAATACTTGCTCTAACTTGTAGGGATCGGCGAGGATGGGCGGTAAGTGCTCCGCCAGGTGCAGTTGCAGGTCTACGTTGCGGTGCCCAAGCCGCACATTGACCAACATCAAACTGGCGTAAATGGGTTGATTGAGGTCCACGGGGATTGGCGGTATGTTTGCGGAACGGCCAAAGGTACGCAAATGATCAATGAGGCGTTTGCAGCGCGCCAGGTCTTCTTTCAAATTTTCCCCGATTTTGCGGAGATTCTCCCACTCCTGCGGCGAGAGTATGCCGGGGGTTTCCGCTTGTTCGATCAGCAACTTGATATAGTCGGCCTCGTAGCTGATGGCGCTCAAGGGTTGTACCAGTTCATGGACAATGCCGGTGGCCATTTCCCCCAATGCGGCCAGTTTGTCCAGATGGATGACCTTGGCCTGCTCTTGCTCCAGTTCGTATAATTTTTCGACGACTTTGCGTTCCAGTTGATCGGTGTATTCCTGCAAGCGTGCTTCAAGTTGTTCGCGGATGGCAATTTCGCGTTGCAGGGCCTCATTGAGACGTTGCAACGTTTGCTGGTCCTTAAAGCGCGCATAGGCAACTAACGCGGCGCGTTCGATAGCATAGATATCCGGCGGCTTGATCAAATACGCGCCTACGCCGGCCTCGCTGGCCTCACGGATCAACTCGGCGGATTCATAGGCGGTTAACGCAATCACCGGCGTCGGGCGGTGGGCCTGGATCGCCCGGGTGCCTTTGATGCCGGCGCGTTCGTCATCGTGGCCGGTCAGCGGATCGGGCATCTGCAAATCCATCAGCACGATATCGGGTTTTAAGCGGAGGGTTAATTCCAACGCTTCCTGGGCATTGTATGCCTGACCGACAACCTGGTGTCCTAAGTCGCGCAACATATTGCAGATAAATTGATTGGAGAGCGGGCTATCTTCAACCACCAGGAAATTTAGGGAGTGTTCGGTTAACATGGAGAACCTCTTGATTATATGGTCAATCTGTTAAGGTGAAGGTGAACTCAACGACTGCGCCATGGTCGTTATACAAAGTCAACTCACCGTTCAGGGTGCGCTTGATATTGGATTCTACCAACCACAAACCGATGTTGTGCTGTTGGCCTTCAAGAATCGCTGTGGGCCAGCCGGGGCCATCATCACGGAAGGCTACCCGTACCTGCAAGCGGGCATCCTGGCCGGGTACCGGCGTCAGAGTGATGTCAATCTTTCCCTGGGCACGCCCCGCGAAAGCGTACTTAATGCTGTTTGTTGTTAATTCGTTAAAGATGAGCGCGAGGGCGACCGCCTGTTTGGGCGTCACGAGCAAAGGGGCATCTGGCCCATGCACGCTGAATTTAATGTTACGCTGGAACGACGCGTAACCCAGCGCTGCATCAATAGTTTTAGAAATCATCTTGGTCAGGTCTAGCGACTGCCACTGTGCGTTGGAGAGCAAACGGTGGACTACCACCAGGCCCTCGATATGATTATAGAGGTCCTGCAAAGATGCCTGCACATCGGCATGCTGAGGCCCGGCGCGCCGTTGTTCCAAACCGATGAGCGCCTGGACCATAGTCAGATTGTTGAGCACCCGATGATTGACCTCGCGCAGAAGCATGGCTTTGGTTTCGGCATCTGTACGGATCTGTTCCATCATGCGCGCCTGGTGCAGCGCTACGGCCAGGGAGTTGGCGATCTCGCGGACCACTTCCAGATGGGCCGGTTGGAAAAATGCCGGCGTCTCGGCAGCCAGGTTCAATGCGCCGATCAAGGTATTTTGTGCTTTTAAGGGTGTGGTGATGTAAGTGTGCAGGCCGCGCGCCAGTAGGTTTTGCTCCAGTAAGGATAGATTTTCTTGTGTAGCGAGATCCTGGACATAGTAAACATGCTCTTGTTGTAAAACTTCTTTCAGAATGCCGATGTTGCTTAAAGGGTACCAGTCTGTAGGCGACGCGATGAAGTGGTCGTTTTCCATAATTGCTATCTCGCGGCCGCGTCGTTGGGCAGCATCTACTTCGCTGATGCAGGCCAACTGATAGGGAATGAGCGTTCGCAAGTGCGTTAGCACCGCACGGGCAAGCTCCTCCGGTGTGTGTGTGGCTAAAATTGCGGCATCAATCGTATGCAGAAGTTGCAATCGCTCCAATGATTTTTGTAATGTGACTTCGGTTTGCTTGCGTTCGGTGATATCCTGAAAAACCCCGACCAGTCTAACCGTTTTGCCATTTCCAATCTGTGGATGGCAAATGATGCGCGTCCACAAAGGTTTGCCGGTTGCGGTAATAAAACGCGTTTCCATATCGAAAGGCATACCCGTATCGAACGCCCGTTGGATCGCCGTCGCTACTCTGTACCGGTCTTCAGGAGGATAAAAGGCCAGCGCTTCCTCCAGCGACGGTCGGTAATCCGGTGGAACTTCATGAATCCGATAGGTCTCTTCGGTCCAGTACACTTCCCGGGTTTGCGCATCCAGGGCCCAGCCGCCGACCTTCGCCAGGCGTCCGGCAGCATTGAGCAGGGTTTCACTTTCATGCAACTTTGCTTCGGCCTGCCGGGACGCAGTCACGTCGCGCAGGATGACCAGTGCCCGCCGTACACCGCCGACTTCGAGCGGCGTGGCATAGAGGAGCACAACACGTTCCTGCTCGACACCGTGGCGCATACAGGTCATGGTGATTTCGACATCATAGTAACTTTGGCCGGTGGCGATAGTATCCAGCACGGTTTGGCGTAGACGACAATTCGCGCAGGCCGGACCAAAGCCGCATCCCCGCGGATCTTCATGCGTATGAAGGCAGTCCAGGGTTTCACCGCAGGGCGTTCCCGGCAGTACTGCCTCGGGAGCGGTCAAAAAATCGCGGCGGTGATCTATGGCCTTCTGGACGCGCCATTCTTTATCAATCACCAGCATTGCAAATGGCGCGCTCTCGACAATGGCGGACAATTCGGCTTCGCGGTCGCGCAGCGCGATTTCCATGTGTTTGTAAGCGGTGATGTCTTCGGTGACGCCGAACCAGCGGATGTCACCGTTGGGCTGCACTTCGGGGGTGGAGTGCACCCGCAGCCAACGCACCGTGCCGCCGATGATGAAGCGTCCCTCCCAGAAAAACGGTTCACGGCGACGCGCGGCTTCGCGATTGCGTTCCAGAAACATCTCCAATTCGTCGGGATGTACAAGGGCATTGGCTGCGTTGACATCGGCCAGCACGGCTTCGCGGGTGAGTTGGTGGATTTCGCACCAGCGGTCGCTGACATATTCAAAGCGTATCGCCCCGTCGGCGTGGGTCCAGAAGATGTAGACGCCTACCGGAATGTGGGCTACCAGAGTATCATAGCGCGCCAGGCTGGCTTGTAGCGCTGCTTCGGCCTGTTTTTGGGCGGTGATATCGGTTACAGCCAGGACAACGCGGGTGGTATCCTGGGCGCCCTGCATAGAGAGAAAAACGCGCATGATCACATAACGCAGGTCGCCGTGCAACGTCAGTTGCGTGGTTTCGGCCTCAAATGAAGTTTTTTTCTCGGCCAGCGCTATCAACGCCTGTGTGAAGGTTTGCAAGGTTTGGGCGGTAAACGTCTTGGGCAAATTGGCCGTCAATTCGGCCTGGTCGCGCGCTTTGTAGAAAGCCAGCGCCGCTGCATTGACGTTGAGGACTTTCAAGGCGCCCAAGCAATCCATCACGGCTTGGGGATGCGCGGCAAAATACGCCGCAAAGTCACGGACGCCTGTTTGCCGCAAGCTCTCCAGGTACGTCTGTATCGCCGCAGCCTCTTCTTCCCAAAGGACGACCGGCGCATCGTTGAACAGGGTGCGATAGCGGGCCTCGCTGGCGCGTAAGGTCGCTTCGGCCCGCTGGCGTTCGGTAATGTCGTGGATGATCGAGTAAAGTAACGTAAACCCGTCCAGGTGTATGGGGACCGAGTGCACCTCGACATCGCGGATTTCGCCCGAAGCCAGGCGATGTTGGAAGATAAATTGATCGCGTTCGCGCATTAAGGCCGCCTGCAATGCCTCGGCCAGGGCACCCGGCGGCAGGGTGTTGATCTGGCCGATGTTCATTTGTTGGAGCGTCTCAAGTGGATAGCCGTAGAACCGTGCAGCGGCAGGGTTCGCAGCGACAATGGCCCCCGATTGTGGTTCGATTAATAACATGACCGCCGAGTGGGCGATGAACACTTCCTGATAAAGCGTAGTGTTTTGTATGGCCTCGCGGAGTGCTGTGCGTATCTCTTTAACATTAAGCGGTTGCTGATCTCCCATTTGTATTTCACCTCTGATTCCCACATTAACTGAATGATTCACACCTTAAAACGCAGGACCGCGACCGCGCCCTGGTCATTGGACAACGCTATAGTTCCGTTCAAGGTATGCTGCACAGTTGTCTTTATGAGCCATAGACCTGTATGATAACGTTCTGCGCATAAAACCTCCTGGGGCCAGCCCGGGCCATCGTCCCGGTAAACAATCTGCAATTCCGACGGCGATTCCACATCTGGCTGTTTCCCCGGCTTGGCTACAGTCATCTGCACATGAATTTTTCCGTGATTGCGGTCCTTAAAAGCATATTTGATGCTGTTAATGGTCAACTCATTAAAGATGGTGCCGATGGCGATGGCCTGTTTCGTGTTGATCTGGGGGAGTTCATCGGGTGCTTCGAGCACCACTTGAATAGTTTCATGAAAGGTTGAACTGCTTAAGGCGGCCTGGATGACCTCTGCGATCACCAGGCGCGGATTGAGCGACGTCCACTGCACCCTGGAGAGCAAATTGTGAATGGTGGACATCCCTCTGATGCGCTGGTGCAGGTTGTGGAAGATGGTCTGCAAATCGGCAGATTGCTCCAAGGCCCGCCGTTGTTCCAGATCGAGCAAGGCCATCAGCTGAAGCAGATTGTTGCTGACCCGATGATTGACTTCGTCCAATAGCAACGCCTTCGTTTTGGCATCCGCGCGCGCCTGTTCAAACAAGCGTGCCTGTTGCAGCGCCACGGCCAGTGAGGTGGCGACTTCACGCACAATCTCGCTATGTGTGGGGTGGAAGAAATCGGGCGTAGGGTCAGCCATGGTTAACGTTCCTACCAGCTTCCCCTGGACGATCAAAGGCGCACTGAGATAGGCACGCTGACCATAGAGATGGGCTATTTGTTGCAGCAATGGCGGCACAGTCGGGGCCGTGGTATCCGGCACTTGATACACCTGTCCTTGCTCCAGTGTGGCAATGACCTCCTCGAGGCCCACAAGTGAGTTCCACAGCGGCGGTTTGATTTGAAAACCGGTCTCGTCAAGCACAAACCACTCACGTCCCATCCGCCGGGACAGGTCAATTTCGCCGATGCGCACAACCTGGCAGGCGACTAGGGTTTTGAGAGGCGTCAACACCGCTTGGGCGATGGCTTCCGGCGTTTGCGCGCTCAGGATCGCTCTATCAATCTCATGCAAAATATGGAGCCGTTCGGCAAGCTGACGCGACTGCGCCTCCGCCTGCCACCGTTCGGTAACGTCAACGGCGTAAATGCGCGCCGTTTGCAGTTCGGGTGTCAGGTAGATCGTTTCGCGCCATATTCGGCCGCCGAGTTCAATCTCACGCTCAAAACTCGTGGCTTCATAGGACGGGGCCGTCTGCAAGATGGCGACAATATCCGGCGGTACAAAGAAGTTGAGCGCATCTGGACAGCCTATAGAGTCCAACACTTTGAGTGCCGCTGCATTACAAAAGAGCATCTGACCATGCCGGTCTATTTCGAGCACCGGCGAAGGATTTAATTTGGGAAAGGAGGCCAACCAGGCCGCTTGCTCCTCTATCTGCTTGCGATCGGTGATATCGTGGATGATGGAATAGAGCAACGTGCGGTTTTGGAGGATGATCGGGCCGCTGTACACTTCGACGTCGCGCACCGAACCGTCGGCGCGGCGGTGTTTGAAGAGAAAGTGGTTGCGCTGTTCGGCCCGAGCACGCGCCATTTCAGCCTGCACTTCGGCCGGCGGAAGGGTATTGATATGGGTAATTTTCATTTGGCGGAGTTCTTCGCGCGTCCAACCGTAATAGCGCGTCGCCGCCGGATTGGCATCCACGATGTCACCGTTTGCCGGGTCAATGATCAACATGACGGCATGGTTGTTCTCGAACAGGCTACGATAGCGGCTTTCACTTTCCCGCAACGCAGCTTCTGCCTGTTTGCGGTCGGTGATGTCGTGAATGATAGAATACAAAAGCGTTTGTCCACCGATGTGGATGGGGACGGAATAGACTTCCACATCGCGCACCTCGCCTGAAGCCAGGCGATGTTGGAAGAGAAAGTGAGCTTTTTCGCCGGTCAATATAGCGTGCCGCGCCGCAGCCACTTCGGCGGCCGGCGAGGTGTTCAATTGGTTAGTCGTCATTTGTTGAAGAGCTGCTTGCGTGTAGCCGTAGAAGTTGGCTGCTGCCGGGTTGGCGGCGACAATGGCGCCGGTTTCGGGTTCTATCAGCAACATGACCGCCGAATGAGCCATAAACATTTGGCGGTACAGTTGCTCGCTTTGTTCCAGGTCTTGAAATAACTGACGCTTGTGTTCCATACCCTGCCCCCTGTCTTTCACCTGTGGCTCCCCTTAACCTTAAGTGACCATTATAAGTCCTTTTGAGAGAAAACAAGGGTTTTCTTCTGTTCCCTGAGGTTGCGAGGGCAAGGTTCCGCGCCGATCTGTCCAACAAGAAGTGTCCCTGAAGCTGCTACCAGGCGAAACCGTGAGCTACCGGAATGTCTGTTACCGAGGTCAAGTGTGGGTCAATCTTAAATGAAGATCAACCTTATGCGCATGGCAATGAGAACCAGAACGTGCTGCCCTGGCCGACCACGCTTTCAACACCGACCGCGCCGCCAAGTTTTTGCGCGATGCGTTGGACGATGGACAGACCCAAGCCGTGTCCTTCAACACGGGTTTGTTCGAGCCGTGCAAATTCTGTAAACAGCGTCGCTTGTTTCTCCGGCGTCAAGCCATGGCCGTTATCGCGCACCCAAAAACGGATTTCTGATTTTGGATTGTGGAGTGCGGATTCTGATTCCGGGATTGTCGCCTGTTGTCTTGCCGGCGAAGCGTCTCCTTCAGAAACCGGCAATCGGCAATCTAAAATCGTAAATCCCAGCTCGATGTGCGGCGGGATGTTCTCTTCAGGGCGACCTCCATATTTGATGGCATTACTGATGTAGTTGCTCCAGATTTCCTCGACCCAGGGGGCGTAGCCCAACGCTGCCGGCCAGGTCTCGGGGATACTGAATGTCGCGTGATGTTCTGCAACCAGGTCACTGAGTCGTTCCAACGTTTCGGCCACGATGTAGCTCATATCCAAGCGGCTGATTTTTACCTCGGTCATTTTGCGCACACTGGCCAGCAGCAACAGTTCATTGACGATGTTCGTCATCTTGTAGCCGATTTGGGTGATCCGGTTGATGAGGTCAAGGGCTTTTTCCGGCAATTGTTGTTCCTGGCGTGAACGCAACAGCGTGCTGAACCCGATCAATGCCGCAAGCGGGTTTTTGAGGTCATGCGCGACCGTGTGGGCAAAGGCGTCCAATTCGGCGTTTTGCGCCTCCAAATCCGCTGTGTGTTGACGCAGGGCTTCTACCAGCCGTGCATTGTCAATGGCGATGGCAATGGAGGCGGCCAGTGTTTCGATCAAGGTCTGGTCTTCGGCGGTAAATGCGCCATGGCGTTTATTTGCCATTTCCAGCACCCCGATAACGGTACCGCGAATCCTGAGAGGCGCGGCGAGTAGCGAACGCACGACAAAACCGGTCTGTTGACTGATCGCAGCAAAGTGGCGGGGATCGTTTTGCGGGTCATGGACAATAGCACTCTGTCCGGTTCGCAGCACCCATCCGACGACGCCCTGGTCAATGCCGACGCACATATTGAGCAACGAGCACTCAGGATTGACATTGTCCTGTTCAGAGGCGGCCCAACAAATCAGCTCATTGGGGTTTTCTGGACTGACCAGCCATACCGAAAGGCTTTCGGCGTCGGCGATCTTGGGGCCGATGTGCGCGAGTTGCACTGCGATTTCCTCAAGATTGAGCGTGGCGGTGAGGTTTTGCCCGATGCGGTTGAGTTGTTCCAATGCCTGATTGTATTGCCGGATGGCGGCGGTGCGTTCGGCGACCTGGATCTCGAGTCGGCGGCGCTGCGACTCGATAGACTGGATGCGTAGCATCACGCTGCCGGCCGCTCCCCCGATGACGATCACCGTCATCAGACTGATAAACCACCAGGTGCGCCAAAAGGGCGGTTTGACGATGACCCGCAAGGGTGCATTGGCCTCATGCCACACCCCGTCGTTATTCGCGCCTTTGAGCCGCAACGTATATTTGCCGGGGGGCAGCGTGGTGTAGTTGCCGAAGCGCCGCGTTCCGATATAGCGCCAGTCTTTGTCCACACCTTCAAGCATGTAGGCATATTGATTCTTTTCAGGATGGGTGTAGTTGAGGACCACGAACTCGAACTCAAAGAAATTGTGTCGCCAATCCAAAGTGATTTCTGTGAGCCGGGCCGGCATTTTCCCCTCCAGCCCTTCTATCGCTGCACCGGCCTGAGTCAGGGCGGTTAAGACGACCTGCGGCGGGTGGGGATTGCTGACCAGCGCGGCGGGGTTAAAGCGGTTCACACCGTTGATGCCGCCGAACCACAGTTCCCCAGCGTGCGTTCTCAGGCCGCTCCCCGCCAGAAAGACGTCGCCTTGCAGGCCATCACCGCGCGTGTAGTGTTTCTTGACCGTTTCGGTGCGTGGGTCGAACTGGAGCAGTCCTTCGTTGGTGGCTAACCACAGATACCCGGCATTATCTTCGCGGATCACATTCACGTCTGCGGGGATGGCGTAAGCCTGATCGTAGCGGGTGAAGTGCTCTGTTTGCTTGTCGAACTTATTCAATCCGCCGCCCTGGGTGCCGATCCACAATATTCCTGTAACATCCTGGTACAGGGTGGTGATGACATCCGCGCCCAAGCTATACGGATCGTTGGGCGCGGATTTGTAGTGGGTGAAGGTCTGAGTACGGACGTCGAATTTGTTGAGGCCGCCGCCGTACCAGCCGCCCATCCAGATGACGTCGTCCTGACGGTCGTACAAAATAGAGTGGATATAGCCGGTGCTTGGCCCGCGTTCAGGATTGAGCGTGTCCTGTTTGTAGAACGTAAATTGCTCGTTCGCTTTGTCGAATTTGGCGAGGCCGGCAACAAGCGCGCCTAGCCATAAAGTGTTGGGATCGTTGGGGTCCTCAAGGATGGCGGTAAATCCATCCGTCTCGGCGGAGTACCGCTGCGTCACCTGTCCGGTCGTGCGATCGAACTTGATCAGCGGGCCGGCCCACAGCGAGACCCAAAAATCGCCTGCCGAATCTTCATAAGTCCCCAGGACATAGCCTACATCCAGGCTGGTCGGATCTTCGGGGTTGGCCTCGTAGCGTGTGAAACGCTCCATTGCCGGATCGAAGCGATTCAAGCCGCTCTGCGTGCCGATCCAGATCACGCCGGCACGATCCTCATAGAGGGTGGTGACGGCGTTGGCGCTCAGGCTGTTGGCAATCTGGGGATGGTGCTGATACAGGGTGAAATTTTGTGCGTACCGGTCAATTTTATCCACTTTCCCGGCATACGTGACGATCCAGAAAATCCCCGTTCGATCCTCAAAAACGTTGACCACCAGATTGTTGGCTAAACTGTGCAGGTCATCGGGATTGTACGTGTAGTTGGTGAAGGTTTCTGTGCGCTTGTCGAATAAAGTCAGCCCGTTATCGGTGACGTAGCCGCCGAGCCATAATGTGCCGTGTCCATCGTCGTAAATCAGCGCCACTTCGCCGCGAGTCAGTTCTGCCGGATAGTGGGTGAACGTCTCGGTCTGCGTGTCGAAGCGCGACAGGCCGACGCTTGGCGAGCCGATCCAGAGGACAGCCGGATTGTCCTTGTCCTGGACGAGGGCGTCCACGAGGTTGTCCGGGTCGGCCAGGCTGTTGGCGTCGTCGGGATTGTGGCGATAGTGCGTGAATGTCTCGGTCCGTTTGTCGAATTTGTCCAGCCCGCCTCCATACGTCCCGATCCACAGGATGTTGGGGTTGGCCGCATCCTCGATAATCCGCCAAATGTCGGGATAGCCGAGACGGCGCGGGTCATCCGGGTCAGGTTCGTAGCGGGTGATACGTCCGGTGGTTTTATCGAACTTGTTAAGGCCATTCGTCGTCGCCAGCCAGAGGATGTTGGGATCTTGCCCATCCTGGACGATATCCTGCACCGTGTTGTCGCTCAGACTGCGAGGATCGTTGGGGTCGTGCTGGTATGCGGTGAACGTCTCCGTGGCTTTGTCAAACCGGTTCAGTCCGCCGCCGGTGCCGATCCAGAAGATGTCCGGGTTGCGTGGGTCGGCGACAATGCGAAAAAGCGTGTTATTGGAGAGCCGTTTGACCCCGGCGGTATAATTCTTCAGGGTGTACCCATCCCACCGGAACAATCCCCCGCCTTCGGAACCAATCCACAGGAACCCGTCACTATCCTGGAGCATCGTCTGCCCGCCCGGCGCACCCAGGTCAAAGACGTGATCGAATATCATATCGAACGCGCCGGCCTCTTGGGCCGTGATGTGCACCGTTGCCCCACAGCACAACAGCCAGAGCATGACGAACAACAACCCGGGCTTAACGGCGAAAGACGCTTTCATTGCAACCGCCTCGTGATACAGCGACGCCGAACTTTTGAATACGCCTTTATTATACCGTAAAACAGGGCGTCTGCATTTGGCTTCCTTTGTCTTTGACCGTGCCCCCAAGGGAATTCAGCATTAACCGGTGATTCACCAGCAGTGGGCAGCAACACGGGATTGTGATCCCGCGCAAGCGTCCATAAACGAAGGCCGCCGTTTTGCCGGTGCTGGTCTGCGCGATGCCGAAGATGTCGCGCCCGGCGAGCACCTCCGGGATGGCCTGCTCGTGAATGGGTGACTGAAGGGCTATTATGCCATACATGGATTTAGAAAATTGCACTCCCGTCGCACCGTGTTACACTTGGTCGTATACTGTTGGATCCTTGAGGAGGTGACTGTTATGAAAACCGTATATCTGATGCTTTTGTTGATCACCGGCCTGTTCCTGTGGACGGCATGCACGACGCCAGAAACTACACCTGTGCCCACGCCTACACCGCTTCCCACGCACACGCTCGCCCCCACGGCAACGGCGACACCGACTGCGACTGCCACGCCGCCTCCCACCGCGACAGCCACGCCTACCGCCACGCCGACCGCCACCGGGACGCCCACGCCCACCCCGACGCCGACGCACCCACTGATGATTGCCGTGATGCGCGAACAATCTTACCCTGGCAGCGACCTCGTCATCGAGCAAACGCTGGCGCCCGGCGTCAACTACGACCGCTACGTCGTCTCGTACCTGTCCGAAGGTTTGAAGATTTACGCGCTGCTCACGATCCCGCGCGGCGAGAAACCCGCCACCGGCTGGCCGATTATCGTCTTCAACCACGGCTACATCCCGCCCGCGCAGTACCGCACCACCGAGCGCTACGTCGCCTATGTGGATGGCTTCGCGCGCAACGGCTACATCGTCATCCGCCCGGACTATCGCGGGCACGGCGACTCCGAGGGTGAGCCGGCCAATGCCTACGACACCCCGGCCTACACGATCGACGTGCTCAACGCGATGGCCTCGGCGCAACGCCTGCCGGAGGCCGATCCCGACCGCGTGGGCATGTGGGGGCACTCGATGGGCGGGACGATCACGCTGCGGGCGATGGTGGTCTGCGACGACATCAAGGCCGGGGTGATCTGGGCCGGCGTCGTCGCTGATTACCCGGAGCTGATGGAGCGCTGGCAGCGCCGTTTTATGACGCCTGAGGCGACCGGCTCAGGGATACCGACGCCGGGTGCGGGAACGCCTGGCCCTCGTCGCCGTTGGGGCGACATCCTGTATACTTATGGCACGCCAGACGAAAATCCCGTCTTCTGGGCCTCGATTGATCCGTGGACTTATCTCGCCGAACTTTCTGGCCCGCTGCAACTGCATCACGGCACAGGCGATACCTCCGTCCCCGTCGCATACTCCGAGGACTTGTACGCGCAATTGCAGGCAGAGGGCGTCACCAGCGAGCTGTACATCTACCAGGGCGACGATCACAACCTCGCCGGCAACTTTAGCACGGCGATGCGGCGTTCGGTGGCGTTCTTCGATTTGTACGTCAAAGGGGAATAACGGGCGTTCGTCAGAATAAAAAAGCTGACTATAATCGGCTATAGGCTGAGATTGGTGCTTGATGGAGAAGGAGAACCCTATGAAAGATCGCAAACTGCTGATGATCCCCGGCCCTATCGAATTCGATCCTGCCGTGCTGGCGGCAATGGGTGCGCCGACGACGAGTCACGTGGCCCCGGAGTTCATCGAAGTCTTCGGGCAGGCGTTGGAGCGAATGCGCGCGGTGTTCCTCAGTCCTGACGGGCAGCCCTTCATTATGGCCGGATCGGGCACGCTGGCGATGGATTTGGCCGGTGCGAACCTGATCGAGCCGGGCGACAAGGCGTTGGTGGTCAACACCGGCTACTTCGGCGACCGCTACGGGACGCTGCTGGAGCGCTACGGCGCGCAGGTTACGCACGTCCGCGCGCCCGTCGGCGGCTGCCCGGCGCTGGAAGACGTGGAGGCGGCGCTCAAGACCGCGCGCTTCAAGCTGATGACGGTGACGCACGTGGATACGTCAACCGGCGTGCTGACCGATGTAAAAAGTCTGGCGGCGCTGGCGCGACAGTATGACACGCTCATCGTCGTGGATGGCGTCTGCTCGGTGGCAGGCGAGGAACTGCGGATGACCGAATGGGGCGTGGATGTGGCCTTCACGGCATCGCAGAAGGCCGTGGGGACGCCGCCGGGACTGGCGTTGCTTGTCGCCGGGCCGCGCGCGCTGGCGGCGTTCAAAGCGCGCACGACG
Organism: Chloroflexota bacterium; assembly: GCA_019873645.1. Classification (GTDB taxonomy): domain Bacteria; phylum Chloroflexota; class Anaerolineae; order B4-G1; family SLSP01; genus DSWT01. Next base: position 27,309 of record JAIOAX010000030.1, on the reverse strand, counting down.
CCTGTCCTCAACTTCTACGCCGACTGGACGCATTGGCTGCCGGTGATGGAGGCCTACGAGGCGCGCAAACCCGCCTACTTTGGCACCCCGGCGGTCAATCTGGTGGCGGCGCTCAACGTGAGCCTGGGTCTCATTTTGAAGGAAGGTATGGAGGCGCGTTTTGCGCGTCACCGGGCGATCAGCGCGGCGTGCCAGGCGGCGATTGCGGCGTTGGGTTTGGGCCAGGTGCCGCTTTCGCCCAACATCGCTGCCCACACGATGACGGCTCCGCGCTTCCCGGCCGGCATTGGCGCAGCGGACCTGCTGCCGAAGGTCACGGCGGCGGGCGTGATGCTGGCGGCCGGCCTGCACCCGGCGATCCGCGCCGAATATTTCCGCATCGGGCACATGGGCGTCGTCAACCAGGGCGATCTGCTGGCGACCATTGGCGCGCTCGAAACCGGACTGGCGCAGTGCGGCTACGGCTTCGAGCGGGGCGCGGGCGTCGCGGCAGCAATGAGAGAGTTTTGTCAACGGATTTAACGGATTTGAACGGATTTTTATTTTTGCCACCGAGAACATAGAGTTCACAGAGAAAAAATCTTTGTGTTCTCGGTGATCTCTGTGGCTACTTTCATTTAAGGAGGAAATGATGCGTTACGGATACTTCGATGACCAAAACCGCGAGTATGTGATTACCCAACCCGATACGCCACTTCCCTGGATCAACTATCTGGGCAGCGAGGCGTACTTTGGCCTGATTTCCAACACTGCGGGCGGCTATTCGTTCTATCGCGATGCGCGGCTGCGGCGGATCACGCGCTACCGCTATAACAACGTGCCGCTGGACTTCGGTGGGCGCTACCTTTACCTGCGCGACAACGCCACGGGCGCGTTCTGGTCGCCCTCGTGGCAGCCCACGCGGACGCCGCTGGACAGCTACACCTGCCGTCACGGGATGGGGTATACGGTGATAGAATCAGCGAATCAGCAAATCAGCGTGAAGACACTGTATTTTGTGCCGTTGGGGGCGAATTTGGAGATTTGGTCTACAACGGTGACGAATCAGCGCGATACCGCCGCTGATTTGTCGCTTTTCTCGTTGATTGAATTCTGTCTGTGGGATGCCTGGGACGATGCGACGAACTACCAGCGCAACTTCAACATCGCGCAGGTGGAGATCGAAGACGGCGTGATCTACCACAAGACGGAATACCGTGAGCGCCGCGATCACTTCGCATACTTTGCCTGCTCAGAACCGCTGGCCGGTTTCGACACGCACCGCGAGGACTTCCTCGGTCCGTACCGCGGATGGGATAAGCCGGTGGTGGTCGAACGCGGCGAATCGGCGAACTCCGAAGCGCGCAGTTGGGCGCCGATCGGCTCGCACCACGTCAAGCTCACGTTGCAACCGGGCGAATCGCGCCGTATCATCTTCATCCTGGGCTACCAGGAGAACCCCCGTGACCAGAAATTCGATCCGCCGGATTCGCAGATCATCAACAAACGTCTGGTCAAGCCGATCATCGCCAAATATCTCCGGCCGGAGACGGTGGATGCGGCTTTTGCCGACCTGCGCGCTTACTGGGACGGCATTCTCGGCATCTACCAGGTGAACACGCCCGACACGGCGACGAACCGCATGGTCAATGTGTGGAACGCCTACCAGTGCATGGTGACGTTCAACATGTCGCGCTCGGCCTCGTACTTCGAGTCGGGGGTGGGGCGCGGGTTGGGCTTCCGCGATTCCAGCCAGGACTTGCTCGGGTTCGTGCATCAGGTCCCGGCGCGCGCCCGTGAGCGCATCCTTGACCTGGCGGCGACGCAGTTGGCGAGTGGCGGCGCGTATCACCAGTTCCAGCCCCTCACCAAGCGCGGCAACGACGCGGTGGGCAGCGGCTTCAACGATGATCCGTTGTGGCTGCCGCTGGCGGTCGTCGCTTACATCAAAGAGACCGGCGATTTCGGTATTCTCGATGCGTCCGTCCCCTACGAGAACAAACCCGGTACCGAAACCCCACTCGCGGAGCACCTGGAGCGGGCGCTGGATTACACGCTGAAGAACCTCGGCCCGCACGGCCTGCCTCTCATCGGGCGCGCGGACTGGAACGACTGCATGAACCTCAACATTTTCTCCGACGAGCCGGGCGAATCTTTCCAGGTCGCGCCGCTCAAGAAAGACGGCAAGGTCGCGGAATCTGTCTTTATCGCGGTTTTGTTCGTCCTCGCGGCAAAAGAAATGGCGGCGTTAAGCGAATCGGCGAATCGGCGAATGAAAGGATCGAAATTCGTAATTCGTAATTCGCAATTCTACCTCGACGCTGCCGCCAAGATGGAAGAGACGATCTGGGCGCACGGCTGGGACGGCGCGTGGTTCCTGCGCGCTTATGATGCGTTCGGCGAGAAGGTCGGGTCGCACGAATGCGCCGAAGGACAGATTTTCATCGAGCCGCAGGGTGTGGCGATTATGGCGGGATTGGGGCTGGATAACGGCCGGGCCGAGCTGACCCTGGCTTCGGTCAAAGAACGGCTGGCGACCGAGCATGGCATCGTGCTGCAACAACCGGCTTATTCGCGCTACTACCTGCATCTGGGCGAGATCAGTTCCTATCCGCCCGGCTTCAAGGAGAACGCCAGCATCTTCTGCCACACCAACCCGTGGATCATGATCGGCGAGGCCATCGTGGGGCACGGCGATCAGGCGTTCGACTACTACCAGCGCATCTGTCCCGCCGCGCGCGAGGGCATCAGCGAGATTCACCGCTGCGAACCCTACGTCTACGCGCAGACAATTGCCGGGCGCGACAACCCGCGGCACGGCGAAGCGAAGAACTCGTGGCTCACCGGCACCGCCGCGTGGAACTATGTCGCTATAACGCAGTGGATTCTGGGCATCCGCCCGGCCTACGACGGCTTGCAAATCGCGCCCATCATCCCGATGGACTGGCAGGGCTTCACCGCCACGCGCATCTTCCGGGGCGTGACGTATCACATCACTGTGGAACGCCAGGGTGGGGGGAACGCCGTTTCGCTCGTCGTCGATGGCCAGCCGGTGGAAGGCAACATCGTTCCATTGCCCGCGCCTGGGGTGAAGGATGTAGCGGTGAAGGTGACGCTGCGCTAAAGACGTATTTGTTTTCTACCACGAATCTTCACGAATTTGCGCGAATTTTATATGCTTAATTCGTGAAGATTCGTGGATTGGTTTTAGTGGTTTGTGTTGTGATGGCAGGAGAACAGAACAACGCTGGGGTTTATTATTCCCCCACCACCTCCATCGCAATTCTCGCCCACTCGAACAACCGTTGCGGCTGATAGCGCAGCGTGCTGATGTCCTTCAGGATGAGTTCCAGCGGGCAGCCGTGGCGGGCGCAGATGTCGCGCGTCGCCGTCAAATCGGCGCGTATGGCCTCCGGGTCGAAGGTGTCCCAGGCGAGCAACGCCGGGTTCGGCTTGCGCGAGAACACGTAATCCCGCCCGATCTCCGCCGCGCCGCGTTCCTGATCCACCCACGGACTCATCGAGACTTTGCGGACGTTGGGGATCATCCGCACCTGGGCCATTTTCTTGTCGAGCGGGTCGCAGCAGCCGTAGTACACCAGGCCAAACCGCTCGCAGATGCGGCTGGCGTAGTCCACCTCATACTCCTTGAACATGCGCGGCGACACGGCGGCGAACATCTGCGCCAGGCCGAACATCCACATATCTTTTGTGCGCGGCTTCGCCGGGTCATAGCCGGGCGCGGGCAGCTCGTCGGTGTACGCACCCGTGCAGTGGATCAAGCTTTGCGGACCGCACAACAACCCCTGGTTCTCCAACTGATCCAGCATACTCAAGTACCCTTCCGTCATCCGTCCCACCAGCCCGTGCATCAATGCCGGCTGATCTACGAGCGCGTACAGGGCATTTTCTACCCCCATCCACGTGCTGATAGGATCCCACAACGAGAGGTACGGGTCTGCGCCCCACGCGCGCACTTCCAGCAGTCCGTCGAACAGCTCGTGCGCCACGGCCAGGCGGCGTTCCGTTTCGGCGGGATCGTGGCTGATGCGCGGCGTTTGAATCTTCTCCAGGTCGTCTATTGTCTTGAACTGGTTTTCGTAGCGGTGTGAGACTACGTCGTTTTGCGGATCGGTGGGGATGGTATGTTCGTAGACCGCGATCCCGAACCCGGTGTTGGTGAGCGCCTTGGGGACGCGGATGAACGGCTCCACCACCATATCCACCGGAAAATGCCGCCATTGATAGAGTGTGCGGCGCAAGAGTTCCTCGTAGCCGCGACATTCCAGGTCTTCGCAGCGCAGGGTTAATTCGTCGTCAAGGTTCATTTCGTTCCAGCAGACCTGATCAATCATGACCATCGGACGCTCCGGTTTGAGCGCGTTGAGCTTGCGCCACAGCGCGCGCTTCTCTTCCTGCACCGGCAGTGCGGCGATTTCGGCCACCTGCGCCGCCAATTCTCGGATTATGGCTATATCGTGTTTACTCAACATCCAATTCCCCCCTGCTTATGGATTGCCGATTTGCCGACTTGCTGATTTGCCGATTCTCCAATTTGCTGATTCTTCGATTCGCTGATTCTTCGATTCGCTGATTCTCCGATTCGCTGATTCTCCGATTCGCTGATTCTCCGATTCTCTGATTCTCCGATTCTCTGATTCACTGATTCGCCGATTCGCTTTTCCACCAGAAATCCACAGGTGTCCCGGCGGGGAAGGCGCCGCAGTCCTGGCCGGGCGAGTCGGGTTGCAGATAGAAATTCCCTTCGCGTAGTGAGACAAACAACGGCATGGCAAGGATCGCATGTTCGCCGTTGAAGGCGTAAATAGCGGCGAAATTGTCCGTCCACCCGGCGCGGATGGGGTAGGTGACGTTATTGTTGTCGTAGATCAGGTTGTCGGTGATGCTGATCCGTTTTTGCGCAAAGATCGCCGCAATATCCGCGCCGCTTTGCAGATAATGGTCGCTGTAGCCGATCTGGAAGCCTTTGTTGTCGCTGAAAATGTTGTTGCGGATGTCCACATCGTTTACATTGGCTGAGAACAGATACAGCCCACCGGTGATCCAGTGATACTGCGTCGGCGGATTCGCCGGCCCATAGCCGTTGTGGTGCACGGTATTGTTGTAGATGTGGATGTCGGCACGCGGCCCGTCGCCGCCCCAGCGTCCGAACAGGATGCCCGTCCCCCGGTTGTCGTAGAACAGGTTGTGATGGATACGGATGTTCCGCGCCTCGCGTCCCCCTTCCACCGAAATTGCCATGCCGGCGCCCCGGCAGCTATGGACGACATTATGATCCACTTCCACATCTTCCAGCACGCCGAACCAGCTATCCACATACAGACCTTGCCGATCCAGATTGTGGATGTAGTTGTGGTGTACGCGCCCGTGCGCACTGGTTTCCTTCACGTCAATCCCTTCTTTGTCGCACTCGTAGACGTGATTGTAGGCGACTTCAAAATAATGCGCGCCGGCGATGCTGATGGCTTCGTGCGGCGGCTCGCCCTCACGGACATAGCCTTGGGGAAGCATATCCCAGGTGTTGGCGTTGATGACGGTGTTGCTGATGATTTTGATGTGCTCGGTTACGCCATCGCGGCCGTGTGTGCGCCATACGCCGATGCCGGGAGCGAATGTCGTCTCGGCGATGTTATTGTATAACTCGATGTGCTGCGCATCGCGCACCATAAAGCCGGCTTGATGTGAGTTTTGCACCTTGAGACCGATGACCCGGATGTACGCTTGTCGCTCGATGTTGAAACTGCCGGCGTCGTGGGAGAACGAACCGCTACCGTCGTTATCAATGGCCGAGGCGTCCAGTATGGGTTGCTCACCCGGATAGGCGCGGTATGTGATCCATGCATCCGCCTGGCCCGAGTGAGCGGGTACAACTTGTGTCGCCAGCGTATAAAGACCGCCGCGCAGATACACCGTTTGCCCGGCCTGCAGGACTTGCGCCGCATGGTTGACGGTGGCCCACGGTTGCTCAAAGGTGCCGGGGTGGGCGTCGTCGCCATCCGGGGCGACGAAGAAAACATCGGCGTCGAGGGGAACGGCGGGTGTAGCGGTGGGGGCGGCCGCAGGCAACATCGTGGGCGTTGGTGCGGTGGTCAGAGGTGGCATTGGTGATACTTTGTTATTGGTACAGGCAACCAAGCTGATTAGCGTCATAAGCATCCATCCTATTCTGGAAAAACTCCAGGGCCTGAGTGTTTTCATTGTTACATTTCTATCTGGAAAAAAAGTAAAATATCTTCCAGGTGCACTCTGTCTCTGGACTCGCATAGGGCCTTATGGTAGCATATCTGAAGTCCCTGTCAATTCTTGACTTCCCTGCAAAAAGGTATTTTCAACGCACAGCTTCTTAAGATGCAACTTAATTTTATTAATGAAGGCCAACGGCCTCACACGCTGCTACCACAACCACGATCACGAATTTCGCGGCCTCTTCGATGGCGAGCGTGGCATTGACATTCTCTTTGCCAACACCGACCCCGACCTGGTAAAGGCGGCGATTGACGTGGCGTGGGTGCATTTCGACGGTGCGGCCCCTGTGCAGCACATCGAGGCATTCCAGGGACGTGGCCCGCTCATCCACCTCAAGGACATCTATTCGACGGAGTTTCGCAATGCGTGGATGGAGGTAGGAACCGGCATCGTCAACATCAAGGGCGCTATCGAGGCCGGCGCGCGCTGCGGCGCAGAATGGTTTATCGTCGAACAAGACCAGCCCTGCGACCTCCTGCCGGTGGAGAGCATCCGGGCGAGCCTCGAGAATTTGAAAGCAATGGGATTTGCATAGAGGCATCAATGGTTTGAACGGATGCCGCATTGTTGGCGCGGTTGCGCAAACAGGGGCACATCCCTAAAGTGTTGGAGCGATAGACGATGACGACGCTGACGCACTGTTTCGATGGCTATCTTGGACACTTTAACGCAGAGCAACTTAAAAAGATGGTGCGCTTATGGGGCGGTACGAACAAGTTGCGCAAGGATGAGAATCTGGCGTTGATCTGGCAAGGATTGAATGATCCGGCGGAGGTGCGTGTGACGCTGGCCTTTCCGACCTGGAGTGTGCCGCGCTGGCGCTGCTCAGGCGTTGACGGTGGCATTGTGTGTTATTGGTTACGCCCAGCCGGTGCAGCATCGTTATCGTGCCGACAACCGCTGGTTAGTGCAACACCTGATAGATCGCGGTTTGCTTTTGAGTTTCTCCAGGGATGCGCCGTGGAGCTTGAGCAGTTCCTACTGACAGGTCTTCTGAGATCTGTCAGGTTGGGGGATAGTTTTGGAGGAAACCTTGTCTGACCCGATCCGCGTGTTCATTGCCGACGATCATCTCATCGTCCGGAAGGGGCTGCGCTTGATTCTGGAAACTGCCGAAGATATGACGGTCGTGGGAGAGGCAGCCGACGGCGCGGAAGCGGTGCGGCTGGCGAGCGTGTTGCAACCGGATGTGGTGCTGATGGATTTACGTATGCCGGGGATGGATGGATTGACGGCCATCGAACGCTTGCAAGCCACACACCCGCACATTGCTGTCGTGATCTTGACTACTTACAACGAAGACGAGTTGATGGTGCGGGGCCTGCAGGCCGAGGCGCGCGGGTATTTACTCAAGGATACCGACCGCGAGACGCTGCTTCACACTATCCGCGCTGCGGCGCGCGGCGAGATGTTGCTCAAGCCGGAAATTGTCGCAAAGGTGTTGGCGCGTACTGCCGCGCCTGCGTCAACGCTTGCTCCTGACCTGGAACTGACTGACCGCGAGCGCGAGGTCCTCGAAGCTGTCGTGCGCGGTGAGCGCAGCAAGGAAATTGCGACCCGCCTGCACATCACCGAGCGCACCGTCAAGGCGCATCTGACGAGTATCTACAACAAACTCGGTGTAGATTCGCGTGCTGCTGCCGTCACTGAAGCATTGCGGCGGGGATGGTTAAGGTGAGGGCCGCTTGGCGTTTTTTTTCCTATGCTGGGGATACCTGTCGTATCCACCGTGTAAAGGCAACCAGCAAGTCGCGCAGAAATCCCCGCGCCGCTTCGTCCAACAGATTGCCTTCGGCATCGAAAGCCTGGTCGGCGCGCGCTACCAGCACTTCTGGTTTGCCTAACGGCAATGCGCCAACGTGGGTAAGAATCTGACGCAGATGAACTTGCGCCCTCACCGTGCCAAAGTTGCCGGTGCTGGCCCCCATAATGGCAACCGGTTTGCCGCTCAGAGGCGGTTTGGGTTGGCGCGAGGCCCAATCAATGGCGTTCTTGAGTGCCCCGCTCACCGAACTGTTGTACTCAGGCGTGGCGATCAATATCCCATCGGCCTGCGCCAGGTAGCTGCGGAACTCAACGACGGCTTCGGGAAGCGGCTTCTCGAGATCCTGGTTGAACATCGGCAACGGTGCGAGATTAACGATTTCGAGCGTCATCTCTGGTGGCATAAGCTCTGCAGCTGCGCGCAAAAGCGCAGTGTTATACGATCCTTGACGCAAACTGCCGGAAATGCCCACTACTCGCAGGGGATTGGAAATGTTCATTAAGCTGCCTCCCTTGTCTATAGTTTTGATTGTAGAGCAAACTGTTAGTTTGCTGCGCGTGTTACTGCTCAGCCAACTGCGCGAACCGTCGCAAGAGCAGTGTGCCGAGTGGCGTGTCGCGGCACGTCGCCAGACATCGCGCGGGATCCTGGCCTTCGGCGCGGAGAATATCGGCGTAGGCGCGGATGTAGGCGCGCGTGATGTCGGCGTCGAATTCCGGGTGAAATTGCACGCCCCAAACGCGCGGGGCAAAGGCGACGGCGGCGTGCGGCTCCATCGCGCTGGCGGCAAGCACGCGCGCACCCTCCGGCAACCTCAGCGCCGATTGGGTGTGGCCAACGTGCCCCTGAATGGGTGAGGCGAATCCGGAAAAAAGTGAGTCGCCGTTGGCGCACAGATGTATGTCCGCCGTACCGAATTCCCGCCCGTGGGGATTGTCGCCAACCTCGCCGCCGAGCGCGTAAGCCAGCAGTTGATGTCCATAGCAAATCCCCAAGATCGGCGCACCCGTCTTCACCGCGTCGCGCAGCCATTGCGCCGTGTACTCACTCCACGGCAGGTGTTCTGTCACCATCGCGTGCGAGCCGCTGATGACGATGCCGTGAACGGCAGCAGGAGACGGCAACGGTTCACCTCTCGTCACATCAACGACGGTTATCGCCGTTCGCGGTAGCCCCAACCCTTGCGCAATCCAATCCTCAAAATCACCCCGGCGGGCGACGAGGTCGGGCATAGAGCTGCCGGTTTTGATGATGAGCAGTGGCCGGTTCATCGCTTATACTCCCGCAACGGCAATTGCCATCGTCTCATCCCCACGCAGCGCCATGCAGTTGACACCCTGCACCACGCCCTCTTTCGGCGGCACTTCGGCGGCCTGAAAGCGGATGATCTTGCTGTTGCGGGAGATGATGAAGATGTCATTTTCTGTATTGACCGCCGCTGCCGCAACCAGCTTATCGGTCTTGAGAGCGACTTTGCCCCCGCCGCCGGGACTTTTGTTTGCGGCAAAACCCGCCATCAACCGGAGCGTGCCTTTGCCGTCCGCGCCGAGCAGGAAGACGCTGCTCGCATCGTTTGCGGCGGTCGCGGCAACCACGACATCGTTCTTTTCCAGGCGGATGCCCAGGCAGCCGGTTTTGGGGACGCGCTGCGCCGGAAAGCGAATGGCGAAGCCCTGTTGGGTAGCGATGAACACTTCATCGGCGAGGCCGGGGATCCAGCTTGCTGCCGCGAGCGGGCCGTATTTGGCCGCGTCATAGTACACTACGCCGGGAATCATGCTTTTGCCCACAAAACTGGCGCGAATGGTGCTGACCCATCCCCGCTCGCCGACCAGCGCAATCTGTTCACCGCCGCTTTCAGGGAGCGCGGCCACAAGGCGTTCGCCAGGTCGCACCGGAAGCAGACCGGCGAGCGCCGTCCCGCGCGCACGGATCGGCATTTCGGGCAGGCGGTTGACCGGCAACCGATATGTGCGCCCTTGATCTGAGAACAGGATCAGACTGGCGCTTTCATCGGCCAGGGCGAGCAATGCGGGCGGATCGTTCTCCGGCGCGTCCAGGTCGAAGATGCCCATTCCCCCGCGCCGCTGACGCCCGTACAGATGGCGCGGCGTGCGCTTGAGCAGCCCGCCCGCAGTCAGCGTGATGAGGTTGATCGTAGTCGGCGGCTCGCAGAGTTCTGGCTCGGCGTCTGGCTCTGGCTCGGCGACAATTTGCGGGCGCGCGCGCCGCGCCGTCTGCGCTGCCAGTTCCGCCTCCAGGCTTTCGATGTAGGCTAATACTTCCGGTGAAACATGGGTCAAGTCCGGGCGTTCGATGGGCATAGATTCCTCCGGGTAAAAGTTTGAACGTTCTAACGTTTGAATGGCCGTTGGGTTTGCCGGTCACAGTGTCACCTCCAGCGTCTCGAAGGGCGGCACGCCAAGCACGACGCTGCGGCGAATCGGATCGCTCATAGCGACACCGTAGGCTCCCCCGTCGGCTAACACGCTGCGCGGGACGCGCTTGAGGCCGTTGAGCGTCAGTTCGATGTGTTCGTAGGGCGGCGTGTAATGCCCCTCGTGTTCCCAAGTCACGGTCAGATGGTCATCCGTCTGACGCAGCGTGAAGCGGTTCAGACGGTAGTCGCCTTCCCGATAGCCAAAGCCCTCACCCGCGTCTTCATACAGCTCGCTGACGGCCTCGCCCGGCGCGGCGCGCGGGTAGATGCTCAGACGGAGGAACTTCTGCAAACGCTGCTCGACGCTGGGGCCGTATTCACCCATCGGGAGCACCGTGCCCGCGCGGACGAAGAGGGGCAAGGTTTCCAGAGAGGCGAAAGCATCAACGGATTGAACGGATGCAACGGATTGCAGAGCGTTCGTCCAGAAATCATACCAATCGCCGGGCGGGAGGGGGACGCGGCGCGCGGTGACGCCGGGTGCGCCAACAGGCGCGACCAGGAGCGCGTCGCCGCAGAAGAAGGCATCGTCTACGGCGTACAGCGCGCTCTCTGGACAATCCCACCACAGCGGACGGACGACGGGCCAGCCGCGCGTCGCCATCTGCCAGACGGCGGTGTAGAGGTACGGCAGTAACTCATAGCGCAGTTGGATGAAGCGCCGCACGATACTCAGGTACGGTTCGCCGTAAGACCAGGGTTCCTGATCCGGCGTGCCCGCCATGGTGTGCGCACGGAAGAAAGGCATGAAAGCCGCCATCTGAATCCAGCGGGTGAACAGTTCCCCATCGGCAACGCCTTTGAACCCGCCGACATCTGGCCCGGTGAAACCCAACCCTGAAAGCCCCAGCCCCATCACCATCGGCATGGTCAGCCGCAGTGAGTCCCAGGTACTCTCGTTATCGCCGGTCCACGAGGTAGCGTAACGCTGCACGCCGGCCCATCCCGCGCGGGTGATAATCACCGGGCGCGTCGCCGGTCGCAGCGCGAGCAATCCTTCACGGCTGGCGCGCACCATCTGCATCCCGTAGAGGTTGTGCGCTTCGCGGTGATCGCCGCCGCGCCCTTCGAGATTGTGGCGGATGGGCGCGGGCAGGGTTTGATCGCCGCCCGGATTGAAGACGGCCGGTTCGTTCATGTCATTCCAGAAACCGGCGATGCCGGCTTCCAACAAAGGTTTGTATTGCACACCCCACCATGCGCGCGTCTGCGGGTGGGTGAAATCGGGAAACGCACTCAAGCCAGGCCAGACCGGCGCGTGGTAAACTTTGCCATCGGGCGTGGTACAGAAATGCCTGCCCGCCAGTCCACTCTGGTAGACGGCGTAAGCCGGGTCCTTCTTGATGCCCGGATCAATGATGGTGATGAGTTTGATGCCCTGTTCGCGCAGGTCGGCGGCCAGTTGGGCGAAGTGCGGAAAACGCTTTTTGTCCCACGTGAAGCAGCGGTAGCCGTCCATGTAATGAATATCCAGGTGGATCGCGTCGCAGGGGACGTCGTGCTCGGCGAAATCCTGCGCCAGCTTGCGCACGCGCGCTTCGGGATAGTATGACCAGCGTGATTGCTGATAGCCGAGCAACCATAACGGCGGCAACTCATGCCGTCCGGTCAACTCGGTATAGCGTTCGAGCAAATGGGGCGTTGTCCCAACGGCAACGTAATACCGCAGTTCTCCACCCGCAAAGCGATGTTCCGCCACATTAGGCGTGCTGTCCCCGAAGTCGAATTCCGCGTAGAACGGGTTTTCGTAGAAGACCAGGTAACTGGTAACCGGTAATTGGGGATTAGGGATTAGGGATTGGGGATTAGGGATTCGTGATTCATGATTCATGATTCCTACATACACCGGAATATTGAGATTGATCGGATCATCGTCGTTCGTGTAACCCGACGGGTCGCGGTTCCACAGGATGTGCGTGCGTCCCCGGCGGTTCCAGGCGGTCGCGCGCTCGCCCAGGCCGAAGAGGCGTTCTGTGGGGGCCAGGGCCGTGCGATGGCGTAGCGCACCGTTCCTGTGCCAGGCCACGTCCACATCGGCGCGCAGCAGATGCCCGGCGGCGTTGGCGATGAAAACCTGCGCATCTGCCAGGGCGATGCCTACCGTGAGCGCCTCACTGCGCAGCAAGAACGCCTGTCCTGTCTGCACCGGCACAACGGCAGGGACAGGCCACGCCTCCAGCGGTTTGGCAATGGCATAAGGCAGCGTCTCCGGCACACGCTTGTGGGGCAAAGGCCGGTAGTGGATGCGCACCAGGTCTGCTGCAAAAAAGAGCACTTCCAGTGTGCCGGCTTCGGTGGTCACAATGGCACCGCGCTCCGTCGGCGTGATGAAGCGCACCTTTCCGGGATATTCCCAACGTGTGGGCCACGTTGACCGTCTCTGTTGCATAAGCCGGCGGAAAGCCAGCCATTGTGCGATGCCGCGTCGCGGGCGACGGGGATGCTCCCATCGCGCCTCGGTCCAGGCCTTGCGGGTCTGGTAGACCGCCGCGTGCAACGCCGGTTCGAGGCCAATGATGCGGACAGCACTGAAAAGGTCGTCGAGTAATGTGGGCATAGATACCTCTGAATTTTTTGAAATAATCTGCTAAATCTGCTGATATACAACCGGGCCTTAATCTATCAATGCTTGCACAACCTCGGTTGTTTCCGTCAGGCGCTCGCTTAAATGTTGCGCCACGAATTTGTGGAAAGCGGCGGCAAGCGCCGGGGCTTCGTTTTCCATCCGCTGCAGGTTGCGCGCAGACAGAAAGTACAGCGTGCATGGCGCGTCGGCTACCACGTCGGCTGCGGCTTTGGCGCCCAGATACAGCCCCGTTTCTCCGACGATGGTGCCGGCTTCCATCGTTCGCACGCGCACCGTCTGCCCATTGGCTTGCTCAACCTGGACGGTCACGCGCCCGGATTCGATGAAATACAGTCCCGGTGTTTTCTCTCCTCGGCGGATGAGGCTATGACCGGCGGGGACATCCTGGCGTTCCATATAAGTGAGCATGTGTGCCACAGACGGCGTCGGTGGCGCCGGCGGTGCGGCGGCGTCTTCTTGTTCCAGATAATCGAAAAGCCCGATGAATTTCCCCGACTTAGGTAAGAACGCTTCCAGTTGCTGTATGACCGTTTTGGGGCGCGCCACCAGTCCGACGCTCTCAAAGGTCTGAATCATCTGCTCTTCACACCACTCGACGCCGCGATCCAGGTCGCCGAAGGTGCGCCAGTTTTTCCCTTCGGCCTCCGCAAAGATCTGGCGTTCCAACCGCTGCCGGATGCGCGGGGAGAGGTGGGTGAACACCAGCACGATGTCTTGCGCCTGCGTCAGTTGCTTTAACTTCATCAAGATAATTTCCGCCGAAGCGTCCAATCCCAGGGCGTAGCGCATATCCAACACGATGAAGCGCGGCTTGAGGCGGTTGGCAGCCTGTAACCGCGCGCGGATGTGCTCCAATAGCTTATTCGCGGTGCCGAAGAAAATGAACCCTTGCAGTTTGAGGATGTAAACCCAATCACCCTTCTGGCTGAGCAATTGCTGGTGCAGACGCGGGCGAACAACGGTGCTATGGTAGGTCACACGGGAAAGGGCATGGCGGATGACCGGTGTGCGGCTATAGTTAATAACGAACAACCCGACGGCGGCGAGCAGACCAAGCCCCACTCCTTCTAGGACGCCAACCCCGCTCATCACCGCCATAATGAGACAGACGATGGCATAATCGGTTTTGGTGAGCTTTTTCCAACCGTCGTAGAGCCATTCGACCAGGAACCCCAGACCTAAAAAGATGATCAATCCGCCGAGCAAGGGCCTGGGCAGATAGGATAACACGGAAGCGCCGAAGATGAGAATCAAGCCGTCGATCACGGCGACGGTCACGCCGATGGCGCGGCTGTTGACGCCAAGTCGCGACCCCAGAAGGGAAAGGCTGAGGGTGGGATATCCCGGTGCGCTGCCCACGAGTCCGGCGAGGCAGTTGGCAATGCCCGCGCCCTTCAGCTCGCGATTCAAATCTACATCGGCCTGCGTGGTGACCTCGATGCCGCTGGCGTTGAGGAGCAGCGAGATGACGCTGATGAGGATGATGATGCCGATGTTGCCGGCCTCTTGCAGGATGGCTGGCCAGGCGATATGTCCTGCGGCTGCCAAAGACAAGGGCTGCCAGAGTCCGCCTGCTGGAAAAGGCCCCAGCAACCAGCCTTGTGCGGTCGCCTCGGCAATCGTGAGGTGATTCAGCCACAAAAGCCCATAGAACAACCCGGTCGCGCCGAGCAGTGCGCCTGGGACGATCAGAAAATGGCTGTGGCGACGTAAAACCAAAGTCAGCAGGACGGCGAAGAGCATCGCGGGGAGCCAGGCCAGCAATTTGGCGGGAGAAAAGAGCCCCAGGAACGACGTATCCCCTACCAGCAACCCCATCCCGCCTTGTACCAGCAACCACCCCGTCCCGGCCAGGAACCCACCGAAAACGGGGTAGGGGATGTAACGCACCAGCCCGCCGAGTTTAAATTGTCCCAGGACGAGAAAGCAAAGTCCGGTGAGGATGGAAGAGAGCATAATGGCTGCGACGACCGTCGTGAAGATGCTCTCTTCGGTTGCTGTGGTCGCCAGACGCGCCGTGATGGCGGCGGCGGTCAGACCCAGGAGGGCAGCCGGTGCGTCTTGCGGGAGCGTCACCATAGCCGGAAAAGATGTGAAAATAATCGTCACCAGGCTCAAGATCATGGCGCCAAAGAGCATAAACCCGATGCCTCTGGCGACATAGACCGAAAGAGCCCCTGAAAAAATCAACGCCGCGAAGGAGATTTCAACAAAAATGTCCAGGACTGCGATGATGAAACCGGCAGTCAGCGTTGGGAAAATCCGCCCCGCGTGTTCGGTCCACGCAATTTTGCATTTTCTCATCATCCCACCTTCCCTCTCTTCCCCTTTCCCCTTTCCCCTTTCCCCTTTCCCCCTTCCTCCTGCCCCCTGCTACAACTCGACGATACACCCCAGGCCGGGGACGTCCGTAGCAATCAGCCAGCCATCTTCGACGAGAAAGCGCGCCACGGTGGGATCGCCTTCCAGGTCGAAGTGCCCGTCCAGGTCGCCGTAGCGGACGGCAGGGCTGCTCAAAGCAAAGGCCAGGCCTGCGGCGATGAGCAGCGCCGGCTCGCTCAGGCTGCCGACCATCGTGGTCATCTGCGCGGCGCGGGCGACGGCGCCGATCTGCCGGGCAGGAGCGATCCCGCCGCAGGTTGCCAGCTTGATGCTGATGCCGTGGGTCGCTTTGCGCCCGGCGATCTCCAGCGCCGCTTCCGGCCCGACGACGCTTTGTGAGGCCAGGATAGGGGTCTTGCTCTGCATAGTGACCTGTCGCAAGGCTTCGACGCCTTCCGCCGCGGAAATTGGCTGTTCCAGCATCTCCAGTTCTCCGGCGAGCGCATGGGCGACGTCCAGCGCCTGACGGATGCTGTAGCCGCCGTCCGCATCCAGCCGCAACGTGCAGCTAGGGAAGGCGCGACGGACGGCGCGCACCCGCTGCACATCTTCTTCGGGATCCAGGCCGCCTTTGATTTTGAGAATGCGGAACCCTTGCCGCACGCGGTCGCCGGCCATTTCTACCGTTTCCTGCACCGTGCCCAGGCCGATAGAGACGGAAGTTTGGATCCGGTCGCGGTAGCCGCCCAGGAGCCGGTACAACGGCAGGCCGGCCGCCAATCCCAGCAGGTCGTGGAAGGCGATGTCGAAAGCGCACAACGCCGAGGGCGTGTTCTGGGTCAACACGCTCAATTCGGCGAGCGCGTATTCGGTGTTGAGCGGATTGAGGTCGCGGGCGCGGTCGGCGCAGGCGTGGCATGCGCGGGTGACACTGTCGAGCGTCTCGCCGGTGAGGGCCGTGTCGAAGGCCGCGCAGCCCCAGGCGACATCGCCCTGCCGCGTCTCGATGCGCACGAAGACCGCCGCTGCCTGCTCCACAACCTTCTCACGGCGGTAAGCGGCCCGGAAGGGTAAACGCAAACGCATTTCCACAGGGACAACTTCAACGTGGGTGATTTGCATCGTTTATCCTCCTTGAAAATTCATTTGAACGTTATCCCATTAACAGGTTGGAACGTTGAGGACAGTGTAAGTGCCAATGCCGTTTCACTACTTTTGGGGTTGCACCTCCAGAATTTCATTTAAATTACGTTTGATCTGCCAGCGCGAGCCGCGCCGATAGCGTGAAAGTTCGGCGCAGGGTGGCTGGTAAGTAAAGGTTTCCCCTTTGTCGTTGATGAACGTGACGACGCAGCTTTCAGAACGTGCACCCTCGACTTGGTTTTCCTGCAACCTCGTTTCGGGCCAATGCATATCGGCGTCTGTCCCCCGTGCCACGGCGGGCTGCACATCCACCCACTCCCAGATGTTGTAGACGTACCAGGTTCGGTATACGGGCACACTCTCGTAGACAGGGACATCCTCACACACATATTCATCGGTGCAGCTTTGCTCATCGCGGTAAACATCGTGTTCATCACATGTTCCGTCATCATAGCAGGTGCGTTCGGTGTGGTCGTAAACCGACTCGGTTGTGCAGCTTTCTTCGTAACCACATTCCTGCCTGGTGCCGACCTGCACCTGGTTGTACGAAGCGACACGTTCTTCCTGGCTGACCAGGTCGGCGCCGGTGGGCAAAGTCCAGTCGCCATGCTGGTTGTACTGGTATTCTTGAATGGCAATGGTGCGTTCCCAGGCGATCTCTTTAACCGTCGCGGTTTCCGTCCTGGGGATAGCGGCGATGATCCCGGAGATGACACAGAAACATATCATCCCTACGACAAGGAGGATGGGGATGAGGACCAGGGGTTTTTGCAGGAAGGACGGAAGCTGACGAAACTGTGCCGGCGGCTGTTTAGCGGGCGGTGGGGTCGCCTCGCGGTGGGCTACGAGCTTCTCTTCAGTAGCGGCGCCGCAGGCCGGGCATTGCTCGGCGTTGGATTCCCGCCCGCACGCAGGGCAGACGCGCGTCGTGTACCCTACGTCGCCGAGCGCCGCGCCGCAGTTGGGGCATTTTTGCGTCCCCGGCTGGAGCTTCGCGCCGCAGTAGTCACACTCCTCGTCCGAAAGGTGTTGGGTGGGATCAACGCCCATCGCTTTGAGTTCATCGGGAGTGAGATAGACCGCTTTACCGGTCGGCGCTTCGTATGTCTCGCCGGCATCTTTAGGATTGCCGCAGCCTGGACAGCGTTTGACCCGTCCGGGGATGCCGGTCCGCCCACAGGAACTGCACGTCCACTGCGCTTCCAATGTGCCTCGATAGACTTCGCGCGTCCCTGCGGCCTGGGTCTGACCGGCTTTGCTGGGGTCAACGTAACTGGTTTGTGAAACAATGCGTTTTTGGGTCATTAGTCTTTAGTCTGATAGCCTGATTGCCAATACTGTTTTGCTGCGGCACAAAGCAATTCGTGATGGGTATCTTCTCATATAGATTTTAGCATACTTTAGATGAGTCACAATCTGAAACGGGATTGAATTGACACTTGAGTTGACCCCGACTATACTTACATGCATTGAACGGATTTTTTAGTCCGTTTCGTCTCTTTAGCCTATTGACATTTACCCAGAGGAGTTAACTATGTCCCCAATTGTTGATGGTCCCATGACCCCGTCTTTCAAATCGCCTCCCTTTATCGGCACTGTGAGCCTGGATGACTTGCCGCAGTGCGCAGGCATCTCGACAGAAATGGCGCAGGGCGCGCAGCACGCGCCGCGCGGCGATTGCGTCGCCTGGGGCATCCCTTTCGTGGTTGACAAGGTTGTAGTGGTGAGCGAGACGCCCATCTCTGTTGCCTTACCGCCAACGCGGGCGCGCTGGTTTGTCTTTCTGCACACTTCCGATGTGCGTCCATTGGAACGTAACGCTTCGGGCTTCATCTCGCCGATGCGCGGCGCCGGCCAGCTTAATGAGCATGCCGCCGACTACGTCTTGCTTTACGCTGATGGGACGGAAGCGCGGGTCGAGATTCGCCGTCGCCATCACCTGGGCACGTTCCGCCGCGGGTGGGGCGAGAACTGTTTCCAGGCGGTGGCGCATCACAAGCCGTACCCGCTGCGCGCACCGCACGAGCAGTTGGGTGACGGTTGGGGGTGGAAGCAAACGCGCGTGCATACGGCGGACGAGGGACCGTGGGTGAACTGGCTCTGGGCGTGGGAGAACCCGCATCCTGAAAAAGTTGTTGTGGGGGTGCGTTTCGAGCCGGTCAGCGGCGTGGTCGTCATTTCGGCGCTGGCGGCGGGCGATGTATCGGAGCAGCCGCTGCGCTGGCGCAGGCGGCGCAAGGCCATCCTCACGTTACCGGAGGGGGTGGATTTCACGCCTGATCTGGACGATGCCGGCCTGTTGCAGCAAATCCGGCTCGATATGGGGCAGGTTATCTCGGCGCAGCGGCGTTTGGTATACCCCAACGTGGCATGGAGCGACTCTTACAACAATCAACTGCCCCATGTTGCTGAACGGGAAATCCTTATCGAGTATACTTCCCATCCTGACGCCTGTTTTCACCTTTGGGATGGCCGTGTGATTCCGGTTTCACAGGTTGAAGAAGACCTGACAGGGCTCGGAAGCCCTGTCAGGTCTGTCTCTCCGGCCACGCAGCGCATCAACCTCAAAGTCGTGGATAGCAGCGGGCGGCCTGTCGCCGTTAAACTGCACCTCCACGGTGAGGCCGGTGAGTATCTGCCACCCGTAGACCGCCATCGCATCATCAACGGCGCGTGGTTCGAGGATTACAGCGTGGATTTTCTACACAATGGTTTGCACTCTGCCACATACATCTCCGGTGAAACGTGGGTAGATTTACCGCCCGGCAATGTTTACGTTGAAGTCTCCAAGGGCTTTGAGATTCGCCCGGTGCGCACGGTCATCGCGGTAACGCCGGAGACGACGGAAATTGTCATCCCCATCGAAAAGGTGTTGCCCTGGCGCGAGAAGGGCTGGGTGACGGCGGATACGCATGTACATTTCCTCTCGCCGATGTCGGCGTTGTTGGAAGGCGCAGGCGAAGGTGTCAACATCGTGAACTTGCTGGCGAGTCAGTGGGGGGAGCTGATGACCAACGTGGGCGATTTCGACGGCAAGAACACCTGGGGAAGCCGCGAAACCGGCGGCGACGGCGAATATCTGGTGCGCGTGGGGACGGAGAACCGTCAACACGTGCTCGGTCACATCTCGCTGCTCGGCTATCGCGGGCGCATCATCGCGCCGATGACGACGGGCGGCCCGGACGAATCCGCGCTCGGCGACCCCATCGAAATCCTGCTGACGGAGTGGGCACGGCAGTGCAAGGCGCAGGGCGGCCTCGTCGTGCTGCCGCACTTTCCTAACCCGCGCGCTGAACACGCCGCGAGCATCATCAGCGGCGACGTTGACGCTGTAGAGATGACGTCCTGGGGCGATCTCTACGGTGGCATCAATCCGTACAGTCTCTCGGACTGGTATCGCTATCTGAATTGCGGCTACATGGTTCCGGCGGTAGGCGGCACGGACAAAATGTGGTCGGGCGTCGCCGTGGGCGCGGTGCGCACGTATGCCCATATCCCGCCGGAAACGCCGTTT
The DNA here is from genome assembly GCA_019873645.1 of Chloroflexota bacterium. Taxonomy (GTDB): domain Bacteria; phylum Chloroflexota; class Anaerolineae; order B4-G1; family SLSP01; genus DSWT01. Next base: position 7,292 of record JAIOAX010000030.1, on the reverse strand, counting down.
ACCTACGATGCCTGGATGGACGCCGTCCGCCGCGCCGAAACTTTCGTCACCTATGGGCCGTTGCTCGAATTCGCCGTAGACGGCAAACCGATGGGCAGTCGCATCCCGATGACGGCAAGCGGCGGCACGGTCAACGTGGTCTGGCAGGTTGCCAGCGTCACCGTCCCGATGTCGCGTGTGGAGCTGGTGGTCAACGGCGAAATCCGCGAGAGTGTCCCGGTTGACGCTGCACACGCGAGCGGCTCCTGGTCGGTCAGAGTGGACAAGAGTGCGTGGCTGGCGCTCCTCGTGCGTGGGCACTATGCCGACAAGCCGGAAATCATCGCGGCGCACTCGTCGCCGGTAATGGTAGATGTGCAAGGCTCACCCATGCTCGCCGCTGCGGACGCCGTCACCATTCTTGAGCAGATTGAAGGCGCGCTGGCGTATCTGGACACCGTCGGCACGCGCGCCGAGGACATCGCCTACAAGCGGATGCGGTTAGTGCTGGAATCGGCGCACCGTAGTTTGCACAATCGTATGCACCGGCTTGGTTATTTCCACGAACATACGCCGGTAGATGATCACCCGGCGCATCATTAGTTTTTCATCACGCTTGACAAAATGCGGCTTTACGGTAGAATCTTAGGCGTTCGGGCTAACAAAGTACCTCACATCGCACGAACATGCCGAAGTGGCGGAATAGGCAGACGCGCCACGTTCAGGGCGTGGTGACCTTACGGTCGTCTGGGTTCAACTCCCAGCTTCGGCACCAGCAGGCCCCCGGGAAACCGGGGGCTTTTTGTTTTCTACCACAAATCTGCACGAATCTACACGAATGGTGGTTGCCATTCGTGAAAATTCGTGTAGATTCGTGGTTAATTCTTGCAGGGAGGGGATGTTGATGAACATTGTAGACTTACGCAGCGATACGGTGACGAAACCCACGCCCGCGATGCGTGCAGCGATGGCAAACGCCGAGGTCGGCGACGATGTTTATGGAGAAGACCCCACCGTCAACAAACTGGAGGCTATGGCGGCGGAGCGCATGGGCAAGGAGGCCGCCGTGTTTGTCGTCAGCGGGACGATGGGCAACCTGACGGCTTTGCTGACCCACTGTCAACGCGGCGACGAGGTGATCCTTGGCGACAGGAGCCACACCTTCTTGTTTGAACAAGGCGGCATGGCGGCGCTGGGCGGTATTGTTCCTCACACTGTCCCCAATCAGATGGAGGGGACGCTGTGCTTGAGCGACGTGCGCGACGCCATTCGCGGCGATAACCTGCATTTTCCGCGCACGCGCCTGATCTGCCTGGAAAACACGCATAATATGTGCAACGGCGCGCCCCTCACGCCCTGGTACATGGCGCGAATCGCCGAAGTGGCGCGCGAGCATGGTCTCAAAATCCACGTGGACGGCGCGCGCATTTTCAACGCAGCGGCGGCGCTGGGCGTGGATGCACGCGAGTTGGTGAAAGACGCTGACTCGGTGACGTTTTGTCTCTCAAAGGGACTGTGCGCACCGGTCGGGTCGGTGCTGTGTGGCAGCGCCGACTTTATCAAGGAGGCGCGGCGGGCGCGCAAGGTGCTCGGCGGCGGGATGCGTCAGGCCGGCGTGATCGCGGCGGCGGGCATCGTCGCGCTGGAGCAGATGACGGAGCGGCTGGTCGAGGATCACGCGCGCGCCAAACGCCTGGCCGAAGGGCTGGCGGAGATGCCGAATGTGATGGTCGAACCGGTCTTCACCAACATCCTCTACTTCAGCCTGGCCCCGCAAGTGACCTTATCTGCCGCAGAAGTGGCAGCGCGGCTGCGTGACGAGTACGGCATCTTGATCGGCCCGCGTTCGGCGCGCACCTTCCGCGCGGTGACGCATTACTGGATTGACGATGAGGGCATCGAGCGGACGCTCAGGGCATTGAGTGAGATATTGTAGACGGTAGACGGGGGGAGAAGGGTAGACGGTAGACAGTAGACGGTAGACGGGGGGAGACCCTGTCTACTGTCTACCGTCTACTGTCTACTATTGGACGCCACCCACGCCGCGATGGCGCTGGTCAACGGCACGGCCAGCATCAGCCCCACGCTGCCGACCAGCGTGCGCACGATTTCTTCGGCGATCAGCTCGCGGTTGAGGGTGAGGTACCACGGCTCCGGGTAGAGGTAGAAGAGCAACAAGAGCGGCAGCGCGGCACTGGCGTAAGCCAATACCAGGGTGTTGATCATCGAAGCCAGGTGCGCGACACCGACTTTCATCCCGCGACGGTACAGTTCGCCGCGTGAGAATGTCGGGTTGGCCGCCGCCAGTTCAAACACCGTCAATGCCTGCGCCAGCACCACATCATCGAGCACGCTCGCCGCGCCGATGATCATTCCCGCCAGCAGCAGCCCGCGCATCTCGACGCCCACGCCCATCGCCTGCAAGAACATGGTTTCCTCCGAACCGAAACCGGTGAGGTAAGCCAGCTCCGTCCAGCCTATGGAAAGCGCGCCGGTCACGCCGAGTGCGGCGAGCATCCCCAAAAGCGCGACATGCCCGACGGGATTCCATCCCTGGATGAGGTAGAGCGTCACGGCGAGCAAGACCGCCGTCCCCACCAGGCTTACCAGCGTCGGGTCGCGGTGCGCCAGGACTTGCGGCAGGATGAACCCCCCGACCACCACGCCGCTCAATGCCAATCCCAGGAGGGCGCGCACCCCCTTGCCACGTCCGATGATCAGGGTGAGCGCCACGAACAGTCCAACAATGAGCGCGATGGGCGTCAGGCGCACGTGATCGGCCACCTGGAAGAATGCCTGTCCGTCGGGGCGTTTGGAGATCATCACCAACGCCTGCTGCCCCGCGCGGAAACGTACCGCATCCACTGTCGGCCCCATCCCGTTGTAGGTGACGGTGACAGTCTGCCCCGCATAGTCGCCTTTGGAGAGGATTTGCAGTTCCAGCTCCTGGGTGATGAGCACCAGGCCGTTTTCATCTACGGTGAGGCTCTCGGCGCCGACGCTGCGCACCCGCGCCCGCACCGTCGTCTCCAGCGAAGCGATCTGCGCACTGTAGCGGATTTCCGGGCGAGTCAGGTGCAGGATGACGATGAGCGCGGCAAGCGCCGCCAGCAGCAGCACCGCCGCGCCTTCAAGGACGTAATGCATCACACGGGACATAGTTTTGGTGACCTCTATGGGGCATTATACCGCAATTAGTTGGGAAGTCGGGTAGTCCTCTTTGGGGGGGAGGCAAATAGGGGGATTTTGCGCGGCGAAGCCGCGCAAAATCCCCCTTTGAGAAATCCCCCTGCTCTCCCCGCACGCGGGGAGAGCAGGGGCAGAGGGTGAGAGGGGAAAACTCAAAAAACCTACCTCTCTTCTGCAATGCCCCCCGAGCTTCTGGGAAATTGTAAATATGAATATCCCGACGTATAATACGGTAACACAACGACCAACCAAACTATCTGACTATTTGACTAACGACTATCTGACTAACACAAACAGGAGGTTATGACAATGGACGAACTGATCAAACTGGTAGCCGGCAAAGCCGGAATTCAAGAGGCGCAGGCCAAAACCGCCGTGGAGACGGTCCTGGGATTCATCAAGGACAAACTGCCCGCCCCCATTGCCGGACAGGTAGAGGCGGCGCTTTCCAATGAAGCCACGATAAGCCAGGCGAGTCAGTTGATTGACAAGGGGATGGCAAGTCTGGGAGGACTGCTCGGCAAGAAGAAGTCATGAGTGCGCTGGATGCATTGATCAAACGCCTGGCCCAGGCCGCCGGCCTCTCGGATGAAGACGCGCAGGCGGCGCTGGAAACGGCCGTCGAATACATCAAGGCCAAACGCCCGGAGGAGGCCGATAAAGTGGATGCGGCGCTGGCGGACGAGAAAACCGTACAGCGCATCGGCGATTTGTTCGCCAAAGTGGCCCGGAAAGTCAAACCGGATCAAACCTGACAGGTTTTAGAAAACCTGTCAGGTTTGATCTCTATTAATTACCACGCCCAGATGGCCCACAGGCCGATCATCAGCAGGCCGATGGAGAACCGGGCGACGAATGACCAGCCCCACCCGATCGCCATCGCCTTGGTGACCTCCCACGCCTCATGGCGGTTCTTGCGGTAGGCGTTCTCGGCCAAAAAGAGCGTCAGCAGTGTCGCGCCGATGCCCCCGATCGGTGTGAGAAACAGGCTGCCTACAAACCCGGCGATAAATGCCAGCGTGATGGAGGTCCACCGCGCGCCGCTCAAGCGCGCCTTCCCGCCCATCAGCAGGTTATCCACCACCCAGCCGATGATCGCCAGGATGGTGATGCCGATGAACAACCACACCCCGCTCCCGCCAAACCCCTCGAAGATGATCCCGTATAGCAATGCCAGTCCCCAGATCACCGTCACGCCGGGGAAGACGGGAACCACCATCCCCGCCAGCCCCACCAGCATCCCGAAGAGCAACAGCAGCTTTACGACAATTGCCAACCAATGGGTCATCATGCTCTCTCCCTGAAATTTGAACGTTGGAAAGTTGGAACGTTGGTATTGTAGAACCGTTGGGGTTGAGCGCAAGCGGCGTCTTCTTCTCTTCTTTGGAAGCTCGCTATAATTGAAAACACTAGTACCGCGCGGCGCAAATCACTTCTTGATTAAACAGCTCTTCGATAGCTCTTCAATAGCTCAAAGGGGAACGCCGGTTCCCCGTTCGGTAGGTCCCGGTTACATTTACTACAAAAACCGCGGATCTGGCGATCCGCTCCAAGCATAGCTAACCAGCGTAGAATTTCTGCCACGATGTACTAGGATTTGGGGGGTGTTAGCGAAAGGGGGCTTTTTCATGGAAAAGGCAAAGACACTGGCCGAAGTTATCCGCCTTTTTGATCCTCGCCAACCTTTGCGGGGTGAACTTTACAATTTTACATTGATCGGCCACGCAATCCGCTGCAAAAGCTTGAAACCTACCTGCGCGGTGTGGTGCTTGCCGGTAAGCCGGTTAAGGTGCTCTTCACAGGCCACGTCGGCAGTGGGAAAAGCGCAGAGTTGAACAGGTTGAGTGAGCGCCTGGGCGACGATTTTTTTGTCGTGCGCCTGGATGTGCAGGAGAGCCTGAACCTGGCCGATTTGGAAGCTGTGAATATTTTGTTGGGGCTGTTGACGGCGTTGATGCGTAACGCGATGGCTGAAAAAGTGCTGCGAAAAGCGCCACATTAGATTGCTGCTGAGGTTTGGGAAGATGTGAGGTTGTTCATCCGCAAGCGGATGATGGTCGGGCAAGTCGAAGAACCCAAGCCCCCGGCCGCCGGTGAAGTAGCGTTGAGTGTCAATGTGCTTGCCGTACAGTTTGAATCGAAGTTTAGCCAGGAAGCCAGCACGCGCGAAGAGATCCGTAACACACGCGCGGGCGCGAAGCTGAATTGACCAGCGAATTAAACTTTGTCTTGCGTCAGGTACGTGACAAATACGGTCATCCAATTTTGTTTTTAATCGAAGGTACGGATAAGCCCAACCTGGTCAAAGCGCGTGATCTGTTTCTCAATTACGGGCGCACACTGACGGCGTCCGAGACGGCGGCAATTTATACTTTCCCTATCGGTCTGCGCTATTCCCCCGATTTCACGATGATTAAGGATGCCTTTGATGGTCATTATATCTTGCCCAACACCAATGTAGAGAAACGAACCGGTGGACGAGATGACGATGGCCGGGATTACCTGAAAAGCGCTGTCGCTCAACGGGCGGATCTGACGCTCTTTGAGGCCGAAGCGTTACGCACCCTCGCCTTTAACAGCGGTGGACTTATGCGAACGCTGATCCGTATGGTTCAGGTCGCTGCGGTCAATGCATTGAGCGTCGGACGCGAACAGATGGGCGATAAAGACGTTCAGGTGGCGCTCGATGAAGAAAAGGCCGACTATATTGCAGCACTTAAAGTGTCGGACTATGCTGTGTTGGCCGACCGTATGCGGGATAAGGACCTGAGCAGTGATCCGGCGGTGCAGGAATTGCTTCATAGCCGCGCACTGCTGGAGTACGTGAACGGTGAACCCTGGTGCGATGTCCATCCGGTGATCCGTGACCTGGTGCGTGAGCGGGTGCCGAATGTCGGAAAGGCAGCGGACTGTAAGGACTGAACCACCGTTGCCACAGGGAGTGAATCCGGCGACCGTTCATGCCCTGGCGCCCTGTTACGCCATGCCCAGGAGGGCGCGTTTGTGGCAGCCTTGTATAACACCGCTGCCGTACTACGCGACGCGGTTGTGAACCTGTTGCGCGCGCGGCTTGTGCCGTTGCCTGTCTATGATTTCACCTTCACCGAGCAGAGCGTCAATCCTTTGGATTACCACGCACGTCTGCCGCAGAATGTTTTGGAAAGTCGCGCCGTGATTTTCCTCTATGACCTGTAGCGTGCCAGCGAGGCGATGTACGGCTATCTGGAAATCCAGCGTGAGGCGCTGGCGCACTATCCTCACAGCCTGGTATTCTGGTTGACGCCGGGTGAGCGCGAGATGATGGTGCGTAAAGCACCCAACTTTTGGTCGCAACGCAGCGGCGTTTTCGATTTTTACGGTGCAAGATACGACGGTGTTGTGGCAAATGCGGGGTGAAATGGCGGGGGGCAGTGAGCGGTATACAAACTTTGAGGAGTGGGAACGTAAGCTGCGCCTCTATTGGGGGTTGGTGGATGAGTATGAAGCGCTAGACAATCCGCCGGCCGATACGCTCCTGGACCTTTACGCGAAAATCGGGGAACTCTACTATGCGGTGAGCCAGTACCGGCAGGCGCTGGACTGGTCGGAAAAACTTCTGGAGCTGGCAAAGCGCTCAGGTGAAAGGCGTTTCCAGGGCGTGGCGCTGGACAATCTCGGCGGGGTCTACGCCGCCCTGGGGGAGAAGCGGCGGACGCTGGAGTTCTACGAGGCGGCGTTGGCGATCCGGCGGGAGGTGGGCGACCGGGCGGGAGAAGGGACGACGCTGAACAATATCGGTTGGCTTTATCTGAACGAAGGCGACAAGGCGCAAGCGCGCGTTTACCTGGAACAGGCCCTGGCGATTGCCGAAGCGGTGGAATATTCCGAATTGGCGGCTGCGGCGCGGAACGGGTTGGCGCGGTAGAAAGGGGCGAGGCATCCCCCACCAGATCGTAGGGCATCGTGATCGTGAATCGCCCGCAGGTGATTGCGCCCGGGCATTGTTGGGGGGATGCCTCGCCCCTATTCCCCCACCAGATCGTAGGGCATCGTGATCGTGAATCGCCCGCAGGTGATTGCGCCCGGGCATTGTTGGGGGGATGCCTCGCCCCTATTCCCCCACCAGACCGTAGGGCATCGTGATC
>JAIOAX010000029.1 GCA_019873645.1 Chloroflexota bacterium | reverse complement strand
AAGGAAGTCAAAGTTTCCTATCTGACCCGCCAGCTAGAGAAACTTACCGGTGGCACGGTCCACATTGAATTGTTACCCGCCGCCGCATAAGCGGGTTATTTTCGGAATAGAATATGGAATTCCGCATCTACGATGTGCCCACCGGCGGCGCGCCGCTGTGGGAAGAACTGTGGACCGGCGGGAATGCCGTCAGCGTCTCGGATGGCCTGTTCAGCGTGCTGTTGGGCAGCCTCAACACGGGTTTGACCGCCGTGGTGCAAAGCCACGATGCGCTCTATCTGGGCGTGACGGTGGGGACGGACAGTGAAATGTCCCCGCGCGTGCAGTTGGGGAGCGTGCCGTTTTCGATGCAGGCGTTGACGGTGCCGGATGGGAGTATCACGACGGCGAAACTAGCGGATGGTGCTGTAACATCGCATAAGGTTAATCTCGACCATGGAACGATTTGCCTTTCAGCCCATGCACAAGTAAGTTTACCTGGCAACTGGCAAATGGTAACTGTACCCGGGTTGAATTTAGATTTCACACTCAATAATCCAAGTCAAGTCCTTGTATGGATAGATGGGTTGTTTAGCCCCCAACAGCAATCTAACGGTGAAATAGATATTCACTTGCTCGTGGATAACGTTCCTCAGACGGGGTCCTTCGCTTCTAACACTGACGAGGGTTGGTACAACGTAAAAGGCCAGCGCCTCCTTAATCTTGATAGTGGAACACACTCCATTACAGCGAAAGCTAATTCGTGGAATCCGGCGACAGTAACAGTGCATGGGCTGGGTAGTTACCGTACTTGCATCAATTACTTGGTATTAGGAGAACAATAGACGCCCAACCCTTGCAAAGGTTTCCAAACTTTCGCAAGGGTAGAGGAGAATCTCCATGAGCTGTTACTATGTTTACAACCGGGGATGCAACCGCGAGTTATTGTTCGTCAAGCCGGATGACGACGTTTACCTGCTGCGTAAAATCAGAACGCACTTGCCGGACTACCCGCTCGGCATAGTGGTGTATTATCTGATGCCCAACCATGACCTCTTTTGGGGATTCGTAAAAGCACCCTTGCGAAGGTTTCCGAACCTTCGCAAGGGTGGATACTCTATGATTCCAAGAATTCTTTCAGCACCGCCACCCTCAATTCTTTTACACGCTTCAGATCATGATCATTCGTCAAAAATGCATCACAGCCCGAATTGAGGGCGACGGCAAATTGAAGAGCATCGGCTAACCGCACATTATAACGGGCGCGTAACTGTGCAGCGCGCTCGCCTGCTTGTTGATCAATGACCACAAAACTGGTATACCGACTCCGCGTCAATGTGTCCAGAAAAGCCTGTTGTAGATTCACATCTGAGGCACGGTAAGGGATAACAAGGCACTCAGCCAGGGTAACCGCAGAGGTGACGGCTTTTATCAGCCCCTTATCCACGCGGTCAAAGACTTTGTCAACCAGGGCAATATAGCGCGGATGTTCTTCATACATAATAGATGACCGGCGCTGTATCCAAAAAGAGCCGTTTGACAGTTTTTAGCCAGTGATCTAGTTGCATTTCACTCACTTAACTGCATTTTCCGTTGTTCGTCAGACTCGCTCCGCGTGCGAGATACCCAGTCTTGCGCATCCTCGCCGAGCATTGGATAGGCTGCTATGCCACGAATATCACGCCATTTGCGGCGGGGCTTGTCCTGGACGACGGCTTGCCGGGTGCGCTCGAGGATATACGCCGCCAGGCGCAATTGTTCATCTAGCTGAAGGCTATCTATGAGCTGCACCAACTCATTGTAAGTTGTTGTCATCTATGCCCTCCTGATGGTTTTCTTCAATTCTACCCCTTATTCCCCCACCGTAAACCGCGCCCCGTCGCTCCGCCCGAACACCTCTGGGAAGTACATCTCGTAGGCCGTCGCGGGAATCACGTTGTACGTCCCCGGCACGCTGGCGCGCATGATGTAGCTGTATTCGTAAGTCCCGCGCGGCAAGTAGGTGGCGAAGAGCGCTACTTTCTCGTCACGCATCTCGGAATGGGAGAACCACCACCAGCCCCAGCCGTACCAGCGATACCAGTAGTCCTCTTCTTCCGCCGTGAGATTGCGCACGCCGGGTGGTTCGCCGACAACGCTGGTGGTGTTGAGCGTCACATCTACCGCTTCGCAGCCGGCGGGCAGCGGGTCTTCGACGACGACGTAGTACAAATCGGTCGGCGCGATGACGGTGAGTTTGACGCGGATCACGTCGCCGACCTGCGCGCCGTCCACGTAGGTCTGCGGATCGTCCACCGGGCTGTACTGCCGGGCGATGATGATCCCGCGATCCAGCGCCTTGACCTGCTCGACCGGCAGGAAGTAGCGCAGGTGCGCGGTGTAGTAGAGCTGCCCTTCGCCCGTTTGAGACCCCGACGCCGGCAGACGCTCGATGATGAGGCGGTTGCCTTCTTCGACCAGCAGCTCGGCGATGGCGACCGTGAGTTTGCGGCTTTCATCCACATTGGCCGCGTTCACGTCGCCTTGCAGCAGCACTGCGCCGTTCAACGTGACGGTGTAGCTGAAGTCGCCGCGCAGTTCGCCCGTCGCACGCATGTAGGCGACTAACGCCATCAGCGACCAGGCGGTGGATTGCGTCGTGCTCCAGTGCCCCTCTTTGCGGGCGTTCATCAGCCAGCGGACGATGTTGGGCAACAGGTCGCTCTGTGGGTTGTGGCGCGCCATGGCCCAGAGGACCGTCGCGGTGGTGCGGATGTCGGTATTCATGTTCCAGTAATCGGGCTGTGCCTCTTCCCAGTGCGTGCCTGTGGCGCTGTAGATGGCGGCGCCGTTCAAGTCGGAGAGCAGTGTATTCACGCGGCTCTTTTCGCCCGGCTCCAACAGCCCCAGGGCAACCGCTAAAGTTGCCCGTCCGTAGTGATCCAGCAGATGCCGGACCTCGAAGAGCTGCACGGCGCGCGCGAGCTCACCCGCCGGAAAAGCGTCGGGGATCAGATTGATGTATTCGCCCAGGATGTAAAGCTGGTAGGCCAGGCGGTTCGCCTGCCAGTGCGCCATCGCTTTATCTACCGAAACCAGGTTGTTGCGCAGGAAACCGGCCGCTTTGTGGATCACGGCCTTGTCCACGGTAAAGCCCGCGCGCTGCGCTTCCAGCAACCCTTGAAGGACATAAGCGGTGAGGTAGGGATTGCTGTTGTCCGTCTGCCACCAGCCCCAGCCGCCGTCGTATTTCTGCTGGACATAGAGCCGTTGCAGCGCCACGCCCACCTGCTCGGTGAGTTTCTCTTTGAGGCCGGGACGCACGATATTCATCTCCTGCAACGCCTGATAGGTCAGCACGTTGGGCAGGAAGCGGCTGACGGTTTGCTCGACGCACTCGTAAGGGTAGTGCTCCAGATAGTTCAGCGCGTCCACCGTCGCGCCGGTCAGTGAACCGTCTACCTGCACCGTCAACTCGCCCTGGGTGGGATCGAAGACGCGCGGCAGTTGGACGATCTCCTGACGGATGCCGGGTTCGGCGATCCGCCCGGCCGTGCCCACAACTTCCGGCGTCGAATAGCGGTAGACGGGCAAGGTGTCCTCACGCCCGTCGTAATAATTGCTCGCGCGGGTCTCCATCCGCACAACCACCTGCTCGCCGGGCAGCGCCGTGACCGGCCACACGACTTTGGCCTTGTCGCCCGCCGGGATGTTCACCTGCTGTTGCAACGCGCCCGTGACTTCCAGTCCCTGAACGGTAAGCGTCACCACAGCCGAAACCGCCGCGTTGGTGTTGTTGTGGACGATGGTGGCAATCTCCGCGCGGTCGCCGACGACGAAGAAGCGCGGCAGCAGCGGGCGCACGAGCACATCAAGCGTGCTGAGCACGTCCACGTCGGCGCGGCCCACGCGGGTATCGGCGGTGATCCCGCGCGCTTGCATGCGCCACGTCGTCAGGTTGTCGGGCAGTTTCACCTGCACCCGCGCGCGTCCGTTCTTGTCGGTGCGCACGACGGGATCCCAGAACGCCGTATCGGCGAAGTTAGTGCGGATGAAGCCTTCTTCCTCGCCGCCGCCCCCGCCGCCTTTGGCCTGTGGCGCAAGCTCGCGGTTGTAGGCTTCCATCGCCACTGCCAGCGCCGTGGAGGTGCGCACGCCCAGTCCGCGTCGGCTCCAGAAATGCTCCAGCAACGTCGGCCCGGTCTCGTCGGCCAGCGCCAGCACGGCCAGGTCCGCCATCCGCAGCGACAGTTCCGCTTCCACAGGTTTGCCGGTATAATCGGTGACCAGCACATCGTAAGTGGCCGTTTCGCGGGGATGGTAGTATTGGCCGCTTTCGAGTGCCCGATCCGGCGTGAGAGTGATCGTCAGCTCCTTCTCCTCGGTAGAAACCGGCAGCATGACCAGGCCCATTTTGAACGTCGCCAGGCCGTCGGTTGCCCGTTCCGCGCCCTGCACGATGACGACGGAGACGTAAATGTTGGGGATATGGTCTGCGGTGATGGGCACACGCAGCACTTCGCTGTTGCTGTACAGCTCGATGACAGCGGTTTCAAGGATGTGGCCACGCTCGATCGTCACCAGAGCGTTGACCGTGCCGCTGTACGGGGAAGGGATGAGGATTTCGGCCACATCGCCGACCGTGTAGCTGTCCTTGTCGGCGATCAGCTCGATGCGGTTGGTGCTGTCGCGGCGCCAGTAAGCCTCGCCACCGCCCCATACCCAGATGTAGGCGCTGCTGCGGATGACGTTGCCGCGCGCATCCTGGCCTGTGGCGCGGATTTTGTAACTGCCGGATGACGGCGGGATGAAGGCTGCGACGGCCTTGCCGTCGGCGCCGGTCGTTGCCGTCGTCGTGTAAACGGGGATGTCTTCCACGCTCCACGTCCAGTAGAAATTGCCATCTTCGGCCTGTTGGCGGACGCTGTACCAGCGGTGTTCCATAAACACCACTTCCAGCGGCCCGGCGGCCACCGGTTGGCTATCCCAATCTACGGTGAGGATGTCTGCACGGTGTTCTTCTCCCGCCTTGGCGATGCGTCCCTGCGGGGCCAGGCCGATGTAGAACAGGCCCTTGTGGACAATAGTCGTGGTACGGTTGCTCACATACTGATTATTGATGTCCGTCACGTTAGCTTCGATGGTGAAACGGCGGCTGGTCAATTCGGCGCCGATGTCGGCGGGGATTTCGATCACCGCGCGCCCTTGTTCATCCGTGGCGGCTTCGCCGTTGGCGATGAGCCGGCCATAGCTGCCGTAGCCGCCGCGCTCGCGTTCCCAATCGTAATCTATCCAGCTATAGTAAGGGCATTTTTCGCCGCGCGGGCACCGATAGTTGAAGCCGTATTCGGCGCTGAGGACATTCCATTGGATCTTCGCGTTCGCCACCGGCCCGCCGAAGTAATAGCTGGCCTCGACCGCCACTTTGATGGTCTCGCCGTTGAGATAAGCGTCGCGGTCGGTCGTGACGGCCACCTGGAATTCCGGTTTGCGGTACTCGGCCAGCCTGAAACTCGCGCTGGCATACAGGTCATGATCCGGCTCTTCGATCTGGATATAGTAGGTCCCCAGGGACGCTTCGGCGTCCAGGGTCAGTTCCCCGAAGAAAGTCCCCATATCGTTGAGATCCAGGCGTTCGTTGTACAGCTCCTTGCCCTCTGGATCGCTGATGCGCACGGCAACGGTGGGCAGGTCGCCGGGGATGCTGTAATGGGCGTCATTGTCGGCGCGCACGATGCCTTTGAAGTAGACCGTCTGGCCGGGGCGGTAGATGGGGCGGTCGGTGTAAAGATAGCCGGTATAACGCACGGCGGGACCGTAATCGGCGTTGATGTCGAAGTTCCACGGGCTGATGCCGCTCTCCCACTCGTTGAAGGCTACGGCAAAGCCAGGATCAGCGGGTTGCGCCGCAAAGGCGAAATAGCTATCCCATACGGCCGCCTGGGGACGGTCGGTCAACAGATAGACGCCGTCGCCATCGGTCATGCCGTCGCCGTGCCAGCCGACACGCGCGCCCTTAAAGCGGATGGGCAGATTGGGGACCGGATCGCCCGTCGCCAGATCGGTCGCCCAGACGAGCGATTCGGTGTTGGTGTGCTTGAGCGTCAGATTGACGCGCGAGCGGATGAAGATATAGCGGGATGGTGCGGCTTTGGGGTCGTAGGCGCGCACCTCCGGCGCGGTCAACTGGAGATAATAGATGCCGGGCGGAAGCTGTTCCGCGTTGGCGTCCACCATGGGCAAGCCGATGAGGCGATTTTTGTTGCGCGGCGGGCTGACCGGCACAGACCAGCGCCGAATCAGGCTGGAGACGGCAGGTCGGAAGTTCTCGCGGTACTGGTAGTCACTGTAGAAAAGGCTGAACGTCTCCGGGGCCATGCGGTACAATTCCACGTCCAACTGCGAGACGTTGCGATAGCCGGCATAGACGACGGTATCGGTATAAGCGTTGAAGGTCCCTAAATCGCGCCCGGTGTTGAGGCGCGCATACGGATAAAGGTCACCGGTGGTAAAACGCAGGCGCAGCGTCTGACCGAGCGGCGCGCCGTACTTATCGGGCGCAGCGCCGTCGAGCGTGAGATTGTAGACCGTCGCCGGTTCCAGCGCGAAAGCGATGCGCAGGTCGGTATCGCTATCGCTCCAGTAGGTGTAAACCGCAGTTGGCTCCGGCAAAATGCGCAGATACTCCTCGAAGCGCGCTTTCTGCATCGGGCTGGCGAAGGTGATGACGATGTCGCTGTAGGGGCTGACGTTGGTCTGGCCGTTGAGCGGCGACGTGGTGATGACGCCGGGGTCCTTAACGGTGTAGAAACGCCAACCGTATTCCTGCGGCAACGTCACGTCGCTACTGCGGGCACGCGCGCTGGCGGCGAGGTGCGCATACGGGCGTGCGTTACGCGGCAGCGGCGCAGCAGGGACGAAGGCCATAGTCTCCTGCGCCAGCGGCGTCTCCCCGCCGGCCCAGCGGAAGGTTCCGGCGACCGGCTGATCGTTGAGGCTGAGTGAGAACGCAGCTTCGACCGAAGCGTGATCCATCGGCTGGTTGAAAGTGACGCTGATGACCTCGTGGGGGCCGATGTGCATGGCCTCCGTGCGCGGCGTCCAGGCGAGAACCGCCGGGCGCAGCGTGGTAAAAGTCCACGTGTAGTCCTCTGCGAGGGGCGCGCCGAGGGTATCGTGCAAACCGGCGGTGATGCGCGCCGTGTAGCGCGTCGCCGGCAAAAAGCCGCCTTCGGGGTGGAAGCGGTAGATGGACGTGTTCAGCCATTCACCCTTCCCGCGCACCGGCGGCGTGAAGGTCAGCGGATCGGGCAGCTCGCCCTGGCTGCCGATGGCGGTCAGCGGTACAACAGGGCGGTTGAAAACGACGGTGACACTGCTATCTGGGGCGATGTCTTCACTGTCGGGTATGGGCTGCACTTCACTGACCAGCAGGTGACCGACAGTCTGGAAGTTGAAAGCAATTGGATCGGCGAGCGGCGTCCCTTCGGCGTTGCGCGCGCTTGGGTCTACGGTGACGCGGTAGCTTGCGCCGCGCGTCAACGGCTCGGCGGGGGTGAAGACAAGCGTGCGTTTATCGGCCCACTTGAGCGTCCCCTTGACCGGCGGGGAGATGGAGAAGGCCTGCGCCACGCTGTCGGCGTCCATCGGCTGATCGAAGACCAGTTCGACGGGCGCGTCGAGGGCCTGAGCTTCGCCGGTTTCGGGCGTGCGGAAGAGCAAGCGCGGAGCCGGATAGGGCAGCGCAGGGGTGGGCGGCGGCGTAGGCGACGCCGTGGGCTTTGGCGTTGCAGTTCCCACCGGCGTCGGCTCTGCGGTCACTTCTGGTCCGGCGACGAATTTGCACGCGCCCATCACCAGCGCCAACAAGACACACATGGAGACCCACTGTCGTTTTTTCATAGTTTTCCCCCTGGAAATAACCAAACGTAGAGCAAACTGTCAGTTTGCTTGAGCCGCAAGCTGACAGCTTATGCTACAATGCACCCACAAACAAACGTAGAGCAAACTGTCAGTTTGCCTGAACTGCAAGCTGACAGCTTATGCTACAATGCACCCACAAACAAACGTAGAGCAAACTGTCAGTTTGCCTGAGCCGCAAGCTGACAGCTTGCGCTACAATGCGGACAAACGTAGAGCAAACTGTCAGTTTGCCTGAACTGCAAGCTGACAGCTTATGCTACAATGCACCCACAAACAAACGTAGAGCAAACTGTCAGTTTGCCTGAGCCGCAAGCTGACAGCTTGCGCTACAATGCGGACAAACGTAGAGCAAACTGTCAGTTTGCCTGAACTGCAAGCTGACAGCTTATGCTACAATGCACCCACAACCAAACGTAGAGCAAACTGTCAGTTTGCCTGGGCCGCAAGCTGACAGCTTGCGTTACAATGCACTCGCAAACAAACGTAGGGCAAACTGTTAGTTTGTTCTGGACACAAGCTGTCAGCTTGCGCTACAATGGTGCACGCTAGGTAAAGTAAAATAGAAGGTGCTTCCCTGTCCGGGTTCACTCTCGACGCCAACCTCCCCACCGAGTTTATCAACGATGCGCCGGACGATGGACAATCCCAACCCATGGCCTTTGACGTCGCTTCGATTGAGACGGACGAAGGGCGTGAAGAGCCGCCCTTGCTCTTCCGGTGTCAATCCTTCGCCGTTATCGCGCACCCAAAACCGGATGTGGCTATTTCCCGACATTGTAGCGCCAAGCTCAATGTGTGGGGGGACGCCACCATATTTGATGGCATTGCTGATGTAGTTGAACCATACCTCCTCAACCCACGGGCCATAGCCGACAGCCGCCGGCCACGCATCGGGGAGGACAATACAGGCACAGGCATCGGCCTGCAAATCGCTGAGGCGCTGCAAGGCCTCCTGCACAATCGCGGTCATATCCAGGGCGCAAGTTTCCGGGGCTTCTACCTCGCGCATACTGGCTAACAGCAATAGCTCATCCACGATGTTGGCGATCTTGCGTCCGGTGCGGGCAAGAATGGTGAGGTACTCCGACAGCGTTTCCGGCGGATATTGTTGATGCCGTTTTTCCAACAACTCACTAAACCCGACAATCGTCGCCAACGGCGCTTTGATGTCGTGAGCAACGGTATGGGCATAAGCATTAAGATCTTCATTGCGGCTTTCCAGTATCAGCGTGTGTTGCCGCAAAGCCTCATCTACCTGCGCGCGTTCGTAAATCTCGGCTTGAAGCCGCCGATTGGCTTCGAGCAGTTCGGCCGTGCGCGCCGCCACAAGCTCCTCAAGGCGTGCGTTGAGCTGTGCGAGATCGCGGGTACTTTGCTCGATCAGCAATTCGATGGTCTTTGATGGAACTGCCATTGCATAAGTCAGAACAATCGGCATAACGATTTGAACGACTCCCAGGTACAAGATCCCTAAGATGAAGAAAACAATCGCAGTCGCAGTCGCATAGTATAGAGCGGGTTTGAATCCTAAAATGAGTCCCAGGGCGAAAATACCGACATAAAACATAGCCATGAAAAGCTGAAAGTTTTGTCCTGTGGCAATTTCGTAGATCAATAATACGGTGAAACAGGCAAAAGTGATCCAGGAAAAGGCTAACATCGCGCGGGATAACGAGCGGTTGACATAGCGCAGAGATACCAAAGCTGTCAGGCCGATGATTGCCATAGCCATCAGGTACAGCCAGTTGAACGCCTGGTCCAGGACGAGGTTTCTGACAATGTGCAGCGCAATGCCGAAGCCGGTCAGGCCGGCATAAATGCCTAAGGCCCAACGCGCCGTCTCACGGCGCACTTGCTCTCCGGGGATAGATTCTGTAGCCATCTTGATTCCTCAACTTATTCCGAAAACGGTCAGCGGATTAAGCAGGTTGAGCAGATTTGTGCGACAGTTGAAAGCTAATCCGTTAAAATCCGTTAAATCCGTTGACAGGCATTTTTATGCTTCAGGGAACACGTAGCTCATGATGTCTGCTAAAGATATAGTCGTTAGGGGGATGGTCAAATGGTCGTTATCATTCAATCACCGGAGAACCCCTGGTTATACATATAGTATATTATCCTTTTGAGAATTTGTCACCATGGCTTGAAGAAATGCGAGCCGTGTTCATTCCCGGACTTCAATGGTGACATTGTCGCTGGATGTTTGGCTGCCGTCGGCAGCGACGCCCACCGCCGCGAAGGTATGCATCCCTGGCTGCAACGGCCACAGGTAAGTGTAGGGAGGCGTACTGAATTGCGCCAGTGGTTGACCATCCACCAGTAAAATCACGTGCTCGAAAGCCACCTCGGCTTCGGCAGCAACGCGCAGCTTTTGCATGGCGCGGGGCTGCGTCGGATCAAGGCGGTACACCGCCCCCGTGTCAGGACTCGTGAGGCGTATGGGAGATGCCAAAGCTGAAGGCTGAGAGCTGAAAGCTGAGAGCTGAGAGGGGTGCATGGTGCAGGTTTCAGTCGGCGCGGTGCCGGCGATAAAGGTCTCGGTGATGCGATGCGGGCAATCCGGCCCCGGCAATTGCCCGGAAAGCGCGCAGATTTCGACATCCACCAGCCCTTCAGGGCGGACAAAATCGCGCACCGGGCGGCCTTTGAGCGCGGCTTCCATCACCGTATGCCAGATCGGTGCGGCGCCATCCACGCCGCTCACGTTTTTCATCGCCTCGTTGTCCGCGTTACCCACCCATACGCCCACCACCAAATCGGGAGTGTACCCTATCGTCCAATTGTCGCGGAAGTTAGTCGTCGTGCCGGTCTTGACGGCTGCCGGACGGGTCAGTTGCAACACACTCCCCTCGCCGAAGGTGGGGATGCGCGCCAGATCATCGCTCAAAATAGCGGTGATGAGGTAGGCGACGCGCGCATCGAGCACCTGTTCACCCCGGCCGGCGGGCGCTGCCCACAAGAGCGCGCCGCTTGCATCTTCCACCCGGCGAATCGTCACCGGCTGCACGGCGTACCCCCCGTTGGCAAACGCAGCGTAAGCGGCAGTCAGTTCCAGCAAGCGCACTTCGCCGCCGCCCAACGCCAGCGCCAATCCAAATTTGTCGGGATCATCCAGGGTAGTTATCCCCAAACGCCGCGCCATGCCGGTCAGCGACTCGATGCCGATGGCGTCCAGCACTTTCACAGCAATCAAGTTGTACGACGAGGCCAACGCCTCGCGCAGTCGCACCGGCCCGCGGAAGTCCAAATCGTAGTTCAGCGGGACGTAGGGCGTGCCCTCGCGTGTCACAAAGGCAGTGCGCACATCTAACATCATCGTCCCCGGCGTGAGGTCGCCGCGCTCAAAGGCCGCCGCGTAGATGAGTGGCTTGATCGCCGAGCCGGGTTGTCGCAGCGCGGTTGCGCCGTTCACGGCGCCGTCAATGCGCGCGGAAAAGTAATCCGGGCTGCCCACCAGCGCCAGCACCTCGCCTGTCCGGGGATCAAGGGCGACAAGCGCAGCGTTGCGGACGTTGTTCCCACCGGGGGGACAGTTGGGTTCATAGCGACAGGCCGCCAGGAGTGTCAGGTGCTGGCGGATGACGTCACGGGCCGTATCGGTGAGCGCCACATCCAGCGTGGTGTAGATGTTCAATCCACCGGCCTCGAGCCGCGCCTGGCCTAACTTTTGCTCCAACTGACTGCGCACGAGCATGACGAAATGTGGGGCGCGGATGGCAAACGGCGCGGCGGCAAAATCGAGCTTCTCGGCTTTTGCCAGTTGCGCCACCTCGCTGCCGATGTAGCCCTGCTTCACCATCAAATCCAGCACCACAGCCTGACGTTCTTTCGCCGCGTCTAAGTTCTCCAGAGGATTGTAACGCGCGGGTGCCTGCGGCAACCCTGCCAGGAGCGCACATTCGGCCAGGTCCAGGTCGTGCACATTTTTGCCGAAATAGGCCTGCGCCGCCGCCTCGACGCCGTAAGCCAGGTTGCCGTAGTATGTCTCGTTGAGATAGAGGTTGAGAATTTCGTCTTTGCTGTAGCGCCGCGTGAGACGGACGGCCAGCGCCAGCTCGCGCAGCTTGCGGCGCAATGTGCGTTCGGCGCGTTCGTCGGCGTCGAACATCACTGTGCGTACCAGTTGTTGGGTGAGGGTGCTGCCCCCCGCCAGCACTTCCCCGCCCTGGATATTAATCCATACCGCCCGCAGGATGCCCTTGAAATCCAGACCGGGGTTGGTGTAGAACGTGGCATCTTCGGTGGCGATGGTGGCCCAGATGAGATGCTGTGGGATTTCGGCAAGCGCAACCGGGGTGTGGCTCCCCGTGTATGGCGGCGGCATCTCGAAGAGTAGTTGACCGTTGCGGTCATAGATTTTGCTGCTCGGCGCGGTGGTATAGGCGCTCAGGTCACCCGGCGCAGGCAGTCCTCCAAAAAGCCACATGGCGAGCGTTGCACTGCCGGTCAGCGTCAGGAGGCAAATCCCCAAAATGGCCTGGGTGATGCGTTTCTTCAACACGCCATTCCTCTGTGAAGGTCAACGGATTAAACGGATGAAACGGATTTTTTTCTCTAATCCGTTAAAATCCGTTCAATCCATTGAGGTTGAGTGTACGTTAAACTTTTTATTGTACAATCCGTGCAATCTGTGGTTACTTTTGCGTCAGGCGATGACCTGGTTGATGATGGTTGCACCGTGGGGTACACAGGCGTCGCGCAGCAGGACGGCGTCGCGGAGGGTCACGCGGTTGCCGATGCGACAATCACGCTCGATGTAGACGTTCGGCCCGATGACGCAGCCCGCGCCGATAAGTGTGCCGCGTTCGATGTACAGCGGTGTGATCAACTGCGTGCCCGGGCCAATGGTGTGTGGCTCCAGTTGAGAACGGCCATCGCCGTGCATCAAATACTCACGGTTCAGCGCCAGGAGATCGGCGGCGTTGGTCAGCGTCAGACGACGCTCGACGGTCACGCCACCCACACGCCCCTCGCGGTTGATGAGCATCTGGATCGCATCCTGTAGCTCATATTCGCCGCGCGGCGAGGGTGAGATTTCAGGCAGATAGTCCAGGATACGCGGCGAAAAGACGTAGAGCGGCAGGCTGGAGATATTCGAGGGGGCTGCTTCGGGCGTGGGTTTCTCGACGATGCGGGTGATCCACGGCCCGTCCAGCGCCACAATGCCCGTGCTGCTGACGCGCTCTCGCGATACCGGCATCAGCGTCAGCAGCGCATTGGGACGCGGCTCCGTGTACCAGGAGGCCATCAAACGGCCCACATCGTTTGCCGTCACCAGATTGTCGCAGGCCGAGAGGACGAAATCGTCGCTAATGAGCGGCGCGGCACATTCCAGAGCCTTCGCCATACCCAGACGCTCGGTCTGATAGACGAAACGCACCTCGGTTTCCAGGGTAGATTCACGCACAAAGTAGCGCGTGATGTCGCGGTCTTCGGGGCTGACGACGAGAATGAAGTCGTGCACCCCGTTCGCCGCTAACAGCTCCATCACCCGCTCCACGATGGGTTTTCCCAGGATGGGCAACATCGCCTTAGAGCGATTCAAGGTGATCGGATGCAGCCGCGAGCCTTTACCGGCCGCCAGAATGACCCCTTGCATACGCTAACTCGCTCCGTGAATGTAGATGATGTTCCCTTTGGGAATGAGCAATTCCAGGCCGGTTTCCTGGCGGATGAGGATGTCGTACACATCCACGCCGATGAGATTGCCTTTGAAGATCTTGCCGTTAATCACAGCGACCAAAACCGGTTGATTTTCCAGTTCGGCGTAGAATTCTGCGGAACGTTTCCCCCACACCTGCAAGACTTTGGTTTTCTCGTTCATGAGGCCCCTCCTTTTAGTTTTCAGTTGTCAGTTTCCACTTCTCGCCGTTCGCCATTCACCCTTCGCTGATTCGCTGATTCACCATTCGCCGATTCACCCTTCTCATTGTACCATCGTTCTGTCAGTTTGACACGCCCCCTTGCCCCTTGCCCCTTGTCCCTTGCCCCTTGACTTTGCCTGAGCCTGTGGTAAGGTTGCCGCCGAGTATTTTGACAAGAATAACAGGATGGAAGCGGCTTTCTTAATCCTGGAAATCCTGTCAATCCTGTCTAAAAACAGACCTGAGGCATTTATGGCAATCAAAGAGAGAACGCAACAGATGCGCGTGGTGGCCGAGATTCTGCTGGTGCACCTGCCAGAAATCTTGCCGAAAGATCAAGCGCTGGCGCATGATCTGCTGGCGGTGGTGGGGACGGCGTTACATACGATTTACGAGGATGCCGAACAATCGGCCAAAGCCTGGGATAAGAAAGCTTATCATTCACGCGCCGATGAGATGCGCCAGGAGTGGGATTGGGCGCTGGCTGCCTCCAATTACGCGCTCGGCCTGGCGCTGCGCCCCGATCCGGTGAACTTCACAACCCTGAAGAAAATGCTTCAAATGATTCGCCCCAACCTGGAACGTCCGGCGCGTCACCAGATCAGCGATCCCGAACGTTTTCGCGGCGCCGCGCAGGCGGTCGGCCAGCAACAGGCGCGCAAGCGCACGCCTGTCAGGGAATAGAACAACCCCGATTCAGATAACGGCCACTCTTTCGTGTAGATTCGTGAAGATTCGTGGTTAAATTCGTGGTTAAATTCGTGGTGAAACTGGCTGCACCTGGTCTTCGACCATCATGCAATCTACAAAACCAGCAATAATACCCCGCCTACCCCCGCACCGATGAGGATTCCCACGCTCACATCGCCGGCATAGTGCAAGCCCAGCGCCACACGGCTGAGGCAGACAAGGAGCCCCCACGCGATGAACCCGGCTGCGCCCCAAAACGGCAGCAATCCGCTCAACACGGTCAGCAACCCACCGACCCGTACCGCATGCCCGGAGGGGAACGAGAGTCGGTCAATCTTCAGGTAGAAATGCCCACGTTCACCTTCCGGGCGGGGACGCCGGAAGAAAGGTTTGAGCACCGTGCTGACGACCCAGGCGAGGGTTGTGACCAGGACGATGCGCCTGCCGGCCTCAAGCCATCCGGCGGCTCCAAAACGCCAGAGCGCCGCGCCGAGCAACAACCACACGGGTGTATCGCCGGAGTGCGCGAGGAACGTCGCCAAACCACGCACTAACGGCCCACGAATGAGCGTGGCGGCCCGCGCCGTGAGAACGCGATCATACTCCAGCCAGGTCTGACGTTGAATAGTCATCGCGCCAGCTCACGACGGCAGATTTCCAGTTGGAACGGTTTATCGGCATCCATGCCCATTTCCGCGTATTCCACGATCATCGCGCGCACGTTTAACCCGAATTTTTCGAGTGCGAGTCGTTCCAGTTCTGCCAGACTCAGGCGATGGGCGACCAGTTTGGCGAAGAAGACCGGCCCCAAGCGCGCGGCCTGTTTGAGCGCGTTTTTGCGACTGTTGAGCAGGTCATCCCACAAGTCCTGGTGCGCATGGGCGACGCGCGGCGCGATGACGTGAATGTCACCGGCGGCGAACTCGCCTTCGCTAAAGCGCACATAGCTGCGCCGCGAGCCGGGGAAACGTTGCTCCATCTTCTCGCGCGGCACAACGCTGTGGTAAATATCCACCCGGGGGTCGGCGCACTGTTGCAGAAAGGCTTCCACCATCTCCGCCGTGAGCAGGGGGATATCGGAGCTGCTGATCAAGATTTGCTGCGCCGCTGGATCGCCTTCCAGGATTTGTTCAACGCCGGCGAGGATGTTTTTCAGCATCGAACCCTGGTCGGGGACATAACGGGTGATTTTGGAGGAGGCGACCCCACATTCATCGGTCAGACCGACAAAGATGATGGAACGCACACTCGGTGCTGCATCGAGGGCATCCAGCACCCACTGCACCATGGGCTTACCGGCCACATCGAGCAGCGCTTTGGGTTGCCCCTGAGTATATTCATAGAGCAAATCTTCTTCCTGCGGCACACCGCCGGCAAGGACAATGCAATCTATCATTGATTATTCCTCAAATTTCATACGGATAATTTACCATAAAAGGTAAATTATGGCAACAGAATCGCCTTACAACACCTCAACCGGGTCAATATCCACCAGCCACCCGGCAGGGATGGAGATTTCGCGCAGGAAATCTGCCGGGGCGACGCTGCGCAGCAGAATCTGCCAGCGATAGCGTCCCCGCACGCGGGCGAAGAACGCCGGCGCCGGCCCGATGAGGTCGGTGAGGGGCAAGCCGGCATTGCGCAGCGCATCGCGCAGGATCGCGGCCAGGCTTTCGGCGGCCGCCTGCGCTTTCTCGCGGTTCGCGTGCGCATAGACCAGCCGCGCCAGGCGTATCACGGGCGGATAGACCGCTTGCCGGCGAAAGGCCAGCTCGCGTTGGGCGAAGCCGACGTAGTCGTGAACCGCTGCGCGTTGGATGGCGTAATGCATCGGGTAATAAGTTTGCAGGATCACACGCCCGCCGAGCAGGCCACGTCCCGAGCGACCGGCCACCTGCGCCAGCAGTTGAAAGGCGCGCTCGGCGGCACGAAAATCCGGCAGGTTCAGCGCGGTATCGGCGGAAACAATGCCCACAACGGTCACTTTGGGAATATCCAGCCCGCGTGCGACCATTTGCGTGCCGACCAGGATATCGGCCTCGCCACGGGCAAAGCGGCCCATAATCGCCGTGTGCGCGGCGTGCGAACGGGCGACGTCTTGATCCCAGCGCACCAGACGCGCGCCGGGCCAGTGTTCACGCACCTGCGCTTCTAGCCCTTCCGTCCCCAGCCCAAAAGCGCGCACCCGCGGTGAATGACATTCCGGGCATTGGCGCGGCATGCGACGCTGATGCCCGCAGCGATGACAGAGCAGCAAACTCGCGCCTTCGTGGTAGGTCAGCGGCGTGTCGCAACGGGGGCATTCAGCCGTCCAGCCGCAGTCGCGGCAGAAAACGTAGGTCGCCGTCCCGCGCCGGTTGAGGAAGAGGATCACCTGCTCCTGTTGCGCCAGAGCGCGGTCTACGGCTTCTTGTAACGCCGTGCTGAAGATCGAACGGTTGCCGGCCTTGAGTTCCGCCCGCATGTCCACGATCTGCACCGGCGGCAGGGCAATGGTAGCAGCCTGCGGCGTCTCCAGTGGCCGATAGCGGCTTCCGGGGAGATGCAAATAATCTTCCCAGGCGGCAATGCGCTGCTGATGTCCCATCACGCGCTGCGGCATTTCCACGAGCCGGTAGCGACCCGCCAGCGCGCGACTGTAGGCTTCCAGCGAGGGCGTGGCGCTCCCCAGGATGAGCAGTGCGCCCGTCATGCGCGCCAGTTGTTCGGCAACCTCGCGCGTGTGATAGTAAGGTGGACGCCCCTCCTTGTAGCTGGCATCTTCCTCTTCGTCCATCACGATCAGTCCCAGGTTGGGGAACGGCGCAAACAACGCGGAGCGCGCGCCCACCACCACCTGCACCGCGCCGCTGCGCACCCGTCGCCAGGTATCGAAGCGTTCGCCGTCGCTCATAGCGCTGTGCCACAGGCCCACCTGTCCCGGAAAACGCACGGCGAAACGCTGCACCGTCTGCGGCGTCAGGCTGATTTCGGGGACCAGGATCAACGCTTGTTTGCCTTGCGCCAGCGTCTGGGCCGTAGCGCGTAGATACAACTCGGTCTTGCCGGAGCCGGTCACGCCCAGCAATAACACCGGCGCGGGTGTAGATGTGGCGTCGTGCAATGAAGCCTCGATGACGTCCCAGGCCGTCTGTTGCTCTGAGATGAGTGTGGGCGGCTGATCGGGCGTGAAAATCATCTCGGCCAGTGGGTCGCGCAGCACTTCTTCGTGGCTGAAGGCGATCAGACTGCGGGTTGCTAATGTCTTCAGGTGTCCAGAACGCGCGCCTGTTTCGGCGTAGAGCACACTCACATCCACCGGCTGCCGTTCGGCTTCGAGAAACTCCAGGATGTGGCAATAGAGCGTCAGGTCGCGCAAGCCGTGTAAGCGGGCGTCCCACTCAGCGCGTGGGGCAATCAGACGGGCCAGCCGGAGGATTTTGGGCTGTACGGTTGCGAGCTGGAGCAAGCGTTCAACCTTGATGAACCCGCGGCGCTTCAAATCATACCGCGCGCGGCGCAGGTCCACGCCCTTGAGGGCCTGTTTGGTCTGGGCGCTGGTGAGTGGTCCACGTTGGATCAGCGCCTCAAGCAAGGCTTTGGCGGGTCCGGGGAGATCGGGCGGCGCAGATGTCACTAAAGGCGTGAGACGTAGACAAACAGAAGTGCGCAACCCCGGCGGCAACATCACCTGCACGCACCGGTGCAGCGGGGCTAAGGTCTCCTGCGCCATCCAGCGTGCCAGCTCCAACAGCCGTGCGTCGAGCGCCGGTTCAGGGTAAAGGACGCTGTGGATGGGGCGGGTCTCCGGCACGGCGGGCGTCTCGGTGAGCGCCAGCACCAGGCCGGGCAGGCACTGTTCACGCAGCGGCACGACGACGAGCAACCCCGGGCGGATGGCCTGGGCCAGCGCCGGAGGGATGTCGTAGTCGAGCACCGGGGTGGCGTGGGTTCTAAAAGGTAAAAAGACCATCACTTGGGCGTACATGAGGCATCAGCGCTTGAGCAAGATCACAAAGCCAGCCTGTTCAAAATGGTGATCTGTAGTGAATGCTTCTATGATATCGAATTTCTGCATCAGGGCGAAACTAACAGCATCCACCATAGACCAGGTCTTATCCGGTCGTGCTTTCAAAATGGTTCTCTGCGACACCGCTCACTTCGCATGTCAAGGTACCAAACAAGGCTCTCAAGTTATTGGCCGGTTTAGCCACTTGCAAGAGGGGGTAGGCCGATTCCGGTTGCACCAGTTTGTTGACCCATTCCAGAATGACCTGTGCCGGTTCAGTTCCTTGGGCTTGAGCCTTTTTCTCAAGCAAAAAGTAAGTTTCTTCAGGTATTTGCAAGGTGATAACGCGTTCCATTTGTCAGGCCCTCCCACCCCTATTGTACCACAATCCGGCTTTACTGATCCCCTTCTTCCGCCGTAAGCGGCGCGAGGTCGGCCAGGGTCTGCTGCCAGGAGGGGGTGCCGGGCGCGTAACCGGCGATACGCACCAGGGTCCCCACTTCCGCCCAACGGAAAAGCGTCTCGGCATCGCCCACATCGAGGATGATGCAGCCGAAGGAGGCCGGCCACCCCAGCACGCTCCGCGAAAGCCGCGTCCCGTAATGGGTGATGGGTAGTTCGTGGATGCCGTTGAAGAACCCTTCGTCCTCTTCGTAGATGCCCATAAAGTACGGCATGTCCAACCGCCAGCGCGGGGCAAAGGCCAGCTCTTCTTTGAACAAAATCTGGAACTGACCCGGAATGGTCGGCGTGCGCGAGATGCCGCTGGAGATAGTAAAGGTGTAAATCTGCGTGTTGTCCTCGAAGACGCGCATTTGCTGTTTGGGCAGATCAATCTCGATGCGCTTGCCCGGCGTCAGCGGATAGGGAAGCAAGACATCAATCGAGGGGATAATGATTTCCTGCCCGATGTCAATCGCGCCGGGGTCCACATCGGGGTTGGCGCGCTTGAGCTGATACAGCGGCATGTGGTGATTGAAGGCGATGAGCGAGAGGGTGTCGCCGGGTTGTACGACATAGACGCGCTGTGGGTGACGAACGTGCGCCTGCGCCTGATGGTGCCCGTCATACAGCGCCGCGAGGATGTTGCGCAGTGTTGGGGCGCTGTCCAGCAACCGCTCTTCACCTAATTGCGGCGCGAGTTCTTCCAGCCATGCTTTTACCGGCTTATCGTTCACATATAGTTTCATGGACGAGCCTTCGGCGCGCGGCTCAAGCCACATGGCGATGCGCTCTGGCGGCGCGCTGAACTCTGCGTGATAGCCGGCCGGCAGCTCGTTTTCGAGGAGCGGGCCGGTGAGCGGGTCGTCCACGCTGAGTGTGAAGGGGCGCGCCAGCAAAGCTTGCGCCTGCGTGCGCGCCGGCTCCGGCGTGGTGACGTGCGGCGGCAGCGCGATGAGCGGCAGTTCCACCGTCGGCGTTCCCGCGGCCAATGCCTGAAGCACGCGCGCAGCGGCTTCTTCTTCATCCAGGCGTTGCCCCGGTTGTCCATCTGCGGCGATGACCTGTCCGCCGCTCAACGCCAACTGCGCCTCCACCGGCGCGCGTTCCACTTCCGCCGCGATTCGCTCTACAATGGCCCGTACCCGCGCCGGGTCTGCGGGCGTGAGCAGCGGCGCTATGACGACATTTTGGCGACGCAGTCCGGCCAGCAGCGGCGCATTGCCGTTGGCGTCGCGGCCCACATTATAGGCCGCCTGTGCCGTCGCCCGAAGGTCATAGTGCTGTCCCACATCCGCCCAGGTGACGCGCCACACGCGACCGGCGACCTGCACATCCACACCGGCAGTCTCCGGCGCGGGCAAGGCGCGGGTGAGCGCCGCGACGGCTTCCTCTATCGTCATGCCGCTGACATCCACGTTCTGCACATACACCCCGGGGAGGATTGTGTCTGTTGGGTGGCGCAGCGTCAGCCAGATCGTCGCGGCTGCAACAATGAGCATCAGCGCGAGGATAGTTACGAGCGCACGCATAGTAGTCTTGAATATGCTGGAGGAATATCGAGGTTTTGCTCCGTTAGCCATGGCATCTATACTTTTACAATGTGCGATTATATCCGCAGGCCTTAGCGCGCATGGCGGCTGAGTTCCTGCACCAACTGATGAACAGTAGTACAGGGATTGTCACGTTCAGGGTTATGACTCGGACCATAGGAATTCAGAAGCCTTTCTGCATTACGGATTGCATCATCCTGATAAGGCAATAATCGTCATACATCCCTGGATCGTTTTTCTTATACGAGAAGCCTAATCTCTTGGTGAGTTTTGCCTCATAGTCGGCACGCGAAACCGCAGTATCCTGGTAATCAAAATGCAGCCAATACCATAGCTCAAAGGCTTCATTGGAATAAGCCACTCGAATATCACGCCGACGGGCTAAGGCAATGGCCTCATTGAATCGTTCGGCCGGAAAGCTATCGCGATCAAAGACAACCCAAACATCCGTGTAGTCATCTTGTTGCTTCAACTCGCAAGTACGTTCAACCAGGCTTAAAGTATTATCTCCCAGTCCCTCGATTTTGATTTCCGCACTAACCCGCAATTTTTCTTTGAAGGATTTGAAGTAGTTTGGTTCCGTCTTTTTACCTTCGCAGACAATCAAAAAATAAGCGCGCAATTTGCGCCTGTCGTTGGGAGTTCGCCCCCTGCTTTTCCCTTTATCCGAAAGTCGCTCATTCGGCTTAGATTTTCTCGCCATAGGCAATTCCCTCAAACAACGTACGCAACCCACCGATAAAAGGAATGGCTCCGTAGCGTCCTGTAATATACTGTTTCTCAAACGCAGCATCATTGCGGACATTCAATTCTGCCAACGAGTAAAGATCTGTCGCACCGTATTTGTCTTTTTCGGTAAACCAGATTTGATCACGACGCAGCAAGGATTGACTTAGCAAACCGGTATCGTGAGTTGCAAAGATAAGTTGCGCATTGTGGGGGTTAGTCTCGGCGGAGTTAAACAGCCGAATAATCTCAAGCGTAAGCAAGGGGTGTAGACGCGCTTCTAATTCATCAATGACTAACACCTTGCCTTGTTCCAAGGTATCCAACAATGGTCCAGAAAGACTAAAAATTTTTTGCGTCCCCTCTGACTCCTGTTTTTCCATGTCAAAAGTCTCTTGTCCTACAAGGTTATGCTCGGAATCAAAAATTGGATGGCTGGTCTTGAGACTCTTAATGAACGGTTCGGTTTCAGAGATTCCTTTTGCTGTTGCCAAATGCTGAAGTAATTCACGAACTTCATCAGGTAAAAGCGCATCGGTTAAAGATTTGGTTTCGACTCTTACATCTGTAATTCCGACATCCGCCAAATGGATAAAATCCAACACCCGCTGCCGGAAAACCGCATCTTTCTCAAAACGTTGCAATGTGAAATTAAAGTAGCCAACATCTTCCAGCCCGGAGATAATATTCAGTTTTGTTCTAAACCATCTCAAAATCATCATTGCGATAGCGCCGTTAAACTGTGCTACAACCGAAAGAAATAAAGCGTTATCACGAGTGCGATTTTCCAATCCCCGTCCTTCTTTGACAAATGGCCCGGAAAGTTCAAACTGATCGCCTTGTCTCATAAACAAGCGTGTTTCTCGTTTGGTTGTATGGTATAACCATTCAGCCCGAACAATCTTATCATCTATCTCAAACCCATAGCGGTAGCATTTATCGCCTAAAGCAAAAATGATCTGAAAGAGAGCCGGTTCCTGAAGGCTCATAGTACTCAAGCGGAAACGTTCTATGCCCGTAGGTTCACCAGTTTGGGAGTCTTTAGCAGAATGAAGTACAAAATTCTTCATGAAGGCCATTGCACTGATCAAGTTGCTTTTTCCACTTGCATTGGCCCCATAAATGGCCGCACTGCGAAGTAAGGACAAGTCTCCACTTCGGAAAACATTTTGCTCATCCAACATCTTTTCGTTAGCGCGTAGTTTTGTGGCTTCTAAACTCAAAGTCATAGGGGTGAGAAACGAACGGTAATTGCCAACGGTGAATTCTATTAACATGGCTCACCTCTCTAATTAAAACGGACTTTTTGTGAATAAGTCTCAAAAAGCCAACTTTATTCGTATATTATCACAGGTTTAATCAAAATGCAAGCATGGACTTTAATCACCTGTTAGTTCCTATTCCTCTGCAAGCAACGGCTTCACCTCAAACTGCCGGCCGAGAATGGCGACGCCGACGACGCCCGCCGCCAACAACGCCGCAATCCCCGCCCCACCGAAGACCAGCGGCAGCCCCAGAACATCGGCGAGCCGCCCACCAAGCGGCAGGGTGATGAGCGGCGCAAGGCCGCGCGATGCGGCGTTCATCAGCGATTGCAGGGTGGAAACCAGAGATTCCGGCGCGCGCTCGTCTACCAGATTGACATTCCCTACAAAGTAGAGTGCGAACCCGACACCCTTGAACATAGCCAACACCAGCACCAGCCACGGTTGACGCGCCAGGCCATAGCCGATGAGCGAGAGACCGATCAAAGCGTAAGCCAACAGAACGCCGAGCGGCTTGCCGAGTTTACGGAAGAGCGCGCCGCTGTAGTGCATGGCCGGCAATTCGGCGAGCGCCGAAAGGCCGAAGAGGGCGCCGACCCAAAATTGCCCGCCGCCGAGGGTGTTCAAGTACACGCCGGAGAATGTGCTGTATACGCCCTCGGCGATGCCGATCAGGAAGACGGCCGCCAGAATGGCAAACAGCCCTCGATCACGCCGAACATCGCGCAAGGTGGACACGGCCGTCGTTGAAGCTGTGAATGCACCACTTGCAGCCACGGCGGTCGTACTTTCCTCCAGCCCAGTCGCCGTCCACAACACCGGTAGGGTGAGCAAACTGGTCACGATGAACATGGCCTGAAATCCCCAACGTTCCCACAATCCACCACAGACCAGGGCCGCGAGGGCGAAACTCAGCGATCCCCACAGGCGCAATTTGCCGTAGTCAATCCTATAGCGACCGGCCATACGCGCTACCATCCCGTCGCCGACGGACATCATCGGGCTGAACAACACCGCGCGCACCAGTACCAGAATCAGCAGCGGGCCAAAGGTGCGTGGAAAAATGAACAAGATCAACAACCCGCCGGTGCTGCCGATTGAGATAAGCAACATACGTTTCTGCCAACGACGCCGGTCGGCCAACAGAGAGAGCGCCGGGCCGACGAATAATGTCATCAGGGCGAAGGCGGCTGAAAGAATGCCGATTTGTAAGCCGTTGAGACCCAGATGGGCATAGTAAACGTTGAAGAAGGGCATTTGCGCTCCCATAAGGCCCCACAGGCCGAAGTAGAACAGCGCCGCCCGCCAATAGGGACTGCGTACCGGAAAGTTCACCGTTGCCATAGTTTTTCGTAGATGCGCAAGATTTGTCGTCCGGTACGGTTCCAGGAGAAATGCCTGTCGGCGCGCTCGCGGAGCCGCGCGCCGAGTTGCGCCGCTTTATCCGGGGCGTGCAGGATGGCGCGCAAGGTCTGCGCCAATGCCTCTGCATCTCCCGCCGGCGCAGCATAGAGGCCCAGATTGTTCAGGTACTCGCGGCTTACCGGTGTGTCGTAGGCCACCACCGGCAAGGCCATCGCCATGTAGTTGAGGATTTTGCCGCTGCCTTCCGTTGCCGAGATTTTGGGCGCGGCGGCCACGTCGCCAAGCGCCAGATAAGCGGGGATGTCCTCATAGGGCATTTTGCCGGTGAAGATGACGTCCTCATCGGTGAGGCCCAAGTTGTGGGCATATTGCCGATAATGGTGGACTTGCGGAAAACCCATCACCAAAAAGGAGACGGCCTCGCCTTGCGCTCGCAAAGACGCCGCCGCCTGGAGCAATTGCGGGATGCCCTGGTAATCGGCCAGCAGCCCCAGATAAACCACTACCTGCCGCTCCGGCGGGATGCCCAAAGCCGCACGCCGCTGCAAGCGCTCCTCCGGCGTGATGCACGTGGGGAACAGAAAGTCCAGGTTGACGCTGTCGGGCAAGGGATAAACGTCTTGAGTGCGCTTAAAAACGTCGGCGAGCAGCGCGGCGCTGTGCACGGTGCTGGTGAGGATGGCGTCGGGCATTTCGACGATGCGCTCCTCCAATCGTCGCCACCAGTAGTAGGCCATGGAATCGCGCTTCAAGAAGCCGTGATCGAGCATTTCGCCGGTCAGACTGCCCTGGAAATCGAAGACCAGCGGAACGCGCAGCAGTTTGGCAAGCATGTGACCGATGAGCGCGCCTTCATGCAGATGGCCGTGAATAATGTCGGGACGCCAGCGCACGGCCGTCCACAGGGCCTTCCACGATAACAGTACATCAAACGCAATTTTGTGCCGCGAAGAGCCAACTTCGTAATCGGAACGCCAGGGCGTGGGCGCGCAACGCACAATATCCAGCCCGGGCACGTCGCGGCCCAGGTAATAGGTGACAATGCGCACGTGCAGCCCCTGCGCCAAAAGCGCGCGCGCTTCTTCCAGGATACGGATATGGCAGCCGTAGTCCAGGAAGAAGGAGGTAGGCGCGATCATCAGAACCCGCGGTGGTTGGTTAAGCATAGCGATTCAGGAAGCAAGAGGCAAGGGGCAGGGTACAAGGGGCCAGGGGCAGGATGCAAGGGGTAGGGGGCAAGATGGTCGTTCATAATTTTATGGCTTCTTGGAGATAAGCCCCTCGCCGAAAAGGGCTTGCAGGGTGCGCTGGAACAGGTTTTCGCCCTGGAGTGCGCCGCGTTCGATTTCCCAGGCGCGCTCGCGGCTTTCGGCCATCCAGTAACTGCGCGCCTGGGAAACGCCGGCAAAGGCTTTTTCCAGCGCCTCTGCGTCACCTTGCGCGACGGTCTCGCGCAGGGACTGCAAGCGTTCAAGGACGGCATCCAGGCCGCGCAGCAAAGTCTCGCGTCCCCAAAGCGCGAGCATGCGGCGCGAGGCAGCGTCCCCGGCAGCAGCGGCGGTCGCCGTGGCGAAGGGCCGCCCGGCAGCCTTGCGCACTTCGGCCCAACCGGGCGCGGCCGCAATGGCCTGGAACAGCGCGGTCGCCAGCACGTCCGGGACGGCGTCGGCGATGACGCGCGCTGCGTCGTGTTCGACCGGGTCCATATAGAGCGGCTCGGCCCCCAGGACGAGCGCCAGATTGGCGACGGCGCGCACGGCGCTCGGATGAGCATCAGGCCGGGCGGTGATGGCATAGACGGCGCGTTGAAACAGGTCGGCGTGGGCGTTGTGCAGGCCCTCCAGGGGTTCCCATCCACCCGCCCCCGGTGCAAGAAACGGGTCCGCACCTACAAAGTAGTTGCCGGCGGGCAACAGTTCCTCGGCCCAGGCAATGACGGGGACTTTGAGCGGCGCGGTATCGGTCACCACGACGCCGGCTCCTGGCGATAACAAGCGTCCCACCTCGGCGAGCGTCTCGCGCATCGTGGCCAGCGGAACGGCCAGAATCACCAGGCGCGCTCCGTTCAACGCCAGATCGAGGTTGAATTCGGCTCGATCAAACGCGCCGAGCTGCTGTCCCTGCCGCGCGCGGCCCCATTCACGGTCGTGGCCCACGATTTGCAGGTGCCCGGCATCCGGCGATTGACGCAACGCCAGGCCGATGGACGTACCGATACAACCGGTACCGATGATGGTAATACGTTGATGGGTCATGAGTTTTCAGTTATCAGTTGGCAGTTTTTAGTTTTCAGTTAACAGTTATCCGCAGCTTGCAGGGCTGCCATTTCAGCGTCTGCCCTTGCCGGGTCATGATGACGGCGGATCAAGTCTGCCGTGCGAGGAGATGCGCCGGCTTGTTCCGCCAGCGCCGCCCCCCAGGCCGGATGGTTGTACCGTACAACGAAGCCGCGACGCAATCCGCGCGGCTCCCCACTGCGCCAACAGGCGGCATGCTGCGGCAGAAAGTGTTCCCCCAGAACGACAACGACCCGCTCCCACAGCCGCGGCGGCGCCACGATTTTGCCGACATCGTGAAGCAACCCCGCGGCCAACAAATCGGGATCGGCATATCCCTGCATTTCCAGGGTTCGACAGACGGCGATGCCGTGATGTTGTTCGGCGCGCGGCATACGGCAGAAGAGAGCTAACAGCGACGGCTCCAAATGGCGTTCCACGTAAGCGAGATCAACCGTGCGCCAGGAAGTCCATAGAGTAACAAAGAACTGCGCCACCCGATACCGCACGCGCGTCCAAGCCACCATCTTATTCCAGATTCCCGTATGTTGA
The DNA here is from genome assembly GCA_019873645.1 of Chloroflexota bacterium. Classification (GTDB taxonomy): domain Bacteria; phylum Chloroflexota; class Anaerolineae; order B4-G1; family SLSP01; genus DSWT01. The sequence continues at coordinate 38,153 of JAIOAX010000029.1, read as the reverse complement.
AGGTCTTTTTGTCATGCTAAAGAGAGAGAGCCTTCACTTGTTCAATCAACAAACGATTATAGCATAGGAGGAAAGAATAAGAAGCTGCCCAAAACCCTAAAGGTTAAACATGGTGTAGACTATGAAGTTAACCTGAGCGTCGAACCTTTAGGGTTTTTTGCTTGTCGTCGAACATGCGAAAGCGTGTTATAATTCAGCCAATAGTGCGTCAACAGATTGAGCCAGGCCAACAGACTTTTTCCGTCCATAGACAAGAAAATCTGCTCAATCTGCTTAATCTGCTGATAACGAAACCCGATCACAAGGGACACAAAATTTCCGGTGGATGACAATCCCGATGAACCGCTTGACCCGCGACGAAGTTAAACATATCGCCGCCCTCGCGCACCTGGAATTGAGCGCGGCGGAACTGACCTTGTACCAGGAGCAGCTCTCGGCAATCCTGGAGCATGCTGCGCGGCTGCAAACTCTGGATACCGACGCCATTCCGCCGACGGCAAGCGTGCTGCCGCTGCGCACCGTCCTGCGCGATGATGAACCCGGCCCTACGCTTCCTACAGATGAAGCGCTGGCAAACGCTCCCGCCGTGCGTCAAAACTGTTTCGTCGTCCCGCCGGTGCGCTGAAGGAGTCGCCGTGAGTGCGCTTTGGAATCTAACCCTCCACGAAGCCCTGGATGCGCTGCGGCACGGCGAGAGCACCGCCGTTGCGTTGACGCAAGCGGTGTTGGAGCGCATCCTTGCTGTAGACAACGACATCCGCGCCTATCTCACGCTGACGCCCGAAGCAGCACTGGAACAGGCCCAAACGGCGGATGCGCTGCGGGCTGAGGGTCAAGACGCCCCCCTGCTGGGCGTCCCTATCGCCATCAAAGACAACATCTCCACGCAGGGGATCGAGACCACCGCCGGCTCCAAAATCCTGGAGGGCTACATACCGCCCTTTGATGCGACCATTGTGCGCCGCCTGAAAGCCGCCGGCGCGGTCATCCTGGGCAAGACCAACCTCGATGAATTTGCAATGGGGTCGAGCACCGAAAACTCCGCTTTCTTCCCCACACGCAACCCGTGGGACTTGAGCCGCGTGCCCGGCGGCTCTAGCGGCGGCAGCGCAGCGGCGGTCGCGGCGGGCGAGGCGTTGGCGGCAGTCGGTACGGATACCGGCGGCTCGGTGCGCCAGCCGGCGGCGCTGTGCGGCGTGGTCGGCGTCCGCCCAACTTACGGACGCTGCTCGCGTTACGGGCTGGTGGCCTTCGCTTCGTCGCTGGATCAGCCGGGGCCGCTCACCCGTGACGTGACCGATGCGGCGTTACTGCTTCAGGTGCTGGCGGGCCACGATCCCCTGGATGGGACCACGTGGCCGGAAGCCGCGCCTGATTACGTCACGGCATTATCGGCGGATGTGCAAGGTTTGCGGATCGGTGTACCGCGCGAATATTTTGCCGCAGGTTTGCAGCCGGATGTGGAACGCGCCGTCCGCGCCGCTTTGCAGACGTTTGTGGAGCTCGGCGCGCAGGTGGAGGAAGTACAGCTTCCGCATACCGACTACGCGCTGGCGACCTACTATCTCATTGCCCCGGCGGAGGCCAGTGCGAACCTGGCACGCTTCGACGGCATCCGTTACGGTTTCCGCGCCGAGGGTGATTTCGAGACCGTTACCGAACTGTATGCGCGGACGCGCGGCGCGGGCTTTGGGCCGGAGGTGCAACGGCGCATTATGCTCGGCACCTACGCGCTCAGCGCCGGGTATTACGATGCGTATTATCTCAAGGCACAGAAAGTGCGCACGCTCATCAAGGGGGATTTCGACGCCGCGTTTGCGCACGTGGACCTTATCGCCGGGCCAACCTCGCCGACGACGGCCTTTCGTCTGGGCGAACGCACCGCCGATCCATTGCAGATGTATCTGGCGGACATCTTCACGCTGTCGCAGGCGCTGGCGGGCATTCCGGCGCTCAGTCTGCCGTGCGGTTTCGACGCCGACGGCCTGCCCATCGGCCTGCAACTTGCTGCGCCGGCGCTGCATGAAGCACGCCTGTTCCGCGCGGCGTTCGCGTATGAACAGGCGACGGAGTGGCATAAACACAAACCCGCATTTTGATCATCTACCCAGGAGTTCGTATGGCAGTTATCGCAATGTTTTATGGCATCATTGTCTCAATGTATTATTTTGATAAGCGTCGGCACCATACGCCACACATTCACGTCAAATATCAGGATCAAGAAGCTGTCATTTCCATTCCCGATGGGGAATTGTTGGAAGGTACCCTTAAGACGAATAAATTGCGCTTAGTACAGGCATGGGTTGAGATCCATAAAGATGAACTCATGGCCGATTGGGAATTAGCCAGCCAGGGAGAAACCATCTTCAAGATTGACCCACTGCGGTAAGTAAGGAGGACGCTGTGTATCCCCGAGTCAAGGCAGTTAAACCTGACGCAGACTATACGTTGATTCTGCATTTCACCAATGGTGAAGTCCGTTGCTTTGATGTAAAGCCATATTTAGAACGAGGTATTTTTAAGGAGTTACGTGATTACAAAGTATTCAATTCTGTCCGACCGTTTTTAGGGAGTGTTCAATGGGCCGGGGGGCAAGATTTTTGTCCTGATACATTGTACCTGGATAGCACCCCCCTTAACGCCGAGTCCGATATGACAGAAACTCCCAAGGTTGTTATCACCAGTACGCCCTAAAGTTCAGCGTGGTCAAACGCTATTAAAAAATATGAGCACAAGGAGAGGTAAACCATGAAACTCGTCATTCCCATGGCTGGCCTGGGTACGCGCATGCGCCCGCATACGTGGACGCGCCCCAAGCCTCTGCTGCCGATTGCCGGCAAGCCGATGCTGGGGCACATCCTGGAACGCTTCCGCGATGTGCCGCTCACCGAGTATGTCTTCATCGTCGGCTGGCTTGGCGAACAGGTGGAGACTTATATCCGTGAGAACTATGCCATCCCGGCGTACTTTGTGGAACAAAAGGAACAGTTGGGGCAGGCGCATGCTTTCTGGCTGGCGCGTGAACATCTCACCGGGCCGGTGTTTACGATGTGGGTAGACACGCTCTTCGATGACGTGGATTTCTCCGGGCTGGATGCGCCGGGGCTGGACGGCGTCATCTTCACGTACCAGGTCGAGGACCCGCGCCGCTTTGGGGTTGTCGAGATCGGCGCCGATGGCTATGCGACCCGCTTGATCGAAAAGCCGGAGTCTGTGGACAACAAGAATGTGCTCATCGGCCTGTACTACTTCCGTGAAGGGGAATGGCTGGCGCGCGCGTGCGAGGAACTGCTGGCGCGGCGTATCCAGACAAAGGGTGAGTATTACCTGGCCGACGCCATCAATCTGATGCTCGAACAGGGGGCGCGTATCCAGGCGCGGCCGGCCGGCGTGTGGCAGGATACCGGCAAACCGGAGACGACCTTCATCACTCATCGCTACCTGCTGGAGCACGGTTGCGAGAACAGCTTCGCAGCACCGCGCCCCGGCGTGACGATTATCCCGCCGGTTTACATCCATCCACAGGCCATTGTCGAGCGTTCGGTCGTCGGCCCGTATGTTTCCATCGGCCGCGACGTGCAAATCCGCGACAGTATCCTGCGCGATACCATCGTGGACGAAGGCGTGGAGATTGATGCCGTGATGTTGGAGGAATCCATCATCGGCCGCTGGGTGCACCTTGCGGGGCGCTTCCGCAGGCTCAACATCGGCGATTCGTCGGTGGAGTTGTAAGCGGTTAGCGATCAGCGGTCAGCGGTCAGCGATCAGCGGTCAGCGATCAGCGATCAGCGATCAGCGGTCAGCGATCAGCGATCAGCGATCAGCGATCAGCGGTCAGCGGTCAGCGATCAGCGATCAGCGGTCAGCGATCAGCGATCAGCGATCAGCGGTCAGCGATCAGCGATCAGCGATCAGCGATCAGCGATCAGCGGTCAGCTTTCAGCAATCAGCTTTCAACAAATAAAATGCTCATTCGCTGATTCCTTCATTCGCTGATTCTTTCATTCGCTGATTCTTTCATTTGCCGATTCTTGATTCTTGAGGGGGGACTTGATGATGTTTGACACTTTCACTTCCGCACTCGCCAGGAGTATTCCACCTTCTGGCATCCGCCGCTTCTTTGACATTGCAGCCACAATGGAGGATGTGATCAGTTTGGGGATTGGGGAGCCGGATTTTGACACACCGGCGCCGATTGTGGAAGCCGGCATTGCGGCGCTGCGACGTGGCGCGACGCATTACACTTCCAATGCCGGCTTGCTGGAATTGCGGGAAGCCATTGCCGCCCATCTGCAAAGGCTCTATGGACTCAGCTACGATCCCGCCCAGGAAGTGCTGGTGACGGTAGGCGTCTCTGAGGCACTGTACCTGGCCATGGCGGCGTTGCTGGACCCCGGCGACGAGCTTATCTATGCCGAACCGTGCTTCGTCGCCTACGAGCCGACGGCCATCATGGTTGGCGCGAAACCGGTGGCCATCGCCACCACGCCGGAGACCGATTTCCAGCTCACGGCGGAGATGATCGAGGCCGCGATAACACCCAAGACAAAAGTGTTGTTCATCGCCTCGCCCAACAACCCTACAGGCGCGGTCATCAACCGTGAGCGGCTCACCGCGATTGCGGCGCTCGCCGAAAAGCACAATCTGGTCGTCATCTCCGACGAAATTTACGATCGGCTGGTCTACGGTGTGGAACATGTGTGCTTTGCTACTTTACCGGGAATGCGTAAACGTACAATTGTGCTACAGGGCTTCTCCAAGGCCTACGCGATGACCGGCTGGCGGGTCGGCTATCTGTGCGGACCAGAACCGCTGGTGGCGGAGATGCGCAAGCTGCACCAGTATCTTATCATGTCGGCACCGACGGTGTCACAGTGGGCGGCACTGAAGGCATTGGAAGTGGGCGAGCCGTTCATCCAGGAAATGCACGCGCGCTATGCCCGGCGGCGTCGCTTGATCGTGGATGGCCTGAACGCTATCGGCCTGCCATGCATTGAGCCGCACGGGGCGTTCTATGCCTTCCCCAATATCCAGAGCACTGGCATGGACGACAACGAATTCGCCGAGCGGCTGTTGCAAGAAGAGCGCGTTGCCGTGGTTCCCGGGCGGGCTTTTGGCCCTTCGGGGGTAGGCTTCGTGCGCATGTCCTATGCGACGGCCTATGACAAGATCGAAGAAGCGTTGAAGCGCATTGCTGCGTTCGTGCAGCGCTACCGCGTCATGTGAAACGTAAAACGTGAAACGTGAAACATAAGGGGTTTTTATGGAGTACGAAGCCGTCATCGGCCTTGAAGTGCATGCACAGATCCATACGCGCGCGAAGATGTACTGTGCCTGTCCGGTGGTGCCCGATACCGGGGATGTACCGCCCAACACGCAGGTCTGTCCGGTATGCCTGGCGCTGCCGGGGACGTTGCCAGTGGTGAACCGTCGCGCCGTCGAGTTGGGGATCATGACCGGACTGGCACTCAACTGCACGATCAATCCGGTGAACGTCTTTGCCCGCAAGTCGTACTTTTACCCCGATTTGCCGAAGGGCTATCAAATTTCACAGTACGAGTTGCCGCTGGCGGTCAACGGCGCACTGGAAATCGAAACAGCGTCGGGAGTCCGGCGCATCGGCATTATCCGCGCGCACCTCGAAGAAGACACGGCCAAACTGTACCATCAGGAAGATGGCACGGCACTGGTAGATTTCAACCGCGCGGGCGTGCCGCTCATCGAGATCGTCAGTGCGCCGGATATGCACACGGTCGAAGAGGTGCAGGCTTACGCGACAACGTTGCGCGAGTTGCTGATCTACCTCGGCATCAACGCGGGCGACATGGAGAAGGGCGAGATGCGCTTTGAAGCCAACGTCAGCGTGCGCCCTGTGGGGACAGCGACGCTGGGGACCCGCACCGAGATCAAAAACCTTAATTCGTTTCGCGCGCTGGCCGCCAGCGTGGCCTACGAGATTGAGCGACAAAAGGCGGTACTGGAGGATGGCGGCGTCATCGTCCAACAAACGTTGGGTTGGGATGAGGCAGCCGGTAAGACATATCCACAGCGCAGTAAGGAATACGCGCACGACTACCGCTATTTTCCCGAACCGGATATCCCGCCGCTGGAGATGGCACCGGATTGGGTCGCGGCGTTGCATGCGCGCGTGCCGGAGCTGCCCCTGGCGAAAAAACGCCGCTTGATGCACGATTACGGCATCCGTCCCTATGACGCGGCATTGTTGGTGAGCGACCGACGCGTTGCCGACTACTTTGAAGCGACGGCCACCCTGGCGCGCGCACGGGACATCGCGCCGCAGGACGTTGCCAATTGGATCACCGGTGAGCTGTTCCGTCTGCTGAATGCTGCCGCCCTCTCGATTGACGCCTGCAAGATCACGCCGCGGCACCTGCTGGAACTGCTCATGCGTGTACAACAAGGGACGGTCAGTGTGACGGCGGCCAAGACGGTGCTCGCGGCCATGCACGAGACGGGCGAATTTCCCGATGCCGTTATCGAGCGGCTGGGGCTGGCGCAAATCTCGGATGCCGCGGCCCTCGTGGCGCTGGTTCAGAAAGTCATCGCCGACAACCCGGAACAAGTACAACAATATTTGCGCGGCAAGACCAACGTGCTAGGTTGGCTTGTGGGACAGGTGATGCAGGCCTCAAAGGGCAAGGCCAATCCGCAAGAGACGCGGACTTTATTACAACAGGCGTTGGAACAACAACGTCCTTGAAACGGATGTCGGTTGTGTCAGCAGACATCATGAGCTACGCGCTCCACCCAGGATAAAAATGCATGTCAACGGATTAAACGGATTTGAACGGATTAACTTTCAATTATCGCATAAATCTGCTCAATCTGCTCAATCTGCTGATGGAAAAATTGAAGTTTACACCTAAATTTGACTTATACGGCGCAGATCGGTTTTGCGATCCCTTGCGCCGTGGAATCGTACAAATATTAGTGTGAAGGAGAGTGTCATGGCGAAACATGAAGAGATAAATCCCTTTAAGTTGGCGCAAGCGCAGTTCGATCAAGTGGCCGAACAGATGGGGTTGGAACCGGCAGTACGCGAAATGCTGCGCTGGCCACTGCGCGAATTTCGCTTTCAATTGCCGGTGCGTATGGATGATGGCAGCATCAAGGTCTTCTTTGGCTTCCGCGTGCAGCACAATGACGCACGGGGGCCGGCCAAGGGCGGCATCCGCTTTGCGGCGAACGAGACGCTGGATACAGTGCGGGCGCTGGCAATGTGGATGACCTGGAAATGCGCCGTGGCTGATATTCCGCTCGGCGGGGGCAAGGGTGGCGTGGTTGTGGACCCGGCGACGCTCTCGACGGGTGAGAAGGAACGCCTGTGCCGCGAGTGGATTGACGCGATCTGGAAGAACCTCGGCCCGCGCAACGACGTCCCCGCGCCGGATGTGGGCACAACGCCGCAGATGATGGGCTGGATGATGGACGAATATTCCAAGTTGCGCGGCGAATACGTGCCCGGTGTCATTACCGGCAAGCCGGTGGGCGGCGGTGGTTCCCTGGGGCGCACGGCGGCAACCGGCTTTGGCGTCGTCGTCGCCATCCGCGAGGCCATGAAACATCTGGGGATCAAACCAACCGGACGCACGGCTTCTATCCAGGGATTCGGGAACGTGGCGCAATACGCCGCCCGCACCTTTATCGAGATGCTGGGGGGCCGGGTCATCTGTGTCTCATGCTGGGATCGTGGGGATCGCACCTCTTACACCTTCTCCAAACAAGAAGGGGTGGATCCTTACTTCTTGCAGAGCATCACCGACCAGTATGGGACGATTGACAAAGAAAAGGCGCAAAAAGCCGGTTATGTCATCGAAGACGGCGACGCCTGGCTGACCAAGGATGTAGACGTGCTGATCCCGGCGGCCGTGGAAGGCGTCATTACCGGCGACAATGTCCACACCATCAGCAAACGGGTGCGCATTCTCGCCGAGGGCGCGAACGGTCCCACACTGTTGGAGGCCGACAGAGTTCTTAAAGAGCGTGGCGTCTTTGTCATCCCCGACTTCCTGTGCAACGCTGGTGGGGTGACGTGCTCCTACTTCGAGCAGGTGCAGAATGATATGAACTACTACTGGTCGGAGGAAGAAGTCCTGGCGAAACTGGATCAAAAGATGACGAGTGCCTTCAAGGCTGTGCTGGCGATGTCATTGGAGAAACAACTGTACATGCGCGACGCGGCCTACTGGGTGGCGATTGCCAGCGTCGAACGGGCTATGCGCCTGCGCGGGTGGTTGTAAAAAACATCAATCCCCCCAGTCAGGTGGGGGGATTGATGTTTTACACGGCATGAGTTAATAGCGCAGCAATGCGCCGATGTGAGCATTGAGCATCCCGTTTTCGACGACCTCGACGGTACCGCCTTTTTCGATCACCTGACCGATGACCGCCTCGGCGGCGTCGGCGATTTCAACAACGCGGCCCTGGCAGAAGACGCAGCGCTCCAGTTTTTGCGTGGTGAGATAGCCGCAGCTCTGGCAGCGGTAGCCCGGCGCATGGTACCCCTGCTCAATGACCAGCACTTGCGTGCGCCCTTCATGGGTGGCGCTGAGGGTTTCGTCCAGACCCACAACCCCGTTCAAGCCCTTCGCCGCCGCGGTGACGACGGCATCCACCAGCTCGCGGTGTCGTTTTTCTTCCAGCGCTTTGAGCATGGCAAAGGCTTCATCGCGGATCTGCGCCTCGCCGGACAGCATATCGGCGTTGAAAGTACCCACGACAATTTCTTGTAGCTTGACAGGCAAGAATTCACGGAGTTGGGCAACCGTAGGGTCGGCGCCGGCAAGGAGCAGATGGCGCGGCTGATGCTGCTGACAAAAAGCGACCAGAGCGGCGGCAATGTCGCGCAGATTGCGCTGCACCACAGCGGCTTCTTTGCGCCCGGAAGCCTGGGAACCGCCGCGCATCCCCACGACCGAGGAACCGCGCCCTTTGCGCACCCGACGCACATCCTCACCCACAGTACCTTCTTGCGTCACCAGCTCGCCCATCTGGAACAGAAAGAAACGTCCCCCTTGCCGGTCCACCAATGCTACGGCATAACGCCCATAGAAGCCATCCAGCTCCACAAGAGGCGAAATATAAGGTTTGCCGGCCACCGTCAACCCATTGCGCACCGGGACGGCAAGCGATAGCGCCCGCCAGAACTGCTCTGCCTGGCGCGAGAAGATGACCAAACCACGGCCAGACCAGTTGTACTCCAAATCCACATAGCGCTTGACCGCGTTGATGTCGGCTTCATCCACCAGCCCCTCGGCCTGTTTGAGCATCTCACGTAGCTCCAGTCGGTATTCATCGGCCGAGTGTTGAGTGGGATCCACATTTAGATAGAGACTCAAAATCGGACCTTTCGCTTCAAAAGCAGCCAATTCCCTGAGTGATTTCTCGTCAAACATAGTCTTTTCCTTTCTTCCAAATGCTGATGAGTGATTGGGGACTGGGGGATTAGGGATTGGGGGATTAGGGATCATGAGATTCCCCTATTCCCCATTCCCTATTTCCTACTCCCTACTCCCTATTCCCTATTCCCTACCCCATAAACACGCACTGCGGGTGACATCATTGATAGATGGCCCGCAGTGCTGTTATCGGTATGCTTGTAGAACGCTCTTCACATCTTGGCATAACTCCACGCTCGGTTGGGAGTTTCATCTTCTTCATTGTAAGGAGTTTTTGTATGGATGTCAAGTGCAATTTGTCCATCACCGAAGACGGAGTAGCATGTGCACCATAGGACACCCTGTCGCAGAAAACACGAATTGACACGATTGTTTTCAACTCCTATAATGAAGCCGAAACCGTCAACAGGCATTTGAGAAAGGGGAACAAGTGATGAAAAAAAGATACCTTTTTTCTTTTTATGGTCGCCAGCATCGTTTGTGGTTGTGGCGGACTGTGACAGCCATAGTACTGTGCAGCATCGTGCTGTTTCCATTGCCGACGGCGCTCTACTCAGCAGCGACCGCCTGGCCGGCGCCTGTCCTTGTCGCGCCGCTCAATGGAATTACGGCGACTGTGCAGAATTACCCGCCGGCCGCAGTCCCGGTCTTCGAGTGGGAACCTGTGCCCGGCGCAACCCAATATCGGATCCAGATTGACGATGACTCATGCGCGTTCGGTGAGCCAATCCGTTACAATCAGGTGACACCCAATACAAAATATATCCCCATTTCCAATGCCGCTTTTGCCGATAACACCAACTGGTGCTGGCGGGTGCGGGTGGAACAACCGACGCCGGCAGGAGATTGGTCGGAGTTGCGCCAGTTCACAAAAGACTGGAGCACCACCGGCAATGCGCCGACGTTGTTATCGCCCGCCGCTGGCGCGACTATCGAATTCTTTGAAGCGCCGACCTTCTCCTGGTTGCCGGTTGTCGGGGCGGCCGATTATATCCTCAAAATTGGCAGCACCCCCGATTGTAGCTCGCTGACCGCGTATCCGGCAACCCTGGCGACGTCCTATAACCTCAGCACACGCCTGGCAAACGGAAACTATTATTGGTGTGTAGTGCCCCGTGACTCGGCCGCCCGCAACGGTCTGGCGAGCGAGGTACGCCAGTTCACTGTGGGATATGCCCAGATACCGCAATTGTTGGAACCGGCCAATGGTTCTATACCGGTCTATACGCCGGTTTTTCGCTGGACGGCGGTGAAAGGTGCGGTGAAATACAGATTGCAATACAGCACCGATCCCAGTTTTGCGTCTAAAACGTCGGTCGATACCACCCAAACAACCTACACACCCCCCGGTTCTATCCCCAACGATCAGACGTATTACTGGCGCGTCGCAGCCATTTATGGTTCGAACTGGGAAGGCCCTTTCAGCGAAGTATGGAACTTCACCAAACATTGGTATCACCAGCCGCGACTGTTGACGCCACGCCCCAACGAATTGACCAATGCACCTTTGTTCACCTGGACGCCGGTGCGTGAAGCGCGCTATTATCTCTTTGAGGCCAGTATCAATGATCCGGGCTTCGCGACGAGCCACTGGAAAGTGGAGACGGCGAATACTTTTTATTATCGTGATAATTGGGACGGTAAAGAGTGGGATCAAACCATGTTCTGGCGGGTGACGCCTTATGACAACGCCGGCAATAAGGGTCAGCCCAGTGAAGTGGGCAGTTTCAGGCCGCGTTACGCTACCGCCGTACCCGAAAACATCTGGCCGCGTTATTTCTATACTCCACCCTTTGTCGCCTCTGGATTCTACGCTGCTCCCTATAACATCCCGATTGCCTATGACTACACGGTTGATTCGCCTACATTTTACTGGTCGCGGACCCTGGTTCCCGGCGCCGACCCCCGGCAAGAGGCCGCTTACTACCGTCTTGAGGTGGATGATGATCCCAACTTCTATCCCGGTCAAGTCGAATGGACTGTCCTGACTGAAAATTGCAGCGCGACCCCTACCGAGGGTAATCCTTTTACCCCTGCGGCGGGGACAAACTATTACTGGCGTGTGACGCCTTACAGTTCTGCGGGTACAGTTCTCACCGACAGCCTGGACAACCAGCCCTGGCTGACGCAGATTGATCTGGGGCGCCAGATGCCACCGACGGCAACCATTTCTCCTGCTTTGCAGTTCCCTCAAGACGGCGAGAAGGCATTTGAGGTCACGCCGAATTTTGAGTGGCTCCCCCAGCAGGGCGCCATCCGTTATGAGTTTGAACTCAGCGCCGATCCCGCCTTTGGTTCATCCACCTACATCACCCGCACCATCTATACCCGGCATACGCCGGTGGTCCGGTTGCCCGGCGGTACCTATTTCTGGCGCGTCCGCGGCCTGGACAGCAGCAACAACACGGTGGGCACGTGGAGTGCGGCGCGGCGCGTGATCATCAGCAAGCAGACGCGCTGGTTCGCTGTCAATGCTTACACCCTCGGTGCTTTGCCCTTACAGTATGATACGTTGCTGGCAACGGATAAACAGGATGGCCTGGGCACAACAGAATTGACAACACTCTACACGGCCCAGGACAGCTCCAACTGGTTCATCGGGTTCCATGTGACACCCGCACCCGGCAGCACGGTATGGTACGGGTTGTACCTGGATACCAACCAGAAAGACGGCGACGGGGCCACCTTTGCGCCGGCCAATCGTCCGGCATTGACAACGTCCTCGTATTTCCAGCCGGAATATGCCATTTATGTGATGTATGAGAACACGGGGTTCGTCACCACCACAGTCCATTTGCACTCATGGATCACGAATACGCTTTCGTGGGACCCCCTGGTGAAAAATCTGGTCAATCCGCAAATAGGGGGCGCGTTTCATTACAACCCAACCATCGGTTATGTTGAACTGAAAATCCCCAAAGGTATTATCCTTGATCGTGGGGATAAGCCGTTTGCTCTAGCAATTGCTCTGTTTAGCACAACCTCTAACTCTGCAACGACGGCCGCGGATACGGTCCCCGACAATAGCGCCACACCTGGCCTGCTGACCGAGTTCAAGACAATCGGTGATCATGTGACGTTGGTTGTGCCGACGGGTGGATTGCCTGGCGAGCGTCCGACACTGCCCTATCCTCCTTACATCTACGCCGAATCGCCCAAGACAGATTTCGTCGGCGGATATAAGATTGAAGTGGCGCGCGATCCCCTGTTCACCAGCGTGTTGTTCCCACCCCTGGAGACAAAATGCAGCGGTTGTGAACCTTACCCGGATATTTTCCCGTATCTCTACACCTCGCGGAGTCTTTACGAGGATAATACGCTTTACTGGCGTTTCTCGATTCGACATAAATTTGAGGGCATCTACTATAACGCGCCGCCTAGCGAGCCACACCTCTTCACAAAATCCGGCCCGCCGCCGGACAATTTGCGTACCGAGGGCAGCTACTCAACGCCCAGGTTTATCTGGGATGCTGTGGAAGGGGCGGGAAATTATCAACTTCAGATCGCCACCAACCCGGAATTTTCTAATCCGGTGAACCAAGACGTCAACCATGAGAGTTATACCCCGCTAACTGCCTATGCTCCCGGCACATACTATTGGCGCGTGGCTGCCAAAAACTCGCAAACGCTGGCATACATCGGCAAATGGTCCTCACCAAGTACACTCGTCATCACCTTGCCCCAAACCTCGCTGGTGGAGCCGGCGAGGGGAGGGGTAGTACAGCGTACTCCGACATTTAAGTGGAATGTCTTTCTGACACCCGGCAATGCTACGACTCCGGGCTGGACCGCGGCAAAATATCACTTGCAGGTCGCCAATAACCCCAATTTCTCCAATTCCATCGAGAACCTGGTGCTAGACACCATTACCTGGACGCCGACGAAATCATTCCCCGATGGCACGTACTACTGGCGCGTCGCGGTGGTAGATGCCAATGGCCGGGAGGGACCTTTCTCCAGCGTTTTTACCTTCACCAAACAGTATCCGGTCCCCGCACTCGTCTCACCGCTCCCCGGAACGGCAGTGGACGCCGACTTTCCCACATTCATCTGGCAGCCGGTGGATGGTGCAGCGAGCTATCGGATCGAAATTGCGCGAAACCCGCAATTCTCACCGGTTTTGGACGCAGCCACGACCAACAACGTCGTGTTCACGCCGCTGAAAAAGTACACCACCAATCAATACTACTGGCGTGTAGCGATGATTGATAAATCCGGCAACTACGGCCCGTGGACCGATTCGGTGTTGATTGATCCTTATCCCTTCGACATCTTTCTGCCGTTGACATTACGCAATTTCAAACCATAAGCCGCATTCACTATCAACAGACCAGGTGGATTGAGTAGATCAGCCCCTGTAAATCGGCCAGCATCTGCTCAATCTGCTTAATCTGCTGACTCCAAACAACCACTTTAGCGCGCGGTGCGTATAAGTTTAGCGGCCACTTCATCCGAAGTGGCCGCTGACTTTAGCTGTAACCATGATAGGGTTTGAACATTTTACCCACGCTATGCCCGCTATGCACCCGTTTGATGACACCGGCCAGTAAGGGCGCGACCGACAGGACTGTCAGGTTGGGCAGACTTTCGCGGGTTCCGGGGCGCAACGGTACAGAATTGGTCGTCACGATCTCTTTGATCGGTTGAACCCGCAGCCGGTCAACCGCGTGGCCGGAAAATATGGCGTGGACAAAGCAGCAGTACACATCCCGCGCACCGGCTTGCTTCATCGCCTGAACATCGTCACACATCGTTCCGGCAGTGTCCACTTCGTCATCCACGATAATCACATCCTTTCCCTGCACGTCCCCGATGACGGTGAGCACTGCCGTGTGATCCTCGACACGGCGCTTTTCTACAAACGCTACCGGCAGATCAAGCTCCGTAGCAAAGGCCCGCGCCTTTTTAGCGAAACCCAGGTCAGCGGAGACCACCACGGCGTTCCGTAAATCTTTCTGGCGCATATAATCGGCCAGCAGAGGAAATGCCGTCAGCGCGTCACCGGGGATGCTAAAGAAACCCTGAATCTGCCCGGCATGCAAATCCAGGGTGATGTAACGGTCTGCGCCGGCAACTTGAATCATATCGGCGACCAGACGCGCTGTAATCGGCACGCGCGGCTGATCTTTTTTGTCGGAACGCCCATAGGCAAGGTAGGGGATAACGGCGGTGACCCGGCCGGCCGAGGCGCGCTTCAATGTGTCAATGAAGACCAGCAGTTCCATCAGGTTATCGTTGACCGGCGCCGAGGTCGTTTGAATCACAAAAGCGTCCTGACCACGGACGCTTTGATGGAGCTTCACAAACGTATTGTCGTTGGCGAACTTGTAGGCTTCGCGGCTCCCCAAAGGCACTTCCAGTTGAGCACTGATCTCCGCCGCAAGCTCTGGGCAGCCGTTGCCGCTGTAAAGAACGATCTTCCCGTACCCTCTAGGCTGCGTCATTGCTCCACCTCTGTAGTTATCAGTTTTCAGTTATCAGTCGTTAGTCAGGTAGTCCTTCGACAACTAAAAACTCAAATGACAGGTATCGTTCATCTTAAGCAACTTGTAGTGCTCGCCGTCGAACTCAATGAGATTGATGGCGCAGGTGTCCTGCCCTAGATGCCAGAAACGTTCGTTGCCGAGGCCCAGGATGCCTAACAACAACAGGCGATTGACTACGGTATGCGCTACGATCACCACCGTGCCGCCGACGTGGCGTTCCACAATTTCATTCAAGGCCCCCATGGCGCGCAGGCGCACCGTTTGCAGGGTTTCACCGCCGGGGATCGGGGCATCCTGCGGGCGTGTGTACCACAACTTCAAAGCCTGCTCCCAGTGTTGCGCTCGCAGTTCCTCGACAGTGCGGCCTTCCCATGCGCCATAATCAATGTCCAGGAGCCCCGGATGGGCGCGTTCGTGAAGCTGAAAGCACTGGGCGATCTTCTCCGCCGTCTGCCGCGCCCGCAGGAGCGGACTGCAATACACGGCATCCGGCGTCCAGTGCGCAGCAATGTAACGCGCCGTCAGCTCGGCCTGCGCCATGCCGGTTGCGTCCAGAGAGATGTTGGCGCGTCCGCGAAAACGGTCCCCTACGTTCCACTCTGTTTGTCCATGGCGGACTAAAATCAAGGTCGTGCGTGCCATCATATAATAATCAAACCATTATCACTCACGCCATGGCCATTTCAAAAGCAACAGGTAAGGGTTCCACGATGGTTTGCACGAAATTCAATTTCTCAAACCCGATAACCCTACCTTGTTTGTCTTTCATCAAAATCACCTCTTCGCCCGTTTCCTCACAGATATATTCATCCTGTGGAGTATCCAACCATACGGTCAGGGTATTGCCTACCCGATCATAATAAACTTTTATCTGGGCCATATTTTTTCTCCCTCTTTGATGGCATTAGTAGGGTATGCGGTGATCAAAAATCCCTCATTGTTCTTGCGCTTGGCGACGGCGCAAACCCAGCAACCAACTCGTTCAGTTGTGTAAAACAAATATACTGTTGGATCAATGCGGCTCAAACGTATTTCTTCAGGATGCGTTAACGTATGTTTAACTTTCTCTTCTTGCCCTTGCATCACCGGATGCTTGACATTGACAATCAACTGCCAATAACGGTGGGTTACGTGTACCCAAAAACCCAACGGGGGCAGCACTTCAAATAGCATGCCTTCATCGCTGGATGGTTCTGACATTATCAACGCATCCTGTCGGCGCTTTTCTGATGGGAATGATAAGAATCTGCCGCGCTTGTGTCTGCTTGATCAATAACCATGCCCTTTCCCTCGCGCCACCTATCAGCGCCTCAGATGGATACGGGTCCCGCAGTTGACACATAGCGACGCTTCCGGTTCATTGAGGAAGCCACAGTTCGGACACACGGTCGGCTGCGCTTCGGCGAGCGATCCGCCGCATGCCTGACAGACGTATGCGCCGATGGGGTTGGGGGTATCACAATAGGGACACAGCACCGTTTGCAAGGCTGCCGCCGTCCCGCGCCCGCTGCCCTGACTGCGACAGTACTCGTCTACGGCCCGCCAGACTTCCGCGCGCAACCCTAACCAGCGCACGTTGCGCGCGATGTCATCCAGTTCATCCAGCAGGCGCAGCGGGTTGAGCCAGCCCCGTACCCCGGTCTTCGCCAGATCGGCGGCCACCCCGAGCCATTGCTGCTCGCTGACCGCCACTGTGACGCCGGTTGATGTCGGCGTGATGTGCACCGTCACGGCCGTGTTGGGATCGCCGCGCTCAATGCTGCGGTTTTGGATTTGCAGCACCGCGCGTCCACCTTCACCGCGCACCCACTGGGCGCGGGTCTCGCCCTGATCGAAACGCAACACCAATGCGCGGGCCATATCCTCGGCGCTGATTTTGCCGTGATACAAACGCTGCTCAACTTTTTCGGCCATAGTCTTACTCCCTAACCCGGACAAGCCAGAAGCGGGGAAGGATTTCACCCCCGAGATCACAGAGAACACTGAGCAATCTTAAAAAATCTCGCGGTCTCTGTGGACTCTGTGGTGAGGTTTCTTATGCGCCGTTTAGCCGAGTTGCACAAAATCCTCGGCAGGAATCACGAAGATCGTGGCCTTGTGTTCCCCCGGATGTTCCGGAGCGCGGCAGGCTTTCTCGATGAGGGCGAAGACCTGGTCTATATCGTCCTCGTTGACGCCGATAAGCAGGGTGACGCGCCCGCGCCGCAAGAAGCCGCCGGTGCTGGCGACGCGCGTGACACGGAAGTTGTTCTCGACCAGGGCGTCCGAGACATCCATCGCATCGGAATCTTTGACAATCGCAATGACCAGTTTCATGATATTCACCTCACAATTGCACAAAGCGTTCAACCGGAAGGATAAAGACCGTCGCCCCGCCAACAGAGGCTTCGATCATCATCGGATAGCCGGGCGTCATCGAGAGTTCAACGCCCATAGGGACATACCGCGTGCGTCGCGGACATTGTTCGCGCGCCACGGCAAAGAACCTGGACAAACGACTGTGCGGCAAGCCGATCAACAACGTCACCAACGCTTCATGGAGGAACCCCCCAACAGCATCCACGATGGTCACCGGGAAGCCCTCTTTGTTCAGCGCCTGAATCAGGTCCCGCGACTGACTTCCATCCACGATGGTAATCGCTAAACGATCAATGGTTTCTGGCTCCATAATCTTCCCCCTAAGTCGTCAGTCTTCAGTCTGGTAGTCGGATCCTTGGACGAGCGTGGTCAGAGACCAGCTTGAGCGATGCTCAAACCTTTGTTCATACCCTTGCCGCCACCTTCTCTTTAGATTATAATCGGTTTATTGTAACAGGAAAAGCGCGCTAACTTGAAAAAATGCAGGGTATATCGTGGACAATTTAACGGAAAATCTTAACGTCCGGCCTGGTGATATTGTACTCCTGGTCGGCAAAGACCGCAAGGAATTTATCATTTCGGTGGAGCCGGGGCGCGAACATCAAACGCACCACGGCGTATTGCCGCATGATGCCATCATCGGCAAACGTTGGGGGGCAACCGTCGCCACGCATCTAGGATACACCTATTTGATTTTGCCGCCGTCGCTCGAACAACTGGTGCGTTCCATCCGCCGCGCCACACAAATCGTCTATCCGAAAGAAATCGGCTACCTGTTGATGAAGATGAACATCGGGCCGGGGACGCGGGTGATCGAGGCCGGAACCGGCAGCGGCGGCCTCACGCTGGCCCTGGCGCGCATGGTGATGCCGCACGGTCACGTCTACAGCTACGAGGTCCGCCCGGAGACGCAAGCCCTGGCGCAAAAGAACCTGGCGGCTTTGGGATTGTTGCCTTACGTGACCCTTAAGTTGCGGGACATTGCGGAGGGTTTTGACGAGCGCGGGGTAGATGCCGTATTCCTCGATGTGCGCGAGCCGTGGGACTACCTGCCTCACGTGCACACAGCGCTCAAGGGAGGGGGATTTTTCGGCAGCCTGTTGCCCACGACCAACCAGGTTGCCGCCTTGCTGCGACATTTACAACAACCGGCCTTTGGCTACATTGAAGTCGAGGAGCTCATCCTGCGGCCCTATAAAGCCGTGCCGGGCCGCCTACGCCCCTTCGACCGCATCATCGCGCATACCGGCTATCTGGTCTTTGCGCGCGCCTTGCCGGGCGAGTTCAATCCCGACCTGGATACCCGGCCGGAGCGCTTCGGGGATCCCGATCTCACGGATGCGGCCGAGTTTATAGACGACTCAGAATAGTGCGCGCCGCCACCACGCCGGAAGCCGACGCCTGAATCAGGCCGCGCGTCACGCCGGCGCCATCGCCACAGGCGAACAATCCCGCGACCTCGGTTTCCATCGCCGGGGTCAATTGCAGGCGGTTGGAGTAGAATTTGGCCTCCACGCCGTAGAGCAGGGTATGCCGCGAGGCCACGCCAGGCGCGATCTCGTCCAGGGCGTGCAGCATCTCCAGAATGTCAATCACATAGCGGTAGGGGAGCACCAGGTTCAGGTCGCCGGGGGTGGCACTGGGAAGCGTGGGCCGCACAATGGAACGCGACAGCCGCTCCGGCGTGGAACGTCGCCCGGCCTCCAAATCCCCCAGCCG
Source organism: Chloroflexota bacterium (assembly GCA_019873645.1). Lineage (GTDB taxonomy): Bacteria > Chloroflexota > Anaerolineae > B4-G1 > SLSP01 > DSWT01. The sequence continues at coordinate 19,171 of JAIOAX010000029.1, read as the reverse complement.
CTGCACAAGGATGCCGCCGCTGAGCAAGTTCGCCAGCCGCGCCACGCTTTTGCCGTAGGCAATGGGGTCGTTGAACGGCTCGGTGAAATTCTTGCTCACCAGCAGGGCGAAGTTGGTGTTGGCGGTGCGATGTTCCGCAAACGAATGACCGTTCACGGTCATCACATCGCCGGCGAACTCGGTACTGACTTCGCCGTAGGGGCACATGCAGAAGGTGCGGATCTGGTCGTCGAAGGCAGCGGAATAGTAGATGAACTTGGATTCGTAAACCAGGCGCGTGATCGGCTCCAAAACCGGCGCGGGCACCTCCACGCGCACCCCTAAGTCTACGGGATTGCTGGCCAGCGTCAATTTCAGTTGCTTCGCCGTCTTTTCAAGCCAGGCGGCGCCTTCGCGGCCGGGGGCCAGGATCACGGCGGCGGCTTCAATTTGCTCTCCCTTGCGGGTTTCAACGCCGTGCACCTGCCCGTTGTCGGTCAGGATGGCAGCCACCTCGGTGCGGGGGCGGATGGTGACGCCGCGCGCCAGCAATGCATCGCGCATCGCCCGCATAAGATCCACACAATGTTCTGTTCCGATATGGCGGATGGGCACGTAGACAAAATGCAAACCGGCCAGAGTAGCACGTTTTTCCAGGTCTTCGATTTCGTCGGTGTAGATGCCGTGAACCTTCTCCGGCGCGCCGAACTGACGATAGAGGTCGTCTACATAGCGGATCAATTCTGCGGCCTGCGTCTCGCCCAGGATTGCGGCAAGATGACCGCCCACGGCTGGCGAGAGGGTGAGCTTACCGTCAGAGAAAGCGCCCGCGCCGCCCCAACCGTTCAAAACAGCGCAGGGCTGGCAATGGCGGCACGTTCCACCGCGTTCGCGCAAGGGACAGGTACGCCGGTCAATGTCATCGCCTTTGTCGAGGATAACGATGCGCAGATGGGGATGCCGGCTCAGCTCCAGGGCTGCAAAGATGCCGGCGGGACCTGCGCCCACAATCACCACATCGAAGCTGTTCGTGCCCATAGAGGTCCTTAAAGAGTACCCCCGTCAGGACTTGAACCTGAAACCTTTTGGTCCGCAACCAAACGCTCTGTCCAGTTGAGCCACGGGGGCGAGTTGTGCATCTACTATATCCTATACGTTCAAAGAAGGCCACCGGATGGCCTTCTTGAGTACCCCCGTCAGGACTTGAACCTGAAACCTTTTGGTCCGCAACCAAACGCTCCATCCAGTTGAGCTACGGGGGCGTAGAAATCCGTAAAAAAACCAGGCGGGGAGGCAGGGATTCGAACCCTGGAGGGAATCATTCGACCCCCTAACTGCTTAGCAGGCAGCCCCAATCGGCCTCTCTGGCACCTCCCCAATATAGCATAAGTTTGCACTAGTAAAGAGCAGCGGAGGGAGTGGGATTCGAACCCACGGTGACTTGCGCCACAACGGTTTTCAAGACCGTCGCCATCGGCCGCTCGGCCATCCCTCCAGCGGAGGAGATCACCCACTCCTTGCGCCAAAGAGTATACCACGCAACGCTGCCTTGTCAATAAAAAACTGCTGTGGGGAGTATTTCGGGATGGGGGCGACCAGCTACGGCGACTGGGTAATGCACAGGCCGGTCTCCAGACCACACCTTACTGTGGCAGCGACCGGCCACAGCGAGAGCGTCCCGAAGTTGAAAGACACCCGATCTGACGTTTACCGCCGGATCACCTCGATCCCCCCCATCCATGGACGTAACACTTCAGGGATGACGATGGCGCCGTCGGCCTGCTGGTAGTTTTCCATTATGGCGATCATCAGGCGCGGCATGGCTAGCCCCGAACCGTTGAGGGTGTGAACGAAGCGCGGTTTGGCATCCGCTGCGGGGCGATAACGGACGTTGGCGCGCCGCGCTTGAAAATCGGTGACGTTGCTGCACGAGCTGACTTCCAGCCAGGCATCCTGACCCGGCGCCCACACTTCCAGGTCATAGCCTTTGGCCGCGCCAAAGCTGATGTCGCCTGTACACAGTTCCACGACGCGGTAGGGGATATTCAACATCTGCAAGAGGCCCTCGGCGTTCTTAACCATGGCTTCCAGTTCGGCGAAGCTGGTTTCGGGCGTGGTGAATTTGTACATTTCCACCTTGTCGAATTGATGCCCGCGCTTGATGCCGCGCACGTCGCGCCCGGCGCTCATCTTTTCGCGGCGGAAGCACGGCGTATAGGCCACGTAGTTCAACGGCAATTGCTCGGCGCTGAGGATTTCGTCGCGGTGCAGGTTGGTGATGGCGACTTCAGCAGTGGGCAACAGCCACAGATCGTCCTCAACGTCGTGATAGAGGTTATCTTCAAATTTAGGCAGTTGTCCCGCGCCGACCAGCATTTCGCGCTTGACGACAAACGGCAGGTAGACCTCGGTATAGCCATTCTGGCGGGTTTGTACATCCAGCATCCAGAAAAGTGTTGCCCGCTGCAAACGCGCTCCGGCGCCTTTGAGAATGTAGAAACGGCTGCCGGCAAGTTTGACCCCACGCTCGAAATCGAGGATGTCCAACGCCGGTCCCAAATCCCAGTGGGGAAGCGGGGTAAACCCCTCGGCGGCAAAGTCGCGCCGTTCGCCCCAATAGCGCACCACTACGTTGGCGCTTTCGTCCGGTCCGACCGGTACGCTCTCGTGAGGTATGTTGGGGAGCCACATTTGCTGCGCCTCGAAAGCGGCCTCGACTTCCCGCAGTTGTTCCTCCAGAGCTGCCAGTTGCTCGCCCAACGCGCGCATCTCGGCGATACGCGCCTGACGCGCTTCTTTGTCTTTCATCTGCCCGATCTCTTTAGAGACGCGGTTACGCTCCGCGCGCAGGGTCTCCACCTCCTGCAACATTTGGCGACGCTGCACATCCAGCGCGTAGACTTTATCGGCCAGTGCCGGATCATCATTGCGCTTACGCAATGCTTCGCGTACCCGTTCGATGTCGTTACGGATCAGTTCGATATCAATCATAATTTCCCCCTTTGAGCGTCGAGCTATGGTTATCAGGCTGTTTGTCTTCAGGCTGTTGCTTTAGATTATGCCACTAACCCCCGACTTTGTCCAGTTTTGTAAATAAAAGAGGTGCATTGCAGGACGGAGGCAACTTATCAGACACGGTAGTTGGATAATGCTCAGGCCGGCCTCCAGACCGTGCCTGCGCAGCGATCTGCCCCGAAGTTGAAAAACACGCAGACCTGACAGGTCTGTACAAGCTCCCTGCGGTGGCGCGGTCAGCGACCGGCCACAGCAAGATTGCCCCCGAAGTTGAAAGGCGCCCCGGTTCACCGTTCCCCTTGCCCCTTACCTCTTGCCTCTTGTTTTATCTTTGTTACACTGTATGGATGGAGGTGAAACCATGAAACAGACTGCGGCTATCTTGTTGGCCTGGACTTTGGCGCTGGGACTGGTCTCTTTACTAATGCTGACGCCGTCTGCGACTGCGCAATCTGTTGCAGATACAGTACTGCCGCCGGTAACGTATACGGACGGGCGCGCGGGTGCGAGTTATTCGTTCTACCCCGGTCCGGAAGGGCAGGAACGCTATTATCTGCCGCTGGCCGTTCAGGCCGGCTCGCGCTGGGAGCGTTTCGACTTCAGTTGGCCGCGTTTGGAGCCGGCAGACAACACCTGGAACTTCGATGCGTATGACACCCTGGTGAACGACCTGTACAACGCCGGCATCCCGAACATCATTGGCATCCTCGAAATGACGCCCGAATGGGCCGCAACTGAATGTGTAACCAAGTCAATCATGGCTGCACGCCAGCAGACCGGTGACTGGTATCCGCCGGCTCCTCGTCAGTTTCTTATGCCGTTGGCGGATGGAGCCTCGCGCTCATTGACACCGCAACTTACCTGGAACACAGTGGGGGCGCGCACGCCGCCCAACGGCCTGTACCGCCCCTGGACGGTGACAGACTTCAACGGCAATCAATGGGCCGAATTTGTATACACGGTCGTTTCCCATTACAAAGCGCGCGTCAAATTCTGGGAGATGTGGAACGAGGTTGAGTGGGACCTGCTCTGGTGCGGCAGTGAACAGGACTACGCTCAACTGCTCAAGGTGGGCTACCGGGCCGCCAAAGCCGCGTGCCCTGAGTGTACCGTGCTGTATGCCGGTATCCACTTTTGGGCCGATCAGACCTACTTTGAGCGCGTGCTCGACATCCTCAACGACGATCCTACCGCGCCTGCCAATAACTATTTCTTCGATGTGCTGTCATTGCACTCCTACAGCCGCTCTGACCACGCCTATAGCCTTGTGAATCACATTCGCAGTCGGATGAAGGTATATGTCCTTGACCATCCGATCTGGCTTACCGAAACCGGCGTGCCGGTGTGGGGCGATCCGCAGGCGTATAACGCCAAGTACGACTACGCCGCCACGCAGGACGAAGCCGCTGCCTATCTGATTCAGTCTTACGCCAACGCGCTGGCATCCGGCGTCGAGCGGTACATTTTCTTCCGCACCAATGACGCCGATATGGGCGAGTATTTCGGCCTGATCCGCAACGATCGCTCTGTGCGCCCGGCCTACAGCGCGTTTCAGGTGGCGGCGACCTACCTCATCTCGCCGACCTTCACCACTCGCGTCCCCACCGGTACTAACCTGCGCGTCACTCTATGGGGCACACCGCGCGGCAAGGTCAGCGTACTGTGGAACATCGGCCCTGTGACTTCCGTCTACACGCTCCCCGCAACGATTCCGCAGGCTACGTTGGTGAACCGTTGGGGAACCACGCGAACTCTCGCCGCTGTAGCCGGTAACTACACCTTCACGCTGTCCGGCGCCACCGCCAACCTGGTCTCCAATCCCAACGACTACATCATCGGCGGCGATCCGCTGATCGTCAGTGAGTCGGAGACGGCCAACCAACCGCCTACTTCAACCATCCGGCCGCTGCCGCCGCTTATAGCCATACCGGCTTTCACCGTCACCTGGGAGGGGCGCGATAACGAATCGGGTGTCTGGCTCTACGACGTGCAGGTGCGCACCGGAGCGGACGGTGCGTGGGTCTTGTGGAAATCTTCGACGACCGCAACTTCAGCCGTTTTTAACGGCACGGACGGCAATACCTACTACTTTCGCGTCCGCGCCACCGACCGCGTGGGCAATCGCGCAGCCTGGCCCGCCATACCGCAGGCCTGGACCAAAGTCAAGCTGGCGAATACCTTACATCTCAGCGTTGGGCCGTTCTTTGCCGATGACAATCGCAATGGTCTATGGGAGGTCCCGGGTACGCAAATCGGCGAGATGCTGCTTACCAACGTAGCCTTGCGTTTCGTGGATAGCCTGGGGCGCGATGTGGTCAATCCCGTCATCGCGGATACGTGGGAATTCACCACGACAGTGCTCCCTGGGGAGACTTACCGTCTGAAAATGACTGCCGCCGCGACGACAGACTACATGCGCAGTCTGTCGTTCACCTGGCCGTTGCGTGCGGATGTGATTACCGAATCCCTGGGTATGGTGGGGCTATGGCCGGTAGAGCGGGTTTACTTGCCGGTGGTGATGCGTCGGTCGGGGTAAAGCTTGCCGACCACGAATTTCACACGCATAAACGAATTCGGGTCTCGGCTAGACCAAAAACTGGCGTCAGCCGGGTGTCCATTCGTTTATTTATTCGTGGCCGGCCTACGCCTTTACGGATACACGCGGTTGATCATGCGCGGATACGGGATGGCCTCGCGCAGGTGCTCGATGCCGCAAATCCACGCGACGGTGCGTTCGACGCCCAGGCCGAAGCCGCTGTGCGGGACGCTGCCGTAACGGCGCAGGTCAATGTACCACTTGAAGGCTTCTTCCGGCAGGTGGTGTTCGTGGATGCGTTGTAAGAGCAGGTCGGGATCGGAAATACGCTCGCTGCCGCCGATGATCTCGCCATAGCCTTCGGGTGCGAGCAAATCCACGCTCTTGCAGACCTCCGGGCGGCCGGGCCAGGGTTCCATATAGAAGGCTTTGACGGCGGTGGGATAGCCGTAGACGAACACCGGCTTGTCGAATCGTTTGGTCAACGCGGTCTCGTGCGGTGAACCGAAATCCATCCCCCACTCGATGTTCAGCAACGCTTTGACCTCCGGGTCCTCCGTCTGTGCGCGGATTTCGGCGAGCATCGCCAGTGCGTCGTCGTAGGCAATGCGGGGAAAGGGCGGCGTGACGCGCTCCAATGCCGTGAGGTCGCGGCCCAGGGTTTTCAATTCCGGCGCGCATTTCTTGAGCACGGTCTGGACGATATGCGAGACGAATTGTTCTTCGATCTCCATAATCCCGTCGAGGTCGCAGAAGGCGATTTCCGGCTCCACCATCCAGAACTCGGTGAGGTGGCGGCGGGTCTTGGATTTTTCGGCGCGGAAAGTCGGCCCGAAGCAGTAAACCCGACTGAAGGCGAAGATGTTGGCCTCGTTGTAAAGTTGACCGCTCTGCGCGAGATAGGCTTTGCCTTCATCAAAATACTCGGTGCCGAAGAGCGTCGTCGTGCCCTCGCAGGCGGCCGGCGTGAGGATGGGGGTGTCCATGTGGATGAAGCCGTTATCCGCGAGCCACTCGTGGATGGCGGCAATGACAGCCGCGCGGACGCGCAACACCGCCCACTGGCTCGGCATGCGGATCCACAGGTGGCGGTGATCAAGCAGGAACTCAACCCCGTGTTCTTTGAGGGCGATGGGATATTCGCCTTCCACGGCCTGAATGACCTCGAAGCCCGTGATGCCGATCTCATAGCCGCCGGGGATGCCGGGCGCGCGCGGGTCGGCGCGCACGATGCCCGTGACAACGACTGACGACTCTTGGGGGATGCGCGTCAGCGCGTCGAAGAGTTCGGCGGGAAGGTCGTTTTTGAAGCCCACGCACTGGACAAAACCGTAGCCATCTCGCACCAGCAGGAACACCAGCTTCCCCTTGTGCGTGCGATTGTACACCCATCCACGGATCGTCACTTCCTGGCCTTCATATTGACCGATTTGTTCTACACGGATAACCGGGGGCATAAGACTATCTCCTGTGTTAGAAATGAGAAATGAGTAAAGAAGGCTTTACGCGATCACAACTCATTCGCCGATTTGCTGATTCGCTTATTTGCTGACCACTGACGGCTGATCGCTGACAGCTTTCTTCCGCCGCTGCCAGAGCCGATAGCCAAAGAATCCGACAACCGCGACGATGACGACGACATACACGGCATGTTCGTACTGGTTAATGATGTCTGTGACAATCGGCCAGCTTTCGCCAAGCAGACGCCCGGCCAGCGCCAGCAGGAAACTCCACAACGCGGTGCCGAGCGCGGTGTAGAACGCAAAGCGCGGGATGTTCATCTTCGCCAGGCCCGCGGGCACAGAGATCAAGCTGCGCACAATCGGCACCATACGCCCGAAGAAGATGACGTATTCGCCAAAGCGCGCGAACCAGTCCAGCGCCACATCCAGGTCGCTCTCGGAAAGCATAAACCACTTGCCGAACCGCTGCAAGAGGTAGCGCACGCGGCGCTCGTCGAACCAGCGCCCCAGGCCGTAAAAGAAGAACGCGCCCGCGACCGAGCCGATTGCACCCACCAGCGTCACGCCCAGCAGGCTGAATTTCGCATTGGCGCCGACGGTGAGCCAGCCGGCCAGCGGCAGAACTGCTTCTGAGGGAATGGGCGGAAACACATTTTCCAGGAACATCACCAGTCCCAGCCCCGGATAGCCCAACGTGCGGATGATGCCGAGCGCCCATTCAGTGATGGCATTTAAAATATCGCCTAAGTGCATGATGATTGGTCTCCTATGTAGCTTGACAATGTTGGATTGAGTTTTGCACCGCGGAGACGCCGAGCGCGCAAAGGAAAATATCAGAAAAATCTCAGCGTCCTCTGTGCTGTAGCGCGCCTCAAAATGAGGAGCACTGCACTTTTTAACCCTACGAAGTCGCTTTGGCGCCGTGCTTAGGTGCCACCAGAGGGATCAAACAACGCAATGCCATATTCACAGCTTCAGAATCGGGGAAATACTTTCGCACATCTGGCGCCAGGACCACTGTACCTTCCTCGAGTCTAAAGTTTTGTATCAACGTTGTTCCATCGGCCTGATGTATTTTGATGGAGTAACCCTCACGCAGCTCTTTATAGTGTTTGCCCCGAACGCCACCCGTGAAATCGTATTCAGGGCACATATCATCATCTTCTATGAGGCCCGGTTCAGTAATCTCTTTCTTCATACTTCCTCCGCTCTGCTAAAGTGGCCTTACGGCTACTTATGAGGCGAATATTATCCCCTCGTTCGGTATACACGACAACAAGGACCCTCCCACCAATAGAGGTTCCAATATCAATAAATCGTTCTTCATCAATCGAGTGATTTGGATCGGGTATCGTTATTGAGAACGGATCCAGAAAAACAGTCTTAGCTTCATCAAAGCTGACTCGATGTTTTCTGAAGTTCTCCTGGGCTTTACGCTCATCCCATTCAAAGATGAATCCCATTTTTAGAGCTCCTGCGCCGTAGTCATTATACCATAAAGCATCATTTCACTTTGACCCAACTGGCCGGCGTGCCGAACTCATAGCTGCCCATTGTGGCGGCCAATTGCGCCTCAGAACGGTCATCGCCCAGAGCCGCCAAAACCATCCACTTATGCCTGTGTCAACAAAATCCTTCATCCAAAAATTAACGTCAGCACGATCACCACCACCAGCCCCGGCAGCAAATTGCTCGTCTTGACCCGCTTGATGCCGAGCAAGTTTAGCCCGATCCCCAGGATGAGCGCACCGCCCACAGCGGTCATCTGAGCGATCATGAGGTCGGAGAAAAAGCTCTGGAATTGCGCCGCCAGCAAGGTGATGCCCGCCTGGATGATGAACAGCGGCAGCGCCGAGATCAGCACCCCCAGCCCGTAGACCGACGCCAGCGCAATCGAGGTGAAGCCGTCCAAAATCGCTTTGGTGAGGATCAGCGTGCGGTCGCCGCTAAGCCCCTCGTTGATCGCACCCACAAACGTCATCGAGCCGACGCAGAAGATGAGGAACGCCGTGATCAACCCTTCGGTGAAGCGTCCATCCTGGCTCTTCAGCCGCGCCTTGAGCCGCTCGCCCATCCCTTCCATCCAGGCTTCCAGGTGGACCAATTCGCCGATAATGCCCCCAAAAATCAAGCTGAAGATGAAGATGAGGAAGTTTTGCACCTCAAACGCCATCTTCATCCCCAACACCAGCGTCCCCAGGCCCACCCCCTCAAAGATGATGCCCTTGATGTTCTCCGGGAACTTTTTCCGCAGCAACAGGCCGACCGTGCTGCCTGCAATGACCGTCAGTGCGTTAACGAGACTTCCGATAGGCATAAGTACTCCTTGTTTCCAGGGGTTAGGGACCAGGGATTGGGGATTAGGAATTAGGAATTGTCAGGCTACCCAATCCCTAATCCCCACTACCCAATCCCTCATCACTCCACCAACGCCAGGCTGATGCGCCCGCGCTGGACATCCACTTCCACAACTTGCACATCAATTACATCCCCCACGGAAACTTTGTCGTGCGGGTTGCGGACGTACCCCGTTCCCATGCGGCTGATGTGCACCAGTCCATCACGTTTGACGCCGATGTCCACGAACGCGCCAAAGTCCACGACGTTGCGCACCGTGCCTTTGAGCTGCATGCCCTCGCGCAAATCTTCGATGCTGAGCACGTCACTGCGCAGGATGGGACCTTCCAGGTCATCGCGGGGGTCGCGCCCGGGACGGGCCAACGCCCCAAGGATGTCTTCCAGAGTGGGACGGCCCGTCTCCAGGTCGGCGGCCAGTTCATCGAGATTCACCTGCCGGCGCAGATTGGCGATTTCGCCTGCCAGCCGCAGATCGCCGAGCGGACAATCCAGCAGTTCCAGCACCTTACGGGCTACGGGGTAGCTTTCCGGGTGGATGGGAGTGTTGTCCAGCGGCTCGGTACTATCGGGGACGCGCAGGAAACCGGCGGCCTGCTCAAACGTCTTCGGCCCGACGCCGGGAACCTCACGCAACGCCTCGCGGGTGGGGAAAGCGCCATGGGCATCGCGGTAGGCCACAATCGTCTCGGCCAGCTTGGGGCCGATGCCGGAGATGTAACGCAACAGCGCCGGCGACGCCGTGTTCAGGTCCGCGCCTACCGTGTTGACCACCGATTCAACGACCGTATCCAGCGCCGCGGCGAGCGCCTTCTGGTCAACGTCATGCTGATACAACCCCACGCCGATGGCCTTGGGGTCAATCTTCACCAATTCGGCCAGCGGATCCTGAAGCCGTCGGGCGATGGAGACCGCGCCGCGCAGCGATACGTCCAGATCGGGCAGTTCCTGGCGCGCCAGTTTCGACGCCGAGTAGACCGACGCCCCGGCTTCGTTGACGATGGTATACTGCACCTTCAGTTTGGCCTCATTGAGCAGTTCCGCCACCAACGCTTCCGTCTCGCGGCTGGCGGTGCCGTTACCGATGTCAATAACGGTGACGCCATGCTGTTGCACCAGGCGCAACAGTGTCGCTTTGGCCTGGGCTTTATCCCGGTCGGGATAGATCGTGGCGGTGTCCAATACCTTGCCGGTGGGGTCTACGACGGCCACTTTGCAGCCGGTGCGGTAGCCGGGGTCAATCCCCAGGACGGTCTGCCCGCGCAGCGGCGGTTGCAACAACAAGGATTTGAGGTTAGCGGCAAAGACGCCGATGGCATGCCGGTCGGCCATGTTGCTGAGTTCGCGGCGCATCTCGCGCTCGACGGCGGGGAAGAGGAGACGGCTGTAGCTATCCTTACGCGCCTCGATGAGGTCGTCCAGCAGCGGGCTGGCGGCATCGGCGGGGTAGCGTTGGGCGAGAATCCCCAACGCTTCGGCTTCGGGGACTTCCAGCGTGACCTTGAGCACTTCTTCGCGCTCGCCGCGGTTGATCGCCAAAGTCTGGTGCGGACGCAGGGCGCGATATTCCACGCAGAAGTTGTAGTACATCTGGTAGACACCCTGGGGATCCTTGCCGGCATCGGCGACGGCGACGTTCAGCATACCGTGACGCTGCACCAATTGGCGCATCTCGGCGCGCACTTCCGGCGCGTCGGCGATGACTTCGGCGACGATGTCCCGGGCGCCGGCGTAGGCCTCCTCCACCGTGGGAACATCATCCGTAAGGAAAGGTTGCGCCAGGGCCTCGCGGTCGCCCTCCGGCGTTTGCGCCAGGATGAGGTCGGCGAGGGGTTGCAGACCCTTCTCGCGGGCCACCGTTGCGCGCGTGCGGCGCTTGGGTTTGTACGGGCGGTAGAGGTCTTCCAGGCGTTGCAGAGTGTCGGCGGCTTCCACGTCCGCCTGGAGTTCCGGCGTGAGCACGCCTTGTTCTTCCAGGCTCCGCAGGACTGTCTCGCGGCGCGCCTCCAGCGTGCGGCGATAACTCAGCCGCTCGGCAATCTGGCGCAATTGCTCTTCATCGAGTGAGCCGGTCATCTCTTTGCGGTAACGGGCAATAAAGGGGATCGTGTTGCCGTCGTCCAGCAGGCGGACGGCAGCTTCGACGCGCGGCAATTCGAGCGCCAGGTCGGCGGCAACAGTAGCGATGATAGCGATGGGATCCATAATTTCTCCTCTAACGATAACTTCACCGCCGCCGGAGAAAAGCAGCAGCACCCAGAAGAAGCGCGCCTCCCTGGAGGAGCAATCCGGCGATGATCGGCCAGTTGGATGGTTTGGCCGCCGTGTCCTGCGTTTCCAGTTCTGCAAGCGGGGTCCAGGTGGGAAAAGGCTCCGGTGTGGCGGGCGCCGGTGTAGGCGTCGGCGCAAACGACGCGCCGGATTCTGTCGCCGACGGTGTCGCCATTGGGGTCTCCGGGACAGCGGCCGAAGGCGTGATGGGCGGTAAGATCAACCCCGGCCAGGGAGTAGCGGTAGGGGGAACTTCGCCGGGCGCCACGAGGCGGATGGTGGCTTCGGCGACGGCAGTGCGGTTGGCGCCGTCCCGAAATTGCACATAGACCGCATAATCGCCGGGCTCTGTGCCCGATAAAGCCCAGGGCAACAGCGGCTCCCAGGGCTGCCAGGGAACATCGGTGAAATCGGGCGTGTGACTTAACTGCACCTCAATCGCCTTGCCGATCCAGGAACCTTCACCGAGCGGCACGGCCTCCTCGTTAGTCAGGCGCACGGCGACGACCGGCGAGTCGGTCACACCGGCGCCATCGTTGATGAAGATGGGCAATACGCCGGGACGCGCCCCGAATGTCACGACAAGGTAATGCACGCCTTGACCGTCTTCGGCATAGCCCACACCGATTTCGCGGTAACGGGGATCGGTGAAGCGCGCCCATTCCTCCGGTTGCCCATAGAACCATGACAGAGCGTCGGCAGGCTGCCCCAACCCCAACCACACGGCTTCGTCTACCAGCAGGCCGTCGTTCCAGGCACGGTACCCCGCCTCACGGATGCGCCGCCGATAATCGGAACCATCCGCACCCTGATGGGTGGCGACGCCGCGTTGGGCAATGTCATCCGCATGGCGCTGCGCCGCCTGGGTCAACAGGGTTGAGGAACCAAAGGGCGCCAGGCCGAGACTCAGCCGGGCGCGGTTGACCAGTTGGGAGAATTCGACCGCCGGACTGTCTTGCGCCATTGCCGGCTGAGATAACCTGCTCAGCGGCAACAACAGCAGCAGTGCCGCCAGCAGGCAGCGTATTTCCTTGCGCAGATAGCGTGTGATTTTCATGGCCCTCTGGAAATCATCGGAGCGTCTGTTTACGGCTTGACCGCCGTGTTACATGCGGTGACGGCAATATCAATGTATGCGCCCGGTGTGGTCGTGCTCTCTTTGAGGGCGAGCAGACCTCGCAGAAGTGCTGCGCGACACGCCATACTATCAGTATAACGGGGCCAGGCCACCCAGGCTCCACTGTCCACCGCTGCGAGGGTGATGTGTAGCAACGCGGCCTCGACTTCAGGCAGATTCTCGCTGTTGAGACGTGTTTCAATGAGCGAGCGGCGCACCGGCAAATAACGGGTTGCCGTGCTCCAGGTAGACTGCGCTTCCGTTGAGAAAAACCATTCGACGACACTTAACGCGGCATCGCGGCGCGCGCCCTCCGGCGCAACAATTGCCAGACCTGGCCCATGCCATAAGGTTGGCCCAGGCCCATCCGGCCCCGGCAACGTGGTTAGCCCCAGTTTGAAGTTACGTCCGTTGATGACGGCCTGCTCGATTTCTTTAAGGCGCATGCTCGATTCGATCAACATCGCCAGCGAACTGTGACCGAGCCGCGTTACGCCCACGTCTCTGTCGCTGTAGACAAGGCCACAGGCATTGCCGAGCACTGTGTTGAGCACGTTGGCGGCTTTCTGTCCGGCGCTGTCCGAAAAATTGTAGTACCCATCCGCCCTGACGATTTCGGCTTTCCCAGAGGTCAGCAGTACCAACAAGCTGCTGGCCTGTGCCGGTAGCCCTATGCCTGTCTGTCCACCGAGAGGATTGGTCGCCGCGCACGCCGTCCGCTGCCAGTCATCCCACGTCGCCGTGGCGGGGGTGTAGTCCAGGTCGGCAATCCAATCCACGTTGTAATACATCAAGTAGGTAAGCAGTCCCAACGGCAACGCCTGCATGGTACCGTTGACCGTGTAGAGCGCCGCGGCCATCGGTAGCAGATCGGCGCGTTCCCGACGAATGGTCGGCGCCAGAGCCGGCGTTGCGCCGAGCAAGCCGGCGTCCAGATACGCCTGCAAGTCTTTAGGCCAAAGCACTACCAGATCGGGGCGATGTTCAGCGGCGGTAGCCTCGATTTTGGTGAGGATGTCCTGTTGATATTCGGTGATTAAAATGATGTTCTGGGTATTGTCCGCGTTGAACTGATCGGTCAACATCTGCAAGGCCCTGGACTCCGCGCCGCTGAAGCTGTGCCACAGAATGACGATGTGTTTGTCGGGTGGCAGGGCTGGCTCTGCGGTGTCTACGGTACACCCGGTCAATAACACGAGCAACCCACTAAAAATGAGACGTAGGATAATATGGCGGTTTAACACTTGGCTCATTGATCACCGTTCGACGGACGACGGAGTGCCTGTCGCAGCAAGGACAGTTTTTCCGTGTCCATCAACCATAGCAGGAAAAAATAGCTCCCCAGACCTGCCGTACCTGCGGCACAGATGCGGATCAGATAACCCAGCGCTCCGGCAGGCACATGTTGCTCAAGCCCAAGCAAGGCGATGACCATCGGTATTGCCATCATGAGTGAGGCGCCGAACGCCGCCGCTGCATCCCGTTCGATGCGGTGCGGGCGCAGACTGCCTACTTTGCGGGTAAACAGGTGGAGCATCCATAGGGCATGGACGGCGAGCTTAAACGAGTTTGCCAGGATGAGTGCCCACAGTTGTGGCGGGCCAAACAGTGTCGGGACGACGGCCAGCACCACATAGAGCAGGTTTGTTCCCATGCCGACCAGCGCCGGCGTCCACGTGTCTTTGCGCGCGTAGAAGGCGTAGACCAGCGGTTGATCGAGCGCCGCGAAAATCAATCCCAGGATGGAAAAACGCAAGGCTTCGGTTGTCGCGGCCGTATCGGCAGGCAAAAATTCACCGCGTTGATAGATAAGCGCGACGACCGGCTCTCCCATAACCAGCAGTGCCATGGCCGCCGGAATGACGAGGATCAGCACCAGGCGCAGCCCTTGCGCGAGGGCGGCGCGAAAGGCTTCCTCGTTGGCGTCGGCGGCATAGCGCGATAGGGTGGGCAGGATGGCGATGGAAATTGCCGTGACGGTCAACCCCAGTGGAAACTGGATTAGCGTGGCCGCATACTTCATCCACGCGATCCCGCTTGGCCCGGTCCGCGAGGCGATGTTGAAGCTCAACGCTACGGCGGCCTGATCTACCAGCAACCCCAGGCCGATGGGCAAATAAAGCTGTCCGATCTTAATCAATGCCGGATGCAAGGGGAAGGGCGACTTGAGGCGCACGCGCGCCCCCCGCAAACCAGGCCACTGAAAGAGCACCTGCACCACGCTGGCGCAGAGCCAACCCACCGCCAGCGCGTGGGCATCGAGTGTCTTGTGACCCACGAGAATCACCAGCACGACTGTCGCATTGAAAACCGCTGCCGTGAACGCCGGCAGTGTGAAACGTTGTAGCGCGTACAGCACCCCGGAAACCAAACCGGCAATGTTGAGGAAGAAAACCGCCGGCGCGGTGATGCGAATCATAGCTGTAGCGAGATCTGCGTATGGTGGTTCGAGGCCCTTGCCCAGGATTTGGGCGATCCACGGCGCGGCGACTTCTACAAACACCACCAGCGCTCCGAGGATCAAAGTGAGAAACGAGAGGACAAAGCTCAGCACGCGCCAGAGTTCGGCATGGCTCTCATCGCGGGCATAATCCGAAAAGACCGGCACCAGCGCCGAATTGAGCAGCCCACCCACAAACTGATCGTAGAACATCGTCGGGACTAGGGCGGCAACGTCAAAGGCGCTGACGGCCCCGCCAGCGCCGAAGAAGTACGATTTCGCCATATCCCGGGCCAGTCCCAGCGCGCGGCTGACAATATTTCCCACCGAAATTAACGCTGCCGCACGCGCAACTTTTTGGGACTCACCGGCGAACTCTCCGGTTTTATCAATCACAATGACTTCTCGCTCCGACTTACACGTCGTATTATTCTACCACCAAGACAAGGCTTTGCAACAGACCGCTGCCGCGCGTCGGGTTTGCGTATTATGACGTTTCTATGATAATCATTTCCCATAGCGTTGTTGAAAGGGCTACCCCTGCCGGTTGCCCTTTTTGATTGCTTTAGGAGGATAAGAATGCATGATAAAGTCGAACGGCTAAAACAGATTTTGTTGGAGATGGGCAGCGTGCTCGTGGCCTACTCCGGTGGCGTGGATAGCACCCTGTTGCTCAAAATTGCCCACGACGTGCTCGGCGAACGCGCCCTGGGAGTGACGGCCGTCTCACCGACCTTGCCTGACTACGAATTGGCCGAAGCGGAAGCCATTGCCCGGCAGATCGGCGCGCCGTATGTCATCCTGGAAAAGCACGAGATGGAAGATCCCCGTTTTCTGGACAATACACCTGACCGTTGTTACTTCTGCAAAGCTTCGGTTTGTCGGCAACTGATCGAGTATGCCCAACACCACGGCTATCGCTATGTGGTAGATGGTTCAAACGCCGATGATGTCGGCGACTATCGTCCGGGGGCGCGCGCCGCCCGTGAGTACGGCATGCGCAGTCCCCTGCAAGAGGCCGGCCTGACCAAAGCCGCGATTCGCACGCTGGCCCGCGAATTGGGGCTGCCCAATTGGGACAAACCCGCTTCAGCCTGTCTGGCGTCGCGTATTCCCTACGGTGACCCTATCACGGCGGACAAGTTGATCCGCATCGGCCGCGCCGAAAGCGTGTTGCGTGACCTGGGATTGCGGCAGTATCGGGTGCGGCACCACGGCGACGTAGCGCGCCTCGAAGTAGCGCCGGCCGATTTTGATGTGATTCTGGCCCATCGGGAGTCCATCGTTGGAACACTCAAGGGACTTGGCTATACCTATGTGGCGTTGGATCTGGCGGGATTCCGCTCTGGAAGTCTGAATGAGGTGATTGGCAAACATGGATGAACACAAAATACGTGAACTGCTGGCCGAGGTGCAGGCCGGGAACATGGATGTGGATGGGGCGCTGCAACGCCTGCGCGCTTTGCCCTATGATGACCTGGGCGACTTCGCACGCTTAGATGTGCACCGGGCATTGCGTCAGGGCCTGCCGGAGACCGTTTTCTGCGAGAGCAAAACACCGGAACAAGCGACGGCGATCCTGGCGCGGCTGTGGCAGCACCATGACCGGGTCTTGGGGACGCGCGTGCCACCGGAGATGGCAACCTTCATTCAAGCCCGTTTGCCAGAAGCGCGCTATGACCCTACCTCGCGGCTTCTCAAGTTGGAGCGTGCGCCCCGCCCCCCCTTGCCCGACCATGCCCCCTATGCGATGGTGGTCTGCGGCGGAACCTCGGACTTACCGGTAGCCGAGGAGGCCGCACAGACGTTGGAATTCCTCGGTCAGCGAGTGGAGCGCGCTTATGATGTGGGCGTTGCCGGATTGCATCGTCTGCTCGGCGAATTGGGACGCCTGCAAGCCGCGGATGTCGTCATCGCCGTCGCCGGGATGGAGGGCGCGCTGGCAAGCGTTGTGGCCGGGCTGGTCGCTGTTCCCGTCATCGCCGTGCCGACCAGCGTTGGGTACGGCGCCAATTTCCACGGCCTGGCGCCGCTGTTGACCATGCTCAACTCGTGCGCGTCAGGCGTCGCCGTCGTCAACATTGACAACGGCTATGGCGCAGCGGTCTTCGCCCACTTCGTCTTACGGCGCAGGTGAAATGTCAGCGGATTGAACGGATTTTAACGGATTCTGATTTTTAATCCTGAAAATCCTGTCAAATTCGAGGAGAAGAGAGTATGAAAATCGCCTATTTTGACTGCATCGCCGGTGCAAGCGGCGATATGATTTTGGGCGCGTTGGTTGACGCCGGACTGCCGTTGGAGACGTTGCGCGAACGCCTGGGGGCGCTGCATCTGAATGACTTTGAGCTGCATGCGCGGCGCGTCACCAAGAACGCTTTTACGGCGACGAAGGTGGATGTAGCCGTCGCCGATACTGCGCCGGAGCGTCATCTGGCGGACATCGAAGCCATCGTGATGGACAGCGACCTCGCGCCTGAGATTAAGGAGCGTGCCGTTGCCATCTTCCGCAGGCTGGGTGAAGTTGAAGCGCAGATTCACGGGACGACGCTGGCCGATGTGCACCTGCACGAGTTGGGCGGCGTGGATACTATTGTGGATGTCGTCGGTGCGCTGGTGGGATTGGACGCTTTGGGCATTGAGCCGGTGGTGGTATCACCGCTGCCGTTGGGACGCGGCTTCATCCGTGGAGCGCATGGGCAGATTCCCCTACCCGCGCCCGCGACGGTGGCGCTACTCAAAGGCGCGCCGGTTGTCGGCGTGCCGCTGGAAATGGAAACCGTTACCCCGACCGGCGCCGCGCTGCTCACGTCGCTGGCGACCTCCTTCGGCCCCATTCCCCCGATGACGTTGCAGGCCATCGGTTACGGCGCCGGTTCGCGCGACCTGCCGATCCCCAATGTCATCCGCCTGTTCATCGGCGAGTCCTCGTCGGCTTCCCAACCCCAAACGCCGCATCATCATCCGCATCCACACGAACACGGCCAAGGGCCTGATCATCTGCACACCCACGCTCACGAACACGGCCAAGGGCCTGATCATCTGCACACCCACGCTCACGAACACGGCCAAGGGCCTGATCATCTGCACACCCACGCTCAAGACCATGAGCAATTTCCCAATCCCCAATCCCCGTCTACCGTCTACCGTCTACCGTCTACCGTTGCCCTCTCCGTCCTCGAAACCAACATTGACGACCTCAACCCGGAGATTTACGAGTATGTGATGGGCAAACTGTTTGCGGCGGGCGCCCTGGATGTCTACTTTTCGCCCATTCAGATGAAAAAGAACCGTCCCGGTGTGCTATTGCGTGTGCTGTGTCGCCCGGACGATGTTCCGGCGATGACGGCCATTCTGTTCACCGAAACCACGACCCTCGGTGTCCGCGAGCAAACCGTGGCCCGCCATACCCTGCCGCGCTTCATTGAACACGTAGACACGCCTTACGGACCGGTGCATGTCAAAATCGCCGAGCTGCCCGATGGCACCACCAAGCGCGCACCGGAATACGAAGACTGCCGCCGTCTGGCAGAAGCCTATGGCGTTCCGCTGCGCGAGGTGTATCGGGTAGCAATGAAAGATGAGCCCCTATCTGATCTGAGCGGATGAGGGCTAACATTGCACTTTTGCGCCCCCACCTCTGGCCCCGCCCCAAAGGGGGGCGGGGAGGTAAATAAGGGGGATTTGGGGCGGCTTCGCCGCCCCAAATCCCCCTTTGAGAAATCCCCCCGCTCTTCCTGCGTGCGGGGAAAGCGGGGGCAGGGGGTGAGAGGGGAAAACTCAAAAAAACCTGCCCTCGTCCTGAAATGCACCCTCGCGGCAGATCTCCATTGACGTAGTGCCATTATATGGTACTATAATAGTATGAAGCGTAAGAACCAGAAAACGCATTATAGTAAAATTGGCACATTAACAAGTGGTGAGGTATTTTCGGCAGCCCACGAGTCTTCCAGGTGCTGCAAAGTATCCGCCCGTTGATGACGCCAGTGCCAACG